>NZ_JBYFBS010000020.1:0-145106 GCF_057652315.1 Prosthecobacter sp. Pr1 | reverse complement strand
CAGGTTCTCAAATCTGGGACCATGCCACGGTGGTGAACTACATTCTGAAGTCGCGTTCGCCGCTTTTCTGACGACCATTCTGCTGCAGGTCTGCCGTCGTCTTTTTGAACACTATGTGTATGACCTGAGCAACTTCAACACGGTCTATGGTGCGTTCGCCGTGGTGATCGTCCTGCTGATGTGGATCTACCTCTCCGGGGTCATCATCATGTACCGCGGCTGCTTGTGCGCCGCTCAGGACAGCGTGTCCGGCATTTCCAGGCGGCTGCCGGGGAAGCGCGGCCGCCGTATCCTGGGTCACTGGTCGCGGAGGAGAAAATAGCTCCGCGTGAGGCCTTCTAAATCCGCCCAAGCCGGGTGATGAACTGCTGCATCCGCTGCAACAGGGGTTCTTTGAACTCACGCGCAGAACCGGCCAGGAATACCACGCGGTAGCCATTCATGTGGTCCCATGCATCCGGGTTCCATTGGTCATCAAACACCAACGTCCTGCCCTCTTCACAGAGAAACATCTGATTGGCCACCTGAAAGCGCAGTTCTTCACTCGGTTCAGGCACGAGCTGATCGCGATCTGAACGCAAAATGCCCGCCCAGGTGACTTGAAGAGAAGAAACTTTATGGGGGCGCGAGAACACGGCGACAGCGGCTTTGGAAATCCTGCCGATCTGCTGTGCGGTCGTGGTGAGAAGTCTGCTCATGCCATCGGTCCATAGATGAAGGCTGCCCACGGCTGCTGTGCTCTGGAGGGTGTTTTCACCTGGGTGCTGGGGCATGTTCATGGTCTTTTTTGAGTTTAATGGATGGCTTTTCTTCCCGTCTGTTCCTGACACCATCGTTTTCTGCCGCCCGTCCGGATGCCAGAGGGGTCGAAATTCCGAGGATTTGCCTCAAAAAAAACCGCCCATTGCTGGGCGTGTTCGGGGACTATGGAGCCAAACTGACGGAGGCATGTCATCGGCACAGGCCAGCCCTGCGGATGCATTGCTGATGCAGGCCATTCCGCCGTTTCTCAGCACCCGCCAAAACCTGCTTTTCACTGGGGAAGGCACCCGGAACAGGTGCCATTTTTCGACGCAACTCCCCGCCCGGACCTGATGCATCATTCAGGTGCAAAGCACGTACGTTCCCGACAAAAAAGAGTCCTGACCAACGGAAGAGTCGGTCAGGACCAAAGGCATTTCGGTTGCTCAGTCCATCGCTGGTCGAGCTGCTTTTCACGCCTCACAGATCTATCGCAGGAGTTTGGAAAGCGGATGGGTTTTCTCTCACAAATCTACCGGGCTCGCCCACATACATAAAGATGGGTTTAGAGATTGGCCTCGCCATTGACCCATTCGACAGCGGCGCGCACCAGTTCAGGGGCGGTTTTCAACTGGAGCTTTTCCTTGATGTGCGCGCGGTGAGTCTCCACCGTCTTGACGCGGAGGAAGAGAGTGCGTGCAATCTCACGAGTGCCACGCCCCTCACCGACGGCGCGGAAGACTTCGATCTCGCGGTCGCTGAGCTGTTCGACGGTGGCGCTGGAGTCTTGCACGTGGCAAGGACTGGAAGCGAGGGCGGTGCAATCTAGAGGACCGATCTCGGAAACAGCGCTGGCTGAAATTGCGAGCTTGAATGCGGACCTCGTCATTATGGGGGCACATCACCACAACGCGCTCTACCATTTCTTTCTTGGCAGCACATCTGCGGATGTGCTGAAACGCGCCACTTTCCCACTACTCCTCATCCCATGTGATATTGCGGAAAGTGACACATCAGCCTATGGCGGCTGATTTCTAATGCGCGTGGGGACAGGGCTGACTGTCAGGCGCATGGACAAAGCCGCGCTCACAGCACTGATGCAGATGCCTGACGTCCATGTCGCAGGGGTGGCCTTTGGTCGTCAATGCGGCTTTGGCTATGGCTGCATTTTCCGCCTCATGGAGGTCATGCCCCTCGACATGGCAGCGCAGCAGGAAGCGTCCGGTGTTTAAGTCATGGATAATGGCGCGGTAGCTCATCCTATGGCATCAGGTTAAAAGTGTGAGGTGCGCTTCCATGATCATCTTCTCCGGAGAAAAGGTTATGGGTGTGGCACGTGCTTTCATGGGGAGCAGCGATTTTCCATGCAATCGCATTCGCGGCTGCGGCCGGATGTCTGCTTTGAAAAATATCTTCGGCCGCAGGCAAGACACCAGGCCGGAAGACTGAACGACCAGGCCGGCGGTCAGTTGCGATTCCTTTTCTGACAAGGTCCACGCCAACCCCACTTCCCACCCACTGCCATGAAAAATCCATTTCGCATTCCTCGTTTCGTGTCCGCTTGCGCAGCCGCACTGCTTGCGGGCGGCCTGCTGGCCGCCGCGGAAGAAGACTTCGACTCTCTCGTCAAACGCCTGCAGCAGGAAAAGACCGCGTTTGCCGAGCGACAGCAAAAGCTGCTGAACGAACGCTACGACCTCACAGACCGCCCCGCCAAGGAGGTAACGATGGCACGCGGCAAACCGGTGCAGACCGGCGTGCGTGTGAAACTGCCGGAGGGAATGACGTGGGACAAGCTGGCAGCGATGTCACCTGAGATCATCCAGAGCAAAAATCTGTGGCCGGCAGGATTTTACCCGCTGCCGCACCCTCACCACGAAGCAGGTGGAATGGTGTTTCCAAAACCACTCATTGAAGAAACGCAGAAGCAGACTGCGCGCGATCTGTCGCGCTTCGACCTCGACTATGATCTGCCCCAGCATTTGCTGCCGGAATTTCCCGCGCCCATCTATCTCACCACACGGCCCGACCTTGGCGATGTATCCCAGGGGAAACTGGTGACTCAGACCAATTTTTACGGCCTCTTCAAAGACATCCTCAATCCCAAGCAACTGGAGGGGCTGCGACTGCTCGTCACCCCCTTCCCGCAGCAGCAGTTCAACAGCACTGAAGACCGCCGCAGCATGCATCCGAGCCTCGGCGTGGCCTGCTTCGACTGCCATGCCAACGGGCACACCAACGCAGCGACTCACACCGTGGGTGACATCCGTCCCAATGAGCACCGTCACCGCATTGACACGCCCTCCTTGCGCGGCCTGAACGTCCAGCGGCTCTTCGGCTCCCAGCGTGCGCTCAAAACGGTGGAAGACTTCACCGAGTTCGAGCAGCGTGCGGCCTACTTTGACGGCATCCCGGCAGACGCAGCACGAAAAGGTGTGAACGTCCTCGAACGCGGCAGCCAGGTCCACTTCATGGCGGAGTTTCAGGCACTGCTGGATTTCCCGCCCGCACCCAAGCTTGACGTGTTCGGCAAGCTGCACCCCGCCAGGGCCAGCGAGGCGGAACTGCGCGGGCAGGCGCTCTTCTTTGGCAAAGCCCAGTGCGCCGTGTGCCACCCAGCGCCCTACTACACCGACAACAGCATGCACAACCTGCAGGTGGAACGCTTCTTCAAGGAGAAGATGATCAATGGCCGCAAAGCGAGCGCCGACGGCCCCATCAAGACCTTCCCGCTCCGCGGCATCAAAGACTCACCCCCGTATTTGCATGACGACCGCCTGCTCACGATCGCGGACACCGTCGAGTTCTTCAATCTGGTGCTGGAAATCCATCTCAATGAAGAGGAGAAAAAAGACCTCGTGGCCTTTTTGCTGACGCTGTGACTCCGCATCTCGCAGTGAAAGAAAGGCGGCAGATGGATTCACAAAACAGGACATCCGGAGGTTCTGACATCTGCGATGGGATGGAAGCCAATCTGACCTCGGGGCAACCCATCGCCTGGTCTTGGGCTCATTTCTCAAGCTTCCAATGAACCTCCAAGCACCCGCCGCCCCCAGCGCGCCAGCAGCGATCAGCGTCGGCAGGCGACTGCTTGTCGTGGATGATCATCCGGTCTTCCGCCATGGCATCTGCCAGTATCTCAGCCACGCCTCCGATGTGACCGTCTGCGCGGAGGCGGCCAATGCGAATCTTGCGCTTGAAGCCATGCGTCTGCATGAGCCCGACATGGTGCTGATGGATGTGTCAATGCCCGGGACAAACGGGATCGAACTGATCAAGCATATGCTGGCCGAGCGCCCTGCACTCATCATTCTCATGCTCTCCATGCATGACGAATCAATCTACGCTCTCCGCGCGTTGCGAGCAGGTGCCAAGGGTTACGTGATGAAGCAGCAGGCGATGGAGAATATCCTTGATGCACTGAAAAAGGTCAGCAGCGGCGGCATTTACGTCAGCCCGAAGTTCAGTGATAAACTGATTTTCAAAACCATCGCCGGCAGCACCGATGACTGCGGCTCCCCACTGGAAAATCTCTCAGAGCGTCAGCTCGAAGTGCTGCAATTGTTCGGACGCAGCAAGACCACGCGTGAGATCAGCGAAACGCTGAATCTCAGCGTGAAGACCATCGAAACCCACCGTTCACACATCAAGGAAAAGCTTGGCTTCAAAGACTCGGCGGAGCTGATGGATTTTGCGATTGAATGGATGACCACGCAGGAGGGATGACCGGTTTGGCCTGCTGTCACGACGGTCCTGACAGGCCTGGGGATTGTTTACCTGATGGCATGACCAGCACTGCGCCTGAAGCGCAGGCAACACCTGAGGTGCGAATTCACAGGCAACGTGCAGCCGGCGACCAAATCCGGTTCACGACACCCCTTTCCACCGATCTCATGACCACCCAAGACGAACTCATCGACCGACTGAGCGATATTTATGCCTTGGGTAAAACCCTGGAAACAGCCCTGAAGAAACTGTCTGATAATCCATCCCATTGCCCCGCCATGCGCAACACAGCGGCGCAACACAGCGGCGCAACGCGGCGCCATGCGGAAGCCATCGCCACCTTCTTGAAGCAGCTGGGAACCGACCCTGTAGCGCTGCTGAAAACCATGAAGGCACCGGGGACGGGAATGGATCTGGTGAAGAGCACAGGCACGGCCTTTGCCCGGGATGAGCGCATCAAGGACGTCCTTATGGTCCTTGTGACGGAGCATTTTGAGATCGCCTGCCATACCATCCAGCGCACACGCGCCTCGCAGCTGGGCCTGCTGGAAGTGGTCCGCATCTGCGACCAAATTGTGGCTGAAGAAAAGCGCATGGTGAACTGGCTGGAGATGAACATGCCTCCAATCTTCGCGGCCTATCTGGCACAAGGCAAAGAGACCAAAACCGAGGAGGATGTGCATCATCACTTTCGCCGGACCTATCAGATCCGGGCTAACGGCAAGAAGTCGTGGGAATTTGTGCAACTGGCCGACAATGTCCCGCTTTTTGGCGGCCCGCTCAAGCAGTCCGGCTTTGCATACATGCAGAACTAGACCCACCTCTTACGGTGGTCCGGTGCGTTCTCAGTGATTCGAGGCCGTTCCTGCGGGTGGGATGACAGGCACTGCTGCGCAACCTTTGTTCATTTTGGGACACCCATAAAAAATCCTCCATCCCAGCTGCCGGCGCGAACGCCATGGCCGAGATGGAGGAAAGAGTGTCGCGGCTGTAGATTAAGCGGCCTGCAGGGTGTGAATGGCGCTGCGTGTGCGGAAGGTCTGGCGCAGCTTTTTCAGGCCGAGCTCCATGCGGGTTTTGACCGTGCCAAGCGGTGAATGGGTGGCCTGCGCCACTTCACGCTGGCTCATGCCCTGCAGGAAGGCGAGTTCGATCACCTGCTTTTGTGCTTGTGGCAGCAAGGAGAGATGCTGGACGAGGACGCGCCCGAGATCGGCCTGCTCACAATCGGCGGCAGAATCCTGCGTGAAGGTCTCGGTCTGCTGGATGGCGTTTTCCATGCGGTCCTTGGCGCGGCAGTAGGCCAGGGAGCGGCGCAGGTGATCGATGGCACGTCGTTTGCCCAGAGTCATCAGCCATGCCAGAGGTCGGCCTTTGGCAGCTGAGTAGTGATCCACCTGGCGCCACAGTTCGAAGAAGCACTCCTGCAGGACGTCTTCTGCAGCGGCGTCGTCATTGACGGTGCGCATGATGGCGCTCTTGAGCAGACGGCGATAGCGCTGCATGAGAATTTCCAGCGCGCCGGCGTCGCGCTGCTGGATGGCAGCCATGAGTTCTTCGTCAGGTGGCTGCTGGGTGTCGATTTCGTTGTGGGAAGGCGATTCAGTGAAGGATGTGGTGGTGAATGTTTTCATGGTGAGATGAGATACAAAACTTCATCCCGCCTCACAACCCGAGCTGACCCCGTCCATCCTGTCAGGTGAAGCCTGACCCCTGATAAAACATCAGGGTTCCCCCAAATGCCCGCTCAACCGTGTGGCATGAGTGAAAAGCATGCTACAGCCACGCAGTGCCGCCGCTGCGAAACAGCAGCAAGAACACACTACTACTGGTCATCCTCATCCTTCTGATCCTCGGCGCACTGCCCGCCTGGCCCTACAGCACCAGCTGGGGCTATGCGTCGAGCGGCGGCCTCGGCCTGGTGCTCGTCATCCTATTGATCCTTGCCCTCATGGGAAGAATTTAAGCTGGAAGCGTTTGCATGAAAGCGAGTGCCCTCAGCGAAGCAAAAAAGCAGGTGCTGCATGCCATCGGCACGAAGCCATGGGTGGATGTATCGCAATGAATGTCAGCACTGACCTCAGCTGCCAATCAGCAGACAACCTGTCGCTGAAACGCAGCCAGGCAGGTGGAGACCCCTTTTCCAGCAGCGGATGCAACGGCCTCATCCATGCAACCGGCACTGCGGTGAGGCGCGATGTTAGGACAAAGGCCCGCTCAATCTAAACCGGTGTCCCTCAGGCCATCCATGCACTGGCCGGGCAGCATTCAAAAATGAACGCCGTCCCCCATTTCACCCAAACCCAACCCCACATCATGAAAACAAACCTCAAAACCATTCTCATCCTGCCGTGTCTGGCGCTCTGCATTACGGCCTGTGAAAAGCATTCATCCACCAAAGTCAGCGAAGAAACCCGGGAAAAAGTCCACGAGGCGGCCACCGACTCTCCAGCACAGCTCAAGATCAAGGGCAACTGGAACGAGATGAAGGGCAAGCTGAAGCAGAAGTTTGGCCAGTTGACCGATGACGACGTGATGTATGAAAAAGGCAAGGAAGACGAACTCTACGGCCATCTGCAGCAGCGGCTGGGAAAATCCCGTGAAGAAGTGGAGCGCATTTTAAACGAGCTCTAGCACCACGAGACATGTCAGGTGCGATCCAACAAACCACAAATCCTTAACCGTCACTATTATGAAAACCACACTGATCAATCAATGGCAGCACATGCAACAGGGCAAGATTGGCTATGCCCTTCTCTGGCTCCTCGGCATTCCCCTTCCCGTGCTCCTCATCTTTTACTTGCTGCGCGGCGGAAACTAAAACCCGTCATCAGCAGAGATAATTAGCTCTCCAAGAAGCCCCGCCATTCGGCGGGGCTTTTAATTTTCACCCACTCAATATGGGGCAAGCGGCATTTACCGCAGGATTACACCATCAGGGTGGGATCCCTTGGAGCAGAGGTCCGCATCAAAGCAATGATCCCACCCACCAGCGCAGAAAGCTCATCACCCGATCTCCACACCCTGCCCGACTGCAGACTCATAAATCTGATGCAGCTGGAATGTTTGCTGTGCCCCGATCTTCTGGCCGAACTGGGCCGTGAGGTACATCCCCACCGCGATCAGCCCCATGAGGGTGGCGATCCACAGCCCCCATGCCTGCATACCAAGCCAGCACTGACAGGTCCCCAATATTCCTGAAAACAGCCCGACCGAGCCAACCAGCATGTAGCCGTAGAGAAAGGCCGCCCACACATTGGTGTTTGGACCATAGGTTCCACTCACACGTGTTTTCCCTTCACCTTCGGTCTCCAGGCTCAGACTGAGGCGTGGCGACCAGTAATGCGTGTCTTTTTCCACCACATGCAGGCTCACAAAGCCCGGAAAGCTTTTTACCTGGCAGCGGTCGGCATGTTCGCGGGCATAGTGGGCGATCAGCTCAACTGCAGCCTCCACATCCAAGTCGATCACGTGCGAAAAGCGGGGGCGGAGTCGAAAACTGCTCATGTGTCAGATGCTACCCGCTCGCAGCCAAATGCGTCTAGTGCCTCTATTGCTCAATTCCAGACGTGGCTTGTTCGATGAACGATATTGCACATGCCCTGGATTGTGGGGGGGGCTCTCAGTGAACTTACTGCGGTTTGCCTGCGTTTCCATGACCAAGCCACCACTTGGGTTTGGCTGATTCCACTGCGATCGCAGGAAATGCGGCCCCGGATTCCATTGGCCGTCCGACCGAATGTTCGAGCAGCTGATTTTGTCAGCACGATTGCCCGTGGTGTAGAAAAGCCGCGCGCCCGAGCTGGCAACCGGAAGGAATTGCACATGGGAATGAAATCCCAGTTCAGGTGTCACGGCGTTTTCCTTGAAGGAGGAGTGCTGACGAAAGTCCGGCCATCGCTCAGCGGAAATCTCCACGATGTGACCTCGCGGATCGCCGTGCTGGCGCTCGCAATAAAAAAGCCGCCTTGCATCATTCCAAAAGGCCACGGCGGGATGCGCCTGAAGAACCTGCACGGGTTTGGGGTCCATCAGGCAGGTCTCCGGCGTGAACTTCTTCGACCGCAGATCAAGCATGGCGTATTTCACATCCATCAGCGTTTCGGCTTCATCCTGGTAGCGTTGCCAGGTGATGAGCAAGGAATTGGGGGCACCCGGCGTCTGAGTGATGTCGGGCTTCCCCCAGCAGCCGTGTTCTGCGGCAGCTGGTAATTCGCACTGCTGAGCCTGGCCTGCGCGCCGTTCACTCGTTGAAGCTGGCGAATACTTGTATCTTTGGCCATTCATGCCGCTGATGAGAAATCCCGGCGCGTGGTGACGTAACTATCCGGCCCCGGGGTCTGCACGGGGCATGTTGCCTGAGGCAACTTTCCATTTGTCTCGAACAGCCACTGTTTATGAACATCCTCCCGACCTCGCGCCGCCAGTTTCTTCAAGCCGGTGGCATCGGCGCACTGAACCTCGCCATCCCAGGACTGGTCGTCGGCAAGGACAAGCTGGATGCCTCGGGCAAAGCGGTGGCTTCGAAGAAGCGCTGCATCTTTCTGCTGCTGTGCGGCGGCCCGAGCCAGCTCGACACCTGGGATCTCAAGCCGGACGCACCGTCCGAGATCCGCGGCCCGTACAAACCCATCCGCACCAAGGTGCCGGGCATGCACTTGAGCGAGCTGCACCCGATGCTGGCGAAGGTGACCGATCAGTTCTGCCTCATCCGCTCGATGACACACCCCGGGCCGATCAACAATCATTTCGACGCAATGCACAACCTGCTCAGCGGGCAGCTGATCGAGCGCGTGAAGCAGGGCGAGCCCGACGGCCTGCCCTATCTCGGCTCCGTGGTGGCCAAGCATCTGCCGAGTGAGGAGAACCTCGTCTCCAACGCCTGGCTCATCAAATGCGTGGGACCGCCGGTCTTCTGCGCACCGAACATCGGCTCCGGCGGGTACCTGGGGTCTGCGCATGCGCCGGTGTTCATCGGCTCCGAGACCAACCACCCCGCGATGCCGAATT
Organism: Prosthecobacter sp. Pr1; assembly: GCF_057652315.1. NCBI lineage: Bacteria > Pseudomonadati > Verrucomicrobiota > Verrucomicrobiia > Verrucomicrobiales > Verrucomicrobiaceae > Prosthecobacter > Prosthecobacter sp. Pr1. Next base: position 135,629 of record NZ_JBYFBS010000020.1, on the reverse strand, counting down.
TCACGCCGCCGGAGATTTATAACATGGGAGATCCCGAGCGTCTGTGGGAGCGGCGCAAGCTGCTGGCAGACCTGGAATCCAAGCTCCTCGCGGACAATCCGCAGGGCAAGGACTGGAACGAACTCCGCGAGAAAGCCTACGACTCCATGACCCGCCCTGAAGGACGGCAGGCTTTTGATTTGAAGAGTGAGCCGCTGGCCGTGCGCGAACGCTACGGCATGCATCCGCTCGGTCAGAATCTCCTGCTGGCCCGGCGCATGGTCGAGGCAGGCGTGCGCTTCATCACCGTCAATGGCTGGGTCGGTGCCGCTCCCAACGAAAAAGGCGGCGGCCCGCCCAGCTCCAGCTGGGACATGCATGGCGGCAACATGGGCATGGGCAACGCCTTCGGCGGTGGCTCGTATGGCATGAACTTCTGCCTGCCACGCCTCGATCAGGCGCTCTCCGCGCTCCTCACGGATCTCAAGCAGCGCGGCCTGCTCGAAGACACGCTGGTCGTTGCCGTCGGTGAATTCGGACGCACGCCCATCATCCTCACACAGGGACCACCCGGACGCCAGCACTGGCCCAAGTGCTTCTCCGCCATCGTCGCCGGCTGTGGCATTCGCGGCGGCGCGGTTTACGGCGAATCCGACAAGACTGCCTCCGCTCCGGTGAGCGATCCCGTCACCGTGCAGGATCTCCACGCCACCGTGCTTCATGCCCTGGGTGTGCCTTTGAACGATCTCACCATGAACACCGGCCTCTCCCGCCCGCCCTTCTCCACCGGCAAGCCGGTCATGGGACTGTTTGGATAATCGCATGCAGACCGCCGGGCGATGTAATGAGCGCAGAAAAAATCAACGCGTCCCCTGCAAATCGTGGAATTGGGAGCGCTCACGAAAGGTGAAACGCGGAGATTTGGATTTCATACTGCAGCACTATTTGGGATGGCACTCATTCGTAGCGCAGGGCGTCGATCGGGTCGAAGCGCGAGGCCTTCCACGCAGGGTAGTAACCGAACACGATGCCGACGGCGGCGGACACGACCACGGAGGCGATGATGGCTCCCACCGATGTGGCGGTGGGCCAGTGCAGCAGGAGATTCACCAGATAGGAGCAGCCGCGACCCACGAGAATGCCGCCCGCGCCGCCGAGCAGGCATAGCACGACGGCCTCCACCATGAACTGCTGCAGGATGCTTGACGGCTCCGCGCCCACCGCCATGCGCAGGCCGATCTCCCGCGTGCGCTCCGTGACGGAGACCAGCATGATGTTCATGATCCCCACACCGCCGACGACCAGCGATATCATGGCCACAACGAGCAGCAGTTTCGTCATCAGCACGGTGGTGGAACTCATCGCCTTGGTCACTTCCGTCATGTCGTGAACGTTGAAATCATCGGCTTCGTCCGCGCGCAGATGATGGCGCTCGTGCAGCACGGCGCGGATCTGCTGGATGGCTGCGGGAATCTCCGCCGCTGTGCGCGCGGCGGCGATGATTTGATCCACGTTGGTGAAGCGCACCGGCTCCGGCCGGTCGGCTTGTTGGGTGGCGGAAGGCAGTGGATAAAGGCTGAGAGCGGAGCTGGGATAAAGCTGCTTGAGCGTGTTGACCGAGCCGACGCTGGCAGCCGCGCTCTGATTCCCCACCGAGGCCGAGGATCCAACGACGCGGTATTTGATGGTGGTCCACGGCGCGAGCACCACGTCGTCCTGATCCATGCCCATCATGTTGGCGCCTTTGAAGGGAAGCACGCCGACGATCTTGAAAGCGACGTTCTGCAGCCGGATCTCCTGCCCGATTGGCGAGGCACCGCCGAAAAGTTCGCGCACCACCGTCTGGCCGACGAGGCAGACTTTGTTGGCGTTGCGCACATCGCGATCCGTGAAGGCCTCCCCCTCGCTCATCGTCGCCCAGTCACGCACATCAAGGTAGGCGGGGGTGGTGCCATAGATGAACATGGGCACCCAGTTTCGATTGCCATGGACGACCTGCGTGCGTGCGCGCACCGCCGGTGCGACGCCGCCCACGGCGGGACATTCGCGCGCGATGGCCTCGGCATCCTCGGGCGTGAGCGTCATCACGGTGCCCGCTCCAAAACTCACGCCGCCACTCGCGGCGGTGCCGGGCTGTACCAGCAGGTTGTTGGCCCCCATGCTGGCGATGGTGCGCCCGATGGCGATCGTGGAGCCGTTGCCGATCTCCATCATCGCAATCACCGCCGCCACGCCAATGACGATGCCGAGTGTGGTGAGCGAAGCCCGCATGACATTGCGGCGCAAGGCTCGCAGCGCGGTTCTGATGATCTGATAATGTCTCATGGCAAACCTCCTCCTGTGACCTCATTCCCGGCGATCAATCCATCGCGGATGCGAATGGTGCGCTGCGCGTGACCCGCCACGGTTTGATCATGCGTGACCAGGATGATCGTGATCCCTTCGGTGCGGTTGAGCTGCTGAAACATCGTCAGGATGTCCTCGCTGGTGCGTGAATCGAGATTGCCCGTCGGCTCGTCCGCGAGCAGGACCTGCGGCCGGTTGACCAGCGAACGTGCGATGGCCACACGCTGCTGCTGGCCGCCGGACAGCTGCGAAGGCTGATGATCCATGCGGTCCTTCAGGCCGACCTTTTCCAGCAGCGCCGCCGCACGCTCGCGCATCTCGCGGTCGGTGAGATTTTCACGCGCATACGTCAGCGGCATCATCACATTCTCGATGGCAGAGGTGCGCGCGAGAAGGTTGAAAGTCTGAAACACAAAGCCGATGCGTTGGCTGCGCAGGCGAGCGCGTTCGTTGATGGAAAACTTGGACACATCCTTGCCATCAAACCAGTACTCCCCGCTCGTCGGCCGGTCGAGGCAGCCAAGAAGGTTCATCAGCGTGCTTTTGCCCGAGCCGCTGGCGCCCATGAGCGCGACGAGCTCGCCCCGCGCGATCTTCAACGTCACGCCCTTCAAAACGGGCAGATCCACCTCACCCAGATGGTAGGTCTTGCAGACGTTGTTCATTTCGAGCAGTTCCATGGCGGTGGGCGCGGGGTTGCTACTTTATTTGCGCCCCATGCGGGGTGTGAACGGGCTCGCGCCCGCTGCAGCCGCAGCGCTGGCGGCCTCGCGCGTTTGCTGGCCGACGACCACTTCCATCCCTTCCTTCAGTTCGGCACCGGAGACTTCCGTCATCGTGCCGTCTGTGAGTCCCGCGCTGATCTCCAATGGCTTCACAAATTGGCCGTCTGCAATCCAAAGCGTGCCCTGCTGCTGTTGCCCCTCGCTTTCATTACCCGCCTTGCGGGCGGCATGGGCCGCGCTGCGCGCATCAGGGGAAACAAGGCCCGCCTCCGGCCACCAGCGCAGCGCCACGTTTGGCACCATGAGCACATCATTGCGCCGTCCCACTTCAAACTTCACGTTGGCCGTGAGATAGGGCAGCAGCCTGCCGTCGGGATTGTCGGTGTTCACCTCAACCGTGTAAGTCACCACGTTTTGCGTCATCGTTGCGTTGAGTCGAACCTTTCCCACGGTGCCGTGGAATTCCTGACCCGGAAAGGCATCGACGGAAAAAGTCGCCGGGCTGTCCACCACGATGTGACCGATGTCCGCCTCGTTCACCGAGACCCAGACCTGGATGCGCCGCAGATCCTTCGCCAGGAGAAACAAACTTGGCGCGCTCAAACTCGACACCACCGTCTGGCCGATGTTCACACGACGGTCAATGACCACGCCTTTGACAGGCGCCTTGATCGTGCAGTAGGCAAGATTGCGCTGCGCCGCATGCAGCGCGGCCTTCATCTGCGCAACCGCTGCCTGCGCGGCCGCGAGGCTGGCTTTGGCGGTGTCGAGCGTGGCAAGGTATTGATCATACACCGTAGCCGCGACAGACTCGCCGGAAGGAAATTTCCGCACACGGTCCCAGTCCCGCTGCGCCGCGGTGAGCTTGGCCTCCATCTGCAACACATTGGCCTCCGCGCTGTCCAGATTGGCCTGCGCCTGCGCAACGGCATCGCTGTAAAGTGCATCGTCAATCTGGGCCAGCACCGTGCCGGCTTCGACGGGCGAACCGTAGTCCACCTCTTCGCCCTTCGCATCCTTGCCGAAGTTGATGATCTGCCCCGCCACCTGCGCCCCCACATCCACCACTTCCTCCGGCTCCACTGTGCCAGTCGCGCTGATCATTGCGACCAGCGTTCCACGTTTCACCGGCGAAGTCTTCAGCACAGGCTCCGCTGCTGCCGTCGAGTGTACACGCCACCAATAGCCGCCGCCCCCGATGAGTGCCAGCATCAGCAGGGCCATGATCAGTCGTTTGAACCAGCGCATTGTTTTGTCTCCATGGAAAGGTTTGAATTCCATGCCCAAAGCTTCTCGGTCACGGGTGCCGCAGGTGATACGGCGACAGACACAGTGGAGCGCGAAAGCAGTGTCTTTGCTGCGCATGAGTTGCTTTCTTCATGATCTTTCTTTGTCGCAGCAAACTGAAACCCGCAGGGTTAAATTGAGCTATTTGACTTTCTTAAGCAACGCATCCCGGGCCAAAAGAGAGTTCAATCATGACACTTGATGGGTAGATCATCCCCCTGCGGGGGCTAGTATGCTTTCGTTTCAGCGAACTCCTCACCATGAACCTCTTCGTTTCAGATCCCGCCGTTCGGCAGAGGTTGGTCGAGTTTTTAGGAGGCGACTCCCTCGACCACTCCACCGCAGTGTTTCTGACTCATACCGATGGCTGCCCGTATGACCGGCGGGAGCTGCGCCCGCCTGCGGAGCTCGATTGGTTCTTGGAGCGCGACATGGACATCGCGCGCTCCGTGGCAGACTCAGAGTCGCATCTGTTCCATCTCGATGTGGAGTATGTGAATTTCGACTCTCCTGCCGAAGCCTTTGTGGATCCCTGGCGCTGCTTTGAACTCCAGGAACCCGTCGTGCGCGTGATCGAGTCGCTCCTGCTCGAATGGGGCATTCAGCCCCTGCATCTCATCACTGGCCAGGGCCACCATTTTGTGTGGCGCATCCGGCGGAGCTCGGACATTGCCGCCCGCATCACCGCCCTCTGCCCTTCGCCCGAACTCATCGCTCCCTGCATGGAGCGCGTCCCGCCCATCCTCAGCGGTGGCATTGGTCCGGCGGATCAGGCCAGCTTTGCAGCCATCGCCCTGCTCGTCGAATTTGTGGCGCACAGGATCAAGGAGAAGGCCGCCCCCTTGTCCGCACTCCCCGTCGAAATCACCGCCGTTCACGTCGGACCTTGCGCCACAGCGCAGCGTGAAATGATCTCCATCGACATCTCCGAATACGGCGATCCTCTGCACACGCGCACCATTCGCATGCCCTTCACCAATTACCGCAAGCCTTGGATGACGGGCATCGCCAGCAGGCTCAGATTGGAAGATGAACTCCCCGCCATCCGCTCCATCCCGCTGCATGAAATGGATTACCGTCAGGCCATCAAAGTCCGCCAGGTGAAAGAGGACATGCTGGATCTGGCGCAGCGCGCCTGCGTGCGCATCCCCCTTCAGGAGGAGGGCGCTCACCACCTGCTGGAGCACTATCTCGCCTCCCGCCTGCGCCGCTTTCATGAGTTCTACTACTCCACCCAGCATGATCCGAAGGAGCGCTGGCATGAGACCTACGACAAGACGCCCCTCACTGTCCTGCCGCATTGCGTGCGCCACCTGCTGGAGTTTCCCAATGACCTGCTGCTAAAACCGGCGGGCATGCAGCTGGTCACACGCTGCCTGCTGGCCCAGAGCTGGCACCCACGCCACATCGCCGGCTTGATCCGTTCCAAGTTTGAAGATCCATCCCATGGCTGGGGCATCGACTGGAGCGACTACGAGGCAGGCACCCGCGCGGACTTCTACACGCGGCTCTTTGCCTGCCTGCACCTGACCGGCCTTGATCGTCTTGTCGATCTCAACTGCACCTCCACTCGCGAGAAAGGCTTCTGCTTTCCTCCCACTCAGGGCAGTTGCAATCTGGAACCCACAAGGCAGCAGCTCCTCGCCAAACTCACCCCATGATTGACTGGCCCATCGCACTCTCCACCGGCTGTTTCTACCAGCGCAGCATCTTCGATATTTTGAAACCCGTGCATGATGCCGGATTTCGCGAGATCGAAGTCTGCTCGTCTCCCCGCCATCTCGACTTTCACAATGTGGATGATGTCCGTCGTGCTGGCGAACGGATGCGCGGGCTGGGCCTGCATCCAGTCTCCTTTCACGCCCCCTTCGCCGAACGCATCGACATCACATCCTTCAGCAAGCCCGTGCGGGATGCCGCTGTGCATGAACTGCTTCGCGCCTCTGAAGCCGCTGCGCTGCTGGGCTGCACCTACGTCGTCCTTCATCCCGGCCCCGAGCGCGAAGGCCGCCCTCCGGAGGCAGACTTCATCCAGCACATGCACCATGCAGCGGAGTCTCTCAATCTCATCGCTGCACGCTGCTGTGAGCTGGGCGTGCAGCTCCTGCTGGAAAACATGCTGGCCCATTTGCTCTGCGGTCATGTGCGTGACTTGATGTATCTCCTCGGAGAAATCAGCACCTGCAATGTGGGCACCTGCCTGGACACCGGGCACGCTCATCTCGCTCGCGAATTGGGCCTGGTGATCCAGAAGCTCTCAGGCCATCTCAAACTGGTGCACATCAATGACAATCGCGGCGACTGGGATGCTCACCTGCCGCCCGGCGAAGGCACCATCGACTGGCCCTGGGTCATTCAAGATCTGCGCCGCAATCAATTCTTTGGCCCCCTCGTTCTGGAACTTCAGGGATCAGGAAACGAGGCCGTCGAGATCGTCCTGGCACGCGCGGTGCGCGCACGGGAGTTCCTGGAGAAAGCGGGGCACGAACCTCCTCGTTGAGCACCTTGCCCGCTTTCACCGCATCACGCGCCGAGTTCCCGATGAAAGTCCATCATCTCACCGTTGAGGAGGCCTGCCGCAGCTTGCAGAGCAGCGGCATGTTCCTCGAGGAAGAGCTCCGCAAAGCGGTGCAGAGACGTATCCTTGGAACCACCGCATGACACCGAACCAGCAGATCGCCGGCAGCCTCGAAGAGGTCTCCCGCATCCTCGCCGAACAGGGCGCCAACCGCTTCCGCGTGCAGGCCTATGTACATGCGGCTGACGCCCTCCGCACGCTGCAGGAGCCCGTCGCAGATGTGCTCGCTCGTGAAGGTCTGGAAGGCCTGGAAAAGATTCCCGGCGTGGGCGACACCATCGCTCACGTGATCCGGGACATCGTGCTGCACGGCAAGTCGGGCATGCTTGAACGCCTGCGCGGAGAGAGCGATCCCATCGCGCAGCTGGCCTCCGTGCCCGGCATTGGCAAAAACACCGCCTGGAAGCTGCATGAGGAGCTGGGCATTGAAACGCTCCAGGAGCTGGAGGCCGCCGCACATGACGGACGTCTGGAAAAAATCGCAGGCATCGGCATGAAGCGGCTCGCCGGCATCCGCGACACACTCGCGCAGCGTCTGGGCCGCCTGCCAAAGCCACGTTCATTCCATCCGCTCTCCGCCGATCCCTCCATTGCGGAGATTCTGGATGTGGACCGCCAGTACCGGGAGGACGCCCGCGCGGGAAAGATCAGGCTCATCGCCCCGAAACGCTTCAATCCCACGGGCGAAGCCTGGCTGCCCGTGATGCACACCATGCGCGGCCCGCGTCACTACACCGCCCTTTTTTCCAATTCCGCCCACGCCCATGATCTCGGCAAGACCCACGACTGGGTCGTCCTCTTCTATGATGGAGATGGCACCGAACGCCAGTGCACCGTCATCACCTCCACCTTTGGCCCGCTCCAAGGCCGCCGCATCGTCCGTGGCCGCGAGGCTGAGTGCAGCCGCTTCTACGACAGCACCCCAAACTGATTTCCAAATCAAACCGATGCCCCTCCCATATGGACTGCGGTCGCAAAGTGAGGAACGAACGTAGCTACCGCTTTCGACGGACTCGGTGGCGCGCGCATACCACGATATATTCGAACGCGGCAGCCATTAACTCTTCGCCAGCCGCCCGCGCCCACGACACTCATAAACAGCACCTCATCGCAGCCGCCCTCCAAAAGGTGCACAACCTGTGGAGACTTTCGCAACAGACCAGCATCCTCGTCTTGAAGGCCACCGGCCTTCCGTAATATAGAGCGTTTCCCGAAACTCATTCCCATATCAAGCCGATGCAACTTCCCATATGGACTGCGGTCGCGCAGTCAGGAACGAACGCAGCTACCGCTTTCGACGTGCTGGTCGGCTCACGCATACCACGAGATATTCGAACGCGGCAGCCGGTGACTCTTCTCCACCACACTCACCCCACGCCCACCACGCGACACTCATAAGCAGCACCTCATCGCAGCCACACCCCAAAACGCGCACAACCTGTTGAGACCTGCGCAACAGACCAACATCCTCGTCTAGAAGGCCAACGGCCTTCCGTCATATAGAGCGTTTCCCGAAACTCATTCCCATATCAAGCCGATGCAACTTCCCATATGGACTGCGGTCGCGCAGTCAGGAACGAACGCAGCTACCGCTTTCGACGTGCTGGTCGGCTCACGCATACCACGAGATATTCGAACGCGGCAGCCGGTGACTCTTCTCCACCACACTCACCCCACGCCCACCACGCGACACTCATAAGCAGCACCTCATCGCAGCCACACCCCAAAACGCGCACAACCTGTTGAGACCTGCGCAACAGACCAACATCCTCGTCTAGAAGGCCAACGGCCTTCCGTCATATAGAGCGTTTCCCGAAACTCATTCCCATATCAAGCCGATGCAACTTCCCATATGGACTGCGGTCGCGCAGTCAGGAACGAACGCAGCTACCGCTTTCGACGTGCTGGTCGGCTCACGCATACCACGAGATATTCGAACGCGGCAGCCGGTGACTCTTCTCCACCACACTCACCCCACGCCCACCACGCAACACTCATAAACAGCACCTCATCGCTGCCGCCATCCAAAATACGCACAACCTGTGGAGACTCATGCGATAGACCAACATCCTCGTCTTGAAGGCCAACGGCCTTCCGTCATACAGCCCAGGGGTGCCGAGCTTTAGCGAGTGCTCCCCTGGGTTTCACCAGCCAATCCGGAAAGCAAACCCATCCCTCCGCCACACGCCACGGCCACCAGCAGCGTCTGCAACTAGCCCCGCCGCGAGTCCTCCGCATCCACGCACCGCGTCCACTTCCACCATCGCCCCCTTCTTGTCAGCCTATTGCGCAATGGTTCATCAAACACACATCCCCCCACCGAAAATCATTCGTACTAAATAGAACGCGTCACCACCAGCCGGCTCAGCAGTTCGCTGAAGACCTCATCCACCTTCCCGTCAGCAAGAATGGAAATCTTCTCCTCCTCCCGCAGCTCATCCGGCCGCTGATAACCGGCGCTCAATCGCTTGTAGTCTTCGAGGCGCGCATCAGACACGACTTCAGCATCTTCATCACGCTCCTTCAGCCGTTCACACACCACCGTCTCGCTGGCATGCGCTTCGATCCATCTCACGTCGCATCCTTCGGCGTCAGCCACCTGCTTGAGCTCATGGCGCTGTTCCACCTTCGAGAACGTGGCGTCGAGAATGACGCAGCGCCCTTCACGCAGCGTGGCCAGCGCCTGCTCAAACAGCCGTTCATAAGTCTTCTGCGTCATCGCGGGGGCATACAGCGCCGCGCGCTCTTCCGCGCTGCCGCGGTGGTTCAATGGCGTGCCCGCCAGGGTCTTGCGCAGACGGTCCGAAGAATGCACCGGCCACCCTGTCTCCTGCCCCAGCGCTGCCGCGAGTGCTGACTTGCCCGAGGCCACCTTGCCCATGAAAACGAAGACGCAGGGTCTGGAACCTGCCACAACGTATTGCAGTGCCAGCTGGAAGTACCGGCGCGCAAGCTGGAGGCTCGATTGCTTCTCCGCCTCCGCCACAGTCTCCGCATGAGCATGCAGGCTCTCCACCTTGCCGCGCACGCAGGCACGGTAGCATTTGTAAAAATCCATCAGCGCTCGGATGCCGTGGTCATCCAGCAGCACCGCGAAGCGTTCGACGATGTACCGCGCCAGATCGGAGCGGCCGTTGAAATCGAGGTCCATGGCGAGAAACGCGATGTCGCAGGCCACATCAATGCAGCGGAAGTCGGTGTTGAACTCGATGCAGTCGTAGATCCGCACCGCCTCGGGAGAGAGGTGGATGTGATCGAGGTGCAGATCGCCATGGCAGTCGCGGATCCAGCCGTCATGCAGGCGTGATTCAAGCAGCGCGCTCTGCCGCGTGAAGAACTCGCGCGTGTAATGCGCGATGGCATCCAGCGCATGCTGCGAAAGGCTCTGGCCCACGAATCGCGCGGCAGCCTTGAAGTTGTCCTCCGTGCTCTGTCGCAGATGCTCGTTCGCCGTGGTGACCTCTGCGGCCGGCAGCGGAGGCTGGGAGGCGTAGAAGCGGTTAAGCTTTTCCACGATGCGGTCCATCTCCCGCGTGCCCACCTCTTCGGTCTGCATGAGCTGCAGCAAAAAGTAGCGCGGGTCCATCTGCCGCATCTTCACCGCCCACTCGACGACTTCGCCGTAGCCGCCGAAGTGCAGGTGGCCCTCGTGCTCGCAGATGGGCTCGATCCCCAGATAGACGTCATCCGCAAGGCGGCGGTTGAGCGCCAGCTCGTGCTTGCAGTCGGCATGCCGAAGCTCCAGCGTCGAGAAGTCAAGGAAGCCCAGGCTCACCGGCTTCTTGATTTTGTACACGAAGGGCGGTGCGATGAAGACCCAGGACGCATGCGTCTGCAGCAGCGTGACCTGCGGTGGTCGGTGCGGGTAGGATTCGGTGTCAGACAGAAAATCCAGCAGGCGTTGGGTGGCGGCGGAGATCATGAGAGAAAAAAATGTCAGGGCACCAGCACGGCGGCTCCGCTGAGCTGGCCCGCGCGCAGCATGGCCAGCGCTTCGTTCGCGGCTTCCAGCGGAAAGCTCCGTGTCTCCACACGCACCGGGATGCTTCCCGCCAGCGGGAGAAATTCTTCGCCATCACGGCGCGTGAGATTGGCCACGGAGCAGATGCTGCGCTCCTGCCAGAGATCCGCATACGGGAAGGAGGGAATGTCGCTCATGTGAATCCCTCCGCAGACCACCGTGCCGCCTTTGACCAGAGACCGCAGAGCCCCAGGCACCAGCGCACCCACGGGCGCAAAGATGATGGCGGCATCCAGCAGCTCCGGCGGGCGCTCATCGGAGGCACCGGCCCACACGGCGCCGAGACTGCGGGCAAACTTCTGCGCCGCCTCGTCCCCTGCCCGGGTGAAGGCATAAACTTCGCGTCCTTGATGACGTGCGACTTGAATGACGATGTGCGCCGCGGCTCCAAAGCCATAGAGGCCCACCCGCCGCGCAGTGCCGGTCTTCATCAGCGAACGATAACCAATGAGCCCCGCGCAGAGCAGCGGGGCCATGGAGACATCGCTCTCATCTCCAGGCAGCGGGAAGCAGTAGCGCGCATCCGCCACGGTGTGTTCGGCATAGCCGCCATCCAGAGTGTAGCCGGTGAACTTGGCGGCATCACAAAGATTTTCGCGGCCGCTGCAGCAGTAGTCACAGGCACCACAGGTCCAGCCCAGCCAGGGAATCCCCACACGCTGGCCCTTCTGAAATCCCGTCACCCCTTCCCCCATCTCTTCGATGATGCCGACGATCTCATGCCCGGGAATCAGCGGCAGTTTGGGATTCGGCAGCTCACCGTCCAGCACATGGAGATCCGTGCGGCAGACGGCGCACGCGGTGACCTTCACGAGGACTTGTCCAAAAGCGGGCGTAGGCCGGTCCACCTCGCGGCAGACCAGAGGTCCGCCGTTGGATTCGAGGCGCATCGCTTTCATGACTCATGATTTTCTGCGGCGGGCTCCAGTGCGGCCGCCAGCACTTCGTCCACGGTTTCCACCGGCAGGATCTTCAGGCGCTGGCGCACCTCCTCAGGCAGATCAGGCACGTCCTTCTCATTGAGCTTGGGAATGATGATCGTCTTGAGCCCGGCACGCAGCGCGGCGATGGACTTTTCCTTCAAGCCGCCGATGGGCAGCACCAGACCGCGCAGGGTGACCTCTCCCGTCATGCCCACGTCCTTGCTCACAGAGCGGTTGGAAAACAACGAGGCCAGCGCGGTGAACATGGCGATGCCCGCAGACGGCCCGTCCTTCGGCACAGCACCGGCCGGCACATGAACATGCACTTCGTTTTTGTCGAAGCTCTCGGGATCAATGCCGAGCTGCGCAGCCCGGCTGCGCACGAGGCTGAGCGCGGCACGGACGGACTCCTTCATCACATCGCCCAGCTGCCCGGTGAGCGTGAACCCGCCTTTGCCAGGAAAACGAATCGCTTCGATGTGCAGCACCTCGCCACCCGCCGTGGTGTAGGCAAGGCCGGTGACCACGCCGGGCACGCTGGTTTGCAGCTTGCTCTCACGCACAAACGCCGCTGGGCCGAGTGCCTCACGCACGATGCCGGGTGTGACCATGGCCTGGGTAATCTCCTCTTTGGCAACGCTGGCTGCGATATGCCGCGTCACGGACGCGATCTGCCGTTCCAGATTTCTCACACCGGCTTCACGCGTGTAGTCTTCGATCACGCGCTCCAGCGCTTCGTCGCTCCAGGTGCATTGGTCCTCCGTCAGGCCGTGCTCGGAGAGCTGGCGTTTGACGAGGTAGTTCTTCGCGATGCTGAGCTTCTCACGCTCCGTGTAGCCGGAGAGTTCCACGATCTCCATGCGGTCGCGCAACGGTGCGGGAATCGTGTCCAGCGTGTTGCACGTGGCGATGAAGATGATCTGCGAAAGATCAAATGGCACATCGATGTAGCGGTCCGTGAACTCCTGGTTCTGGCGCGGGTCCAGCACCTCCAGCAGCGCGCTGGCGGGATCTCCCCGGAAGTCCGCGCCGAGCTTGTCGATCTCATCCAGCATGAGCACAGGATTGCGCGTGCCCAGCCGCTTGAGCTCCTGAATCAACCGCCCCGGCATGGAGCCGATGTAGGTGCGGCGGTGTCCGCGAATCTCCGTCTCATCCCGCAGGCCACCGAGACTGATGCGCGCAAACTTGCGCCCCAGCGCTTCCGCAATGGACTGCCCCAGACTCGTTTTGCCGACGCCCGGAGGCCCGAGGAAACACAGGATCGGTCCACGGCCCGCAGGGTTGAGTTTGCGCACCGCGAGGTACTCGATCAGGCGCTTCTTCACCTTGCTGAGGCCGTAATGGTCGCGGTCCAGAATCTCCTGCGCTTTGTGCAAATCCACCTTCTCATCGCTGAGCACGTTCCACGGCAGCTCAGCCATCGTTTCAAGATAGTTGACGATCACAGAGTGGTCCGGGCTTTGCGGCGGAATGACCTCCAGCCGCTTGAGTTCGCGGTCGGCCTGCACCTTCGCCTTCTCAGTCAGTCCGGCCTTGTCCAGCCGCTGGCGGATGTCCTCCACCTGCTCTTCACCGCTGCCATCCTCGCCCAGCTCTTTTTGAATGGCGCGCAGCTGCTCGCGCAGATACGCGCGCTTCTGGGCGTCGGAAAATTCACTGCTCACGTTCTCGCGCAGCTTGCTCTGCAGATCGGCGATGTGGAGCTGGTTGTTGAGGTGGACCTCCAGCGCCGCCACCCGGCGGGCCACGTGAGTTTCCTCCAGCAGCTTCTGCTTGGCCTCCGTCTCAATGCTCAGATTGGCCGCCAGGATGTCCGTCAGCGTGCTGGCGTTGTCGATGGTGGCGAACAAGCCTTTGACTTCGTCCGAGATCTCCGGCCGCAGGCTGAGCAGCTTCCCGGCAGACTCGCGGAGATTGCGCACGGCCGCCTCGGCCAGGTCATCTCCCTTGTCAGGCATTACGCTGGCCAGCGTCTCCACCTCCGCCTTCATGAAAGGCTCCTGCTGCGTCACCTGCTTGATGCGCATGCGCTGTTCGCCACGCACCAGAACGACCACCCCGCCGTCCTGGCGGATCATGCGGATCACACGGCCGATGACCCCGTGCTCATAGAGCTGGTCCATGCCGGGACTGTCACTCTCCTTGTCCTTTTGCAGCACCAGCCCCAGCAGCTTGCTCTGCGGCAGGCTTTGTTCCAGCAACTGCAGGCTGGAGGCACGCCCGATGGTCAGAGGCATGATCGTGTCTGGAAAAAGCACCGTGTCTCTGAGCGGCAGGATCGGCAGCACCTCGACCGCGCCCGCCACCGGCGTTGCCGGTTCTCCGCCCGTTGCGGAGACACCCGCGCTCACCGGCTCCGTGATCGCCTCCGCCGTTTTCAATGAGAGATCTTCCATCATGATGCGTCCTCCGCTTGCAGGGGAAGTGTGATCCACAGCCAGCCGTTGTCCTGTCTGGCAACCACACGCTCGGTGTCCACCGCCATGGGAAATTCCAGCACGCGCTCAAAGCTGCCGTCCGGGATCTCCATGACGAGGATGCGGCAGCAGGAGGTGGCATCACAGCCGTTGTCCGGCGCTTGGCGCTGGCCCCGCACAACGAGACGCCGCGGCTCCACCTCCACCTTGATCTCCTGCTTGGCCACTCCCGCCAGATCCACACAAACTTCCAGGTGGTCTTCATGGGCGTACACATTGACATCCGGACGCCACACGGCTTCCGGAGATTGCAGGCCCGCGAACTGCAGGCCCTGCAGCTGGTTGGCCAGTTGGTCCGCCATCGTAAAGAGGCGCGTGAGTCGGATGCTGCGAGGCATGGTGTTGGAGGTGTTCAGGGCGAATCCACGGGCGGTGTTTCTTCCTTGGCCGGGGTGCTTTGACAGCAGAGTTCAAACGCCTTGATCAGGCCCAGCCCCAGCAGCGTGGGAGACACCATCGCAGCACCCAGTGCGGCGATGGGCCTCACCATGCTGCGCGCCGGCAGCAAGGTCAGCACCAAACCCGCTCCCAGGGCGGCTCCCACCGCCTTGGTCGGCTCACGCCGCACATAGTCTTCCGCACGCTCCAGAGTACGATGCAGGCAGAGCTCGGCGGGATGGGGTGTTTCAGAGGTATTCATGGCATGAAATGTTAGGAGTGCACTTCACCGTCCGCCGCGCGCAGACTGGGATTTCGGGCTCGCCTTCAACTGGCGGACACCGCGGTCTTCGCGCAGGTCTTTGGACTGCTTGAAGTTGTTGTCATGCTTGCGCGGCCGTTTGGCGGTCTCGCTGTGATTCGCTCCCAGTTTCCGTGGCAGGGGCTTGGCGGGGGCTTCAGTCGTTGCGTTCGTGGCTGTGGTTTTCGTTTTCATGGCGGTGAACTCTAATGTTATTACGTGCGTGCGGCTGCCCGCGGTTTGGTGATTGCCGGGCGGATCATGTGCAGGCGGGAGCCGTTGCTCCTGGCGGCGGCGCAGGCACCGGCACTGCGGCGGGTGTCGGCGCAGGCGGCACCGCGATCACCGGTATGGGTGCTGCATCAGGAAGATGCGGGCGCGCAGAAGCTTCATGCGCTGCCTTCTCCTTCCTCACCTCAGGCTCGGGCAGCCTGGTGTCCTTGGGCTTCTTGTGGCAGCACGTCAGCGCTGCAAGGCTGAGGATCGCGATGATAATAGCCGTTGTTTTCATGACCTGGTTTCAGGATTTGGATCTGTCATTCCGCAGTTCGTGTCACATGGAACCTGTGCCTGATCGTAAACATCCCCCCTGCAAAACCGCCATGGGAAAGAGCCCCTCCCGCATCTCAGCCGTTTACTGAGCTGCATCAGGGACATCCGGCAATTGCTGCACAGCTCGGCCATGCTCTATCGCTCCTCCTCCAGTTTCACCCACGCCTTCAGCTCGGGGCCACCCCTTGACTGCACCGCAGATCACACCGCCCACCATGACCACACACCCTCTCCACGCCCTGCTGCTGGCACTCATTCTTTGCTTCGGAGGGTCCGCCTGCGCCGGCCGTATGAATGGCAGCGAAAAAATGATGTGGTCCACCTATCCGCTCGCCACGCTGAAAGGCGCAGCCACAGGCTTTGTCATCAATCGCCGCGATCCCAGCGCCCCAGGCGGAAAGGTGCCCGTCGTCTTCACCTCCGTCCACGTGCTGAAAACCATGGGCAAAGGCCCCCTGATCATCGGCTTTCGCATGCCAGACGCAAAAGGCGAGGCCCAAGTGTCCCTTCTCGCATTCTCCCCTCCGGCTCGGGCTGGCAATGAGCCCTTCTACGTCCGCCATCCGCGCTATGATCTCGCCGCCTTCGCCTTGCACTTCCCCCCCGAGATCGCCAGTCGTGCCGACATATCATCCTGCCTCAATGAAAAATCGCTCTCCCACGATGGCACATCACTTCACTCCGGCATCGAGGTCTCCTTCCTCGGTTATCCCGAGGTCCTTCCCGGCACCGACGGCGCCTTCCCCGTTCTGCGCAGCGGCAGGATCGCCTCTTATCCAGTGGGCAAACCTCAGGCCCATGGCCGTTTTTTAATCGACTCAGACGTCTACCCCGGCGACAGCGGCGCACCCGTCTTCATCGCAGGCACCAGCGGCCGTCCCAAACTCGTGGGCATGATCATCCAGCGCGTCAGTCCCGGCACCCGCAATTTCTCGCACCTCGCCATCGCTGTCGATGCAGACGTCATCCGCGAGACGCTCGCACTCGTCGCAGCCGACGAAAACAAAAGCGCCACCGCCGTTCAAAAGCTTCCCGCCAAACCCACCCGCTGAGATTCCTCATCCCCATGCAGACGCTCAAGTCCATCCTCGTCGCAGTGGATTTTTCCACCGGTTCCCGCGCCGCCCTTGATCAGGCATCACGCATCGCACGCCTTCAGGATGCCAGACTGCAGGTGCTGCATGTGGTTGATTCAGCGGCAGTCGCCGCCATGGCCGCCAGTCGTGAGTCCAGCTACGAAAGCCAGGCCCGCACCGCCACTCTCGGCGCTCAGTCCGCGCTCCAGGCCTGGCTCGCTCTCTCAGAAGTGCCCGCCAATGCCGAGCTCACCATCTCCGTTGGCACACCTCTGCATGAAATCCTCGAGCATGTCCGCAGCACCCAGGCAGACCTGCTCGTGGCCGGCATCACAGGTTCGGGCGAAGCCACCGCAGGCGCCGGCTCGGTCTCCAGCAAGCTCGCGCGCAAGTCTCCCTCCCGCGTCCTGCTGGTGCGCTCCCATCACCGGCACGCGTTTCAGAAAATCATCGCCTGCATTGATTTTTCAGAGACCTCCCGGGAGGTCGTGGCGTCCGCCCGCCGGATCGCTTTGAAGGACTCGGCCACCGTGGATTTTTTGCATGTCTGGCGTGAGCCATGGATCGTCACCCCCCATCAGAGCGAAGTCGTGGAGTCCACCTACCCCACCCTCGTTTTCACCTCGGCGGAGAGGCAGGCCTACCTTGAAAATCTGCGCCGCGAACTCCACGATTTCATTGGCACGGCCGCACAGGGCATCACCTCCACGGAGACGCTCCACGAATCCATGAATCATGCCAATGGCATCGTGGCACAGGCACAGGAGCGCACGGCGGACTTGATCATCGTCGGCAGCAAAGGGCGGACAAACCTCCGCTACGTGCTGATGGGATCAACGGCCGAGCGCCTCCTCACCCGCCTCCCCTGCTCTCTTCTCGTGGTCAGGCCATCCCCGGAAAACCCATGATCCCCATGAAAAACATCGTTGTCCTCGTCGATCTCTCGGACCTCACCTTCAAAGTGCTCAAGCAGGCCCACTTCCTCGCGGTCGCGTTCAAGAGCAGAGTCGTCCTCCTGCATGTCGTCCCAAAGGAGCCCGCCATGGTCCAGGTCGGAATGAGCTCGCCCGTCATCCTGCAGGATCCGCCCCCGGAGCGTGTGCACCAGCACCATGACCGCCTCATTGAAATGCGCGACTCCCTCGTCAAATACGGCGTGGATGCAGTCGTGCGGCAGATGGTCGGCGCCAGCGTGGAGTCCGTGCTGGAGGAAACCCGGAAACTCGGCGCCGATCTCATCATCCTCGGCTCCCACCACCATAGCACGATCTACCATCTCCTCGTCGGCAGCATGTCGGACGATGTTTTGAAGCACGCCCATTGTCCCGTTCTGGTGGTGCCGGGAGATGACCCTGCGCAGGAGAAGCGCTGAACCCTCCCTCCCGCCATGGCCTCCGCACCCTCATCCTTGGAGCCCCTCCTGCTGCGCAAGATCCGCAGCACCCTCCTCTCCATCTCACGTCAGGCCGAGCGCGATCTTGAACTCCTGCCCTCGGACGATGTGCAGCGCCGCATTCACACCCTGCGCGTGCGCATGAAAAAGCTCCGTGCCATCCTGCGCCTCCTCAAGCCCGGGCTTCCCCCCGCCACGCTGCACGCCATCCGCCGCCGGCTTCGCATCCTCAAGCAGGCCTTCTCAAGAAACCGCGATCAGCACGTGCTGCAGTCACTCGCCGCCAAATTCCAGGTGAAATGCAGCACCACCTGTCACCTCCCCGCCATCCACTTCCCCGCTCCGCAGAAAGGCAGACGCTCCGCAGACCTCCCCACTCGCACAGAGCTGCTCAGGCTCAAAGCCACCGCCCAGGATCTCACTCACCGCTTGGAGACCCTGACCATCCTCCCCATGGACGGGCAAGACATTGCCAAAGCCTACGTCCGCCGTTATGCCACAGCCCTCCAGGGGTTCCGCCGCAGCAGGAAAAAGCCCACGCCAGAGCATCTGCACCGCTGGCGCTCGCCTGTAAAGGATCACTACCTCCAGTCGCTCCTCCTGCTGCATGACCGCCGTCACCTGAAGCTCTCACGCAGGCTCGGCAGCTGGCTCGGCCAGATGCATGATCTCTCCCTCCTGCACGCGCACTGCCAGCAGCACGCTCCTGTGGCTTGGGTGCGCACCATCCGCCGCCGCATGAAGAACCTGCTCGCCCGCATCTTCCGCAAGGCCCGCCGCCTGTTTGAGCTCAGTCCCTCAAAGCTCTTGCGCCGCGTCACCACATCCCTGCACGCAAGCCTGTCCCGCACCATGGCATGAGCACACTACATGCGACACACACCACCTCAGCCAAAGCATTTCCCCTCCCCGCAAGCCAGAGCCGCATCACCCCTTTCTTCTCTCACCTCACATCAACCCCAACCACCCACTACCATGCTCGCCAAATTTGACATCGAATACGTCATCCACCCCCAGCACAATCAGCGCCTCGACACCCACCGCACGGACGATCCCGTCGAAGCCGAGGACTTCCTCATGAACCTCCTCATCGTCGGCGCCCGCATCCGGAGCATCAAACATGAAGGCATCGCACTCGATCAGCCGCAGTCGGACCGCATGCTGCGCGTCGCCGCAGAGCGTCTCGCCTCGCGCCTGCTTGCCGGTTCCCTCGGTCTGGATGCCGCTCAGGTCAGGCATCGCTTCGGCTTCGCCGCCTGAGGCCTCCTCCACCCTTCCCCTTCCCCCTTTCCATCGCCATGAAACTCCAGTCATTCGCCGCGTTGGTTGCCCTGCTGGGCTTGCCGTCCTGCATGCAGATGGAGCCACCGCATGAGGTGGACTTTGTCACCGAGGTAAAGCCCCTCCTCGAAACGCGCTGCCTGGAGTGCCATCAGCACCACTACGTCTGCGCGGGCTTGAATCTGAAGACTCAAAAGCTCGCCATGAAAGGCGGGCGCAGCGGCCCCGTCATCGTGCCCGGTGCTCCCCATCACAGCCTGCTCTACAAAGTCCTCCTCCTCGGCCATGAGAGCCCCGTGGCCATGCCCCCCACGCCAGAGCGGCTGGAGCACGAGCACTCACGTCTTCTGCATGACTGGATCCGGCAGGGCGCCAAATGGCTGCCCGCTGTCCGGCTCGTCCCCCCGCAGGAATGGAAGAGCACCCCTTCCTGATCCACTCACACCACCCGTCGGCCCCGTCTCTTAGATCATTCTTGCATACCATCTCATCCGTTGGCTGAGACGCGTCGCACCACTACGCTCATTGATCTCCCTCTCTGGGTATGCCTAGTCATGCCCATGAGTTGGAACATGGATGCGTGAGGTAAGAGGTTCCCGCAGGCACGCCGGATTCGGCATTTGTCACCGGTGATCGATTGGCTTTTACAAGGCTTTGTGCTTCTCGTAGCGATCCATATCCATGAAATCCCGAGCCCCAAAGCCCAAGCGGCCTCTGCCCACTGCCAAGCGAGTCCGCAGCCTTCACCCGGCTGCCTCCTTCCCAGTGGTCGGCATCGGGGCCTCCGCAGGCGGGCTGGAGGCCGCCACGGCGCTGCTCAAAGAGCTGCCAGCAAACACCGGCATGAGTTTTATCCTCGTGCAACACCTTGATCCACAGCATGAAAGCGCACTCACCTCGCTGCTCTCACGCGTCACCACCCTCCCGGTCACGGAGGCACGGGACGGCATGCAGGCGCAGCCAGATCACGTCTATGTGATCCCCCCGAACAAGCTCATGGGCATCAAGGATCGCACCCTGCGCCTGCTGCCGCGCGGCAGTGGGCATGACCTCCATGCTTCGGTCGATTACTTTTTTCGTGCTCTGGCGGCGGATCAGGGCGGGCAGGCTTTCGGCATCGTTCTCTCCGGCACCGGCACAGACGGCACCCTCGGGCTGGAGGAAATCAAGGCGGCTGGCGGCATCACCTTCGTGCAGGATGAAGCCTCCGCCAAATATGCCGGCATGCCCTCCAGTGCCAGCGCCAGCGGCTGCGCGGACTACATTCTCTCACCGCAGGAAATTGCCCACGAACTCGTCAGGATTGGCAGCCATCCTCATCTTCGCCCGCTGGCCCTGGATGGCGGGGAAGCGCTGCCCCCGGTCGATGGCGATGCATTCAAACAAATCTGCACCATCCTCCGCGCCCAGTGCGGTGTGGACTTCACCCACTACAAGCCCGCCACTCTCCGGCGGCGCATCAGCCGCCGCATGGTGCTGCTGAAGCAGGACACCATGCGGGAATACGCAGCCTTCCTGCACAACACCCCCGCAGAGGTCTCGGCTTTGTTCCAGGACATCCTCATCTGCGTCACCGGCTTCTTCCGCGACGCCAAGATGTTCGAACTGCTCAAGAAGAAGATCCTTCCCCGGATCCTCAAAAACCGGCAGCCGGATGCCCCCATCCGCTTCTGGGTGGCCGGCTGCTCCACCGGGGAGGAGGCCTACTCCATGGCCATCGTGCTCACTGAAGTCATGGAGAAGGAAGGCATTCGCTGTCCCGTGCAGCTCTTCGGCACGGACATCAATGAAGCCGTTCTCATCCGCGCACGCGCAGGCCTCTATCCGGAGCGCATCAAGGAAGACGTCTCGCCGGAGCGCCTGCGCAAATTCTTTACCAAGTCTGACGGCGGCTACCGCATCAACAAATCCATCCGCGACATCTGCATGTTCGCACGGCAGAATCTGTTTGAGGACCCGCCCTTCTCGCATGTGGATCTCATCTCCTGCCGCAATGTGCTCATCTACTTTGATGTGGCGCTGCAGAAACGCGTGCTGCCCGTGTTTCACTATGCGCTGCGGCCCAGCGGCTTTCTGGTCCTCGGCACTGCGGAGTCCGTCAGCGGCTTTGCCGAGCTCTTCGCCATGGTCGATGCCAAGTTCCGCATCTACGAAAAGAAGTTTTCCCATGTTCGCCACACCGGCCTGCCCACCCGCTTCACCACCATGATCGATCGCAGCGAAGGCACCCGCCACGGCCTCACCCGCACTCCCGTGGAGCCCGCGCTCGGAGATATCCGCAAGCAGGCGGACGCCGTCGTTCTCAGCCAGTTCGCCCCGGCTGGCGTCGTGGTGAACTCCAGCATGGAGATCCTCCAGTTCCGCGGACGCACCGGCCCCTTCCTGGAAAACACCCCCGGAGAAGCCACCCTGAACCTCCTGAAAATGGCGCGCCAGGGACTCGCTGTGGAGCTGCGCCCCCTGCTTGCCAAGGCCACCAGGCAAAAGCGTGAAGTCCAAAAGACCGGCGTGGAGATCCGCCACGAAGGGCGCGTGCTCACGGTGGATGTGAAAGTGCTCCCCTTGCTGATGCCAAATTTCAGCGAGCCTTTCTTTCTCGTCCTCTTTGAAGAGAAGGCCTCCGTCTCAGCCCCCGCCACCAGGAAAGGCAGGGCGCAGCGCACCACCGGGCCCATGCATGAACTCGAGCAGCTGCAGGATGAACTCGCCGCCACCAAGCTCTCCCTCCAGCGCATCATCGAGGAGCAGGACGCCTCCAATGAGGAGCTGCGCGCCGCCAATGAGGAAATCCTTTCCAGCAACGAGGAGCTGCAAAGCACCAACGAGGAAATGGAAACGGCCACCGAGGAGCTCCAGTCCACCAACGAGGAGCTCACCACCCTCAATGACGAGCTCCAGAGCCGGAATCTCGAGCTGCGGGAGCTCAGCGATGACATGCTCAACCTGTTTGGCAGCGTGGACATCCCCATCATCATCCTCAGCTCGGATCTGCGCATCCGCCGTTTCACCCCCAAGGCGGAGAAAGTGCTCAATCTCATTCCAGGTGACATCGGCCGGTCCATCTCCGACTTCAAAATCAAGCTCAAGCTGCCCAGCCTTCCTGAACTCATCGGCGCAGTGCTCGAAACCCTCGCCCTCCATGAGCAGGAGGTGCAGGACCTCGAAGGCCGCTGGCATGTCCTCCGCATCCGCCCCTACAAAACCGCGGACAATCGCATCGACGGCGTCGTGATCACCCTGCTGGACATCGACGCCGTGAAGCGCGCGCTCGCCCAGGCCGAGGCGGAGCGCAGCTATGCCGAAGCCATCGTGGCCACCGTGCGTGAGCCTCTGCTCGTGCTGGATGGCGGCCTGCGTGTGAAGACCGCCAACCGCAGCTTCTACGCCTTCTTCAATGCCAGGCCGGAAACCACGGAGGGCAGGCTCCTCTTTGATCTCGACAACGGCGCCTGGGCCATGCCGGAGTTGCGCTCGTCCTTGGAAAAAGTGCTGGCCGCAAAGACCACGTTTCAGGATCTTCACCTCCAGCACCACTTTTCAGGCCTCGGCAGCCGCACCATGCTGCTCAACGCACGCTGCCTCGATCTTGAAGCCGGCCAGTCTCCCCTGCTTCTGCTGGCCATGGAGGACATCACCGCAAAACCCGAGCCGCCATGAAACGTGCCGCCAGCAAGAAGGCCAAAGCTGCAAAGCCTGCCAAAAAGCAGCCGTCCCAGCCCCGTGCAGCCAAAGCGCGCACACGCATCAAAGCCCTCTTGCGGGAGCAAACTCAGGATCGTGCCGAAGCTGTTAAAACAGCGGAATTAATGACGCAGATGCAGGAGCAGCAGGACCAGCTGGAGCTGCGCAACGAACAGCTCGGAGAGGCCAATGCTGATCTGGAGCTCAGCCGTCACCGCTATGCGGATCTCTACAATCTGGCGCCGGTGGGTTATGTCACCCTCGATGCCAAAGGCTGTATCCGCGAGATCAATCATACCGCCGCAGAACTGCTGGGCTACACCATCACTCACCTGATGGGCCGCCCCATGATGCCATATATGGCACAGCCTGACCGCAAGACCTTCCTCAAACATCTCTGGGAGTGCCGGCGTGCCGGCCACGAACTGTGCGCCACCATGCACCTCGCCACCAAGGACAAAGGCGAGCGCCTGACCGAGTTCACCACCCGGCCCGCACAGGATTTAGAAAGCAAGCCCGGCTGGTGCCGCACCGCCATCATGGATGTCACCGAGCGGCGTGGCATTGAGGCCGCTCTCAGCGCCAGCGAGGCCAAGTTCCGCCTGCTCGCCGAAAACATGGGCGAGGTGTTCTGGTTCATGGAGCTCAACCCTCCCCGGGTGACCTACATCAGCCCGGCCTTTGAGAATATCTGGGGCGTGCCTGCCAAGGAGCTCTATGCGGACTCCAAGGTCTGGATGAAGGCCATCCATGCAGAAGACCTGCCTGCCGTGGGCGCAGCCTTTCAAAGCTGGCTTGCCGGTGAGACCGACACCTATCAAATCGAATACCGCATTCTGGATCGTGAGGGGGAGATTCACTGGATCATGGATCGCGGCATCATCATTGGCCGCAGAGACGGCCGGCCCCGGCAGCTCTGCGGCATCGCCAGTGACGTCACCGAGCAGAAAGTGGCGGAGGAGGAGCTGCGCATGCGCAATGCCGAGCTCTGCTCCAAGAACGACGAACTGGAGCGCTTCAACCGCGCCATGGTGGACCGCGAGCTCCGCATGATCGAGCTAAAACAAGAGATCAACACCCTGCTCCAGCAAGCCGGGCAGCCGCCTCGCTATCGCGTGGAAACCTTGCTCTCGGACCACGTTTGACTCATGAATTTTCACTCTCCCAGCAAGACATGAACATCACCCAGCAAGTAGTCATCATCATCGCCGACGACGATGTCGGCCACGCACGGCTCATTGAAAAAAACCTCAGGCGGGCTGGCCTGAGCAATGTCATCCAGCGTTACGAAAACGGCCAGGAGGTGCTCGATTTCTTCTTCCGCCGCGGTCTCGGCCCCCACCGCCAGAAAGACACCGCCTATCTTCTCATGCTGGACATCCGCATGCCGAAGGTGGACGGCGTGGAGGCGCTGCGCCAGATCAAGGAAGATGTCGCCCTCCGCAAGCTGCCGGTCATCATGCTCACCACCACCGACGATCCCCGCGAGATCGAGCGCTGCCATCTGCTCGGCTGCAACAGCTATGTCGTCAAGCCGGTGGACTACGACAGCTTCGCCGATGCCATCGCCCAGCTTGGCATGTTTGTCTCCCTCGTCAAAGTTCCTGAAATCAAGGATCAGAACTAACCCTCCTCATGGCCAGCCCGCAAACACCCGCGACCATCCTCGTGGTCGATGATGATCCTGGTATTGCCAGGCTCATCACGCGTGAATTGCAGCGGGTTGGCATTCACTCCGCCAGCGTCAGCTCCGGCGAAGAGGCCGTCGGCTGGATGAAGAACCATCACGCAGACTTGGTTTTGCTGGATCTGAAGCTGCCCGGTTTGGGCGGCAATGACCTGATTGACCGCCTGGACGGCATGCATGACCACCTGCCCTTCATCATCATCACCGGCCAGGGGGACGAGCGCGTGGCGGTGGAAATGATGAAGCGCGGCGCCCTCGATTATCTCGTCAAGGACGTCAACTTCATCACCCTCGTGCCCACCGTGGTGCAGCGCGCTCTGGCACGACTGGAGGAGAAGGCGCGTCTCACCGCCGCCGAGGAGGCTCTCAGACTCTCGCAGGAGCAGTATCATTCTTTGTTCAATACGCTGATCGAGGGCTTCTGCATTATCGAGGTGGTCTTCGACTCGCAAGCTCACCCCGTTGATTGCCGCTTCCTTGAAGTGAATCCTGCCTTTGAGGCCCAGACGGGATTGCGCAATGCCCGGGGCAGGTTCATGCGCGAACTCGTTCCAGATTATGAAGAGCATTGGTTCCAAATTTACGGAGAAATCGCCCTGACTGGCGAACCAAGACGCTTTGTCAACGAAGCCCGGGCCCTTCAGCGCTGGTTCGATGTCTCCGCTTTTCGCTTTGGCGGTCCGGACAGCCGCAAGGTCGCCATCCTTTTCAATGACGTCTCCGAAGCCAAACGTGCAGAGGATGCCCTGCGTGCGAGCGAGCGCCGCGAACGCCAGCGTGCGGCGGAGCTGGCCATCCTGCTCGATGCCGTGCCCACCCCCATCTTGATCGCCGATGATCCGGAATGCCGGCACATCAAAGGCAACCAGGCTGCGGACAAACTGCTGCACCTTCCCACCGGAGCGGAAGCTTCCCTGAGCGCCCCCCCTGCTCTGAGGCCCCGCCATCTCAAGATCTTCAAGGATGGCCGCGAACTGAGCCCCGCAGAACAGCCTGCTCAGCGCGCTGCCAAAGGCGATCCCGTCCATGGCTTTGAGTTCGACCTTGTCTTCGAGGATGGCACCAGTCGCGATATTCTGGCCTTCTCCACCCCCTTGCTCAACGAGGCAGGTCTGCCGCGAGGCTCCATCACCGCACTGATGGACATCACCGACCGCAAGCTGGCCGAGCAGGCTCTGGCGCGCTCCCACTCAGAGCTGGAACAGCGCGTGATCGAACGCACGGCGGAGCTCACCCAGGCCATCCAGTCCCTGCGCGAGTCGCGCCTCGCTGCCCTCAACCTCATGGAGGATGCCATCGCCGAACGGCAGAAAACGGAGCAGGCCCAGGCTGCCTTGCGGGACAGCGAGGCCCGCTTCCGCGGCTTCTTCGAGAACGTCGGCGTTGGCACCGTCGAGCTGGGGCCCGATGGCCGTTTCACCCGGGTCAATGACCGCTTCTGCTCCATCTCCGGCTACAGCCGCGAAGAACTCCTGGCTGGCATGTCCCCCGTCAGTCTCGCCCATCCCGAGGATGCTGCGATCAGCCGGGAGAGGGTGCAAAACGTTTTGCGCGGTGAGTTGTCCTCTTATGAAACGGAGCGTCGCTGCGTCCGCAAAGATGGGACCGTGATCTGGGTCAGTGGAACGGCCAGCACCATCCACAATGACGACGGCAGCATACGCAGCATCGTGGGCATCGCGGAGGACATCACCGGCCGCAAACAAACCGAGCAGGCCCTCCTCGCCAGCGAGGAACGCCTGCGCCTGTTCATCAAACACACACCCGCCCCCGTCGTGATGTTTGACCGCGACATGCGCTACCTCTCCGTCAGCGACCGCTGGGCCTGGGATTTCCGCCTCGACGTCGGAGACCTCACCGGCAGGTCGCATTATGAAGTCTTTCCTGAGATCCCGGAACGCGTGAAGCAGATTCACCAGCGCTGCCTGGCCGGTGCCACGGAAAGCTGCGAGCGTGACCCGTTCCCCCGTGCCGATGGCACCCTCGACTGGGTCAAATGGGTGTGCCGCCCCTGGTATGATGCGAAGGGCGAAATCGGAGGCCTCATCATCTTTGCCGAAATCATCAATGACCGGGTGCGCGCAGAAGATGAGATCATGAAGGCGCGCCGCTTCGCCGAATCCACGCTGGAGGCCATACCCGCAAGCATTGTCGTGCTCGATTGCGACGGCAAAATCATCAGCACCAATGAGGCATGGACCGCCTTTGCCAAAGCCAACGGCGCTGCCATCAATGTCGGCGGCGTGGGCAGCAACTACCTGGCCGTCTGTGACGCCGCCGCAGGGGACGGTGAAGAGGATGCGTCACGTTTCGCCGCGGGCATCCGTGAGGTCATGAGCGGTGCATCCACGCGCTTCAGCCTGGAATACGCCTGCCATTCGCCCACCCAGCAGCGCTGGTTTGTCGGCTACGTCACCCCCTTCGCAGGCAATGGCCCGCATTCCGTCGTCATCGCCCATGTGGATGTCAGCGAGCGCAAACGCGCCGAGCAGGTGATCCGCCGGCTCAATGAGGAGCTGGAGAAACGCGTGGAAGAACGCACCCTGCAGCTTCAGCAGACCAATGCCGAACTTAAGCAGCAGATTGCCGCGCGCAAAAAGCTCGAAAAAGAAATCCTCCACATCAGCGAACATGAAAAGCAGCGCATCGGCCAGGATTTGCACGATGATCTGGGCCAGCAGCTCGCGGGCATCTGGCTGCTCTGCGACCTGCTGCAGGCCAGCTTGATCAAGAAGCAGTCACCCGAGTCTGAAGACGCCGGAAAAATCACCGGCTTGCTCAAGGAGGCCCTGGCTCTGACCCGCTCGCTCGCTCGCGGTCTTCACCCCGTGGCGGTGCAGTCAGGCGGGCTCGTCGCCGCGCTGGATGAGCTGGCCGCGCGCACCAGCCAGATGTTCCGCATCAAATGCCGTAGCAAGTGCCCCCCTTCCATTGAGATGGACAACACCACCGCCACCCATCTCTACCGCATCGCCCAGGAAGCCGTGACCAACGCCGTCAAGCATGGTCTGGCCAAGGAGATCGACATCGAGCTCTCCACCAATCCCCTCCACACCGTGCTTTCCATTCACGACAAGGGCAATGGCAGGGGCATCACCGAACTCGAACCCAAACGCCAGGGCATGGGCCTGCGCATCATGAAGTACCGCGCCGACATGATTGGCGGCGTTCTCGACATCCAGCGCAATCAATCCGGCCTCGGCACCACCGTGGTCTGCACCATTCCCACTCCTCAAGCTTCACCCAAAACCAGCCATGACTAAAAAAGCCTCCAGCACATCGGCCAAAAAAGTGTTCATCGTCGATGACCACCCCGTGTTCCGTGATGGCCTCGTCCGCATCGCCGCAGCCATTCCCGGTGTCGTTGTCTGTGGTGAAGCCGACAACGCCCGCGACGCCTTTGACTCCATATCAAAGCTCAATCCCGATCTCGTCCTCATGGACATCAATCTCCCCGGCAAAAGCGGCCTTGAGCTTCTGCAGGACGTCCATGCCATACGGCCTGAACTTCCCGTGCTCGTCATCTCCATGCATGACGAACAGCTCTATGCCGAGCGTGTGCTGCGTGCCGGCGGGCGCGGCTACATCATGAAACAGGAAGGCCCCGAGAAGATGCGCGAGGCCATCACCAAAGTTCTCAACGGCCAGGTCTATGCCAGCGAGAGCACCGCCTCCGCCATCCTCGACGCCCTCTCCCGCCCCCGCTCCTCCGCCAGCACCTCCACCGTGGGAAAACTCACCGACCGCGAACTCGAAATCCTCCGCCTCACCGGCCAGGGCAAGGACAACCGCGCCATCGCCCAGGAACTCCACATCAGCCTCAAAACCGTGGACACTCATCGCGGCCACATCAAGGAAAAGCTCGGCCTCAAAAACGGCACCGAACTCATCCACTACGCCGTCCGCTGGGTCGGTGAACAAGTCTGAACCGCCGAAGCCCTGATCTTGCCGAATCCGACACACGCCAAGGCCTGAATGTCCGCCGCCAAACTCTGCCACCAGCCCGCGATCGCCTCAGCCATTGGCTTAGAAGCACCGGGAGGGTCTCCTCATTGTGCGCTGCAGAACACCTTCTAGCATCGGGCATATGAGCACTCATGAGCACCTCCAGCAGCAGGAAGCTGCAAACGAAGCCGCGCTCAGGCAGCGGCTCCTGCGTGAGATTGCCGGCATCTCCCCTCCCCCTCCCGCAATACCAGCCCCCGCCGCCACGACCGAAGCCGAGGAGGGCAACTGCCATCCCTTCCGTGATCTGAACGTGACCAACCTCGCACGCCATGTGGACTGGCTTTTCCTCCACAGGTGGCTTGAGGGAACCAATCCCTGCAAAAAGCCGCAGAAGCAGCCGGCCAGTGAGCGCCCAGGCACTGGCGCCGCCCAATGAGGGGCGGCAGGCCTTCACCTCACGCTCATGCAGCCATGAGCAGCCGTCCTGACGCAACCCGTTGCGTACATCTGCACCACCGTGCAGCACGAAGCTCCCCCGGACGGGCGTCTGAGACCAGCTCAGCCATTTGCTGAGAAACGCAGAGCGACTCTGCTAATTGCCGGGATTTGCATGCCTCGTCATTCTCAGGTCATGCAACACACCGCATCTCCTCCCGCACCACGCAAACTAATCGTCCAGGCATCCCGGCCCGCCTTCTCCGTCGTCGCCATTCACGACGGCTTCTTCGCCAACATCCGCATCATGGAGGCCTTGGAGTGGCTGAAATACACCCTGTGTCCTGATCTGCAGGTTTGCCCGGTCACCTGGAGCTTTGACAAACTGGAAAGGCATGACGTGCGCACCACCTCCGTGCGTGCAGCAGCAGCGGCGGATCTGCTCATCGTCTCCGCCGCAGATGATGCGAGTCTCCCCGGCCACATCGTGCAGTGGTTTGAGGCGATTCCCAAACAGAGGCGGGACACCCGCCCGATCCTCGTTGCCCTGCATGAAGAGGACTATGAGTTCACCGGCAATGCGGGGCCGGTGTGCTCCCACCTGAAAGACGTCGCGGACAAGTGGCAGACAGAATTCATGTCCAATGCGGATTTTGATCAGCGCCTGGACCGCAACTTTGCCACGCAGCTCCTCTCCCGCAAAAGCCCGGTTGCCGTTTATCGGGCAAAGCCCTTCGGCGGGGAATTCCAGTCCGCCCCCCGCTTCTGGGGCATCAACGGCTGAAGCCCGATTTTTCCATCCAACAGCAACCCACACCTATGAACTCCATGCCTCCACACCGCCCTGAACACCGCTACGAAGAGATCAGCCTGCTCGCCTATCACCTCTGGCAGCAAGCCCACTGCCCTCCTGGCGAAGATCTGAAATTCTGGCTGCAAGCAGAGCAGCAGCTTTTCGGCAAGCGTGAACCGAAGTCCGCCGCCGGACAGAAAGCCCCGGCCAGTCAAAAGGCGGCGGGGAACGGAAAGACCGCGACCAAGCGTGCCGCCTCAGCCGCTGGCAAAGCCCCGGCGAAGAGCCAGCCCAAGGCCGGCAAACAGCAGGCCAGAGCCCAATGAATCTCCAGTGCGGCCTGCACCCGGCGGACAGGCTGCACCGGCTTTTCACTTTCCGCCGGCAGAACCACCCAAAACAAACATCATGAGTGCATTAACAACCTGGAATCCTCTCCGTGAACTTGGCAGTCTGGAAAACCGCCTGGACCGTCTCTTTGGCCTGACCTGGCCCTCCAGAAACGGCGAGAAAGAAGCCATGACCGTCGCCCAATGGACACCGCTGGTGGACATCAGCGAAGACAACAACGAATACCTCGTCAAAGCCGAGCTTCCTGAGCTGAAGAAGGAGGAAGTGAAGGTGAGCGTGGAGAACGGCGAACTCACCATCTCCGGCGAGCGCAAGAGCGAGAAGGAGGAGAAGGGCAAGAAGTTCCACCGCATCGAGCGCTCCTATGGCAGTTTCCTGCGCAGCTTCACCCTGCCCGAATCCGTCAATGGCGACAAGGTCAGCGCTGAGTTCAAAGACGGCGTGCTGAGCGTGCACCTGCCGAAGGACGAGAAGGCCAAACCCAAGAGCATCGAAGTGAAGGTGCAGTAGGCCCGCGCGAAAGAGCTAAATGATGGGGCCATGGGGCGGAGGCAGCCAGTGTCACGGTCGCCGGTTGTTTTTCCTCCGTTTAAGTCCATGCCCCATCATTTACTCCGCTGGCTTCGTGTCAGCCTCCCCCAAAAAACCTCCCACCAGAAGACTGGCTTATGGCACACAAACAAGTCACCTTTCGTGCGGCAGCACGTGAAAAAATCCTGCGCGGCGCCGCAGCTTTGGCCGATGCCGTGCGCATCACGCTTGGTCCAAAATCCAAGAGCGTGCTTATCCAGCGCAAATGGGGCAGGCCGCTCGTCTGCAACGACGGCGTGACCATTGCCAAAGAATTTGATCTGAAAGATCCCGAGGAAAACCTGGGTGCCCAGATGATCCGACAGGCGGCGGAGCGCACGGGCGAATCTGTCGGCGATGGCACCAGCACCTCCACCGTGCTGGCGCATGCCATCTATGCCGAAGGCGTGCGCAATGTCACCGCAGGAGCCTCGGCGGTGGATCTCAAGCGCGGACTTGACCGCGGACTGCGCGTGGCAGTGGAGGCTTTGCGCGGACTGTCACGCCCCGTGGCGAGCAAAAAGGAGAAGGCGCAGGTGGCCACCATCTCCGCGCACAATGATCCGGCCATGGGCGATCTTGTAGCGGATGCGATGGAGAAGGTGGGATCCGAAGGTGCGATCACCGTGGAGGAGGCGAAGACCACGGAAACCTCCGTGGATGTCGTCGAAGGCATGCAGTTCGATCATGGTTACACCTCGCCGTATTTTGTCACGAACCCGGAGAAGATGGAGGCCGTGCTCGATGAGCCGCTGATTCTGCTCACTGAGCGCAAGATCACGCACATGAAGGATCTGATCCCGCTCCTGGAAGAGCTGGCCAAGAGCGGGCGCTCCCTGCTTCTGGTGGCGGAGGATGTGGAGAGCGAGGCCCTGGCGACTCTGGTGGTCAACCGTCTGCGCGGAGTCCTCGCCTGTGTGGCGGTGAAAGCCCCCGGCTTCGGCGAACGCCGCAAAGCCATGCTGCAGGACATGGCCATCCTCACCGGTGGCAAGGTGGTCTCCGAAGAGCTGGGCATGACGCTGGAAAAAGTCACGCTGCATGATCTCGGCCGCGCCAAGCGGGTGGTCATCACCAAAGACGCCACGACCATTGTCGGTGGCGAGGGCCGCAAAGAGGCGATCAAAGGGCGCTGCAATGAACTGCGTGCGCAGATCAAGGCCACGACCTCCGATCACGACCGCGAGAAGCTGGAAGAGCGCCTGGCCAAGCTCAGCGGCGGCGTCGCGGTGGTGCGCGTGGGCGCTCCATCGGAGTCGGAGATGAAGGCGCGCAAGGACGCCTTTGATGACGCCATCAGTTCCACAAAGGCCGCCATCGCCGAAGGCATCGTGCCCGGCGGCGGGCTGGCCTTGCTGCGCACCATCGATGCCGTGGAACGTGAAGCCGTGGCGGCGGAAGGCGATGAGCGCACCGGCCTGCTCATCCTCAAACGCGCCCTTGAGGCACCGGCACGCCAGATCGCTGAAAACTCCGCCGCTGATGACGGCGTGGTGGTCAGCAAAATGCGCGAGGGCACGGGCAACTACGGTTTCGATGCCTCATGCGGTGTGTATGTGGACCTGGTGCAAGCCGGCATCATCGACCCCACCAAGGTGGTGCGCATCGCGTTGGAGAACGCCGTTTCCGTCGCCAGCGTTCTGCTGCTGACCGAAGCCACCATGACCGAACTGCCGGAGCCGAAGGAAAACCACGAAGCGTCCATGACGCCCGGAATGGAATAAACTCATGCAAGCCTCATCCCAACATCCCACTTCACCGCAGGTGCCGCAGCACTGGGCCTGGCACTACCAGCGGCTGCAGTCGTTCCGCGATCACCTGCTGGACACCCACGCCATCCAGATCGCGGAAGTGTCTGGTCCGCTGGAGCAAAACAGCATGGACACCGCCGACACCGCCACGGATGAGTTCGACCACGACCTCGCCCTGGGGCTGCTTTCTCAGGAGCAGGATGCGCTTTATGAGGTGGAGGCCGCCATCCGCCGGATTCTGGACGGCAGCTACGGCATCTGCGAAGAGACGGGAAGACCCATTCCTGCCGCCCGACTGCGCGCCGTGCCATGGACACGCTTCACGCGGGAAGTGGAGGAACGCTTGGAGCAGGAAGGCAGCAACCCGGCCGGATGAGCCGTCTCAACCGAAACTTCTCATATGAAAACCGCCCCTCGGATTTCTAAAAAAGTGATGCCCACCACGGTGAAGATCCCAACGGGGTATGTGGAGCTCAAAGGAGAGCTGGAAGTTCCAGCCAATGCGCCCGGGGTGGTGCTCTTTGTGCACGGCAGCGGCAGCAGCCGGCACAGCCCGCGCAATCAATTCGTGGCCAGGATCATTCGTGAGGCAGGCCTCGGCACACTGCTGTTTGATCTGCTGACGCAAAAGGAGGAGCAGCAGGACGCGAACACCAGCACGCTGCGCTTTGACATCGACCTGCTGACGCAGAGGCTCGTCAGTGTGACGCGCTGGCTTGCGGAGCAGCCGGAAACGCGAGGCTTGAAGCTGGGCTACTTTGGGGCCAGCACCGGCGGGGCAGCCGCGCTGATGGCGGCGGCGCAACTCGGCGACCAAATTGCCGCCGTGGTCTCGCGCGGCGGACGTCCTGATCTCGCAGGCAGCGCCCTTCCCCAGGTATGCTCGCCGACGCTTCTGATTGTCGGCGGCTATGATGAAATGGTTCTCTGCCTGAACAGCGAAGCCTATGGAAAGCTGCACTGTGAAAAAGAATTTCGCGTCGTGCCCTGCGCCACGCATCTCTTTGAAGAACCGGGCAAGCTGGAGCAGGTGGCGCAGATGAGCGCGAATTGGTTCAAACGTCACATGGACATTTCTGACGACTGGAGCATCGCCGCATGAAGCCGCTTGTTTTTAACAACCGTGTGCATGCCGGCCAGATGCTGGCCGAAGCACTCATGAAGCATGCCAACCGCGAGGACGTGATCGTCCTCGGCCTGCCACGCGGTGGCGTGCCCGTGGCCTATGAGGTGGCGCGCAAACTGCATGCACCGCTGGATGTGCTGGTGGTGCGCAAGCTGGGTGTACCCGGGTATGAAGAACTCGCCATGGGAGCCATTGCCAGCGGTGGTGTGCAGGTGGTCGATCATGACATGATGCGTGCGCTGGGCATTCCGCGCGCAGCGCTTGAAGCCGAGGCCACAGCTCAGCTGAAGGAGCTGAACCGCCGTGAAATGGCCTATCGCGGACACACCGGCGCGCCGGAAGTCGCGGGCAGAACGGTCTTTCTGATCGATGACGGCATTGCCACCGGCTCCACGATTCGGGCCGCAGTGCTGGCCCTGCGGCAGCAGCATCCGAAGGAGATCATCATCGCCGTACCGGTGGCCGCGCCTGACTCATGCGCGGCATTGAATCCTCTGGTGGATGATCTGGTGGTGCTCACGATGCCGGAGGATTTTGGGGGTGTCAGCCGCTGGTATGAAGACTTCTCCCAAACCACCGATGATGAAGTCAGACTGGTGCTGGCACAGGCGGCGTGCCATGAAACGCAAGCTGTGTCCGGGCCATGAATGAACCGCTCGTCGCCTATTTTACGATGGAGATCGCCCTGGACTCCGCCATGCCGACGTATGCAGGGGGGCTGGGAGTGCTGGCAGGTGACACGGTGCGCTCTGCTGCGGAGCTGAAGGTGCCCATGGTGGCCGTCACCCTGCTGCACCGGAAGGGGTATTTTAATCAGAAACTGGATGCCAGCGGCTGGCAGCGTGAGGAGCCCTGCGACTGGGACATCGGCGGCCATCTGGAGGAACAGGCGCCGCGTGTCAGCGTGTGCATCGAAGGCCGAACCGTGCATCTGCGCGCGTGGAAGTATGAAGTCCGGGCACCGGGCGGCGTCAGCGTGCCGGTGTTCTTCCTCGACACGGATCTCCCGGAAAATTCAGCCTGGGATCGCACGCTCACCCATTTTTTGTACGGGGGAGACGCCCTCTACCGCATCTGCCAGGAAGTGGTGCTCGGCATCGGCGGTGTGCGCATGCTGCGTGCGCTGGGCTGCAAGGCGCTGACCCGTTATCATATGAACGAAGGCCACGCCGCGCTGCTGGGGCTGGAATTGCTCGATGAATGCGCGCGCAATGCCGGCCGCCCCACCTTCAATCATGAGGATGTGGAAACGGTGCGCCGCCAGTGTGTCTTCACCACGCACACGCCGGTGGCCTCCGGCCATGATCAATTCGGGCTGGATCTCGTGACCCGTGTGCTGGGGCGTGCAGAAGTCACGGAGATGAAGGAGATTTTCTGCTGCGGGGGTGCGTTGAACATGACCTTCCTGGCGCTGAATCTCAGCCACTATGTCAATGGAGTGGCAAAGAAGCATGCAGAGACATCGCAGCTGATGTTCAGCCACTACAAGATTGATTCCATCACCAATGGCGTGCATGCGGCCTCGTGGACCTCACCGCCGTTTCAGGCGCTGTTTGACCGCCACATCCCCGGATGGCGCGCTGACAATTTCAGTCTGCGCTTTGCCCACAGCCTTCCACTGACGGAAATCTGGGAGGCGCATCTGGTGGCCAAGCAGCAGCTGCTGGATCGTGTGCGCCATGACACAGGCGTGGTGCTTGACTTGAAAAAGCTCACCCTGGGTTTTGCACGCCGTGCCACGGCTTACAAGCGCAGCGACCTGCTGGTGAGCGATGTGCAACGCCTCAGGCAGATCGCCGCCAGCGCAGGGCCGCTGCAAATCATCTACGGTGGCAAGGCGCATCCCAATGACTTTCAAGGCAAGGAGGCCATCCAACGGATCATCCGGGTCAAGGAAGGCCTCAATCAAAACATCCAGATGGTGTATCTGCCCAACTATGATCTTGAGCTGGGCAAGCTCATGACCGCAGGCGTGGATGTGTGGCTGAACACGCCGCAGCCGCCGATGGAAGCCTCCGGCACCAGCGGCATGAAGGCGGCGCTCAATGGCGTGCCCAGCCTGAGCATTCTGGATGGCTGGTGGATCGAGGGCTGGATCGAAGGCGAGACGGGCTGGGCGATTGGCGAAAACTGCGCCATGGAGATCAGTCATCCCGACCGCAATGCGTGCGATGCCGCCGCCCTGTATGACAAACTCGAGCACGTGGTGCTGCCGCTTTTCTACCATGACCGTGACCGCTTCACGGATGTGATGCGCCACTGCATCTCGCTCAACGGCTCCTTCTTCAACACTCAGCGCATGGTCTCCCAATACGTCATCAAGGCCTACTTTGAGTGACCTCGGCATCTCCTCCGTCACACCATGATTCATTCGACGCCACCCCTCAACAAGCGCCCCATCGAACCACGTCTCGCGGTTCGTTATCACGAGCTGCTGCGCAGGCATCCGCCACCAGCGGACCTGCCCTTCACCGAGGAGTTTGCCATAGCACTTGCCGCAGACGCCGCACATTGGAAAGCCTCGGATTTGCACATCGAGCCGGGAGCCGAGGCAACACGAATTCGCATGCGGATGGACGGCCAGCTGCATGATGTGGCCTTGGTGCCGCGCCCATCAGGACAGCACCTTGTCACCTACTTCAAAGTGCTGGCGCAAATGGACACGTCAGCCCTGTCACGTGCGGAGCACGGTCATGCCCGCATGGAGGCCAACGGCATTCTGCTGGATCTGCGCATCACAGCCGTGCCCACTCCAAGCGGCGAGATGCTGGGCATCCGACTGCTTGATGGCCTGCGGCCGGTGCTGCGCCTGGAAGAGACCGGCATGTCCGAGGGAGATCAATCCCACCTGCGCCACTGGCTGGCCCAGATCCAGGGCATGATGCTGGTCTGCGGACCGGTGGGAGCCGGAAAAACCACCACGCTGTACGCCATGCTGCGTGAACTGCAGCAGCAGCCGCGCAGCATCGTGACCCTGGAAGATCCGGTGGAATGCAGCCTGGATGGCATCACACAAATCGAGGTGAATGAAAAACGCGGACTGACATTTTCAGACGCCCTCCGGGCCATGCTGCGGATCGACCCGGACTACCTGCTGCTCGGTGAAGTCCGTGATCAGGAGAGCGCGCATGCAGCCATCACTGCGGCGGGCAGCGGGCAGGCGCTGCTTTCCACCCTGCATGCACGAGATGCCGTGGGCGCGGTGACCGCGCTGCGAAACTATGGCGTGAAAAACTGGGAGATTTGCGCGGCGCTGGAAGTCGTGGTCTCGCAGCGACTCGTCCGCCGCCTGTGCTCACGCTGCCGCGCCGTGACGGAAATCACCGAAACCGAGAAGGAGTGGTTCAGCGCGCAGGGAGCGGCCGCCCCCGCACTGCTGTGGAAACCCGTGGGCTGTGATGCCTGCGCCGGCACCGGGTTCGAAGGCCGTGCAGGCATCTTCGAAGTCTGGCGGCTGAACGCAGAAGCGCGCACTCTCATCCTGCACGGAGCCGACGAGCCGGCTCTTCAAGAGCACGTCGTGGCATCCGGCACCCGGGTTTTGCTGGCGGATGCGATTGAAAAGGTTGCCGCCGGTCTGACCACGCTGTCTGAAATCCGACCGCTGCATGCGCAGACACCTGTGCCCTCCCCTGCCTGCTGACACGGAGGATTGCAGCCTTGCATGGTGCTGCGTGGGGAATGGCAGGCATGACCTCATGCCTTCTTTCATGGCATGCGCCAGACCCTGAGGGCTCCTCATCCAGCGCCTGAGAAACATAGAGAACTCCTGCTCATTGTGGGGTGGAACCCGCCCGGCAGTTTGGCCATCGAGCCACCGGTTTGCTTCGGACTGCCTCGAACAAAATCACTGACACCGCCAATACATGAACTCCCCTCTCAAGCTTCTTCTAGTCGGTGACGTCATGCTGGGCCGTCTGGTCAATGAACGGCTGTTCACCCAGCCGCCGGAATATCCCTGGGGCGACACCCTGCCGCTCTTCCACGGGGCGGACTGGCGCGCGTGCAATCTGGAGTGCGTCATCACGGACCACGGCTCTCCCTGGGGGCGCTCGCCCAAGCTCTATCACTTCAAGACGGATGCAAAAAACATCGCGGTGCTGCAGGCGGCGCGGATCAATGCCGTCTCATTGGCGAACAACCATGCGCTCGACTTCAACCATCGCGGCATGGTGGAAATGCTGAAGCTGCTGGATGGCGCCCACGTCTCCCACAGTGGAGCCGGTTTGAACCGCAAGGAGGCCTCGCAGCTCGTCATCAGTGAAGTGCGTGGCCTCCGCATCGGCTTCCTTTCCTTCACGGACAACGAGCCTGCATGGGAGGCAGGCGAAGAGCATCCCGGCATTTTTTATGTGCCGGTGGAATCGCATGGGGAGCGGATCGCGGAACTGCTCAACAAGGTGCATCAGGCGCGCAAGGAGGTGGATGTTCTCATCGTGGCCGCCCACTGGGGCGGCAACTGGGGCGCGCACCCGCCAGCGCTGCATACCACGCTGGCCCATGGGCTCATACGTGCGGGTGCGGATGTGATCTTCGGCCATTCCGCGCATGTCGCCCGTGGCGTTGAGGTTTTTGAAGGCGGGCTGATCCTGTATTCCACGGGCGATTTTGTGGATGACTACGCGGTCAATCCCATCGAGCACAACGACCGCTCCTGGGTCTTTGAGATCACGGTGGAGGACAAGCGGGTCACCCATCTGCAGCTTTACCCCACCGTCATCCGGGAGTGCCAGGCACGCCGTGCAGCACCGAACGAGGCCACGATCATGTTCACCGCCATGCAGGAGCTTTGCTCTTCTTTCGGCACGAATGCCACGGTAGCCCCAGCTTTTGACCGCCTGGTCATTGATGTCCTCCAGCATGCGGGAATCAACCGCGAGCCCCTGAAGGAAGCCCAGTGAAAAATTCCACCCACAAACTCTGCATGAAAACATCCAAGCATCGCATGACCATTCTCGTCGGCTCGGTCCTGCTGGCCGCGTCGATCCTCTTGGCTGAAATGGCAAGACCGCACATGAAGGGTGCGGATTTTGACAAAAAGCTCCTGCGGGACAGCTCCGAGACTCATCCTGCCGGCGGTCCTTCCGGCGGCTACGCGGATGTGGTCCAGCGCATTCTGCCCAGCGTGGTGAGCATCGGCACCTACTCCAAAAAAGCCGGACGCGGCTTCGGCTTTGATTTTGATAACGACGACTTGGAGCATCTACCGCCGATGTTCCGTGATTTTTTCGGCGACTGGCTTGGGCGCCGTGAACCCAATGCACCGCGTGAAAAACGCCGCCCTGCCCCGAGCAAACCGGTGCAGACCGGCCTCGGCTCCGGTGTGATCCTCACCTCCGACGGCTACATCCTCACCAACAACCACGTCGTGGAAAACGCGGATGAACTGAAGGTGGGAATTCCCGGACGAGGCCGGGACTACACCGCCAAGGTGGTGGGCACGGATCCGCAAACGGATGTGGCCCTGATCAAGATCGATGTCGATGACCTGAGTCCCGCGACGATCGGCGACAGCTCCAAGATGCGCGTGGGGGATGTGGTGCTGGCCATTGGCTCGCCGATGGGTCTTGAGCAGTCCGTCACTCACGGCATCATCAGCGGACTGGGGCGCAGTGAACTGGGCATCATCGGCAAGCCCCTGCAGGGTCAGGCGGGATATGAGAACTTCATTCAGACCGATGCCGCGATCAATCCCGGCAACTCGGGCGGCCCGCTGCTGGATGAGCGCGGGCGTGTGGTGGGCCTGAACGCCGCCATTGAAACCCGCAGCGGCATGTTTGCCGGCATCGGCCTGGCCATTCCCATCAACATGGCCATCTCCGTGGCGCGTGATCTTCTGGAGGGCGGCAAGGTCCAGCGCGGCTTCCTTGGCATCGAGATGGACAGCCTCGACTCCCGCATGGCGGATTACCTGGGGGTGGAGCATGGGAGCGGCGTGCTGGTCAATTCCATCGTGCCGGATTCTCCGGCGGCAAAAGCGGGCTTTCATGAAGGGGACGCCATCATCGCCGTCAACGACCAGAAGGTCACCGGCCCGGCTCAGCTACGCCTCATCGTCAGCGCCAATCATCCCGGGACGGAGGTGAAGTTCCGCGTGGTGCGCTACAACGACCAGCTCAAACACGCGGAGCAGATGGATCTGACAGCCACGCTGCGCCCGCTTCCTGAAAAGACCGGCACCAAGACCGAAAACAAAACGTCCGAGGAGGATGCCTCCAAATCCGGAGACACCTTCATCAAGGGGGTCGCCATTGAAAATCTCACGGAAGACCTCCGCCAGGAATACCAGGTCTCAAGCGAGGTGCAGGGCGTCATCGTCACCTCGGTGGAGAAAAATTCCGCCGCCTATGAAGCCCTGGAGGAAGGAGACCTCATCGTGCAAATCAACCACAAGCAGGTGAAGAACGTGGCCGAGGCCATGGCCGCCAGAGGGGCACCCGGCGAGATCATGCGCCTCAAAATCCTCCGCAATGGCCGGACGAAATTTGTCATCGTGAAGGTCTGAACCCACACACCGCCCACCATCCGCCAAAACTGTTTGATTCGATTTTACTGCCTATGAACACACCCACCCAGATCACCTTCCGCCACATGGCGGTCTCACCCGCCCTTGAGGCGCGCATCCATGAAGAAGTCGCGGCTCTGGAGCACTGCTTCAGCCGCATCACCAGCTGCCTCGTCGTTGTCGAGGCGCCCCATCAGCACCACCAGCGCGGCAGCGAATTTCACATCCGCATCAACCTCCGCGTCCCCGGTTCCGAGATCGTGGTCAATCACGAGCCCTCGCTGCACAGCACGCTCGCAAAGAGTGAAACCGGCGAATGGGAGAAGCACCTGGAGGCGCATCCAGACCACAAGGATGTGTATGTGGCCATTCGTGACGCCTTTGCCGCCGCGCGCCGACAATTGGAGGACTACGCGCGCGTGCTGCGCGGTGACGTCAAACATCACACCGCAACGGCGGCGAGGTACTGACCATGCAAGCCACCGCCCAGATGTCCGCCAGATCGCTCGTGCGGTCCGCCGCCCACCCTTTGCGGGAGGGCGAGATCTCGGACTACGATCCCCTGCTTGAACTCATCGGCGATGCACAATTTGTGCTGCTCGGTGAAGCCTCGCATGGCACGCATGAGTTCTACCGCGAGCGGGCCCAGATCACCAAGCGGCTGATCACCAAAAAAGGTTTTACCGCCGTGGCGGTGGAGGCCGACTTTCCGGATGCCAGCCGTGTGAACCGCTATGTGCATGGCCAAGGAGGTGACCTCGACGCCGTGGACTCACTGGGCGGCTTCAAGCGCTTTCCCGCATGGATGTGGCGCAATGCGGATGTGCTGGACTTCATCGGCTGGCTGCGTGCGCACAATGACGACCTGCCTGCGGACATTTCCAAGACAGGCTTCTACGGCCTGGACCTCTACAGCATGAACTCCTCCATGGATGCCGTGCTGGGCTACCTCGACAAGATTGATCCTGCAGCCGCCGCCCGTGCACGCGAGCGCTATGCGTGCTTTGACAGCTTCGGCGGTGACTCGCAGCGCTACGGGTTTGAGACCGCGCAGGGCCATGGCTACTCCTGTGAAGACGCCGTCGTCAGCCAGTTTGTCGAGCTCTATTCGCGCGCCAGCGAGCTCGCACGACTTGATGGCCGCGTGGCTGCCGATGACTTTTTCATGGCGGAGCAGAACGCACGCCTCGTCAAAAATGCAGAGCAGTACTACCGCACGATGTACCGCAGCGATGTCTCCTCCTGGAACCTGCGTGACAGCCACATGGTGGAGACTCTGGTGGAACTGGAGCGCCACCTGACCCGGAAAGGCAGGCCGCCCAAAATCGTGGTGTGGGCGCACAACTCCCACCTCGGGGATGCACGCGCCACCTCCATGGGGCATCGCGGGGAGTGGAACGTGGGCCAGCTCATGCGCCAGCGCTGCGCGGACAAGGCCGTTCTCGTGGGCTTCACCACGTACCACGGCACGGTCACCGCCAGTTCAGACTGGGGCGGCCAGGCGGAGCGGAAGCGCGTGCGCCCGGCCCTGCATGGCAGTTTTGAGGCGCTCTTTCATGAGGTCGGGCTCAAGCGCTTCCTGCTGCCGCTGCGCGGAAACAGCAGGCTCAAAGACGGCCTCAGCCAGCAGCTTCTGGAGCGTGCCATCGGCGTCATCTACCGCCCCGAAACGGAACTTCACAGCCATTACTTCCACACCCGGCTGCCGGACCAGTTTGATGCCGTTCTTCACTTCGACGAAACTCGTGCCGTGGAGCCGCTGGAGCGCACCGCCACATGGACGGCCGGTGAAGTTCCAGAAACATTCCCCTCCGGCGTTTGAGCCCCACCACCCGCCTTCATCTTTTTTCCACCGCCTGTTCAACCTTCACTCACTCCATCCCATGCAAATTCTCTGTGCCACTGATTTTTCACCGTCCGCCATGGCCGCCGCAGACGTCGCTGCCGCACTCGCCAAAAAACTCC
Source organism: Prosthecobacter sp. Pr1 (assembly GCF_057652315.1). Classification (NCBI taxonomy): domain Bacteria; kingdom Pseudomonadati; phylum Verrucomicrobiota; class Verrucomicrobiia; order Verrucomicrobiales; family Verrucomicrobiaceae; genus Prosthecobacter; species Prosthecobacter sp. Pr1. The sequence goes on along the minus strand of NZ_JBYFBS010000020.1, from coordinate 93,497 downwards.
ACATTCCTGTGCGGCTCGTACATGCTGCGCAGGAATACATCGTCATGGGCGATCTGCCTGTGGTCGTGCCGGATGACCGGCTGATACGTGAGGAGCTCAAGCAAGAAGCAGAGCGGCTGCGCGCCACCGGCATTCAGGTCACCGAGGAGCTGCGGCATGGCAGCGCCAGCTATGAGATCATCGACGCCGCTGCGGAGCAGTCGACGCAGTTGATCGTCCTGAGTTCGGTCGGCAGGAGCCTCGCCGGACGCCTGCTCATTGGCAGTGTGGCGGAACATGTTGCTGAAACCTCCTCCGTGCCCACCTTGGTGGTCCGTCAGGGGGAGCTACTGCTGGACTGGCTCAAGGGAGACGCCGCGCTGCGCCTGCTCTGCGGTGTGGACTTCACCGCCTCCGCAGATGCCGCCATCAGCGCCGTGCAGACCTTGATCTCCATGGGGCCGGTGGAAGTGGAGGCCGCTTACGTGCACCCCACGGCGGATCCCATCGTGGGCAATGAGCCGCAGGACACCTGTCAGCGTGATGTCTGGGAGCGCCTGCATGGCATTCTCGGAGACATCCCGGTGAAGGTGCATGTGCGCGAGGGCGCAGGTCAGCACGCGGCTGAATTCCTGAAAACGGCGGATGAACAGAAGTCCGGCCTGCTCGTGGTGGGCACACACCAGCGCCATGGCCTGGCCCGCCTGAAGGGCCGCTCCTTCTCACGCAACGTGCTGGCTCATGCCGTGACAAACGTCCTCTGCGTGCCCGCAGTCGTCGCGGCACCGGATTCGCGCATTCCTTCGATCCATCGCGTGCTGCTGGCGACTGACTTCACGGAGATCTGCACCCATGCCCTGCGCCATGCCCACAGCCTGCTGCCTGCGGGCGGCGCGATCCATCTCGTGCATGTCTGTCATGAACCGACCAGCGGCGTCAATCCCGTCATCGCTTCTGAAGTGTACTTTGACCACAGCCTCATCACGGCTCAGGCAAAGAAGGAAGCACTGGAGAAGTTTGAGTCTCTGGCCGCCGACTTCCCGCAGGTGCCAGGTGTCACCATCACCACCGAAGTGCTGACGCACAGTGATTTTGCCACCGCCATCTGCGAGGCGGCGGAGCGCAAGGGCGCGGATGTCATCTGCATGGGAGCCAAAGGCCACTCACGCGCCGGGGCCGCCCTGCTCGGCTCCACCGTGCAGGCCGTGATCGCCCTTGCGCACAAGCCCGTCTTTGTTGTCACGCCGCCGCTTGCATGATCCCCGCCATGTGCGCCCTTGTCACACGATCTGCCTCATCTTCGCCAACACAGGCCGAGCATGAAAGTGACTTCGTGGAATGCTGCACGATGAACTCGGGCAATGTCATTAAAGCCGCAGAATTCGCCGATATTTTTGACGGCTTCAGCATTGGCGTTGATCGCGACAGCGGAATCGTGGTGCCCGTTTTCAATGAACGTAATGCAGCGGTGGATAAGGAGAGGATGCAGCGATGAACTTCCCACCCATCACGAAAAACATTGCCTCATGGCAGGTCCGGCCATGCATGGTGGACTATGCGAAAACATGCGCCGAATTTTCATGGGACGCTGTCAGAGCTGAACTGGCAGGACTGCCGGACGGCGGCGGCCTGAATCTCGCCCATGAAGCGGTGGATCGTCATGCCAGCGGGCAGCGGGCCGGACATCTGGCGCTGCGCTGGCTCGGCAAGGACGGCAGCGTGCGTGACCTGACGTATGCGGACATGGCGCAGGGCTCGGCGCGGTTTGCGAATGTGCTGCGTTCTCTCGGTGTCGGGAAAGGCGAGCGGGTCTTCGCGCTCATGGGCCGTGTGCCGGAGCTGTATTTCGCCGCGCTGGGAACCCTGAAGAATGTGAGTGTGTTCTGTCCGCTCTTCTCGCAGTTCGGTCCCGAGCCGGTGTGGCAGAGACTGAGCCGTGGCGATGCGAAGGTGCTCGTGACCACCAAGGCCCTGTATGAAAAAAAGGTGAGCACCTTGCGCGAGCGTCTGCCCAAGCTGCAATTCATCCTGATCGCGGATGCGGAGGATGATCTCGATGCCGGCGTGCGCTCCCTGCCCAAGCTCATGGCCGCCGCGAATAATCAGTTTGAGATTCCAGCGACCAGCCCCGAGGACATGGCGCTGCTGCATTTCACCAGCGGCACGACCGGCATGCCCAAAGGCGCGGTGCATGTGCATCAGGCGGCGCTCACTCATTTCGCCACCGGGCGCCATGTGCTCGACCTCCATCCCGACGATGTGTTTTGGTGCACCGCCGACCCCGGCTGGGTGACCGGCACATCCTATGGCATCTTTGCACCCCTGCTGCATGGCGTGACGAATCTCGTCGATGAAGCCGACTTCGATGCCGAGCGCTGGTATCGACTGCTGCAGGATCAGAAGGTCACCGTCTGGTACACCGCCCCCACCGCCCTCCGCCGTCTCATGCGCATCCCCGGCGAACCGCGCACGCAGTACGATCTGAGTCATCTGCGCCTCATCCACAGCGTGGGCGAGCCCCTGAACCCGGAAGCCGTCGTGTGGGGCCAGCAGGCGCTGGGTTTGCCGGTTCATGACAACTGGTGGCAGACGGAAACGGGAGGGATCATGATCGCGAACTATGCGGCCATGGACATCCGCCCCGGCTCCATGGGCAAACCGCTGCCAGGCATCGAGGCGGCCATTGTGAAGCATGACGAGCAGGGCCTTGAGGTGATTCAGGAAAGCCATGTGGAAGGCGAGCTCGCGCTCAGGCCCGGCTGGCCTTCGATGTTCCGCGCCTACCTGCATGACGAGGCCCGCTATGCGAAGTGCTTTGTGGACGGCTGGTATCTCAGCGGCGATCTCGCGAAGCGTGATGCGGACGGCTACTTCTGGTTTGTCGGCCGCGCGGATGACATCATCAAGACTTCCGGTCACATGGTCGGTCCGTTTGAAGTGGAGAGCGCTCTCATGGAGCATCCGGCGGTGGCGGAGGCTGGTGTCATTGGCAAGCCGGAGCCGCTCATCGGCCAGCTCGTGAAGGCGTTTGTCGTGGTCAAGGCCGGACACGCGGCGGATGATGCGCTGTGCAAGGAGCTCATCGGCTTTGGCCGCAAGCGTCTCGGTCCCGCTGTGGCCCCGAAGGAGATCGCCTTTGTCGAAAGCCTGCCAAAGACACGCAGCGGCAAAATCATGCGCCGTCTGCTCAAGGCCCGCGAACTGGGCCTGCCGGAAGGCGATTTGTCCACCCTCGAAAACGACTGACATGAGCACGCCCCTGCCCGACCACGACCAAGCGCGCCGCCTGCTCTGGCAGATGGTGCGCATCCGGATCTTCGAGGAAAAATGCGTCGAGATGTACAGCGCGCAGAAGATCCGCGGCTTCATGCATCTCTACATCGGGGAGGAAGCCATCGCGACGGGCGTCATCCACCAGCTCCTGCCAGAAGACAGCATTGTGGCCACCTATCGCGAGCATGGCCAGGCGCTGGTGCGCGGGGTGAGCGCGAACTCGATCATGGCGGAAATGTTCGGCAAGGTGGAAGGCTGCGCACGTGGCCGAGGCGGCTCGATGCATCTGTTCGATGCGAAAACACGCTTCTGCGGCGGCAATGCCATCGTCGGCGGCGGCCTGCCCCTGGCCCTCGGCCTGGCGCTCGCGGACAAGATGCAAAATCGCAAGGCGGTCACCGTCTGCTTCTTCGGAGAAGGCGCCATGGCGGAGGGTGAGTTTCATGAATCGCTGAATCTCGCCGGCCTCTGGCAGCTTCCAGTCCTCTTTGTCTGCGAAAACAACCTCTACGCCATGGGCACCGCGCTGCGCTACACGGAATCGAAAACCGAGCTCGCAAGCAAGGGCGATGCGTACGGCGTCGCCAATGCGGTCGTCGATGGCATGGACTTGCTCGCCGTGGATGAAGCCGCGCGCAAAGCGATCGCCGCCACGCGCGCGGGAAAGCCTTTCCTGCTCGAATGCCGCACCTACCGCTTTCGCGCGCACTCCATGTTTGATGCCGAACTCTATCGTTCCAAGGATGAAGTCGCCGAATGGAAGAAGCGTGACCCCATCCCGCTGTTCTTCGAGGCGATGAAGGCGGCGAAGGTGCTCAGCGATGCAGATCTGCAGGCAGTGGAGGCCGAGGCCGCCAAAGAGGTCGATGCAGCCGTCGCCTTTGCCGAGGCGGGAACCTGGGAGCCGGTCAGTGATCTGACCCGCTTTGTTTATTCGGAGGGGGCCGCATCATGAACGCGAACGATCAGCCGAAGAAGATGACGTATCGTGATGCCGTGCGCGAGGGCATCCGCAGCGCGCTGCTGAAGGATTCGCGCGTGTTTCTGATGGGCGAGGATGTGGGGCACTACGGCGGTTGTTTTGCCGTGAGCCGTGGTCTGCTGGCAGAATTCGGCGAGGAACGCATCCGCGACACGCCGCTGGCGGAGTCCGCCTTCGTCGGCGCGGGCATCGGCGCGGCGCTGGGCGGCATGCGGCCGATCGTCGAGATCATGACCTGCAATTTCAGCCTGCTGGCGCTGGATCAGATCATGAACACGGCGGCCTCGCTGCTGCACATGTCCGGGGGCCAGTTCCATGTGCCGCTTGTCATCCGCATGGCGACCGGCGGCGGCAAACAGCTCGCGGCGCAGCATTCGCACAGCCTCGAAGGCTGGTATGCGCACATCCCCGGCATCAAGGTCCTGACCCCCGCGACTTTGGAGGATGGCTACGGCATGCTCGCGGCCGCGCTGGAGGATCCGGATCCGGTCCTGATCTTCGAAAACCAGACTCTGTATGTCATGGAGGGAGAGCTGCCCGCCAGTCCGGGCCCGGTGGACATCTCCACGGCCAAAGTGCGGAACGCGGGCTCGGACGTCACCATTCTGACCTACGGCGCGAGTTTGCAAAAGTCACTCACCGCCGCCGCAAAGCTCGCGGAGGAGGGCATCCGCGCGGAAGTCGTCGATCTGCGTGTGCTGCGCCCGCTGGATGACACCACGATCATGCGCAGCGTGGCGAAGACGCACCGCGTGCTCATCGTCGATGAAGGCTGGCGCAGCGGCGGCATCTCCGCCGAGATCAGCGCCCGCATCATGGAGCAGGCCTTTTATGAACTCGACCGCCCGGTGCAGCGTGTGTGCGCCGCCGAGGTGCCGATCCCTTACGCAAAGCATCTGGAGCTTGCGGCTTTGCCGCAGGTGGAATCCATCATCGCCGCCGTGCAAAACCTCGTCCGCTCCCATGGCTGATTTCGTCATGCCCAGCCTCGGCGCGGACATGGCGTCCGCCACCCTCGTGAAATGGCACGTCAAGCCGGGCGATGCCGTGAAACGCGGTCAGATCATCGCCGAGGTCGACACGGACAAAGGCATCATCGACGTCGAATGCTTCGTGTCAGGTGAGATTGAAAAACTCGTCACCGAGCCCGGAGCCAAGATTCCCGTTGGCAGCTTGCTGGCCGTGATCAAGACGAGCGAAGCCATGCCTGCGGCGACTTCACCACCGACAAGCCCGGCACCCGCCATCGAAGCGCCGGTGGTGGTGCCTGAGACGCCGCACATTCACGCTTCGCCCTTGGCCAGGAAGATCGCCGCCGAACTGCATGTGGATTTGAACCGTCTCGTCGGCCATGGCACCGGCCCAGGTGGCTTGATTGACCGCGAAGATGTCGAGCTGGCCGCCAAGCCGGTCACGCGCTTGCGCATCTCCCCGCTGGCACGCAGGCGCGCTGCGGAGTTGAAGATCGACATCGCAGGCCTGCGTGGCAGCGGGCCGGGTGGGGCGATTGAGGCGGCGGATGTCGAACGTGCGGCCAAACCAGCCGCGCCGAAGACAGGTGACGCGATGCGTCGCGCCATCGCCGCCGCCATGGCGAAATCGAAACGCGAGATTCCTCACTACTACCTGCAAACACGGATCGACATGAGCGCCACACTGGCGTGGCTGCAGGCCGAGAATCAAAAACGCAGCATCAAGGCCCGCCTGCTGCCAGCGGTTCCGGTGCTGAAGGCGCTGGCGAAGGCCCTGCGGGATGTGCCGCAGCTCAACGGCTTCTGGATCGACGGTGAGCATCGCGTTTCTGACGCGGTTCATCTCGGCTTTGCCATCTCCATGAAAGGCGGCGGCCTGGTGGCTCCGGCCATTCATGATGTGGACAAAAAATCCAACGACGAGGTGATGGCCGCTTTGAGCGACCTCATTCCCCGCGCGCGCAGCGGTCGTCTGCGCAGTTCTGAGATGACCGATGCGACGATCACGATCACCAGCCTCGGCGATCTCGGTGTGGAGACCGTGTTTGGCGTCATTTACCCACCGCAGGTGGCAATTGTGGGCCTCGGCAAAATCATGGAGCAGCCCTGGGCCAAGGATGGCATGCTCGGCGTGCATCCGGTGATGACCGCCTCGCTTGCCGCGGATCATCGCGCCACTGACGGCCATGTGGGCGCCCAGTTTCTCGAAGCCCTCAACCGCCACCTGCAAACTCCCGACCAGCCATGATCGAATCTGAACTCAAAGCCATCCTGCTTGCCGGCCTGCGCGAGATTGCGCCCGAGTCCGATCCCGAAAGCCTGCGCCCCGACCAGAAGATCCGCGAGACCCTCGACATCGACTCCTTCGACTTCCTCAAGTTTCTCATCGCCCTGAATGAAAAAATCGGCGTGGAAATACCGGAGGCGGATTACGGCAAGCTGAACACACTTGATGACATGCTGCGTTATCTGGGACCCAAGGTGTGACATCTCCCGCGTCCCATGAATGACCGTCCGTTGCTTTCACGACTCATCGATTCCGGCATTGTCATCTGCCTGATCGTCACGCTGGGAACTTTGGTTTATGGTCATATGGGTGGCGAAGCCGGCGGCTTGAGCCTGATCGACAGCTACGTCACGGAGTACATGAAGAAGGCACCGCACTGGCCCTGGCTCATCGTCGCCAGCTTTGCCTTCGCCCTGCTGCTGTTCCTGCTGGCGCTGGCCTTTCTGCAGCGGAGCGAGGGAAACGTTCTCATTCTCGCCGGCAGTCTTCTGCTCGCCGCCACAGCGATGGGCAACTTCTTCGTGGCCTACGCGCCGATGCGACGTGTCGAGCAGCCGCCACCGCCGGCGCATGAATGGTGGACACCGACATGGTGGTTCACCTCCCACACTTCACACACGCCCTATGAGCATGGCATGGCGGACGCGTACGCGGATGTTCACTATCGTGCCATCCGTCTTGTCATCAGCATGGGCCTCGCAGGGATTTTCTGCATTGCCGCCGGCATGGTGGCCTCCCCACAGCAGCGCCGCTTCGGATGGCGGACCTTCGGTGCGGTGCTGGTGATGGCGGCGCTGTTCTGGATTGGCGATCATGCCACACGCCATCATGGCATGTGGCAGCGGCTGGGGTTTGCCGTGATGTATGCCTGGTTGTGGTTTGCCCGGCAGACCTTGTACTGGTTGAAAGAGATCAAGGAGCTTCAAGAGGAGCACCCACATAAAACAAGACTCATCGTTGATGAATGGCGCACTGGTCAGGATTCGAAGCTGAAACCTTCTGATCCGTAGTTCCATCCTTGTGGGTTTCGGCATGTTCGCTGGTGTGCACTCTTGAATCATTTGAGGCAAACATGCCGGGAGATCTGCGGAGCTGCGTAGCGAATGCATGTTGAGGTTGAAAGCTCCGAACACATGACGAGTGCTACTTAAGCACCCGGTGGGGGCAGTTGTGTGTGTTAATTCTGCACGCTAAGCGAACAGGGCTGCGATGGGACTGCCCTGATCCGTGATCGGCACAGGGCGGTCGCCGTCGTGAAGGCTGGCGGTGTAATCCACGCCGACAGCGGCGCAGATGGTGGCGAAGAAGTCGGGCACGCTGACGGGATTCGTGACGATCTTTTTGGCGAGATCATCGGTCTCGCCCCAGGCTCCGCAGTGGCGCAGGCCGCCTCCGGCCAGCACACAGGTGAAGGCGCTGCCCTGATGACCGCGCCCACCGCCGCCGTCAAACTCGGGCGGACGACCGAACTCGGTGGTGATGACGATGAGCGTCTTGTCGAGCAGCCGACGGCTTTCGAGGTCGGTGATAAGCGCGGCGACGGCGCCGTCGAGTTCCTTGATCAGCTCGTGCTGTTTCAAGATGCCCTGGTTGTGTGCGTCCCAGCCGGTGCCGTTGAGGAAGTTCAGGTTGTGGGAGACTTCGACAAAACGCACCCCCTGCTCGACCAGTCTGCGGCTGAGCAGGCAGCGCTGGCCAAACTCACCGCCGTAGCGCTGGCGCAGCGCACCGGGCTCCTCGTCGAGCTGGAAGACGCGGTTGAACGCCGGCCCGCTGAACTTCAGGCTTTGCTGGATGGCGGCATCGTAGCTCTTCAGCCTCGGGTCGCTGGTCGGAGGTGCGCTGGCTTGAAGCGCGGAGAGGAACTGCCCCCGGCGTTGCTGCCGCTCGGTGCTGACATCGGGCGGGCGGGAGAGACCTGCCGGGCCGCGACTGGTATCCGTGAGATAAAGATACCCGGACTGCGCCCCAAGAAAGCCGGGGCCGCGCGTGACGTTCGGATAGCCAATGATCACATAGGGCGGCGCTTCGTCTGAGGCGGGACCGCGCTGGTGGGTAATGAGTGAGCCGATGGAAGGATAGCTGATCGTGCCGCTGATCGGACGGCCGGTGTGCATGCGGTTGGTGGCCGCGGCGTGCTCATCAATGACATCGTGATGCACGGTGCGCACCGCCGTCACGCGCTCCATGAGCGGTGCGACATTGCGCAGATGCTCGCACACACGAACGCCGCGCACCGCCGTGTCGATGGAGTCGTAGTAGGAGCCCGCCTTCTTCGCCTGCGGATCGCCGCGCCGTTTCGGATCAAAGGTGTCCGTCTGGGCCATGCCACCTCCGAGCCAGATGGAGATGACGTGCTCGGCCTTCCCCTGGATGAGCCCCTGAGCGGCATCGAGGGGACGGGCAAGCAAGGAGGCACCTGCAAACGATGCTGTGGAGTGGAGAAAGTGACGGCGTTTCATCAAAAAAGTAAGTTCAAGGTTTCCACACAAACTCGCGGTCATTGATCAGACTCCAGACGAGGTCTTCGTAAATCTCCCGCCAGGCACTGCGCAGGCGTGGGTCAGGCGGCGGGCCTTGGCGGACGCGTTTTTCGACTTCGATCTGAATGGAGTTGGCTTCGGGACTCACGTGATTCAGCCACGTCACCAGCGGCAGTGGTTCGGCGGCTTTGGGCGTGGATTGCCCGGCGGCAGGGACGAGCCGCGTGGCGAAGCCTTCGCGAAGTGCGGGCAGGAAGGCATCGCGCTCCGCAGTGCGCGGCTTGCGGCTGAGGAAGCGCAGGAAGACTTCCTCGATGAGCGCATCGGGCGACTTCGCCTGCACAGCGAGATCGGCCAGCTCGCTGCGCCATGAGGCGCGGGAGAGCGACTGCACCAGCGTGCCATTCGCGAGGATGCCAGGCTGGAGGAGGTTCGGGTCCGTGGGACGATCAAAGATGGGCATCTGCCGCGAGCCGTTCCAGCCAAAGGCCTCCAGCACATCCACCGTTGTTTGTGCGTGAGGCAGGGCCAGGCTGGGGCGGTCGCGTTCGTTGTTCAGACTGGCGAACATCCACGCGCGCTGCGGCACACCGAGCGTCTGCCTGCGCTCCAGCGCATGACGGCCATCATGGACGAAGGTGATCTCCTCGGAGTCGATGGCCTTTCCAGCGGCGAAGTGCAGCGAATCCACGATCTCTTCCGCTGTGAGCCGCCGCCGCCCCGGCGCGCTGAAAAAGCGCTCGTTGGCTGGCAGCGCGGCGAGGTTGTCAGACGTGGGTTCACGCTGATAAGCGGAGGAGGTCACGATGAGCCGCAGCAGATGCCGGAGATCGTAATCGTGTGCGACAAAATCAGCGGCCAGCCAGTCGAGCAGCTCAGGGTGGCTGGCATCGCGGCCTTCCCAGTCGTGGGCAGGCTCGACAAAGCCTGCGCCCATGAGCCGCTTCCAGATGCGGTTCACAAAGACACGCGCAAAGCGCCGGTTGTCCGGCGCGGTGACAAGCGCGGCGAAACGCTCCCGGGTGTCCTTCGGATCGTCCATCAGGCGGTTGATGCGGCTCCCATCAGCCGTGCCCGTGGCGGCAGCAAAGGGCCACTCGGGCGTGACAGGCTCGTCGGGCTTGAGCGTGACTTTGATGAGAGACTCGCGGCCCTTCTTCTCGAAGAAACCGGCGGGCACCCGGCTCGTGGCGGGCACCGTCACCGTCTTGCGCGAGAGCATCGCCGCGAGCGAATAAAGATCGCGCTGCGTGGTGCTGTGGTAGGGCGAATCATGGCAGCGTGCGCACTGCAGCTCGATGCCCAGAAACGCTGAGGCGATGATGTGGCCCTTCGCGGCAAAGGGCGCGTCATTCTCTCCGGCGAGACCGAATCCCGCGCTGCCGCCACGCCCGACATCCCCGCGCATCATCAGCAGCTCGGTGACCATGCGGTCGAGGCTCCTGCCATCGCGCAACGCATCGAGCAGGAACCAGCGAAACGGCCCGGTGCTGTTGAGTGAGGCGTTGATGAGCGTCGGATTCTCGGCGAGCACATCAAGCCAGCCAGCCATCTGATGCTCAGCGCCACGAACATCTGAGAGCAGGCGCTCAATCAGGCGCGTACGTTTGTCGGGCGCGGAGTCAGCGAGAAATGCACGCGCTTCTGCCACCGTGGGCGGCAGGCCGATGAGATCGAGGCTGATGCGACGGAGAAAGGCCTCGTCGCTGGTGAGCGCTGACCTGGCGAGCTTCTCGGACGCAACCGGCGTGACAGGCCAGACAGCTCCCTCACGAATCCACGTCTCCAGCTTCGCGATCTGCGCCTTGCCCAGCGGATCGCCCGATGGCGGCATGACGAGCGAATCGTCCTCCGAGCGCAGGCGCACGATCATCTCGCTGGCCTCCGGTTTGCCCGGCACGATCGAGGGAATCTCCGAATCGCCTCCGTGCAATGCCGCTGCACGCGAGGTCAGCTTCAGCCCGCCTTTGTCCTTTTCGCCGTGGCAGCGGAAGCACTTTTCCTGGAGGATGGGCAGGATGTCTTTTTGAAAAGCGCCCGAGTCGCCGGAAGCAGCGGCGTTTAATGCAACGGCGGCTGCGATCTTCGCGTCGATGAAGGCATCAATGGGGTGACCGCCCTTGGGTGGAGCAGGCGCGGGATTTTTCGCCACCCACTCGCGGGCGAGGTCGTGGCGTTTTTGCCAGAATGCATCGCGCGAGCGTGCGGCAGTCCGCCGATGCGTGTCATCCAGATCAGACAGGGCTTTCTCCATTTGCGCCAGCACAGGCTCCACCGCTGCATCGGTCAATGCCAGGCCGGGCTTGCTGCCAGCTCGGAGAATGGAAAACGACTTCCCGTCCTCCGTCTCGATGGCCACACACAGCTCGCCAGTTTCAGTGCGCTGGTTTTTGCCGCCGACCACCACTTCAAGGACAATGCGGCTTCTTTTCCCAAGAAGCTTCGCCGTGCCAAACACCTCCTGATGATGATAGTCCTTCACGCGCAGACCTGGCAGCGGTGGCGTCGCCAGCGGCGTGACATCATCGTGTCCGTTTGGCGTGCTTCCATCGGCCGGTTTCGTCTCGGCGATCATCACGCCATCCACCCACAGCCGGGCCAGCGCACGAGCGCGCAGCAGAAACCGCCGCGATCCCTCTGGCAACGCCACATCCGCCGCCATCCGCAGCAGCAACGGCGATTTCCACTCCGAGCGGATGCCCCAGTCATCGTAGCGCAGCGGCACACGCGGCAGCAGGAACGCATCGCTCATCCAACGGTCCGTCTCCGCCGGCAGCTCCGCCTTGGCGGGCCAGCGGTTAAAGGCGGGGAGCCCCTCGCTGAACTGCACGAGCACCTTTCCATCGGTGATAGGTCCCAGCTTCGGCATCTCCGGTTTCTCAGGCAGCACCACCATGGGGCCGCCTGTGCGCCGGCAATGTTTTGCGATCTCCGAATCGCCCAGAGCGCGGCGATGGATGACCAGATCATCCAGAAAGCCCTGAAGGCTGTTCCCCGCACTGCCGCCCAGCGATGAGCCGATCCAGACATCGTCATCATCCACCACGGGCGCCTTTGTGGTGGCTCCGTCCACGCTCCAGACGCCATCAGTCACCACGCCGTCGATCCATCCGCGCATCGTTTCCGGCCTGCCAAACTCGTAGGCCACCGCCACATGATGCCAGCCCGTTTTGACCTGAAAGGACGCCGCCGAGTTCCAGAGGTGCCAGGTGTTTCCACCACCGGGCGCTGGAGCACTGGCAAAAAGAAAACTCAGGTGCGCCAGCCCCTCGCTCCCGCCGATGACCCGCAGCGACCAGTTCTGATTGTTGCGCGCGAAATGCGGCGAGTTGGTGCGTCCCTTGCCAATCAGATACACCGGCTGTCCAGGGCTGATCTTGTCCACCTTCACCCACGTCTCCAGCGTGATGGCATCGCCATTCGTGAAATCGAACGGACTCTGCGCTCCCGTGTCCTTGATCTCGTAGCGCGAGCCTTTCCCCTGCAACTGAATGGCCGTGTTGTCCGCCTCAAAGTCCGGAAACTCCGGCGGACGCGGTCCCGCCTGATCCCGCACCACCCCGCCCACCGCAATCAACGGAGCCGACTCCTCCTGGCCAAAGTCCAGCTGCAGCACCGGCCTGCCATCATTCGCGTGCAGACTCATGCCTGAAGCTTGCAACAGGGCGGATAACACAATCAGGGCTCTCGGATTCATGCTTTCTTTTCGCGAAGAGGTTGAATGACGTTGCGGTAGCTCTCACGCAGGAGCGTGATGTCCGTCTCGATGGCTAGGTGGGTGAAGCCGAGCGCTTGCAGCTCCGAAAAATCATCCGTCTGGCGGCAGAGCAGACCACAGGCCTTGCCAGCCTCCCGGGCAGCAGACGCCACCTCCCGCAGGCAGGCGGCAAACTCGAGACGGGCGCGCTCCGGGTAGGACTGAAGCTGGAGTTTCAAATCCATCGGCCCGATGAAGAGCACATCCACACCGTCCACGGCGGCAATGGCCCGCGCGTTTTCCACGCCTTCGATGGTCTCGATCTGCGCATAGAAAACAGGCTGCGGCATGTCGCGATGGAGGCCGTAGTCATAGGCTCTCACCATGCCAGCCAGGCCGCGGTCGCCATGTGGTGGATAGCGCATGGCACGCACACAGGCGGCCGCCTTCTCAGCGGTGGACACCATCGGCACCATGATGCCGGCCGCGCCCCAGTCCAGCGAACGCGCGATGAGTTCAGGATGCGGCGCGCCGACCCTGACGATGGCGGCGGCATGGCGAATCACCTGGATTTGTGAAAGCACCGCCGCCTCCGTGCCGCAACCGTGCTCAAGGTCGATGAGCAACCAGTCGAAGCCGCTCAGGTCAGCGAGCTCGGCAACAATGGGAGAGCCGGTCTGCAACCAGGTGCCGAGTTGGAGGTCAGAGCTGCGTGCTTCAGTTTGCATGAGGAGTCGGGGAGATGTTGAAGAAGAATGCTGGTTTTTGAAACCGTGCCCGACAGAGTTTGAGGCCCTTGCTTCTGTCGAGCACGTGAATTCTCGCGAGGTCTACTTTTCCATCACGAGCCGTCCATCTTTCAGGATCGCCGGAGCAGCCGATGCCGTCCAGAGGCCATTCTCCTTTTTGATGTTTCTAGCCACCATCAGCCGGGGTTCACCGCCGGGGCCTTTCGGCAGGGCAAAGGCGCCGACAGAGATGTCCACTTCGTGATGCTTGAGTAGCTTGAAGTCGGGGGCGCACTGGTAGGTGCGCTCTTTGCTGTAGGTGCCCAGCCAGAAGAATCCGTGGGCAAAGGTGATGGTCTGAATGCCATACGTTGTTTGACCGGGAACCTTGATCTTTTCGACGGCGACGAAGTCAGGCGTGAACTTATGGACCCAGTTAAAAGGCTGCGCGCTGTCCTTCGGCTTTCCCTCTCCGACGTAGAAGAAGCCGTCTGCATAGGTGATGCCGTCGATTCCGCCCTCGAAGGGAAAGTTGATCGTAAACTCCCCCGCAGGGCGAAGGTCGTCACACGAATAGACGTTGATAAACACGCCGCGCCTTTCCTTGGTCCGGTTCTGGGTCGCCACATAGACTTTGCCGTCGTGAACACAGCAATCGCCATGATGCGGATCGACAGCCCGCTCGGCAACGACGCGCCCGGCAAAATCCGTCTTCACAAGATTCGTGAACATCGACCAGTAGATAAACGAGCCATCGGCATCGAATCCCTGAAGATGCCCGCTTGCCTCGGCCTGGCAGGTGATGGGTGGCGCCGCGAAGGTGGGGAGAGCACCGCTCAAAAGCGCGAGGAGAGCATAAAGGAAGGACTTCATTCTTGTGATTTTCCAATCAGACACGTTCTGTTCATTCGCAGATCAACGCACACCGACGCGGCGTTCGTAAGCTGGGTTTCATGGTGCGGCATGCACGCTCTGCAGCAGTTCCAGGGCTTTTGCGGTGATCTTGACGGACGCCTCGCGCTCGACGCGATTGGTGCCGAGCCAGGTTTCGTAGCCGCCGAGGTCGTGCTGACGCGGCGTGGGAAGATAGCCGTTGCTGCCTGATGCGAGCTCGATGGTGAAGGTGTCTTTGAAGGGACTCTTCGCTTTGATTTCGAGGCCGGTTTCAGTGAAGACCTCGAAGGGAATGGACGTGATGCCGAGATCGCCGATGCGAAAGGCCTGAAGGTAAGCCTGGATCGTGTCGGGCTTGGCTTTCTTCACTGCCATCACGCGTTCGGCGTAGGGCTGTTCGAGGCGGTGCACGGGCGTGGCGTCTTTCGGCTTGGCGAGCACAGCTTCGGCCCACTTGACCATCTCCGGAGTCGGGCGGCGCACGGCGAGCTCCAGATCGCTGGCGGCGGCTTGCAGCGGCACCCAGTCTTGATGCTTGAGTGTCTGGCGCACACGCAGCACCTCCTTCGCAAGGTCGCCGGCGACGGCTTTGATCTTCTCATAAGGCTTGTAATTCACAGCGGGAGTCTTGCCGCTGTAGTCGTTGCTGTTCACGTCACCGCAGGGACCGTTGGCGAGGATGCCGACGCATGGCGCACCGAGGGACTGCTCGATGCTGCGGCAGAACTCGCCAAAATAATCTGCCGACAAATCCTCGCGTGGCACGCCGCCGACATAGTGCAGCCAGTAGTTTGCCAGCAGCGCGATCTGGCGGCCATCAGTGGCCTGCAAGGAGAGGCAATAGACCTCGGGGTTCGTCGGGCCGGCGGGGCCTTCCAGGCGCGGAATGAGCATGCTGCTCGGATTCATCACAGCGCGGTCTTCTCCGCCAAACGGATTGGGATTGGTGACGCCTTCCTTCAGAATCCAGCGGCGGTTGCCGACCCACTGCGGCAGTTTGCCCGTGCCCCAGGCGATGCGGGCAGGTTCGAGATTGTTCAGCGCGCGCTTCACGCCATCCACCACGCGGGAGATGACAAGGCTGCGGTAGTCGAACCCCGCATCTTTGTTGGTGATGACCGACACGCTGGAGTGCGTATGGGTGGAGGAGAACATCATGTGAGATGCCGGGATCCCCGTATCAGCCTCCAGCTTCTTCCGGGCTTCGTCCCAGACATCACGTGCGAAATGAAGATTGTCCGCCACGGCAAAGACAAGCTTTGCCTTGCCATCATCAAGTGCCAGACAGCGCACATGCAGCTCGTCGTGAACCTGCTTTGAGATGGGCTGAGGAGCAAAGTTGCCCACGATCGTCATGCCGATCGGTGGCGTAATGTTGCTGGTGGCCGCGCCGGCTTTGAAGACTTTGTCCTGCGCCGTGGTGATGATGGGCAGAAGGGCAAGACAGATGAGGAGCGTGTTTTTCATGGTTGAGTCAATGCGTTCATGGCTTGTCGGTGACCAGCCCGGCCTTTTCGTCTGCGTGGGCGATGACGACGCGAGCTTGGTTGGCCTTGGTTTTGCCATCGTCGCCTTTGATAATCGTGTTTTGAGCAATTAAGAAGCGGCCGCCGCTGATCGGTGCGATGCCGACGGAGGCGTTGAAATCCCATTTGCCCGTGAACTGAAATTTTTCATCCGCCCGCAGCAGCACCGCGGGCTTGCCATAGCAGCCAAACCACCACGCGCCATTGGCATAGGCCACCGTCTGGATGCCCATGAGCGTGTAGCTGCTGGCGAGCACGTGGCGTTTCTGGAAGCGGAAATTCTCGTCGTATTCGTAGAGGTAGTTTTCGTTCACTCCGGGCGGCAGCCCGCCGATGACGATGAACTTCCCGTCGTGATGCTCCATGCCGCCCGCGCCGTAAACAACCTCGGGCAGGAGATGTTTCGCAAGCTCCGCGAGGGTGTCGGCATCATAGACATAGACCCACGAGTCCGCCGCACCGGCGGGCTGGTTGAACTTTCCGAGGTTCGTCGCTACATAGACGCGGCTGTCGTGGTAGCAGAGATCTCCGTGATGGCTGGCCACAGGCACTTTTTTGAGCACATGGCCGTTGGCGTCCGTCTTCACCAGCGCATCGGTCCAGCACCAGTAGATGCTGCCCCTGCCATCCGTGCAGATGCCCTGGAGATGGCGCGGATAGGCGCCCTCGCAGGCCGTGGCATGAAAGTCATCAGCGGCACGAAGGCCGTGCAGGCCGAAAAGAACGGAAACGAAAAGGAGAAGCCTCATGTGCATGGTTATCGGGTGGCGGCGTCGAAGCGCGGTGGATTGGGCTTCAAATACGGCCTCAAGGCTTCAAATCGGAAATCAATCTCCGCGATCTCGTCGGCCGTGAGCGCCAGCTCGGCAAAGATGGGTTTGTCCGGGATGCTGCGCCCAGGGCCGTACTGGCGGGAGATCATGTTTTTGAACACACCGCGCTTTTTCCACAGATGGAGCTGAAAGCCGCGCAGATCGCCGCCGGGAAGATGCTGGCCAAGGTTGAAGAGCAGCAGCAGCTTCGCATGGATGTCGCGCACCGTGTCGGCGTCTTTGCCGCTCTCCATGAGCTGCCAGAGCCGCGTCAGCACATCCGCATACACCGCACGCTCCGTGATGAGGCCCTCGGTGCCGAGGTGGGACTCGAAGAGCCAGCCATGAGCTCCCCGCGCGCTGAAGACACGGCGGATCACCGGTTTCGCCGCACACAGCTCGCGCGTGCGGGCGATGATCGGCGCGGCCTCCTCCTTGATGTAGCCGAAGTTTGGAAACTCCTTCGCCAGCTCGATCATGAGCTTCACGGACGGCACCGGCCCTTTGTAAGCCACGCCGCCTGTCGTTTGAAAGATGACGGGGCGCTGCGCCACCTCTGCCAGTGCACGCCAGTACTGCCGCAGGTCCTCCTCCGTGCGTCCCGAGTCTGGCGGACGTGAGATGATGGCTGCAGGCGCGAGCTTTTCAGCATGGCGCGCATACACGAGCATCTCCGCCGTGTCTTTTCCCTGCACGCCGAGGCAGAGCGCTGATGTCTTGAAGCTGCGCGAGGTCTCCGCCAGCACCTCCATGCCGCGCAGTTTCTCCTCCATCGTCAGCAGGTCCACGCTGTCGCCCGACTGCGGCCAGATCATGCCTGGACAGCCGCCCCAGTCCACAAACCGCGCCTGATTCGCCAGCACCTCATAGTCCACCGCACCGCTTTCCGTAAAGGGTGTCGAGAGAATCGGAAACGGTCCGCGCACTCGCGGATCGGCATCGGCGGCGTGCAGGCGCTGTTCATTCCAAAGCACTGCGGCACCGGAGAGGGCGGTGCCGAGGAGTTGCCGGCGGGAAAGGAGATGGGCTGGCGGCTTCATTGGCTGGCTTTGGTGGTTTCTGGCGCAGGCCACAGATCGTTGAAGGCTTTCACGGTTTCATCCACCAGCGCCTGGCCGCCTTCGGGGCCGACCCGGCTGCTCTGAATGATGGCGCTGTAGCTGCCTCCGGCCACGGCGCGCGGTGTCGGCAGATAGCCGCCTGAGCCGGTCAATTGAATGAGAAAGGTCTGCACCGCAGGGCTGCGAGCCTTCATCTGCACGCCGTAGTCGGTGAAGAGTTCAAACTCATTGGTGGCGATGGCCACATCCCCGAGGCGCAGGGCATGCAGCTCCATCTGGAAGACTCCTGCCTTCCCGGATTTCTCAGCTTCGTAGCGATCCACCACGCCCTGGTTCCAAAGATACTTCCACTGCTCCTTGGGGTCGTCCTTGTATTGCCCGACGGCCTTCTGCGCATCGGCCAGCTCCTTCTCAGTCACCTTGCGCCAGGGCAGATCGATCTTCTTTGTCTGGTGCTGCAACACCGCGCCGGTCACCGGCTCCAGTTTGGCACCTTCATACGCCTCCTCCCAGCCACGCACGACACGCCGGGCGACTTCTTCCAGCCGTGTGAGGCCGCGGAGACGGCGCATGCGCTCATCCGCCGCCTTGCCATACATCGGGCGCGGCACCTGGTCTCCTCCGGCTCCGGTCCAGGCGAGGATGTGGAGATCCTTGCCATGACGCTGGCGCAACTGGCGGCGCACCGGATCCCAGAAGTCGGCGTGGATCACTTTGAGCCCCTCGACTTCCTGGGAAGGGCATGGGACGTTCACCGCCGTGGCGATGAGCGTGTTGTTGAGATCCCAGAAGAACAGCACTTCGAGGTTGTGATCCTCGTAGCCCTCGATGCCGCGAAACTCCGGTACATTGGTCGGGCCATACATTTTCGCGGTTCCGTCCGCGTAGGTCGCACGGCGGTTCTGAGCGATCACGGCCTGCCCCTGGCCCCAGCCTGCTTTGGCGGGCTTGCGCTGCTCCCAGCTTTGCGCCGCAGCCGCCACGATGTGATCCACCAGGAAATCGGTGTATTCCATGGGCAGCATCACATTCTTGCCGAGCAGGCTGTAGCGATCCCCCTTCATCGTCACCGGCGCGGTGTGAGTGTGCGTGGCATTGAGGACGAGCTTGTTGAGATCAAATCCGGGCAGCTTGTCCCTGGCCTTCTCGCGGACCAGCTTGATGAGCCCATCGCGGATGGCCACGATGTCGCAGGAAATCATGATGGCCTGATCCAGCACCCGGTCTCCCTCGCGCGATTCCAGTCCCAGCGCGGTGGCAAAGATATGCGTCTCGGGTTTCTCAGAGATCCGCACATGCATTTGTCCGTCCAGCGCCACGGGGCGGTCTGGCGTGATGTCAACGGTGGCCGCGCCCACATGAAGATCTGAAGCCGAAGCAACAGCCGCAGAGGTTGTGATGAACAAAGAGAGCAGAAAAAGGCGCATTGGGTTAATACCCAGCTTCCACGAGATTTTTGTCACGGTTTTTGCTCCGAGGCCGATACCACAATCTGCAGCGGTTCCAATAGACACGATAAGCGTCACCAACAAGGCGCGTAGAATCATGCCTCGTCTGACCAGCCGTCACGATCTTGTCTGCTCGCCGCTTTGGAAAATTCTCGCCCACCATGAACCAATCCCCTGCACCGATTTCATTCACACGTCGTTCATTCATCAATAAGTCAGGAGCGGCGCTGCTGTCCGGCTGGTGTGGGAAGTCCCTCTTCGGAGCGGAGGGACAGAAGCCGCTGCCCGAGGGGTGGCATCTGCGGATGGGACAGGCCCAAACGCCCGCGGAAGCCATCGCCGAGCTGGAGGCCTTCAAAAAAGCCACCCCCGATCTGGCGAGCTGGGAAAAGCGCAAGGCGGCCATTCGTCGCGGCATCCTCGAAGGAGCACGGCTGGCGAATCCACCGGAGAAGCCCCCGCTGGACCCTGTGTATTCCAACAAGCGGACCTATGAGGGATACACGGCGGAGAGCGTGTACATCCGCAGCTGGCCCGGCTTCTACATCACCGGCACGCTGTATCGGCCTCTCGGGATGAAGCCCCCCTATGCCGGCATCGTGTCTGCACACGGGCACGGCGGCCGTTTCCTTCCATCGCGCCAGACCCGCTGTGCGGTGCTGGCCCGCATGGGGGCGGTGGTGTTCCACTATGACATGGTAGGTTATGGCGACTCAAAAAACGCGGGCTGGGATCATGGTAAAGTGCCGGAGATTCAGCGTTTGATCATGTGGAACTGCATTCGCGCCCTGGATTTCGTCTCGTCCATCGAAGGGGTCGATCCCCGACGCATCGGCATGACCGGCAACTCTGGCGGTGCCACGCAGACGTTCCTCACCTCCGCCTTGGATGAGCGCATCGCGGTGGCGGTGCCGAGCTGCCAGGTGTCCGCGCATTTCTTTGGCGGTTGCCCGTGTGAAAGCGGCATGCCTATTCATTGGGGGCCAAACCACAAGACGAACAACGCCGAGATCGCTGCGATGACCGCACCACGGCCTCAGCTCGTCATTTCCAATGGAGCAGACTACACCCAGCACACGCCGGAGGTGGAGTTCCGCTACATCCAGCACATCTACAGCCTTTATGGAGCCGCAGACAAGGTCGTGAACGCTCACTTCCCACTGGAGGGGCACGACTATGGGCCTAGCAAGCGGCTGGCCGCCTATCCGTTTTTCATCCGTCACCTCGGACTCAACAGCCTGCGCGCCTGGGCCAAGGAGGAACAGATCAACGAAACCTTTGCCAAGGTGGAGACCGAGGAAGAAATGCTCGTCTTCAATGCTGCCAACCCTTGGCCGAAAGACTCCGTGGCCCCCAACACCCCCCTGCCCTTCTGATGAGACTCTTTTTCACCCGAATCATCATCGCCGCTTTCTTCATCGGCCTGGCTCATGCGGAAGTCACCCGCATTGAGATCACCGGACGCTCACCGTTTGCAGCGGGCAAGGTCTATGGGGCCGCAGGTGCCTATGAGCGTCTTGAAGGGCGGATGTATTTTGAAACAGACCCGCACAACGCGACCAACGAACGCATCAGCGACCTCCAGCGGGCGCCGCGCAAAGCCGGAGGGCGCGTGGAAAGCTGGACGGACTTCTTCCTCCTGAAACCGACCGACGCCACGAAGGGCAACGGCGTGCTGCTCTATGACGTGAACAATCGCGGCAACATGCTCGCTCTTTGGACCTTCAACGATGGCGAGCGCACGAACGATCCGAAGTCCGAGTCGCATGCGGGCCATGGCTTCCTCATGAAGCACGGCTTTTCCGTGCTGTGGTGCGGCTGGAACGGCGAGGTGCAGGCCGATGACACACGGCGTTTGCTCTGCGGACTGCCGGTGGCCACCGAGGACGGCCGGACGATCACCGGGCGGGCGCATCTGGAGATCAGCACCACGGAAAAAGTCTTTAGCCGGGCCTTTTCGTGGAGCCCCTGGGGCATCGGCGCGGCGTTTCCGTCCGTGAGCCTCGACAACGCGGACGCGACGCTCACGATGCGCCCGCAGCGCGATGCTGAAGGCATCGAGATTCCTCACGGCGAGTGGGCATTTGGCCGCATGGAGGAGGGGAAATTCATCCCGGATGCCACGCATGTTTATGTAAAAGCCGGTCTGCGCCCCGGCTGGCTCTACGATCTCGTTTACACGGCGAAGGAGCCTCGCGTGACCGGGCTCGGCCTCACGGCCTTGCGAGACTGCGTGGCATTTTTCCGTCACGGCGAGGCGAAGGAAAATCCGCTGGCGGGCGCGGTGCAAAAGGCCTGCGTGTTCGGCATCTCCCAGTCGGGCCGCGTCATTCATCACTTCCTGCATGAGGGGCTGAACACCGACGAGCAGGGACGCGCGGTCTTCGACGGCGCATTGATCCATGTCGCGGGCTCCGGAAAGGGCATGTTCAACCATCGCTTCCGCATGAGCACGGAGTTCGGCACGCAGCACGAAGGGCATCTTTCCGGCAGCGAGTTCTTCCCGCTCGCTCCGCTGCCGCAGACGGATCCCATCACGGGCGCATCAGGAGACTCGCTGGCCCGTTCCCGAAAGTCCGGCCACACGCCGCGCCTGATTTTCACGCAAACCTCCACCGAGTACTGGAGCCGCGCCGCCTCGCTGCTGCACACCGATGTGGAGGGGAAAGGCGATCTCACGCTGCCCGACGATGTGCGCGTCTATCTCGTGGCCGGGGCGCAGCATCTCGGCAAGAGCGACGGCAGCCCCGGCATCTGCCAGCAGCCGCGCAACACGCTCGATGATCGCGGCCCCGTCCTGCGGGCACTGCTGCTGCACCTCGTCGATTGGGTGAAGCATGGCAAAACACCGCCGCCTAGCCGTCATCCGCGTATGGACGATCACTCGCTGGTGAGCTTCGACGAATGGAAGTCGCAGTTTCCCAAGATCCCGGGCTGCCGCCTTCCCACGCAGGCCTACCAGCCTCCGCGCCTTGATTTCGGGCCGCGTTTTCACAGCGAAGGCATCGCCGACATCATCCCGCCCAAGGTCGGAAAGCCGTTTCGCACGCTGCTGCCCGCCGTGAATGCTGATGGCAATGAAACGAGCGGCATCGTGCTTCCAGATATCGCCGTGCCGCGCGGCACCTACACCGGCTGGAACCTCCGCTCGCCGCAGGCAGGCGCTGAAACGATGCTCTCGCCGCTCGACGGCATGTTCATCCCCTTCGCCCAAACCAAAACCGAACGCGAAAAGACCGGCGACCTGCGTCTCTCGCTCGAAGAACGCTATCCGACACGAGAAGCCTACGTCTCCCGTCTCGCGAAAGCGGCGAAGGAGCTCCACGAAGAAGGTTTTTTGCTGGAGGAAGATGTGGCGAGGATCATCGAGCGGGCTTCAGCGCAATAGGCTAGTCGGTGCCGGCACTGCAATCCTTCCAGCTGCCATGGCTGACAACACGTCTGAAGAATGCCACGCAGGACAGCGTATTGCATCACCGCATGAATCCCGCTCCGAGTTCCTCACGCCGACATTTCCTCAAAACCACCGCCGCCGCAGTGACTACTTTCAACATCGTCCCCCGTCATGTTCTCGGCGGGCCTCGCTTTGTCCCACCGAGCGAAAAAGTGAACGTGGCCATCATCGGCACCGGCGGGCAGGGCCGCACCAATGTGCGCAATCTCCTGCCGCTTGAGGATTGCCAGATCATCGCCGTGGCAGATCCGGCGGAGTCGTTCAGCCTGGAAAATTTTTACTTCAAAGGCATGGGCGGCCGCCTGCCGGTGAAGGCGGAGATCGAGAAGCACTACGCCACCAAGACACCGAACTTCCGCTGCGCAGACTACATCGACTTCCGCGAGATGCTGGAGAAGGAGAAGAGCATCGACGCCGTGCTCATTGCCACGCCAGACCATCTGCACGCCTACTGCTCGGTGGTCGCCATGCGGGCCGGGAAGCACGTCTACTGCGAGAAGCCGCTCACGCACAACATCTGGGAGGCGCGTCACGTGGCCAAGGTGGCCGCAGAGACCGGCGTGGCCACCCAGCTCGGCAGTCAGGGGCATTCGTCGCTCGGCACACGCGAGACGATCGAGTACATCCAGGACGGCGCCATCGGCGCGGTGAGGGAGATCCATGTGTGGGTGGGCGCGAAGCGTTGGAATCCCACCCTCGCCGGAAAGCCCACCGACACACCGCCGGTGCCCGCAGGCCTGAACTGGGACCTGTGGCTGGGCCCGCGCCAGGAGCGGCCGTTTCATCCGGCCTACTTCCCCGTGGCGTGGCGTGACTTCTGGGACTTTGGCTGCACGGGCATCGGCGACTTCGCCTGCCACGACATGAACACCGCCGTGCGCGCCTTTGATCTGCCTGTGCCCTCACGTATCGAGGCTCACGCAGCAGGTTTGATGACGAGCGACATCGCTGGGCATGGCGCGCTCATTTATTACACCTTCCCCGCAGCGGGCGCGCGGCCGGAGATCCGCATGACCTGGTATGATGGCGGCATGATGCCGCCCACGCCCGAGGCGCTGGGTGCTTTCCCACTGCCAAAACGCGGCTGCCTTTTCATCGGCGAAAAAGGAGTGATCCAGTGCGATGGCGGCGGCGGGCCACCCCGGCTCTTCCCTGAAAAACGCCGCGTGGAATACCAGAAGCCGGCGCCGCGGCTGAAACGCTCCAACGGCCATCATCGAGACTGGATCGATGCGTGCAAAGGCGGCGAACCCGCGACAAGCCCCTTCGCCTACGCCGCCCACCTCACGGAGATCGTGCTGCTGGGCGTGCTCTCGCTGCGCGCGCAAAAGCCCATCGAGTGGGACGCTGCGGCGATGAAGGCCAAAGGCCTGCCTGCCGCAGACGCCTTCATCAAAGAACAATACCGCAAAGGCTGGGAGATCCTCTGAGCCATGAGCGAGCAGATTGCCTTCACGGCCCTCACCGCATCCGACCGCGAGCCGATCGCCCGCCTGCTGCACCGGGCGCTGGTGCACTGGTATGAGAGCCGCCTCGGTCAGGGATCACGCTTTGGCGGCAGCCACGAGCCCTTCACCCTCTTTCCTGACGTCTATGAGGCGCTTGATCCCGGTGAATGCGTCACTGCCCGCACGGCCAGCGGCGAGATTGTCGGCGTGTGCTTCTCGCACGAGCGTGAAACGCATGTCTCAATCGGCATCGTCGCCACCGCGCCGGACGCGGGTGGGCGTGGGATCGCGAAGAGGATGATGGCACTCGTCTTGGACAAGGCGAAACGCCTTGGCAAGCCCGCACGGCTTGTTTCAAGCCTGCTGAACCTCGACTCATTCTCGCTCTACACGCGGCTCGGATTCGTCCCCGGGGCGATGTTTCAAGATTTGCTCATCACCGTTCCCGAAACCGGACTGGCCGCCACCGCACCTGAGGGCATCGAAAGTGTGCGTGATGCCGTTTTGGCCGATGCGCCGCGAATCTCCGACTTCGAACGCGCTCAGCAGGGCATCCGTCGCGAAAAGGACTTCGCGTTTTTCATTCGCAACGAAGTCGGCTCCTGGCGGGTGCTCGTTTCCGAGGCCTCGGATGGCTCCGTAAACGGCTTCCTCGCCATGAGCACGCACCCTTCGTTCACGATGATCGGTCCTGGTGTCGCCATCGATGAGACAACGGCAGTCGCCTTGCTTTGGCGAGCTCTCGACTGCTTGCGGGGTCAAACGCTCGTCTTCCTCGCCTCCTGCGCCGCGTCCGCGCTCGTGCGCACCGCTTACTCGTGGGGAGCTCGCAACGTGGAGCTGCATGTCGCGCAATCCACCGCTCCCGTCGCTGGTGCGAAAGGCATCGTCTTCCCGACCTTCATGCCGGAGACCGCGTGAGATCTTGGGTGCGCATGGAAAGAAAAGCCTCATCTGCGATGCTCCATCCCTGCGTGTGTTGCAGGGATGAGGTGAGGAGGTCGTTGACCAGTCGTGTCATGGGACGGCGAAGCCGCCGGCCTTCATGATGCAATGAGCAGATGATGAACCGATCGATGCAGGGCGAATAGTGGGTTCGCCGGGGCATGGTGGGTGGATAAACCCGGCCTATGCGATAGAAGCGGAACGGAAAACGCAATGGGTTGAGGTGCGAGGGGATTGACGAATGTGCAAGAGTCACCGTGATGGTGAACCTGCCCATTGAATACTCTGACAAGCCGGTGACGCCCTTTGGCGGCATGGCGCTCATCAAGCGCTTTGTCGACCGGACCGGCATCCGTGAGCATCTGGCCACGCTGGATCTGCCTGCGGGTGGATCGAACCGGGCCTATGATCCCGTGCATGTCATCGAAAGCTTCTGGCTCGGGATCTGGACGGGAGCCAGCCGCTACATTCACTGCGACTGGCTGCGTCAGGATCAAACTCTGGCCGCTATCTTTGGTTATGAGAATCTGCCGAGCCAGAACCGAAGCGAAGCGGAGATAGACAACCGCAGGCTGCCCGAAGGGCGAGCGAAGCGAGTCAACACCTACAGCCGGTTCTTTGGCAAGTTCTCCCAGGCCCGCAACACGGCGGTGTTCCCGCCGTTGCAGAGATGGTTTTTTGAGCAGATCAACGTGGGGGCGGTGACGGTGGACTTTGACAGCACGGTCATCACCCGCGAGGGCGGTCAGGAGGGCGCGGCCAAGGGCTACAACCCCAACCGGCGTGGACGCAACTCGCACCATCCGCTCATGGCCTTCATCAGCCAGACACGCATGGTGGCCAACGCCTGGCTGCGCCCGGGCAACACGGCGGCGTGCTCCAGCTGCGTGGAGTTCATGCGCGAGACCTTTGATGAAGCGATGCGCGGGGTGAAGGTGGGGCTGGTGCGTGCTGACAGCGGCTTTTACACCGACGAGATCTTAAGCACTCTGGAGGAGCGCGGCCTGGGCTACATCATCGCCGCGCGGGCCTATGCCAACCTCAAGCATGAGATCCACGGCATGAAGGACTGGGTGGAGGTCTGCCCCGGCATCGCGGTCAAAGAGTGGCTCCACCAGCCCGCCAATCCCAAGACCAGGGCGCGCCGTCACATCGTGGTGCGCAAGCAGATCAGCCGCCGGCCGCTGGCGGGAGGCAAGCTGCTCTTTGAAGATCTGCCCGACTACCGCTTCAGCCTGTATGTGACCAGTCTCGACCTGCCGCTCGATCAGATCTGGAACATCTACAACAGCCGTGCCGATTGCGAGAACCGCATCCGGGAGTTGAAGCAGGACTTTGGACTCGAAGCGTTCTGCATGCAGGACTTCTGGGCCACCGAGGCGTCGTTCCGCTTCATCATGGTGGCCTACAACCTGATGAGCCTGTTCCGGCATTTTGGGCTCAACAGCCACAACCAGTCCACGTTGGCAACGCTGCGATCCCATTGCTTTGCAATAGGCGGCTGGATCAGCCAGCACGCGCGCAAGCAGGTGCTCAAACTCTCACTGCCGCGCAAAAAACGCCCCTGGATGGACGCCATCTTCCACAAAATCGACTCCCTCGTCGCTCCTCTGACTTACTCTACTGCATAATTCGGGTTTAGAGGCTTCATTCGATGTTTAGCGGCCTGAATGGCAGGCATCACTCCGTCCTCGCTTTCTGAATCCACCCCTTCATCTTTCCCAGCAGTCCCTTCTTCGGCTCCGGCTCCACAGCCTCTGGCGCTCGCAGCAGCGCATTCGGCTTGTCAGCCCCCGCAGGTGTCGCACGCGGCACAATCGTTTCAGGCATGCCCGCAAAACCCGCCGCCTCTTCAAAGTTCGCGCTATAGTCGCCAAACTTCTCCTGCTCAAGCATGTGCGCTGAGCTGTCCGGCAGGATGTTCGGTTGCACAAAGATCATCATCTCCCGCCTCTCCTTCCCATTCTTGGTGCTCCCCACCAGGCACTTGATCAGCAGGATGCGCACTAGAAACGGCAGCCCGCTTTTGCAGTTGCTGTCTCGCTCCGTGATCACTCCTCCCAGCATAGCCGTCGCACGGTCTGCCACGATCAAGCTGTTCGACATCCCCTGCTGAGAGATGTTCGGCACTTGGTTCCCGCTGATCGTGGTATAGCCTGAGATGTCATTGCTCTGCTGCTTAAATTCCAGCATCACTTCCGCATCATTAAAAATGTGCGGCGTGATGTCCAGTTGCAGCCGCACCGGAACATACTGCGCCGTGGAGGTAAACCCTCCACCCACCACCCCACTCGTGCAGCTCTGCCCCGAGATTGCCACCTGCTGGCCGATGTAGATACTCGCAGGCTGGTGATTGAGCGTGGTCAACGTGAGCTTCTGAAGCACATGAAAGCGCTTCGTGCGCTCCAGCGTCTGCAGGAAGATGTTCAAGTTCTTGTTGATCTGCCCGCAGGCCGTCAGCCCCCGGTCCTCGCTGGCCCGCCCGCCGTCAGAAACCCCGCGATGTCCTTCAAATTCGAAGGATTGGCAAACGCCGCTCCCTGCGTGTTGAGCACACCGCCCACCAGTCCGTCATCCCCCACTTTTTTTGAGCGTAAAAGCAAAATCTACCGGGGCCACACATCCAGCTCCTCCGCCAGATCCTGCAACGCCATGATCTGATCCGGCGGCCCGCTCGCAATGAATTTCGAGCTGGCCGGATCCGCGATCACCGTCTGCATCGGCGGCTGACCAACCTGCTGCGCCAGCTCCAGATAAGCGCTAATCATTTGCGAAGCTTCCGTGGTCCCCCTGCTGGAGGTGATCATCGTGCTGGTGATCATCGCACTGGTGCTGGGGGGGGATCTCTTGTGCAGGGAACTCTGATGCAGGCCGATGATGTGCGCCGGGCGGACCGCCGTGACGCGCGGATTCAGGCCTTTACCACGTTTTGCGAGCATCTGCCGGCAGAGCTGCCTGCGATGGCGGTGCTGAATCACACGACCACGGAGGAGTATGGACAGTACCTGACGCGGCTGGAACTGGAGCATGTGCGCTCCCCGTTTGATGAAACGCCGGACTGCAAAGCAGCTTTGTTTACTCAAGGGCAGCCTGTAGGCGGGCTAGGGCTGATGCTCACGTGCGAGGGTACTAGCGTGGTGCTGTTTGAGGAACTTGCGCAGTGCGAGTGGCTGGCATTTGACAGCACCTCCCGGCAGTGGACCACGGTCTGGAGCAACGCCTCCAAACCTCGGCTCATGGAATTTTCCATGCATCAGGCCGGAATCCGCGAAAGTTCGGTTTTTTGGATTCCGCAGAACACGCCCACCGTGCCGTGATTTGGAAAATCAAATCCTGCTTGCCGAGCAGGAATAATCATTTCATTGTGTTCCCATGCGATTGACCAAACGCGGAGAATATGCCTTACGCACCCTGATACGGCTGGGCATTGCCGAGCGGCAGAAAGAAGGAGTGATTTCCGTCTCCTCATTGGCCGAGCAGGAGCACCTGCCTTTTAAATTTCTTGAAGCCATCTTGTTTGAGCTGCGCACAGCCGGCTACGTGGAAAGCACGCGTGGCAAGTATGGCGGCACGCGGCTGGCCAAGCCGATGAAATCGATCAAAATGGGCGAAATCGTCCGCCTGATTGATGGCAAGCTGGCCCCGATTGGTTGCGCCAGCGAGACGGAGTATGAGAAGTGCTCCTGCCCGGACGAGACGCATTGCGGACTGCGCATGCTCATGATCGATGTGCGCAACGCGATCGCGAACATTCTGGACCGTTACACCTTGGAAAATGTGGTGGAGGTCACCCTGCGCAAGCAGGCGCAGTGCGCCACCGTGCCCAAAAAAGCGGCCAAGAAAAAAGCCGGTGCCCGGCATGCCGATCCATCGGACGGCTTCCTGGCCGTGCTGCTGGACTCCGTGGCCTAAGCAAGCCGCCCTGCCGCATCAAGGCCGGGCCGTGCTGGCGGCAACTTCCTGCGCGGTGTTGAGGGTGGCGTTGTAGCTCTCCCAGCCCCACTTGCTGCGAAAGAGTTCTTCTTCATAGGTGAAGCCGCGTCCGAAGCGCTCCGGCAGAGGCGAGCTGCCTTCAGGACCAGCGGATGGTAGACGCGAGGAGGTGGAGGCCTGAGCATCCGGAACTACAGCCACATCCAATGCCGTCTGGTTTGAAGGCTGGTGATACTGCATGCCTTCCACGTAAACACGCTGTCCCGCAGCGGCGAGGGAATGTCCGGGAAGATAAGGGTCCAGGGGTTCCGGCGGCGGGATGGAGGCAGAACGCGCCTGGACAAAGAGTCTTTGAGAAGCCGTCTGAAAATCTGGGCGCGGGGCGGCTGCAGGTGGGCGGGCGGCAGGGTGAAAAGTGGCCGCAGGTGGCGTGGGGGTTACCCCAGGAGGCGGTTTGGCTGTCGCAAGCGGCACGCTCTGCGCCCCCGAAGCATCAGCCGCAGTATGACGACGTGGGGCGGGCACGGATGCAGGCGGCACGAAGGCGATGCTGCCCCCCTTGGGCGCGGCGACATGCCAGCCCGCCAGCGCGGAAATCATGGCCAGACCCAAGCCTGCACCCGCCAAGTATTGCTGGATTTGCCGTGGTGATGGTTGGGATCGCATGATTTGAAATGAGGTTGGGAAATGAAGCATCCGCTGCGGACCAAAACCCGCAGCGGATGAACTGAGTTGAGCTCAATGGATCAGCTTACTTGCCTTTGACAGGACCGCCGTCGGTGGTGCGCTTCACAAAGTTGGTGGCATCGTCGATGAAGCCGCCGCCTGACACTGCGTCCACGGTGGCGATCTGATCACGCACCGCATTGGCGAAGGTAAAGATCAGGCCGGAGGAGAGGCTGGTGCGCTTGAGGATGCGGTTGTAGAGCCAGGCGGTGTAGGTGCCGTTTTTCACATTGGCGGTGGTGTTTTCCACACCATTGAACCTGAGCGCTACTCCGCGGCTCTCCACAGGAACCACGGCATTGCCACCCAAGACGCGGTTAGTGGCATCGCCCGGGGTGATGTAGCCGATGAAGAAGCCGCCAGTGGCAGCCGGGTAGAGGAAATCGTAGTCCTGAAGGTCGGTATCGAAAAACTTGACCTTGTAGGCATCCGAATTGAGAACGGCGGTCAGGGGAGCGGCGATATTGGCACCCGAGCTGTAGCCACCGTTGCCAGCAACGACCGCAAAGGCACCCGGCTGCTGGGCCACAGGCCAAGGCACCAGTGTGCTGACCGTACCACCATAGGTGATGCCGCTCGTGGTGGTCTGCGCCACCGAGAAGGTAGGATACCAAACGGAAACGACGCTGCTGAATCCGAAGCCCACTTCAAGGAGGGCGCCGAAGCGCTGACCGGCATCCACGTTACGCCCGAGAGCATAGACGTTGATATTCTTGTGGTTGGTCCAGTCTCCGGTGATTTGGGCCAGGGAGATCACACCGCTCTTGTAGAGCAACTGCAGCAACTGCGTGGTGATGTTGGGCTTGTACGTGCCAAATTCATAGCCTGCACCGAAACTGTTCACCGGTGAACCGGGGAAACCAGCGCTGCCGTACCAGCCGAGAGGTGAAACACCAACGTTTTCCTCGACAATGGGATTGTAGGTCACTCCCTGAAAGGTGCCATTGTAAGGCGAGGTGGACTGGAAGTTGGTGGAGAAGCCGAAATCGGCCACACCCAGCTCATAATCCGTTCCGAGTGTCGTGCCGTTCAGCGGATTGGGCACAGAGCCGGAACCGGTGCCGTCAGTGACGACAAAGCGCTGCGGCACATCGCCAGCCACCGCCTGAATGCCTGCGAGAGCACCAGCGTAGGAGACCTTGATAATGACGTCGTCACCCGTGGAGGTGATACGGCCATTCCAGGCACCGAAGTTGGCCCCTGTAGCAACGGCAAGACCTGTGGTGCTTTGACCACCCGGTACGGACAGAGTGCCACCGGTATTGAGCACGCTGCCACTGATGCCGCGGAAGGCCCAGCCGGTGCCATTGGGGCCGCCAGCCGTGGGGCTCAGCAGATTGGAAATGGCCGTCTGGGTGGCGGTGCGGTCACCGTTGGAAGCGACGATGCGGATGGTGGTCACAGCGGAGGCGCTGGCGGTGAAGGCCACGGCCAGGGCTGCGTAAGCGAGAGACTTGAATGTTTTCATTTTAAAAAAGAGAGTCAAAGGTTGGAATGAGCGGGCATTAAGCGCGCGCGGCAGGACGGCGGCGGCGCATGAGCAGCACGGTGGCCCCCAGCATGGAGAAGACGGTCTTGGAAGGTTCGGGGGCGGCACCGGCAATGTTGACCGACGTGCCGCTGAAAGTCACCGCACCCGCATCCGAGATGGTGAATGCACCAAGGTTGGTGGTAGAGCCGGTCAGGCGGAACAGACTGAGCGCCTCAGTGCCACTACCAAAGTTGCCCTGAATGTTGGTCCACTGGCTGAGACTGCCAAAATCTGTGGAACCAAACGTCACCTGCTGACTGTAGCTGCCGGGGTCAGATGAGTTGGTCTGCAAGGCCGAGACCGAGCTGTTTGCTGTGGCATCCAGACCGGCAAAGGCGGAGGTCACCTGGGAGATGTTTGTGCGTGTGTTCGTGCGGTCCCCCGGGTCGGTCAATGTCGGCCAAGCACTCGCCGCTGTACCAAAAGTGGTCTCAGCACGGGAGGCATAGAGGATGGCATTGGGGCTTGACGTGTCGTTGGCACCGAAGACAGACCAGGTAAGATCCGTGCGGTCATACCAGTTGGCACCATAAGTGGAGACGAGATCCGCGCCGAAGGTCCCCACATTGAGCACCAGGTTCGGATTGCCAACTGCGGCGTTGTAGAGGGAGGCGGCACCGATGTCGATCAAGAGACTTTGCGAGGTCCCCGTTCCACCGTCCGCACGGAAGGCGAGGACGAGGTCCCCAGTGGTATATGCGACGGTCGCCGCCCGCGCCGCCGGCACGAAAGAAGCCAGCAGCAGGGAGAGGCCTGCAGCCAGCCAGGATGTTCGATTTATTTTCATAGGATGTTTCTTATTGTTGGATGAGTGGACCGAGGCGGGTGCCACTGCCTGGTGGCAATGCGGCAGGAAACCGGGGTCCGTTGGTTGGTTGAACTCCCTGGGCGGGTCGTCCTAAATGCCTGCTGGAGGTTCAGTAACCCTGAAGGCCCAGCACCTTCCCGCAGCAGGGTGGATGGATGGGTTCAAAGTCGTTGTGGAGGCTTTCCATGGTCAGGATCAGCCGCTTCCCTGGCGTGGACACCTCGGGATTCTAACTCATACTTTTTGAGTCAGGATTCAGTAGCCGCTTAATTTGACCTGTCGAGTAGGAATTTGCAAAAAAACAGGCAGTTTTCCAGAGCTGCACCGAGGGCACACGCCCGCCGCTCAAAGCGCCTTGCGCAGAAACGCCTGCTCCTCGGCAATGAGAAGCGTGGAAGATATTTTCTCCGCCAGTTGATAAGCACGTGCAGGATCCCCCACCGAGGCGAGCAGGCCTGCATAGACCGCACGCTGTCCTGCAGGCAGAGACGCGGCATCCCGCACCTGCATGAGGCTGGCTTTGGTGAGCGCGGCATTGCCGAGGCGGTAGGCTTTCATGGCGGCCACCAGCGCCTCCAGAGTGCCGCCACCTTTTTCGTCGGCACGATTCACGCCCTGATCACTGGCGGTGGACTCGATCTCCTCCCCGCGCAGCAGCCTGAGGTAATCCAGCCTGCTGGCAAAATACCGGCTGGTGGGGCGGAGGGAGCTTTGTTTGCGGGCGGTGTTGAGCAGGCGGCCGGAGTCCCCCAGACGCCCGGCGATCTGCCAGCATTTTTCCAGCATGTCGAGTTCCTGCGGGCTTTCCGGTTGTGCGAGCTGCAGGTAGCCTTCCATGGCAATGTCCCACATTTCCAGATCCTCAGCCACCTGGGCGGCGGCACGCAGAGGGCCGAAGTTTTTCGTGCTGGCAGCCTGCTTGATGGCCAGCTTCAATTCTGCAGCCGCCTGCTTGAGATCCGGCTGCAGACGGCTGCTGGCGAGCGCCCGCCAGACGGTGATCCCTTCCACGGCCATGGGCAGTCCCTGCGGGCGCTTGAGCAGTTCGTGCATCTGCTGCCAGCGCCCGGACTCGGCCAGCGCCTGAAGGTAGATGGGAAAAAGCTCATTGGACTGGATCATGCGCTGCGCCGGCAGCAGCTTGGTCAGTCGTTCATGCTCTTTCTCCTGGGCCAGCCAGCGGGCAATGACCACTTTGATTTCGAATCCGGCGTCCTGACGGCGCTCGATCACTTCATCGAGAAGCTGTGAGCGACG
Source organism: Prosthecobacter sp. Pr1 (assembly GCF_057652315.1). NCBI lineage: Bacteria > Pseudomonadati > Verrucomicrobiota > Verrucomicrobiia > Verrucomicrobiales > Verrucomicrobiaceae > Prosthecobacter > Prosthecobacter sp. Pr1. The sequence continues at coordinate 60,253 of NZ_JBYFBS010000020.1, read as the reverse complement.
CGCTGGATCAAGGCGCATGAGGGCGGAGAGCGCGCCCAGTTCATCTGCCAGCGTTGTTTGAGGATGTTTTTGGAGCCGTTGCTGAAGCTGCTGCACCTCGGCCACGGTCAGCCCTGTCGTTGTCAGCAGGTGCCGGATGGCTTGCATTCCGGCTTCGTCGTCCCGATTTGCGAACTGCCAGAGGCGTGCCCGTCCTGAGGCTGCCATGGCGGGATAGCCGCTCTCAAGATCACGAATCGCGATCATGAGGGCGGATTGAGGATCGTCCGCTGATTTTTGGGTGGCGAGCTGCTGGAGCTTTCCCGACGCCTCTGCGCCGCCTTCCTGGCTGAGGATCTGAGCTTTGAGCTTGAGGGCGTCCGGGGTCGTTTGCTGCTCTGCGGGCAGTTTTTGCCACACGTCACGTGCGGCCACGAGGTCGCCTTTGCGCACGTGCGCACGTCCGGCGAGAATGACATCTCCGGGCTGCTGACGGCCCTGCGCCTGCAAAGACTGGAGAGCCTGGATCTCGAGGACGGGATCAAGCCCTGTCTTGTCGAGATAGTCCACCAGAACGCGGAGGAGTTCGGGATCTTCCTGAAGCACCGCCCTGGCATGGCGGATGAGTTCGGCGGCATTCGCCCACTCCTTTTTATCAATCGCCAGCCTCGCATCCTGCACCTGCGCACGCGCCTCATTGCGCTGGCTGGCTTTCCATGCTTTGCGGCCAAAGAGCAGGCCGATGACCAGCAGGATGAGTACTCCGCCGAGCACTTTGACGGTTCGGCCAAATCCTCCCAGCAAAGCAAGCTCGGACGGATTTCGCCGTGTGGTCGTGGGTGATTCTTCAGAAGGAGCGTTCATGACAGATGATCCAAAAGTGTCAGGTCACTCGGCTCCCGACTCCCGGCGCTCGTCGTCATCCCCGCCGCCATAGCCGAGCACTTCAACGGTGATGATGGATGGCAGCGACTGCTGATTGAGCGGGAGCTGATTTTGGGATGTCTGGGTGGCGTTGGCGGCATTGGAGGTGGCGGCGCCTGCGTTTGCGGCGGAAGCCACGGCGGCCATGTTGGGAGCGGAGACGGAGGACACTGGAGTGCCGGAGGAGGTGCCACCGGATGTGATGTTGCTGGCATTGAGCACCTGATTGGCGGCGATGTTGAGATTGCCCGTGGCACGAATGCCCGCGTCTCCCGCATCCACGACACCGGTCGGTGCGATCAAATCCACACTGCCGGGAGGCACCCCTTTGACGGAGGCGAGCACGCCGATGCCGCCGCCGGTGGCAAGACCGGCGAGATCCGTGGCGACGTTGGCACTCTGCGGATCAATGATGACACGCGTGGGTGGTGCGGCCTGCACGGTTTTGGAAGAAGAACCTGCGGCGATGTCCCCGGTGCTGGACCAGATGATTTCATTGCCGCCTTTGAGCGTAAAAATGCGCGAGATGCCGAGATTGACGCTGGAGTGGGCAAAGATCGAGATGCTGCCGCCGGCATCAGTGAGGATGCCGGGCGTGGTGCCCGCAGGAACGGAGGAGGCGAGGGTGAGACCGCCACCCGGTGCGAAGAGGCTGATGTTGCCGCCGTTCTTGGTGCGGATGTCGCGGAACTGCGTGGAAATATTCCCGCTCCACGCGGTGCCCGTGAAGAGGGACTGGATGGCGGCATAGCCGTCCTGATAGGCCGCGGAGCCGAGGGTGTTGACGTCACGCCCGGCATCCCGCAGGACGAGATAGAAAACTTCCAGGGCGATGCGCCGCTGCTCCTCCACGGGCAGCGAAGCAAAACTGGCGGGCGTGACTGGCGCGGCGGAGTTCGAGGTGATCTGCGCGAGATAGTCTGCACCGTCCGGCCCCAGGATGTAAGTATTGATGAAGCTGGTGAAGTCGAGGCTGCTGCTGCTCAATCCGGCGGCAAAACCAATGCCTGCACCGGCGACGATGCTGGCACCGGCAAAAGGCAGAAAGGGATTGCGGCCATTGCCAATGCTGGTGATGCCGAGTCCGAGACCGGAGGCTTCATCGCGAGAGCCCGTGCCGAGATTCAGATGGCGTCCGGCGAGCACCTGCAGCGTGCCCGGGCCGCTGATCTGGATGTCGCCGCTGAGGACGCCGCCGGTGAGGGCATTGAGTTCATTGGGCGCGGAGGCGGCCGTCACACGGGACTGCGTGCTGGCATTGTAGGCAATGATGTCACGCCCGCTGGAGACGACGGAGACATCCTGGGCGGAGAGGTTTTGCAAATAGAGCGCCACATCGCTGATGTCACGCACGGCCAGCACTCGCGCTGCCTTGGGTGCGAACAAGGTCAGATCGGTGAGATCCCCGCCTGCGGCGTAGAGACGCACGGGCGCGGTGTCATTGAGATGCAGGAGCCCCTGGGTGTGGCGTGCCTGCCTGCTGGCCAGGACGGCATTCGTGCCGAGGGTGGCACCCGATTCGCTGAACAGGCGGTCAATGAAATCGAGGAACTTGAGCGTGACTTTGGTCTGGCTGAACTGGGCGGTGGTGCGATCAGCCGGATTGGTGAACAGGCTGAGGTAGGAGAAGGGATTGCTGATGCCGGGGATGGAGGCGGGATTGGCGTCCGAGACATTGATCCTGGCCGTGCCCCAGGTGATGAGCCCGGTGCTGGTGTTCATGCCCAGCGGCTGCAGACCATTGACCGCGCCGCGTGCGAGGAGATCCAGCGTGCCGGTGGCGGAGGGAAAGAGGGTGACGTTGCCAGCCAGCTTGATGTCCCCATTGTAGGCGGTGGCGCGCAACGTCGGTGGCAGCAGGGAGACGATGGTGCTGAAGGGCGTCACGTCCGTCTCTGCCAGACGCAGCCAGGGCTGGGAGAAGCCGGAGGAAGTGGCAGCGACACCCAGCAACTGCTGCGTGCTGGCCCATGCCTGCAGGAGCGGAGTGACGGCCCCCTGCACATAGGCGCTCTGGCGCAGGGTCAGTGTGCCGCCGAGGCTGGAGACATTGACGTAACTGTTTGCCGCATAGGTGGAGAAGTAGGTCTTGTTGTAGTAGCTGTTGCCCACGCCCTGTGGAAGGAGGAAGACATTGGCCACGGGCCCGAGCAGAAGATCGCCACGCGCTGTGACATCAAAGCCGCCTTTCCCCACAAACAAGGTGGTGGGCAGCCAGGCGTTGGAGTTCAGCACCGCATTGGCACCGGTGCTGGTGTTGATGACGCCGAGAGAGCGTGTGGCATTGGTGGTGATCTGGCCGCCAGCGTCGAGCACGCCCTGCCCGCGCTCGACGTAGTAAACTCCGGCGTCGATGTTGTTCCCGGCGCTCACAGTGAGATTGCCTCCACCAAGTTCGAGCATGGTTTGATTCACTGCGAGAGCCTGGGGAGAGGTGGCTGGAAATGCGGAGCCGTTGCTCATGCGCGCATTGGTGGGGGCCACGGCATCGATGTTCACGATGTTGTTCCCTGCGGTGAGCGTGACGTTGCCGCCGCCCAGCGCGCCGACGCCTTCAAAGAAGTTGCTGTAATCGACCCACCAAGTGGTGGAGCCCACGATGGTGGTGCTGGCTCCGGTGGGGCGGAACAGGCCGGTGACGGGATCGACATAACCACGGCGGTAGAGCCAGTTGTTGGGCAGTTCGCGGGAGGAACTGACGCCGGTGCGTTCGATGTTGGCCCCGGCTTGAAGGGTGACATTGCCGCCTGCCGCGCTGTAGAAAGCGCCGTAGTTCTGCTGGGCGGCCCCCAGGGTGTCCGTGCCGCCGACCTGAGTGAGACCCTGCACCTGGAAGGTTCCGCCGAGCGTGGGATCGGTGACGCGGGTGCCGGCGCTGTAAATGGTGGCAAACTGATTGGCCAGCTGCACGCTGAGCCCCGCCGAGATGTCGATGTCTCCGCTGCCGGTTCGGATGACCTGGTACAGCCCGTTGCCGGAAGCGATGACGTTTCCGGTGAGCGCATTGTTGCCGCCGCTGGCGACCATGGTGCCGCCGCTCTTGCCGACCACGACCGAACGGCCAAAGGTGATGGTGGTATTGGCTGGCATGGCGGCGGTGACCGAAAGGCTGAGGGTGACTTGGTTGCCATTGATGGCGGTGACGACAGCGCCGGAGGGAATATTCAAGCCGACCACGCCCTGGCCGACGGCCACGCCCGTCACATCACTGACCGTGATGACATTGCTGCTGCCAGCACCGGTTTTGGTGATGTTTGGCAGAACGGCGCGGAAATTGGCCGCGGAAAAATCAGCTCCAGCGGTGATGCGGTAGCTCCAGCTCTGGGTGTTGAAGGGCAGCAGTGCGGAGGCGGTCATCGGACGGCCCTGCCACAACTGCTGGCCGGCGGGCGCGGTGGCAAATGGCGTGAAGCCATCGCTCAAGGCATTGAAGAAGGTAATGCCGCCTGAGGCACGCAAAGTGAGGACACCGGGGGCGCTGTTGGGGCCGAAACGGAAGGTGGAGAGATCCCAGTCAGAAACGGAAGTACTCGTGGCTGTGCCCAAGCTGATGCTGCCGACGGTGTTGCTGATTTCGATGCCGGGCACGATGACCGACACGCCCTGCAGCGAGGTGTTGTTGGCCAGCAGTGCATTGAACATGGTGGTGTAGTTCACATTGCCTGCGCCAAACCACGAGGTGGCCTGGGTCTGCAGCGTCGTCGTGTTGATGGCCTCCCCCGCGATGGTGGTCGTGCCGGCGCGGATGATGGCATTGGCGCTGGTGAAATTGTAGAGGCGGTAGCCCTCGATGACGATGCTCGAAGGATCAATGAGGGTGCCGTTGATCGGATTGATGAGCACGTTGTTGAATGTAGTGTTCTGCGGTGCACGAATGTGCAGCTTGCCGCTGTACTGGCCCTGGTAGGCGCTGGATCCCACGGTGGATTCGGAGCCTGCGACTTTGGCGGCGACGGAAAGATTCAGGGTGGAGCCTGTGCGAATGTCCACGCGGCCTGTGCCGACGACTCCGTTGAGCTGGGTGCCGGATTCCAAGTTGATCTGGCCGCCTTTGCCTGCGCTGTCGAATTTCTGGGCCGCCACGGTGAGAAGAGAGCCGTTTGTCAGGACGAGATCGCCACGCGAGGCGAGGCTGATGGTGCCGCCGGTGGTGCCGGAGGCATTGATGGTGCCGCTGACGGTGATGCCGCCCTGATCCGCCGCCAGACTGAAGCTGGAGGACTTCACGGTGCCGTCCACAGCGACATCGCCAGTGCGCACGCGAAGATTCTGGCTGTAGGTGAAGGACGCGGCGGTGAGCGCTGCGCTCAAGCTGGCAAGCGAGGGCAGTGCAGCGACATCGAGCACAAACATGCCGTTTTTTCCACCCGCGCCGCCCTGGCCGGACAAGGTGCCGCCGATGGTGAATGAGCCGGTGGGCGTGGCAACGGCGAGCGTGCCGGCATTGCCAGACAGCGGATTGGCAGAGACGTTGATGCTGCCCTGCGAGGTGATCACGACATTGCCGGTGTTTGAAGTGAGACTGACGGCTCCGGCATCTGTGTACTTGGTGACATCGAAGAAGGACTGAGCGGAACCGGACACATCCAGCGCTGCGGCCACCGTCACGTCTCCGGCGGTGGCGAGCGCGGAGAAGGAACCGCTGGGCAGCCACACCGGCGTGGCGATTTGCACACTGGCCCCAGTGATGCTGAGCGTTGATCCCAGACCGCCCGCAGGCACCACCACTCCGCCGGAAGAAAGCAGTGAGAGGCTGCCAGTGGCCGCCAGGGTGCGAACCGCGCCGGAGGCACCCACGACCAGCGGTGTGCGAGCCACCAGCGCGCCCTGCACGCTGAGTCCGCCGGCGCCCTGTCCCGTGAGGCTCTGCGCGGCGTTTAAATTCACCGTGGTAAACTGCTCGATGGAGAGCTGATTCACACCCAGACGCAGGGTCGTGGCTGCAAAGGTGAGCTGGCCCGTGGCCGCCGTCACCCCACCGGCAGCGACGGCATTGGCGGCGTTGTTGAGCAAGATGTCGCGGGCTTGAATCACCGCCGTGCCACCGGCCTGGTTGAAGCCGCGTATTTCGCCAGCGCTCAGATTCAGCGAGGCGAGAGCCGCACCGCCCATCGTGCCGGTGCCGTAGATGTCGATGGAGGAATAACTCAGCAAGGAAAGTGAGGTGGCACCGCCGAGGCTGCTGAGCAGCGCGGAATTCACCACGAGGCCGGGGGAAGACTGCAGCGCGCCGGGATTGTCAAACTGGAGGCTGATGCGCGCATTGTTGAGGGCGTAGCTGCCGGCACTGAGCGTCGCGGCGGGATCAAGCGTGGTGATGCCCGTGGTGTCCAGCACGATGCTGGAACCTGTGAGCTGGACGCCTGAGGCGATGTTCACCGCAGGCCCAGCGGCGTTGGTGGTGCCGGTGCGGATGACGGGAGCGGCCGTGCTCTGGGAGACACGCACGAGAGAGCCGTTGCCGCTGAGATTGAAAGTATCGGCGGTGCTGGAAGCCGTGCCGCTGGAAGAGATCTGAGCACTGGCGGCCAGATTCACGACTCCGGTGGTGGCCAGGGTGACATCCTTCGCACGGAGAGCCGCGCCTGCATTGTCCACCGTGACACTGGTGCTCTGCGTGGTGATGCTGAAGCCCGTGGCATCCCGCGTGCGGCGGCCACCGATGAGCAGGCTGTCTGCGGCGAAAGCGCTGAGCACGCCGGCATTGAGCGAGATGGTGCCTGGAACTGAAGCACCCACGCTGCTGGTGATGGAGATGTTCAGAGGCGCGGTGATGTCGATGGAGGCACCACGCGCCGCGGCATTGAGAGGCACGGAGGCCACGCTGCCGAGCAGGCTCATGGATTGCGCCGCCTGGAAGAGCAGGTAGCCGGAATCCTGCGGGAGTTGCGGCACAGTGACATTCAGGCTCAGGGCGCTGTTTTGGAGGAAGGTGTTGGCGGAGAAGAGATCGTAATCGGAGCGGGCATTGATGACGGACTGGCCGATGACTTCGTAGCGCGAGGCAAGCGTGGGCACCGTGCGCGAGGTGTTCAAATCATTGAACTGATAACCGGAGACGAGGCTGACGTTGCCCGGCAGCTCCTGGGTGCCCACGGGCGCGGCGCCCGCCTTGGGCGTGACAAGCACGGCACCTGGCAGCAGCGCGTAGCGCGCGGGCAGCAGAGTGTAAACACCCGCTGCCAGATTGTTGCTGGCAGTAAGGTAGATGCGGTCTCCGACATGAAGCGTGCTGTTGGCATACCCCTTGCCTGCGGGCAGGATGAGATTGGGCGTTTGCGTGCTGCCTTTCACATCGTTGTTGAAGGGGGCAAACGGGGCGTAGTCGGCCTGGTAGCCGGGGATCACGGCAAAGCTGCCTTCGGTGGCGAGGATGTCGAACGTGCCGCCGTTGCCTTGAATCCAGCGATAGGCCATCAAATCGCCACCGCCGCGCAGATCCACCAGTGATCCGGCATTCGTGGTGATGTTTTTGGCGGAAACATGGATGATCTTCTCCGGCAGTCCGCTGGCAGTGATGTCCACACCACGCGGGTCGATCCATGAGGTGCCGTCAAAACTCACGCCATAGGGAATGACCACGCCCTGGCCGCTGATGGGATCAATGGCGGAAACGGAGGTGACGCTGCCTGCCGCGAGCGTGAGCTGCGTGGTGACCGGCATGGACAGCGTGCCGCCGGTGAGCAGATCCACCGGAGCCGTGCCGGTGCCGTCCCAGCCGAGATTGATCGTGCCAAAAGGTGCACGCAATACGCCGCCTTGATTGATGGTGGTGGCATACAGGCTCAGGATGCTGCCGGCGGAAAGCGGAAGCTGCCGCGTGGTGCCGGAAAACAAGGTGGTGATGGAGGAACTCGCACCATAAGCCACGGCCGTGAACTGCGATGCCGTGGGTGCGTAAATCTGACCAGCAGTGAGCGTGAGTTGGCCGGCGATGGTCAGCACGCCATTGCCCACGATGTCCCCTGCATTTGCGGAGATGCTGGCGGTGCTGATATTGCGCAGCGCGAGTGAACCCACCTCCACATGCCCGGCATTCACATTCAGGCTGCCGGTGCCGGAGGTCGGCGGTGTACCGGTAAACGGCACCTGGGAGGCGGCATCTTCCGGCAGCACCGGCACCACGAAGGAAGCGCCCAGAATCACGGATGATGCATTGATTCCCACTGCCGCATCGGCGACGAGGAATCCTGCCGCGCCCACCGACACTGTGCCGCGCGCATTGATGGTGACGGCACCACTGAACTCAGTCTTGCCAGCGAGAATCAATGAATCCATGCCGCTGGAGTTGAACGAGTCGGCGGTGAAATACCCACGGCTGAAAAGGGCGGAGCCGCCCGCGCCTTGCAACGCACGGCCGATGGCGGTGGCGTTGTCAGGCAGCAGTGTCTGGATGGTGAGTCCGCCCTGCTTGACGATCAAGTTGGTGTCCAGCAGCGGCTGCGGATCCAGAGGGATGTAAAAGCGGCCGGATGAGACGGACAGCGTACCGCCCAGCGCGGTGGTCCCGCCTGCGAAGCCGCGCAGCGTGGCATCTGATGCCAGCAACTGCCCGCCTTCCAAGCTGATGCTGCCGCCGTCACTGTCCACCCGGACAGACACTGGCTGGATGGTAAAGAGAGGGGTGGTGAGGCCGCTGGTGGGTGGCACCAGATAGGTGATCTGTGGATTGGCGGCGGAGGGATGAAAGTCCAGCACGTCGCTGGAACCCGACACATCCATCACCGCGCCGGCAGCGGCAACGATGTTTCCGTGGATGGTGATGTCACCACCGGCGAGAACGGAGCCCACCTTGCGGCCAAACTCGTCCGGCACCAGCACCGTGGTGCCTTTGGCGGAGAGCACGCTTTGAGAGCCGATGTAAACGGTGGTCAGCGCGCGGGTCTGGTCAGGAAACAGCAGGGGGAAGGAATCGCTGCTGCCTTTGATGGTGATGTTGCCACCGGAGGCTTCGATCCTGCCGAGCACAGTCACCGTTTGTCCGTTCAAAGTCACTGAGGCGTGCGGGTCGGTGATGATGGCGGCATTTTGATCGAGGAGGATGTCACCACGCACATCGAGGCCTGCGACGCCGGACACACCGGGGGCGGCGAATTCAAGGCTCATCGCGCTGCGCAGTCCCACAGGCTGACGCACGAGGGTGGTGCCCAGAACCGGCCCCTGCGACAGGGTGAAGCTGTCTGCGACAGGCTGAATGACCGCACCGGAAGCGATGTAAACCGCCGGCAAAAACTGACCGGCTCCGCCGCCAGACGGCGCACCCAGTCCGGAAAGCTTGTAGTGTGAAAAGCCGCCGCGCGTGAAGAACTCCGGCTGCAGCACGAGCGAGTCGGCGCGCAGGGCTGCGCCCCCAACCTGCAGCAGCGGTGCCAGCACATCCAGCGTGCCTCCTTCCGCGCCGGAATAACCCAGCAGGGTGGAGCCAAACTGCGTGAAGCTTCCGCCGCGCACATATTGCACGATGGGGTCCTGGCCGACGTGGATGGTGATCGCTCCTGCATCACCAAACGAAACTTCGTCCTCTGCGTTTCGGTACACTCCGCCGGAAACATCCACCACGCTGCCGGTGGTGAGACTGGCGCTGTAGGCCTTGAGGCTGATCACACCACCGGTGGTGACATACGCGGAGCGCGTGACGTCCAGATTCGTGGTGCTGTCATCCGTTAAGGTGCCCGCCGTTGTGAGCCGAGCCTTTGCTCCTAGCAGCAGCACGCCGCGCCCTGGATTCGGCGGCGGCTCCACGGCCAGATCTCCGAGCAGGCTCAGATCAGCCGCCTGCGCGGGTGAGATGTTCAACGCCGTGAGATGGATGCTGCCACCCGGTGCGCTCAGGGAACCCAGGATGTCCAGATTCGCGCCGGTGAGAGTGATGTCTCCGTGCAGCGCGGCGGCAAGAGACACGCCTTCAGGAACGATGATGCGCCCTTCCCCGTTGCTCACGGTCAGGCTGCCAAAGCCGGACGTTGTCAGCAATTCCGGTGAGAGAAAAACATCCGCCAGACGAGCCGCGCTAAGGGCCAGCGGCCTGCCTGTGCCGTCCAGAGCAAAGGCGGCGGCAGGTGCCTGCACCACGCCGGATTGGAAAGTGACCGTGGGTGGTGTGGGCGAAAACACCGGATAGCTGCTGCGGGTGAGGCGCTGGGCTTCAAACTTCAGGCTGAACTCACCTGGCGCGGGCCCGATCCCACGCTGCGCAGGGCCGGAAATCGTGACGCCGAGAAAACGCCCGTCAAGCGCAGCCGATGCAGCCGTGATGTGGAGCCGTCCTCCGTCCGCGCCCTGCACATTGCCCGGGTCCAGGTAGGACGTGGAGGGAATGATGGAGTGATTGAAGGTGGTGGAGACGGCCCAGGTGAGATCATTCACCATCGTGGCGCTGTCGAGGATGCCATCATATACCAGATTGGGAGTGGCATCCGAAATGTCGATGATGAGGCCGCCGGTGATGACCTTCGTGGTCTGGACGGTGCCGCCGGTGAAGTTGATCCAGCCAGCCGAGGTGTTGATCTCCGCCCCGTTCTGCACCACCACCGAACCACCGGCGTGCAGATTGACCGTGCCGCCTGCGGTGGTGAGTTCACCCACGGTACGCTGGATGAGGTTCACATACCCGGACACATCCGCCAGCGGCGTGCCCACCCAGGCTTTTCCGTTGTAGATGCCGGTCTCGCGGATGTCCACCGTGATGGTCTGGCCGCGCAGCACGCCGTTGCGCTGCAGGGGTGAATTCGCAAGCTCCGCCGCGCGCAGCTGCAGCGTGATGAGATTTTGCGTCACGGGCACATTGACGTCAGACGAACCGGCCACGTTGATCACGGCTTCAGCATCCAGATAAATCTGACCGCCATTGTGGATGAAGAAGCTCTGCGGCGGAGTGCCGGGCACGTAGTCCCACACACCTGCCTCCACGCTGACGAGTGCATTGGGTGCCAGCACGGTGGCATTGGCTCCAAAGTAGGCGGTGAGGCCCTGGATGTTGATCTGGGAACGCAGCGCCAGCTCCGTGCCGACCACGGTCTCCGTGCTGGCCCACTCTGGCAGGATCTGCATCACACTGCCTGCGCCGATGGTGACGTGGCCGGAGTTGTTAAAGAGGAAGGGATTCGTCGCCTTCGTCTGTGCGTTGGTATTGGAGAGCGCGCCGTAATTGGCCAGCAGATCAATGCGTCCGTTCAGCGCGACGGAGGTGGTGCTGGTGATCGCGCCGGTCTGGTTCACTTCCTTGCCGGTGACGGTCACATTCCCGCGTGGTGTATCGACCACGCCGCTGTTGGTCGCTGTTCCGGCATAGGCCGGAATGAGCGAGGCCGGATCCACCACGGCACCGACATACACATCCAGTCCGCGCAGGCTGGCGTCCGTGCTGGCATGGGCGGTGAAACCCACCTGCAATCCGGCGGCGAGAATGGTCTGGCCGTCTGGCGTGGAAATGGAGCCGTTGTTTGTCACGTTCGGTCCCACCAGCATGACACGACCACCCACGTTGGCATCGGTGGTGGGAGCTTCGATCTGCGCGCCGGCCTGCACGGTTACATCGCCGATGCGCCCGCCCGCAGGCGCGGCAGGCGGCGTGAACGCGGGAGTGCCATCACCACCCGCGGGCAATGCCAGTGCGGTGAAGAGAAACTGCGCGTCGGGATTGTTGAGCAGACCACGGCTGATGAGGTTTGTGTTGATGGGCAGTGAGGAGGCCACCAGCGTGTGGGTGTTCACCTGGCTGCTGCCGCCGAAGATGATGCCGTTTTGATTGATCACATACACCTGCCCTGCGGCCTCGATGGAACCTAGAATCTGCGTGGGATTGCCGGTGGGATCATTGATGAAATTGAAGGCGATCCACTGACCGACGTTGGCTCCGCCGGCGCTTTGATCAAACTTCAGCGTGGTGTCCTTGCCGATGTTGAAGGTCTGCCATTGCAGCAGGGCCTGCTGCGCCGTCTGCTGCACCGTGACGGTGGTGTGGCCTGCACTGGTCGCTTGAGTGGGCTGGTTGGCACCGGACCACAGGGCTGCATTGGCAGCCACTGCAGGATCTACGACAAGGCCGCCGGTGGTGAGGCCATTGGGGACGTCCGGCAGCGTGGGGGCAAGATGATTCGGACCGCTGACCGCCAGCGCACGCGCGGCCTCCTGCATGAGCTGCATGGAGTGAGCAGCCTCTGCGGCGCGCACGAGGATGTCGCTGGCATTGGCGCGCCCGGCATTCACCGCCTCGGCAGTGGCTACGGGATCCACGCCCGGCGTAGTCACTGCGGGCGAGGCCCCTGCCCCGCCGCCACGCAGAATATCCGCCTGCACCGGCTGCAAGGCCACGAGCATTGAGATGATGAAAACGCCGACCGTGTGAGACACGGCATGGCGCTTCCTGAGACGTCGGAAAGTGGCAAAAGGTGTCATGACAAAAAATGGGAAGTTCAGTTCGCCTGAGCCGGCAGCACGCGCTGGAGCGCCGCCTGATCGAGAACGATGGGGGTTTCTTTGAGCAGCCGGGCCAGATAGGCCTGGGTGTTTTCGCGGAGGCGCTCGTTGCGTAACGTCACGCGTAACTGGGCGCGAACCTGATCCAGTGTGGGGGTATAGGATTCGCGCGTTTCCAGCACCTTCAGCAGGTGCCAGCCGTCATCGAGCCGGATGGGCTGAGACGTGATGTTCGACTTCAGCACGGGCATCTTCGTTCGAATTTCGGGCTGGATTTGATTTTCCGTGAGCCAGCCAATCTCCACGAAATTTTTTCCGTCACGCACTGAGCGCTCTGCGGCCTTGATTTTTTCCTTCGCCTGCTGCTGCGCGTTTGCATCCGCATTGGGAGCCACCGGCACAAAGACCTGCGCCATGCAGTAGCTGCGCGGCACCAGTAGCGAGGGCTTGCGCAGTTCGTAGGCGGCTTTGAGTTCGTCCTCGTCAGGAAAGTGGGCGGGCGGCTGCGACACGGACTCCAGATAGCTCTGGGTCAGCGCGGTATCGCGCGCACGTTTCAGCCGTGCAACGACCTGAGGCTCTTCATCCCACTTCTTCTCCAAAGCCTGGTTCAAAACGAGATGCTGGGCGATGAATGAACGCACCACCTGCTCCAGCAGCACTTTGTCTTCGCGCACAGCGGCAAGCTGGCGCGCATCCAGCGTCTCCAATGAGGCGCGTATATCCTCGACCGAGATCTCCACACCGCCTGAACTCACCAGCAGTTTTGCTTCATCGGCCGGTGCAGCCGTGAATGCCAGCAGGAACAGGAGATGACGCGCGTGGGTCATGGCTTCGTGGCGGGTGGCGCGCCGGATTTGACGGCATCGTCATGAAAGGGGCTGTGCTTGTTGTCCTGCAGCTTGTCCGCGTAGTCCTGCACGAGGGCTTGCAGCTTCACCTTGTTGGTGCCGGTGAAGGGCTCGCGCGCCAGCAGGGCTTTGCCGAGGCCGTAGTTTTTGTAGCGTTCGAGGATCTCGCTGCCGATCAGGTAGAGTTCCAGATTTTTGCGTTCGCGGTCGGCCACTTTGTTTTGCAGATCGGTCACGCTGGCCACGGCTTTGGCGCGTTCGTCTTCCTTGGCACGGGCGATGATGGCGGCTTTGTTGAAGCCTTCTTTCCATTTCTCCAGGGCCTTTTTGTACTGGGCGTTTTCGTTTTCACGCACTTCCAGTTTGGCATTGAGTCCGTCGATGGATTTGCGCGCGGCATCCTGATCTGCCGCCGCCTGCTTCGTGGCGGCAGCGAGCTTTTTCTTCAGAGCTTCAATCTCATCGGCCTGCTGCTTGATGGTGATGTCGTTCTGCGACTGCACCGCCTGCAGATTGGCACGATCTGTCTCCACGGCGCGCAGACGCACGGCGATACCTTTCAAGGACTGGCTCAGGCGCTGCTCCGTGGGAGTGAGGTCTTCCGCATGCAGCAGGCCTGCGGCCCACAGCAACAAGACAGGGAGAATGAAGTGAGTGTGTTTCATGATCAAAACTTGGCGTTGATGTCGAACATAAGGATGTCGGCCTTGAACTGCGGACCGGCGATCTGATTGGCGCTCATCCAGCGCAGCGCGGCATTGACGCGAGGAGAGAGAGCGATGGCGCCGCCGATGGTGTAGCCTTCGAGATTGGTGCCGCCGCCGCCGAAGTTCTGGTCGTTGAAGCCGTCCACCACGGAGTCGGATTCGCGATGCGTGTAGCCAAGGTAGGTCATCCAGTCGCCGCGCTTGTGCATTTCTGGCGTGCCAAAGCGCAGGTGGATGTCCCATGCCTTGTTGCCACCGGCGAATCCGCCGGAACTGCGATTGTTGACCGCAATGGCATTCATGGCCGACCGGTTGAATGCGAGGTTTTGCAGATACTCGGCCATCAAAGAGACCTGGAAGGGCTCGAAGCCGTTGTAGTCGAGGCGGGCGGTGACGGCGGCCACACGGAACGGTGTTGCGAGGCCGTAGTACTGAAACTGATTCGTGGTGCCGAAGCCGTTGGTGGCATTGGCGACGATGTTGCGGATGGGGCGGTAGGTGTTTCCCTTCTGCGCAAAGGTGGGGCGGGAGCTGTCGGTGTTGCCCTGGTCTTCCGCATTCTGGGGTGCGTAAGGACTGGAGAGCACGCCTTCGATGTTTTGGAAGTGGTAGTAGGCGGCTGCGACTTTGGCATGCCAGTCCTTGCTGATCTTCCAGTCCACACCCACCTGGCCTGCGTGCAGCCATTTGTCCCGGCTTTGAAACTTGGAGGGCTGATTCGAGGCGAAGTTGAGATCGGTGTTGAAGATGGGGAAAGTTCCCAGCGTGAGGAAGGGCTCAAGGCCGTCATGCACGTTGTAGCGGCTCTTCAGCACGACGCCGTCGAAGCCGATGTCTTCGGACCAGATGGCGGCGGTGGAGAAGAAGGGATTGTCAAAGCGGCCGATGGTGAACGAAAAAGCGTCCACGGGCTCCCACTTCAGGAAAGCGCGATCAAGCCAGATGGCATACTTGGAGAACTGGCCGCCCTGCTGGCTGAAATTTCCCCCGGGCGCGGTGTTGGTGCTGCCAAGAGATTGATTGCCTGAGACCGGGGAATTGCTGTCACCGGTGCCGACACGCACGCCCATGGTGAAGTGATCCCCGAGATCAATTTCGGTGCCCAGACGCAGACGCAGACGCACGCGCTCGCGATCCTGGTCGGCATTGATCTGCGGAGCAAACTGCGTGCTGCTGGTGTCGTAAGGCGCCCCGGTGTTGATGATGTTGAAATTCGGGAAGGCCCCGCTCACATCATTGCCGGCAGGAAAGCTGTCATACTCATACCGCATGCGGAAGTCGACAAAGGGATGCCAGGCACTGACCCACTCCGGCAGAAGAGTGGGGGAAAGGATGCCGCCCTTTTTGGCTTCGAGCACGAGTTCATCTTTGATCTGCTCGCGCAGCTCATTCTTCACAAACTCCGGCACGTAGGTGACGCGGATCTTTTCACTGTCTGCGGCGATGGCTCCGGCTGCACCGCCTGCGGCAGCGGCTGCGGGGATGCCCGTGGCGCGCGCAAACTCCTGCTCGGCGGCTTTGCGCTCCCTGCGCTTCGCTTTGGCGGCGGCCACGTCTGCCTCGGCCACGCGGAAGAGATCCTGTGCATCCTCCTTGGTCATCATGCCGCGCTCCACCATGCGCTTGACCAGATTCACCGCGAGGCTTTCGGCCATGCTGGGTTCGTCTTCCTCTTCTTCCACGGGTGGTGGTGCAGCAGGCGCCTCAGTGGGGACGGGCATTCCACGGGGATCAAACAACTCATTCGGCGGCAGATCCTTGTAACTGGGTGCAGGAGGAGCGGCGGCGATTTGTTGGGGCAGCGGCAGAGAGGCTTCGACGAGTGCGGGGTCTGTCTGCACGGGGGCTGGTTTTGCGGGCGCCGCTGTTTGTGACCACGCTGTGGCAGCGAATGCGAACAAACCGGGAAGGACCAGATGATGGATGCGAGTGGGCAGCATTGGGAAAAGTTTTGCGCGTGGGTTCATGCCTCAGTTCGGTTTGCGGGCGGAGAGTCGGAGGCTGATGGGCATGGGCATGCCGTCGGGGGGCGGTTCGCTGAGCACGAGTCCGCGAAGAACTTCGTTTTCGATGGCGGCATCCACGGCTCTGTCTCCCGTGCTGCTGCTCAGCTTTACGCGGGTGATGCGTCCGGTGGCATCGCTCCAGACTTTGACCACGTTTGAGAATCCGGCCTGACGTGTCAGCGGATGAGCACGCAGGGCATCGGCGATGCGGTTTTGCACCGCGCCTGCGTACCAGCCCCATTTGCTGCCGCCTTTGCCACCACCACCGCCGAGCATGCCGCCGCCACCTCCGCCGCCGCCAAGACCGAGTCCGCTGCCATCGCCACCGCCAAGGGCTGTACCGAGAGGTTCATCCGAAGGCTTTTCGGCAGGTTTGTCATCGGGCTTTTGTTCGTCAGGCTTCACCTCCTCCTGCGCGATCATTTCCTCCTCCTTCTCAGGCGGCGGTTCTTCCTTGGGAGGAGGCGGCGGCGGTGGAGGTGGGGGCGGCGGCAGCACCGGCATCACCATGACCACGTCCACCTTCTTCCTGGGTGCGGACTTGGACGGCTTGTGATTGACCGCAAAGTAAACACCGCCAGCCAGCACGAGCCCGCCGAGAATCAGCAGCACGAAGTAGCGCCGGATGAATCCGGGCTCTTCGTCTTCGTCATCTATGTGAGGTGATGCCATGGCGTGGTAGATCTGTGCGGGATTATTTCTTTGCCGCCTGCGTGGCCAGACCGATGTTGGTGATGCCTGAGCGGCCCACGGCGGTGAGCACGTCCATGATGGTCTGGTACTGAGTGGCGCTGTCGCCTCGGATGACGACGGGCACGTCCGGGGTCGCGGCCTTGATGGCTTCCAGCTTGCCGGAGAGTTCATCGATGGTGACGGCGGTGGCGTTGAGCTTGATGTTGCCCTGGTTGTCCACGGTGATGGCCTGCATCTTTGGCCCTTCGATGGGCTTGGAGGTGGAGGGGCCGCCGCGCGGCAGATTCACCTTCACGCCCTGCACGCCTGCGGTGGTCATGATGATGAAGATCAGCAGCAGCACGAGGTAGAGGTCCACCATCGGCGTGACGTTGATGTCATCGTAGGATTTGTTGTCGGCCTGCATGGTGGTGCGCGGTTATTCCTTGTAGTGTTCGGCCATCTTGGTGACGAACTCGTCGATGAAGGTCTCCATGTTGGAGACGACATCCTTGATGCGTGAGCTGAGGTAGCTGTAGATGAACAGGGCTGGAATGGCGACGGCGAGGCCGGCCACGGTGGCGAGCAGCGCGCCTGCAATGCCGGGGGCGATGGAGTTCACCTCCACCTCGCCGGATTTCGCAATGACGGCGAAGGTGATCATGACCCCGATGACGGTGCCGAGGAGGCCGAGGTAAGGACCACCCGCGATGCCGATGGTGAGGAAGACGAGCTTGCCATTGAGCTTCTGCACCTCGCGCACCATGCCGCCGTGCAGCACCGCCTTGATGGCCTGGATGGAACGGCCCGAGAGGCTGAGCACCTGGAGCTCCTTCTTTTCAGCAGGATTGAAGGTCACCTGGCGGAAGGATTTCATGCGGTTGCTGATCTCCTGCGAGCCCAAGTGATAGAGCTGATACAGCGGCGACTGGCGCATGAGCTTCTGCATCCTGGCGCTCATGCTGCCCCCGATGTTTTTGATGCTCTCCTCATCCTCGGTGTCGATGGCGGTGAGATCTGAGGAGATCTTTTCCCAGCGCTTCATGAACTCCTTGGAGGCTTTCTCAATCGTGTTGAGGTACATGATCTTCCCGGCTGCAATGATCCAGCCGACGATGGCCAGCACTGTGCAGAGGAAAATCACCACCCAGCCGTCGAAGGTGAGGTCCTTGGAGATGTCCGTGATGAGGGAGAGATGCTTCATGATCTCCCCTTCCTCTTCGTGATCCGAAGCCTCGTCTGCGCCGATGGTGATCAGCTTGTCCTTGTCCGCCGAGGTGCCCTGATTCACGGCGGCAAAGCGGATGAAGCCGGCAGGCCGTGCTGTTTTGGCGATCTGAAATTCATCAATTTCTCCCGTGAAACCGACAGCACCCGATGAGGTGTCCTTGTCGATCTCGGCAGGTGTTTTGAGGCTCGGCAGGGCGGCGGTCAAAGCGCCATAAGATTTGCCATCAAGATACAAGGTGACCGTTCCTGCATCCGCCACTGCAGCCACATGATGCCAGCCACCGGCGACGATGGGCGCACCTTCGCTGCTGCGCTGCTTGTTGAGTTCCACAAACGGAATCCCGTTGTTGAGACCGAGGATGAAGGCATTCGCGCCATCGCGGCGGCTGAAGATGACGGCATTGGGCTGCAAGGCGCTGGGCTTGATCCAAGCGGAAACGGTCAGCGGTGCTCCGGGTGCAAACTCCGGCAGCGGTGGCGCTGGCACTTTGATGGGGGCCTGTCCGAACACGCGCAGACCGCCGCCAATGAGCGAGCCGGTGGCGGGTGGTGGTGTGCCTTCGGCATTCGCCCCCGTGGCGGATGAGTCTGCGCCAGCTTTGGAGGTGTCGGCAAAGTGATACACCAGCGTGGTGTTTGCCTCATAGGTTTCCTTGGCCGGCTCACCTGCCGCTGCTTCGGTGTTGCCGTAGTAGAGCCAGATGCTGGTGGCGCTGGCGGGCTTAAGCTCTGGCACCTGCACCCAGACGTAGGCTTCATTGAGCAGCGCGTCCCATTTCTCGATGTGGTGTTTGAGCAGCGTCTTGTGATCATCCGCCACGAAGCGCAGATCACTGCCATCTTCCTTGGCGGAGAGGAAACTGAACACGCCCTCATGCAGGCGCACGAGCACGGCCGTGGTGCCGATGGGTTCGGCGATGGCCACGCCCTTGCCGGTGGTGTCGATGTCGATCTTCTTGCGAGTGGTCCACTTCGCATCCCACCAGGCGGTGTCAGCAGACGATGCGGTCGCGGCAAAGAGCAGCAGGGCAAGTGATTGA
Organism: Prosthecobacter sp. Pr1; assembly: GCF_057652315.1. Lineage (NCBI taxonomy): Bacteria > Pseudomonadati > Verrucomicrobiota > Verrucomicrobiia > Verrucomicrobiales > Verrucomicrobiaceae > Prosthecobacter > Prosthecobacter sp. Pr1. The sequence goes on along the minus strand of NZ_JBYFBS010000020.1, from coordinate 41,426 downwards.
AGCAGAGGTTTGATCATGCGCGTTGGTTTGGAAGAAATGGAAAATTAAAATTCCGCCCAGAAGCGGAGCGTCACGAGGACTTCGCCGACTCGCGTGATGCCCTGGGTGGTCAGCGGAATGCCCACGTCGGCGGAGCCGTTGAGATGATTCAGCACGCGGAAGCGGCTGCCGGCCCCGACGCTGAAAAGATCGAAGGTGGACTCCTGCCCGGGCAGCACATTGCGTAACTTGAGACGGCCACCATCGGCAAAGACGTAGAAGCGCCACTGGTTGGCTTTAGCATCGCTGTCAGACAGCAGCGAGGGCGAGCGCAGCTCTGCTGAACCAAAGACACCGCCATCTCCCAGCGCAGTGGATTCAAGGTAGCCGCGCACCGTGGCCAGGCCACCGCCTGCGAGCTGTTCGTTGTTGATCAGCGGGCCGGAACTGAGCTGGCCTTGAATCTTGCCATAGGCTTCAAAACCGCCTGGCAGCTTTTGCGTGTGCGCCAGATCTCCGCGGTAGTAGATGAAACCGTCGTCCGCATTGAAACGACGACGATTGAAATTGGACTGGTCCGTCCCCATCCGGCGCAGGCTGAAGACGATGGCGGTGTTCAACTCGGTGGTGTGTGCGGTCTCCGTCCACGTGGCCGCATGGCTCAGGCTGAATGGAAAGTAGGTGACGGGTGCGGAGGTTTTGGCACCGGCCACGGTGATGTCCTGGTCAAAGCGCTTGTAGTCCATGCCGAAGCTCAGCGACTGGTAGAATCCCTCCTTTTGTGGCAGGGTGAAGAGCAGGCGCATGCCGACCACCTGACCACGACCCGCCACTGCGGCCCCGCCAAGAGTGGAAACATCACTGTCCTGCTTTGATCCCTGCAGCAGCAGGCTGACGCCCTCGACGTCGGGGATGCGTGCGAGATAAAAAGCGGAGAAGACGCGCGCGTCATTGAGGCGCTCCGGCGCGATCTGATAACTCACGCCCAGCGAGTGGCCGAGCTGCCAAAGGTTGTCATAGCGGAGGGAGCCGTTGACGCGCCAGGGCGTCGTGTTGTTGTTGTGGCGGTTGTTGACCTCCAGGCTGCCATGCAGCGGGCACTTGTCTTTGACATCCAGATCGATGTCCACCGTTCCCGGACGCACACCGGCGCGCAGGGCCGGCGACACACGCAGATCCGCCTGGCGGTTCAGCGCGATGATGTCCTTGTTGATGTTGTTAAAATTCGGCAGGCTTCCCTCCGCCAGCGAGGGCGCCTTTTCCTTGATCTTGTCGATGTCGTAATAGCGCGAGCCATGCACCCGGAGACGTCCCACGACGGTCTCCACGACGTGGAGCAGCACGATGCCGCTGCTGGCGTTTTGCCGCGGGATCTGCACGGACACGGTCTGGTAGCCTTTGTCCTTGTAAGCTTTCTCAAGCGCCGCACGCGCCTGCTCCACATCGTTTGCCGTGCGGCCCGGACCAAGAAAGGGATACACGGCCTTCTCCACTTCAAGACGAGGCAGATGCTTCACCCCGGTCACTTCGTACTCCTGGATGTACATCCTCTGCGGAGAAGCGGAAGCCTCCTGTGCTGGCAGTCGCGCAGTCGACACCGACAAGAACCAGGCAACGCCGATGAGGCGCAGCAAAGCAGGCATGATGGATGTAGAAGCATGGGACATGATGTGACGGGCTCCGTTGAAGGCGGTCGCCAGTTCAGCACACCTCTGCCATTCAGCGGGAAGTGCCTTCCTGGGCCGTATGAACTGCGGGCCTCAGGCCCGCGACCGCTGGATTCGTGTCCTCACGGTGTTTTCATACTCTGTAGATGTAGATTAGGAGCACGTGGATTTTGAATGTCGAGAAATAATTGACAAATACTGACATGAAAAAATTCTTTATTCCTACTTGCCCTGTGTATATTCGCATATAATACATGTTAATTGAAAGCAATCAGGATCCACTCCTAATCCGGCATACCGCAACACGAATCCTCACCTCACACACCATGTCTCAGCCAACCGCAGAAATTGAAGTCGAGTCCTGGGTCGACATCGTCAAACAGAAGGTCTCCGCCCTGCGATTCGGATCTGTGCAGATCATCGTGCATGAAGGACGTGTGACGCAGGTCGAAAGCACCGAGAAGACCCGTCTGGCCAGCGAGCCGCTGGCCACGCAAAGCCGGAAGTAACGCCGCTTCGCCGCTGAACTTCTTTTCTCTCCCCACCCATCAACCATAACTCCGATTCAAGCCATGTCCTACCATAACAGCATCATTGAAGCCATCGGCCACACCCCTCTGATCAAGCTCAACCGCATCGCAGCAGGGGTGAATGCCACGATTGCAGTCAAGGGAGAATTCAAGGAACCGCTTGGCAGCGTGAAGGACCGCATTGGCCGTGCCATGATCGAAGCGGCGGAAGCTGATGGCAGGCTGAAGCCAGGCACCACCATCATCGAGCCGACCTCCGGCAACACCGGCATCGCGCTGGCCTTTGTAGCCGCCGCCAAGGGCTACCGCATCATTTTGACCATGCCTGAAACGATGAGCCTGGAACGCCGCACGCTGCTGGCGCTGCTGGGTGCCGAGCTTGATCTCACTCCCGGCCCGAAGGGCATGAAGGGCGCCATTGAAAGAGCGAACGAACTGCACGCCTCGACGCCTAACTCCTGGATTCCCCAGCAGTTTGAAAATCCGGCCAATCCAGAGATCCACCGTAAAACCACGGCGGAAGAAATCTGGGCCGACACCGAGGGCAAGATCGACATCTTCGTCGCTGCCGTTGGCACGGGCGGAACGATCACGGGCGTGAGCGAAGTAATTAAATCGCGCAAGCCGGATTTCAAATCCATCGCGGTGGAGCCCGCGGCATCACCAGTGATCACGCAGACTCTGAATGGCGAACCGCTGGTGCCAGGCCCCCACAAAATTCAGGGCACCGGTGCCGGCTTCGTGCCGAAGAATCTCAACATTAAAATCCTCGATGAAGTCATCAAGGTCACCAATGAAGACGCGATCCACACGGCGCAGCGTCTTGCCCGTGAAGAGGGCCTGCTGGTGGGCATTTCCACCGGAGCCAACGTCTGGGCCGCGCTGCAAGTCGCGGCACGACCGGAGAATGCGGGCAAGCTGATCGTCACCGTGGGGTGCAGCACGGGAGAACGTTACCTCTCCACGGCACTCGCCGACGAAGCTCGCAACAAAGTCGGGGCCTGATGCTCCTGCTGCTGACCCACTCTCCCGATTTCCCGACAACACCCACCACCTATGAACAGACGCGACTTCCTCCAACTGAGCACTCTGTCCGCCGCCGGACTCACGGCCTGCGGCAAACAAAAAATCGATCCCAAGGCGCCGCTGCGCTTCGGCCACTTCCCAAACATCACGCACATTCAGGGACTCGTGGCCCATCAGCTCAGCCGTCAGGGCAAAGGCTGGTTTGAGCCGCGTCTCGGTGTGCCGGTGGAGTGGTTTGTGTACAATGCAGGCCCCTCCGCGACGGAGGCCATCTTTGCCCGTGCGCTGGATGTGACGTACATCGGCCCCAGCCCGGTGCTCAATGCCTACGCCAAATCCAAAGGCACGGAACTGCGCATTCTCTCCAGTGCCGCCACTGGTGGCAGCGCTCTGGTCGTGCGCCCGGCGGCCAACATCAACACACCCGCTGATTTCAAAGGCAAGCGCATCGCCACGCCCCAGCTTGGCAACACGCAGGACATCGAGCTTCGCGCCTGGCTTTCTGACAACGGCCTCAAAGTGACGCAGACCGGTGGCGATGCCTTCGTGCTCCCCACGCAGAATCCGGATCAACTTGCACTGTTCGTCAAAGGCGAGATCGACGCCGTCTGGACCGTGGAGCCCTGGGTCTCACGCCTCGAACTCGAAGCCGGTGGCAAGATCTTCGTGGAAGACAAAGGCACTTTTGCCACCCTGCTTGCCTCAAGCGCCGCCTTCGTGACGGAGCGTGCTGAGCTGGCGAAGAAACTCGTCGCTGCGCACATTGAACTCACCGAGTGGATCAAAAAGAATCCGGCTGAAGCCCGCGAATTGATCAAAGCTGAGCTGAAAGAACTCACCACCAAGGCCCCGGGCGATCCCCTGCTGGATCGTTCACTGCCGCGTGTGGTGCTGAACACTGAAGTCTCTCGTCCGGCGCTGGACGAGATGGTGGAATCCGCCAAGAAGGCCGGCTTCCTCCACGACATCCCTGCCCTCGACGCCCTGCTACCCAAGCTCTGATCCAGCGCCACCTGAATGACTTTAGACGAAGCACTCCACAATCCGCAGCCGGCCAAACTCCAGGTTCAAAACGTTTCCAAAACCTACCATGGCGCACGCCAGACGGTCGAGGCGCTGCAAGACATCAACCTGCAGGTGGCCGAGGGCGAGTTTGTCTGCCTGCTCGGTGCCAGCGGCTGCGGCAAAAGTACCCTGCTCAATCTCATCGCAGGTCTGGAAGCGCCGACCTCCGGCAGCATCCATGCCGATGGCCAGCCCGTCACCGGGCCGGGGCGTCAGCGCATGGTCATGTTTCAGGAGCACGCGCTGTTTCCCTGGCTGGATGTCATCAACAACGTCCTGTTTGGCCTGAACTTGAAACCGGGCCTGACAGATGCTGATCGCAAGCAGCTGGCGATGTACTATTTGAAACTCGTCGGCCTGGAAAACTTCGCGCATGCCAGCATCCATGAGCTGTCCGGTGGAATGAAGCAACGTGTCGCACTGGCACGCGCCCTGGCTCCCAATCCGCGCGTTCTGCTGATGGACGAACCCTTTGCCGCGCTCGACGCCATGACGCGCGAGCAGCTCTACGCCGACCTGCAGGACATCCAGCAGAAGCGCTGCAAGACCATCGTCTTCGTCACTCACAATGTGCGCGAAGCGGTCTGCCTCGGAGATCGCGTGGTGCTCTTCACGCCACGCCCCGGCCGCATTCATGCGGAGTATGTGGTGAAGCTGCCACGCCAGCGCGACATCAATGATGTCGCCGTCGCCCAGATCGCCAGCGCCATCACGGTGGAACTCAAAAAACACTCCCCTGCTGCGCTATGAAACGGTTTCTTCGCTCCTTCGCTTTTTTCGCCGTCGTCGTCGCCCTGTGGGAAGCCGCATCGCGCGCAGGCTGGTGGTCGCCCGTGCTGGTGCCATCCCCGCTTTCCATCGGCCAGTACCTTTGGACTGCCGCGCTGGATGGCACCCTGCTTGCCGCCGGGATGGTGACTATGACCCGGCTCATGATCGGTTACATCATCGGCCTGCTGGTGGGCATCCCGCTGGGCCTGCTCACGGCGCGCTTTCGTTTTGCCGAAGACACCATCGGTGTTCTCGCACTTGGACTGCAAACTCTGCCGAGCGTCTGCTGGGTGCCGCTGTCGCTGCTGTGGTTCGGGCAAACCGAAACCGCCATGCTCTTCATCGTCATCATGGGCACTCTGTGGGCGGTGCTGCTGGCCACGGATCATGGCATTCGCCAGATCCCGCCGATCTACCGCCGCGCTGCCACCACCATGGGCTCCAGCGGTTTTCATCTGCTGTGGAATGTGCTGCTGCCCGCCAGCCTGCCTCACCTTGTCAGTGGCATGAAGCAGGGCTGGGCCTTCGCCTGGCGCTCTCTCATGGCGGCTGAGATCTACGTCACGGTGCTCACCGGTTTTGGCCTCGGCCATCTGCTGCATTACGGGCGCGAGCTGCAGGCCATGGATCAGGTGGCCGCCATCATGCTGGTGATCCTTGTCGTTGGTTTTGTGGCGGACAAGGCATTGTTCAGTCCATGGGAACGCTTCCTGCGCAAGCGCTGGGGGCTGTCCTAGCCTGCCCCCCCATGCTGCTGTTCTTCCTGATCATCTGCGCCGCCAGCCTCGGTGTGTCGTTCTTCTGCTCGCTCACCGAGGCGGTGCTGCTCAGCCTCAATCCGCTGGATTTGAAGCTGCAGGAGAAGAAGGGCGTTGCGCATGCGGCGCGCTGGCTTCTGCTGAAGAACCGCATCGAGCGGCCGATTTCCGCCATCCTCGCCTTCAACACACTGGCGAACACCGGACTGGCCACTCTGGCCGGGGCGCTCTTCACCGGGATCTACGGGGCGGAGTGGCTGGGGCTGTTTTCCATCGTCATGAGCGTGGCCGTGCTCTTCGGCGGTGAGATGGCCCCCAAGATCATTGGCGTGCATCATGCCGCGCGCTTCGCCCCCCGGCTGATTGTTCCGCTCACGTGGATGATGTTTGTCTGCCATCCGCTCATCCTGCTGATGGAGAAATTTTGTGAGAAGCTCAAGAGCGGCGCGGGCGACGGCCGCGGCCAGAGCGACCACATCATGGACATCATCACTCTGGTGCAGTCAGCGCGGTCTGAGCAGCTGCTGCACAACCACGAGGAAATCATCATGATCCATGCGGCCACGCTGAGCGCCCGCCGCATCAAGACCGCCATGGTGCCGCATGGGGCGGTGAAAATCTTCGATGCGCGCAAATCCCTCTTGGAAAACGTACAGGCGCTCGGCCCCAAGCTTCACCGCAGCTACCCCGTGAGCCGCACGGGAGACGCGAGCCAAATCACCGGCTACATCCGCGTGCGCGAGCTGTTTTTGCAGAACCTCACCGAACCCGGCGCTGACTGGACCACGCTGATCCGCCCGGTGCTGCACATCCAAAGCATGGCGTCTCTGACTCAGCTGCTGACCTTGTTTCTGGAGCAGAGCGAAATCGCCTCCCTGGTAGATGATGCCAGCGGCAAAATGACCGGCTGGATCACCATGGATGATGTGATGAAGGTCCTCATGGGCGCGAGGGTCTGAGCTTTCATGCGCACGGTGGATCCAAATCAGCAGGACCTTGTTTTGAAGGTCAGGTCAGCAGCATTGCACGCCCGTCTCCTGGATATGAACGAAAAATATTCACAGGCAGATCTTATTCATATTGACATAGTATAGTTTAAAGCTCATCATCGTCTCCTTGACCGACTCATGACCTTGGGAGGTACCTGATAAAGCATGCAATCTCACACCCATTGTTCTCATGTCTTTCTTCAAACAGAAAACACCCGATCGTTCGGCATCCAAAGACCAGTTCGGCCGCATCCACCAGCCTGAAAGCAGAGGCCGTTTTTACTGGCGCTTCGTCCCCGGTTCCAAAGCCGCCCTTGAACTGGCCTATGACGCCGAGGCTTTCGACGACACCCATTTTTTGCCTGCCCCAGTGGTTGGAAGTGTGCGCCGCAAGGCGAAAAATAGCAGGTAAAAACGCAGAAAAGGCAGCTCCTCATTCATGGGGGATCTGAGGAGCTGCCTGACCCGCTGTTCCATCCTGCGCTCAATTACTCAGCGCCGCCGATTGTGACTGCCATCCCTGGCGGAAGATAATTTCAACCTCCTCACCTCACCAACACATCCACGATCATGCCTCCTCCTCCGCGTTATTCACCTGCTGAAAAGTCGGCTCTTGTAGCCGCAGCCCGTTCCCAAATCCGCCAAGGCATCAGCCGCAAAGAAGTTGCCCACAGGCTGGGCATCAACCCGCACTCCCTGGGTGGCTGGCTGCGCGAATCGACGATCAACATGCTCTACCCACCCTTGCCGCCATCGATGCCGCGGAATCGCTCTGCCTAGCCGATTCCATACTCCAGCAAGCACCACAGCCGCGCTTTGACACAACCACGTCGCATCGCTCCCGGCGAAAAAGTTTCTTATACCTACTGGACAAGAGTGATTTAGAGTTTAATAACCTACTATCACGATATGCTTTTAAAGCGGCGCCTCAAAAACGCCATCCTGCACCGATCCGGCAAACGGAAGGTTCCACCTCAAAAGCAATCCCCGCCCTGATCCTTCTTCATGGGAAAGACAGCGGGGTCCCTGGAAAGCCTTCATGAAAAACCCACAGCCATCTTCAATCATCCCAGCATCAGCTCCGGAAACGTTCCGGCTTTGTTGAGGCTTTTGAGAGCTTGCCAGGACGGCTGCACCATCCGTCCTGGCAGCACTGATGACCTGACCTGCTGACGCGACCATCGACGAGGTCCGCAGCACCCCGATCCGTTTGCACGGAAGGATTCTGCCACCATGCCCTGATCAGCTGATCGCGAAGACGAAGGCTGCGGGCGCACCTGAGACCAGAGGTTTCACAGCCCCATGTTTATTTCAAAGAACACATCTTCATTCAAGAACACACTTTCCGCTCTGTTCGCCCTGCTCCTGCCCCTTGCCGCTCTGTCACAGACGAGCTCATCATGGAACTCTGATGCCTTGGGCAACTGGAACGATGGCACAAAATGGCTGGGCGGCACACCTGCCAGCGGGGCCGATCAACTGGCCGACTTCAGCCTGCTCAACATCACCGCTGATCGCACGGTGACCGTCAATGCCGCGTTCACCATTGGGTCGCTCAAGTTTGCAGACACGACGCAAAGCAACATCTGGACGCTTGCCAGCAGCGGCACCAATGTGCTGACTCTGCAGACCACCACCGGGCTTCCCAGCATCAATGTGGTCGGCGGAGGAACAACGATCATTTCCGCCAGGCTGGGTGGAACGCAGGGCTTCGACTTCACCGGTGCAGGCATATTGCGCCTGAGTGGTGGGACCAACAATTCCTTCACCGGCAATGTCAATCTCGTCACCACGGGAGGCACTTTGCAGTTTACAACTGGTTCGCTCAACTCCGCGACAGGCGTGGTTTTTCAGGCGGATTCCGCCCTCTCCTGGCAGGCGAATCACACCAATGACCTCTCCGCGAAGATCAAGATCAACGACGGAGTGACAGCCACGCTGAATCTCGGCTCAGGCAACGTCACCTTTGCGTCCGCCTTGCAAACCGGCGCCTCCGCCACGGGCGGGATCATCAAGAATGGCGGCGGCACCCTGACCATCACCGCCGCAAACACCTTCACCGGACTCTTCCGTGCCCGTCAAGGCCGCACCGTGCTGTCAGGCGGTGACAATCGCCTTTCCGCCTCAGGCACCATTGCCATCGGTCAGGCAGCTCAGAGTGGCATTCTGCAACTCGGCGACAGCAGCGGCGCCAGCAACCAGACCACCCTGGGCCTGACCTCAGCCGGTGCGGGAAACACAGGGAACTATGTCGTCGGCGGCAATGCGGCCGTTTCCACCCTGACGATCAACAACGCCGATGCGAACACTTATGGTGGGCAGATCGGCGGTGCCGGGACGAATGAAAACAACATCGCCATCGTCAAGGGCGGCGCGGGAGTGCTCACGCTGTCCAGCACGGCGAGCACCTTCACCGGCGGCGTCACGATCAACACAGGCACAATCAGCTTTGCCTCCGGTGCACTGGGCAGCGCGGGCTTGATCACCTATGCAGGCACGTCATCGCTTCAGTGGGCCACAGGAAACACCAGCGACCTTTCCGCTCGAATCAAAATCAATGATGGCGTCGTCGCCACCATCGATACAAATGGCAACAATATCACTTTCGCCACCGCCTTGCAGACCGGCACGCTTGGCTCCGGCGCGCTCACGAAAGGCAGCACCGGCACGCTCACCATCACGGGGGCCAACACTTACACCGGCGCCACCCGCATCAATAACGGCCGGGTGATTCTCACCGGCGGCGATGGACGCCTCTCATCCTCCACGACGCTTCAACTGGGCAACGGAGCCAACAGCGGCGTCCTTCAGCTCGGCAATGCCACGGGAGCCAGCAACCAGACGGTGGTCGGCCTGGCTGTTTCTGGTAATGTTAACAGCCAGTCGAATGCAGTCGTCGGTGGCAATGCCGCGATCTCCACACTGACCATCAACAATGCCGGCACCGTGACCTGGGCGCAGATGCTTGGTGGCACGGGCACGAATGAGAACAATCTGGCGCTCGTCAAAAGCGGCGCAGGCACGCTCACACTTTCAGGGGCCTCCAACACTTTTGTCGGGGATGTCGGCATCACGGGTGGCATCCTGGCCATCACGAAATCCGGCGCACTGGGTGCAAGCCCGAAGACCATCACGATCAGCGGCACTACTGACGCCCCCACTTTGAAACTCGACGGCAGCAACGGTGACATCAGTTTGGCCTCAAATCTCAGTTTCATCACCAGCAATGACAGCGCCACGGCACCCGCCATCCTGAGCAGCGCAGGAAACAACCTCATCGCAGGAAACATCGCTCCGACAACGGGAGGCTTTGGCACAGGCAACACCCGCATCAAGGTGACGGCTGGTACGCTGACCTTGAACGGCGGCATCGCACCTGCCACAAGCGCCACAGGCCCGGTCAGTGTGATCTTCGATGTCACCACCAGCGGCAGCGCCAATGGCGTCATCTCCGACAATGGCAGCCATGTTCTTGGCGTGACCAAGGAAGGCGCGGGCACATGGTCTCTGACTGCTGCCAACAGCTACACGGGAGCCACCACGGTGGATGCAGGGCAGCTCAATATCACGACTTCGCAGACGGGCGGCGGTGCTATCACGGTGGCGGATGGCGCCGCATTGGGCCTCACCTTGAGTGCGGCAGGACAGACATTGAACACTTCAGCCCTCACCCTGGGAGCCAGCACCGGCAGCACGCTCCACCTGAACCTCGGCAGCTTCAGCAATCCAACCGCCGACTTGATCAGCGCCACAACCTTCAGCACCAACGGCAGCAATGTCCTCAACATCAGTGGCACGGGGCTCAGCGTCGGAACCATCAATCTGATCAGCTACACCGGCAGCATCGGCGGCGCAGGTTTCGGTGGTCTGATGCTCGGCACACTGCCAGCACGCGTCACCGCAAATCTCGTTGATAACGCCGGTGCTTCCAAAGTTCAGCTCAACATCAGTGCTTTTGATGTGCCCAAATGGACCGGAGCCACCAGCAGCGACTGGGACATCAACGACGGCCCCGACCCGACCACCGGCACGGGAACGTTGAACTGGAAGGAAACCACCAGCGGCACCGCCACCCGCTACCTCCAGTACGTTGGCGTCATCGACAGCGTGCGCTTTGATGACAGCGCCACAGGCTCCACCAATGTCAATCTGACAGCCCAGCTCACGCCCAACTCCATCCTGGTCGACAACACGATCAAGGACTACACCTTCAGCAGCACCGGCTATCTGAGCGGGACCACTACGCTGCTCAAGCAGGGGACCGGCAGCCTCACCATCATCAACAGCGGATTCAATGACTTCACCGGCGCCACAACCATCAGCGCGGGCACATTGATCCTCGGTGATGGTGTCACGGCAGGTATGGGCTCCTACGGCACTGGCGCCATCTTGAACAACGGAGCCATCGTGCTCAACCGCCCTGAAGACTTCTTCTTCTCCAACGTGCTCAGCGGCAGCGGCACACTGACCAAGCAAGGAGCAGGAACAGCGATCCTCTCTGGCAACAGCGCCACCTTCAGCGGTGCCATCACCGTGAGCGCCGGCACCCTCAAGCTCGGCAACGCCAACGCGCTGGGAGACACCACTGGCGGCACGCAGGTCTCCTCCGGTGCCACACTGGATGTCACGGGCTTCACCGCCATTGCGGAAAACATTCAGCTCAATGCCGGCACACTGAAAGTCACCAGCGCCACCACCAACAAAATCACCTCCTCAATTCTCCTGAATGGCGGCGGCACGGTGGATGCATCCAGCGGTGCGACGCTGACTTTGAGTGCAGCCCTGGCAGGCACAGGCGGTTTGACCAAGACCGGAGCAGGCACGCTCGCAATCACCGCAAACAGCACCTACACCGGCGGCACCACGATTCTCCAAGGCATCCTGCAGGTGGGGTCCACCATTGCCACCAGCACGGGCTCCCTGGGTGCTGGAGACATCACGCTGAATGCTGACGGCTCCAACACTGCCACGCTGAATTTTAGGCACTCCGACACTACGCTGAATATTTCCAGCAACATCGTCACCACCTCCGGCACAGGCACGAATGCCATCACCATCGACAACGGAGTGGCGGGTGTCATCACCTTCAGCGGCACCAACACATTCACCGGCAACGTGACCGTGAACACCGGCACGCTGACCATCACCAACGGCAGCGCACTCGGCATCGGCACCAAAACCATCCGCATTGCCGGGGGCAACATCCCCAGCCTGCAGCTGGACGGCTCGGCTGGAGACATCACCCTCAGCAGCGATCTCAGTTATGCACTCAGCAGCGACGGTTCCGTGAACACCGCAGGCGCGATCTCAAGCGTGGCGGGCAACAACATCATCAACGGCACGATTTCGCAGATCAATGGCGGCGGCGGCAATGCTCGTATCACCGTTTCGGCAGGGACTTTGACCATCAATGGCAGCATTGATGCCAATGGCGCGACGGGAAACCGCAACATTCTGCTCGGTGGCACGACCCTTGGCACGGTCAATGGCGTGATCAGCGACTTCAACAACAGCGCCATCTCCATCGTCGGTGTGACCAAGGACGGCACCGGCACCTGGGTGCTCAATGGAGCCAACAGCTTCACCGGTGCGGTGACTGTAAGCGCCGGCACGCTGAAAGTGAACGCCATCGCCGCAAATGGCACGGCGCAGCCGCTGGGCAGCGCCACCAGCGCGGTCTTGATCGGTGCGGCGACCACCACGGGCACGCTTGAATACACGGGAGTCACGGACGCCACGCTGGGCCGGGCCATCACGGTCAACGGCGTGGGCGGTGGCATCATCAAAAACAGCGGCGGCGCGGTGCTCACGCTCAGCGGCATTCTCACGCGTGTGGCAAACCGTGCGCTCACTTTCAGCGGCGGCACATTCATCGTCACCGGCCAGATAACCGGAGCCTCGTCGGTGAACAACATCGACGGCGTCACAGTCACTTTCTCAAACACCACCAACAACTTTGTAGGTTCCACCGACGTCTTCAACGGCGGTACTTTGAAGAACGGAGCCAGTGAAGTGCTGACTGACACCAGCACTCTCGTTCTGGGAGAAGCAACGGGAAACACCAATGGCACCTACGATCTCAATGGCTTCAATGAAACCCTCGCCGGACTCACGAGCTCCGGCACTGGGACTAAGATCGTCACCAGCAGTGCCGCCAGCGGCATCTCCACACTCACCATCAGTGGCACAGGCTCCTTTGATGGCGTGATTCAAGATGGAGCCACTGCGCAGGTCGCACTGACCAAGAGCACCACCGGCACACTGACACTCAGTGGTGCAAACACCTTCACGGGAGCCCTCGCCATCACGGGCGGCACGATTTCAGTCGGTCAGTTCAGCTCGCTGGGCGGCGGCATCTCTGCCATCACGCTCGGCTCCACTGCGGTGGGCACCCTTTCCTACACCGGTGGCACGGCCACACTCAGCCGTAATTTCACCATCAGCGGCACTGGCGGCGGCGTGATCAGCAACGCCGGCGGCGGCACGCTCACACTCACAGGCACGCTGACAAAGGACGGCACCAAGCTCACGCTCAGCGGCGGCACCTTCACCGTCAGCGGACAGATCACAGGTGCCTTGGCGAACTCCGACCTCATCGTGACCGGTGGAGCTGTCGTCACGCTGACCAATGCGACCAACGACTACAACGGCCCCACCCTCGTGAATGGCGGTGCCACTTTGAAAAACGGTGTCGCCAATGCGCTGCCGCTTACTTCCGTGCTCACGCTTGGAGCCGCCACAGACAACACTGCAGGCACGTATGATTTGAACGGTTTCAACGCCACTGTCGGTGGCCTGGACACAGCCGGAACGGGAGCCAACATCGTCACCAACAGCGCAGCCTCGGGCACGCAAACACTGACGGTGGCCGGTGCCGGCAGCTTTGCCGGAGTCATCCAAGATGGAGCCACGGCACATACCGCACTGACGAAAAGCGGCACAGGAACATTGACGCTGAGCGCAGCGGAAACCTACACAGGCAAGACCACCGTCAGCAGCGGCACCCTGGCCCTGAGCGAGGCGGGCTCGATCCAATCTTCCAACTGGGTGCAGGTGGATGCCGGTGCCACGCTAGACGTGACCGGTGTCTCCGGGGGATACGCCCAGAATGGAAGCTCAAGCAGTGGTGCCATAAGCGGCACCGGCACTGTCGCAGGACCCATCACGGTTGGGGGAGCCGTGGTCCTCAGTGCCGGTGCCAGCTCGGACCCTGCCAGCATCAGTACCGCCGGAGACGGCTTTGGCACGCTGGCTTTCACCAGCGATCTCACGCTGGCAGGCGGTGCCACCAGCCTGCTTCCGCGGGCGCTGTTTCAAATCGGTGCAGCTTCGGGCAACACCACGGATCCCACCCTCGCAGCGAATGTTCTCGCCTTCGGCAGCACCACTTCGACAAGCATTGACCTCATCAGCGTGGCCGGCACGCTCACTCTGAATTCCGGCAGCCTGCTCAAGATCACTCTGGACAACTACACCCCTGTCTATGGCGACGTGTTCAACCTGATCGACTGGTCAGCCGTCAATCTGAATGGCTTTGATGTCAGCACCGACTTCGAGCTCCCGACGCTGACCGACCCCTTGCTGCACTGGAACACCGACCAGTTCGCCGATGCAGGCATCCTCTACATCACCGGCTCAGTGCCCGAGCCTTCCCGCGCCCTTCTTTCTCTCGGCGGTGTGGCGGCACTCGTCATGCGCCGCCGTCGCTCCGCCCGAAGCTTTTCAACACACCAGTCGTGAGGCGATGAAGCCAGCGGCACCGGCTGATCCTCAAAGGGGAAGGTCATCCATCGCCAACAACGCAGGCTGTCACGACCTGAGGCATCAGGAATGGCGCTGCAAACACAGCACTCAAATCATGTCTTCACCCGCTTCCTTCAAAGTTCATTCCTTGATGGACACCCTGCTCCGTATCAGCGCAGTCGCTGGCCTCGTCGCCCTCTTCCTGAGTCTGCTCGGTCTGCTCACCTTCATCGCCCGCTGAACCTTTACCTCGCTGGAACCCCGATGAAAATCCGACCTCTCCTGTGGCTCACCTTCACACTCGCCAGCCCATGGCTGCATGCCGCCGATCCCGAGACGGCCAAGATCGAGTTCTTTGAAAAGAAGATCCGCCCCATCCTTGCGGACAACTGTTATACCTGCCATGCGGCAGACACCAAACCCTCTGGCAATCTGCGGGTGGATGATCGCAACGGCCTTCTCACCGGTGGAGACAGCGGCCCGGCCGTCGTCGCGGGAGATCCGTCCGCCAGCCTGCTGCTGCAGCGCATCGTTCACAGCGATCCGAAAAAGATCATGCCCAAGGAGGGCGACAAGCTCAGCGCCGCGCAGATCGCGGATCTCACCACGTGGATCAAAGACGGAGCCGTCTGGCCGCGTGAACGCATACCCGCCTCCCTCACGGCGCCCAATCCTGAAATGGAGGCTCTGAAAAAGAAGCACTGGGCCTGGCAGCCGCTCACGCAGCCCGCCGTGCCTGCGGTGAAGGATGCGCAGTGGCCTGAAGGTGATGTGGACCGCTTTGTCCTCGCCAAACTGGAGGACCAACAACTTCCGCCTGTGGCTGATGCGGACCGCATCACGCTCATCCGCCGCGTGACCTACGACCTGACCGGACTGCCGCCTGCACCGCAGGAAATCGAAGACTTCCTCCATGATCGATCATCGACGGCTTTTGCCCGCGTGGTGGACCGCCTGCTCGAAGCGCCGGCTTTCGGCGAGCGCTGGGGACGCCACTGGCTGGATGTAGCGCGCTATGGCGAATCCACCGGCCCCTCACGCAACATCCCGTATCCTCACGCCTGGAAGTATCGGGATTACGTCATCGACGCCGTGCGCCGTGATGTGCCGTTTGATCGCTTCCTTCAGGAGCAGATCGCCGGAGATCTGCTGCCGGCACAAGACAACCACGAACGTGACCGCCTGCTCACGGCCACCGGTTTCCTGGCACTCGGGGTCAAAGATGTGAACCAGCGCTTCAAGGTCCGCTTCATCATGGACAACGTGGACGAGCAGATCGATGCCGTGACTCGCTCCACGCTGGCTCTCACGGTTACTTGCGCGCGCTGCCACGATCACAAGTTTGATCCGATCCGCATGACGGATTACTACGCACTCGCGGGCATCTTCACCAGCACCGAGAATGGCGCAGGAGTGCGCAACAAGATGGGCGGCAGCGGACTCGACTACTACAACCCGGCCAACCTTGTGCGACTGTCCGGCAGCCCGCCTCCGGCACCGCCCGAGAAGGTGAAAGATATCGAGGCCAGACTCGCTGAAGCCAAGAAGGCCTGGGAAGGAATCCGTGGCACTCCGGAAGGACTCAAACCCGGCGCTGATGGCCGCCCGACGCAGCGCCCTTTCCGCATGCGCTTTGAGGCGCTGCAAAACGAACTGCATGATCTCACCGATCCTGCCGCTCAGGGTTTCGTCGTGCATGGCGTGCGTGATTCACAGCAGATCGCCGACACTGAAATTCGCATCCGCGGCGAGGCGGAGCGTCTTGGCCCGGCGATCCCGCGCGGCTACCTCACCACCTTCACCGTGCCGGATGCACCGCAGATTCCCAAGGAGCAGAGCGGCCGCCTCCAGCTGGCCCAGTGGCTCACGAGTCCGCAAAACCCGCTCACGGCGCGGGTGATCGTGAATCGCGTATGGCAGCACCTGTTTGGCACGGGCATCGTTTCCACCGTGGATAATTTCGGGATCAATGGCGACCTTCCTTCGCATCCCGAGCTGCTCGATCATCTTGCAGGTGAGTTCATCCGCCAGGGGTGGTCCACCAAGAAGCTCGTGCGTGAGCTCACGCTCTCCCACGCTTATCGTCTCGGCTCGTCAGCACCGGAGCGGCATCTGGAGGCGGATCCTGCCAATCGCTTCATCTGGCGCCACTCGCCGCGCCGGCTTTCGGCGGAAGAGCTGCGGGATTCGATGCTGGCCATCTCCGGCAAGCTGGTGCCCAAAGAAGAAGTCTCTCCGGTAACCAGGTTGCGCATGGTCGAGATGCGCGACAACGGCCCCGAGGCCGCCGGCATCCACATCGCGGCAGATTCCGGCCTGCAGCGCAGTGTTTATCTGCCGCTGCTGCGCGGCGTGACACCGAAGTCGCTCGAAGCCTTTGACCCCGTGGATCAAACACTCGTCTCCGGCGAGCGTGCGAACACCACCGTGCCCATGCAGGCTTTGTTCCTGCTCAATTCATCCTTTGTGCAGCATCAGTCGCTCGCCCTGGCGGAGCGTGTATTGAAGCTGCCCGCCGAGCAGCGGCTCTCGTACATCTGGCAGCTCACGCTGGGCCATGAACCAAGCGCGGCCGATGAGAAGCGCGCGGTGCGATTCGTCGCCGAGCAGGCTGCGAGCTACGTGCCGACGCCGAAGCCCCCTGCCTCCAAACCCGCAGCGGTGATCGCTGCCGCCACGGAGGCGGGTGCAGCCGTAGTCCCACCGGCGAATGCCGACGACGTGGACCGCAGCGCCGCCGCCATTCCCGAGCCTGAAGCCGTGCCAGCCGACGCCAAATCCGCCGCGTGGATGAGCCTGGCCCAGGCGCTGTACGCCTCCGCTGAATTCCGCTTCATCCGCTAACATCTCCTACCATCATGCACCACAGACCCCTTTTCTCCCGCCGCACCGCGCTGCAGACCACCGCAGCCGGATTTGGATACATGGCTTTCAACGGCCTCATGGCCGCCGAGGCCATCCGCAATGGCAGGCCGCTGAAGCCGCTCGCCCCCCATGAGCCGCATTTTACCGCCAAGGCCAAGCGCATCATCTTCATCTTCATGGAAGGCTCCATGTCCCAGCACGACACCTTTGAGTACAAGCCCGAGCTGATCAAACACGATGGCAAAGCAGGCCCCGGCGGCGGCACGCTCACGAAATCAAAATTCCAGTTCAGCCAGCACGGACAGACCGGCTCGTGGTTCTCCGAGCTGCTGCCAAACATCGCCAAACACGCGGACAAGCTCACCTGGCTGCGCGGCTTGCACACGGACACGCCCGCGCATCCGCAGGCCGTGGTGCAGCTGCACACCGGCAGCGCCAATGCGGCCCTGACACGGCCCAGCCTGGGAGCATGGCT
This sequence comes from Prosthecobacter sp. Pr1, assembly GCF_057652315.1. NCBI lineage: Bacteria > Pseudomonadati > Verrucomicrobiota > Verrucomicrobiia > Verrucomicrobiales > Verrucomicrobiaceae > Prosthecobacter > Prosthecobacter sp. Pr1. The sequence goes on along the minus strand of NZ_JBYFBS010000020.1, from coordinate 23,558 downwards.
GCTCTACGGCCTCGGCACGCCCAATCAGGATCTGCCCGGCTACATCACCGTCAATCCGCCGCCGAACTTCGGTGGGGCGGTGAATTACGGCAGCGCCTTTCTGCCCGCGCACTATCAAGGCACGCGCATCACCGATCAGGGATACCTGCCCAATTTGAAGCCAGCCACGAACTCACCCCAGCAGCGCCGTCAGCTGGATCTCATTCAGTCATTCAATCGTGATTTCGCCGCCCAATCCGGCGCACCAGATCCGGTGGAGGCCATCATCGACTCGTATGAACTCGCCTTCCGCATGCAGGGCAAGGTTGCCGAACTGCTCGACATCTCGAAGGAGCCTCTGAAGATCCAGAAAGCCTATGGCGTGAACGATAAAGGACCAAAGGCGGCCTTCGCGCGGCAGTGCCTCATGGCACGTCGCCTCAGCGAGGCGGGCGTGCGTTTTGTGGAAATCTGCCAGGGTGGGTGGGACCACCACAACAACCTCCACAAGGGCCTGATCGACCGCACCGGCTCCGTGGACCAGCCCACCGCCGCGCTGCTCTCTGATCTGGAACAGCGCGGGCTGCTCGATGAAACACTCGTGCTCTTCGGCTCGGAATTCGGGCGGCTGCCCACCATGCAGGGGCCGGATGGCCGCGATCACAACATCACCGGCTACCCGATGTTCCTCACCGGGGCAGGATTGAAAAAAGGCTACGTGCACGGCAGCACGGATGATCTCGGCATCAAGGCGGTGTCAGGCCGCATGCACACCAATGATCTCCACGCCACGATCCTGGCCCTCATGGGGCTGGACCACGAACGCCTCACCTACCGCTATGCCGGACGCGACTTCCGCCTCACGGATGTGGCGGGGGAGGTCGCGCGGGAAATTTTTGCGTGAACTGCAGAGGGCGCAGGGGCGGTGCAGGACTGTGACAAAATAACAACAGAACCATTTTTGTTTGTTAACTGTCCCTGCTGCTGCGCCGGCGGCGCGCGGTGTGAGAAAGCTGCACGAGAAATTTATTCCCATTTGACGAGTAGGAATAAAGCAGCAACATAACTCACACTTATACAGTAGGACTAAACAATCATGTATTACGCCATGAAAACCATCGCCCGTCGTGCCGCTGCCAGCCTGCTGGAGACGCTGAACTTCACCGGCCTCTCGGGAGAGCAGGCTCTGCTGGCCACCATCGTCAGTGAAAATCCCGCCACGGATGCCCGCGTGCGCAAGCGCGCTAAATCACTTCTGCTGCTCGACGAAGGCGCGACGGTCTCCGAAGTGCGCCGCAGCACGGCGATCAGCCACCGCAGCCTCACGGAACTCGTCCAGCGCTTTCGCACTGGCGGGCTGTGCGCCGCGCTTCTGGGCCTGCATGCCTCCGCAGCCAGCCGTGCATGGCTTACCCTCAGCCCTTCATCGGCATTCCGCGTGCAGTTCCAGCCCGCCTCTTCAGCCAAGAAACGCGCAGCTGCATCATCCCTGCCTGCGCTGGTCAGCGCTCAGCCGGAGAAAGTGGCGGGCGCAGGCCGATGTACCACCAGGACCGCCCGCTCGTCTTGCGCGACAGCTTGATCGCTGTGCATTTCTGGATCTGCCGCATTCACCGCCTTCCCTGCCCTGTCAGAATGGCAGACCCCGGCGATTGGAAAAACACCTGCATCGTCTCGAACTTTCCGAGCGCAATTCCTACCAAAAAGCATCTTATTTGACACATTTCATATTCTTCGCTAAATCGAATTCACACAGGGAACGCAGACAATTATCAAGAGATGCTTTCCCAAGTGTTTCTGAGCCGACTGGACTACCGGAGGCAAAGCCCGTTCCCACTTGAAGGATCGCCGAGCCACTCACGCAGGCGATGCTCATCCACGCAGGCGTTCCATTTCCTCAAACCATCATCTCTCCATGAGTACTACCGACAATCCCTTCCCGGCTCTCAATGCCAAGGCCGCGCGCAATCTGGCCACCGCCACCGTCACCGCCCCGCAGTGGGATGAAATCTCCCCGCGCTGGCTGCTGAAACTCCTGCCCTACGTCGATGTCGATGGCGGCGTTTACCGCGTGAACCGTGTGGTTTCCAAAGTGCCGGGGCCCACCGTCGAACTGCTGACCGTGGATGAAGGCGAGCCGAGACTGCCGAACACCTTTGTCGATTATGAAGAGAACCCGCGTGAGTACCACCTGAGCACGATCCAGACGATCCTGCACACGCACACGCGCATCACGGACCTTTACAGCAACCGCTTTGACCAGCTCCGCGAGCAGGTGCGCCTGACCGTGGAGGCGCTGAAGGAAAAGGAAGAGCGCGAGATCCTCACTCATCCGAAGTTCGGCATCCTGAACACCGTGGCTCCGCAGCAGAAAATCCAAACCCGCAAAGGCCCGCCCACGCCGGATGATCTCGACGAGCTGCTTTCGCTCGTGTGGAAGAAACCTGCATTCTTCCTCGCGCATCCGAAGGTCATCGCTGCGTTTGGTCGGGAGGCCACGCGCCGCGGCGTGCCACCGCCCACCGTTTCCATCTTTGGCTCCCCGTTCATCACCTGGCGTGGCATTCCGCTCATCCCGAGCGACAAACTGCCGCTGAGCAAGGAAGGCACCAGCAGCATCCTGCTTCTCCGTGTGGGTGAAAACCAGCGCGGTGTCGTGGGCCTGCAGAAAGCCGGTGTTACGGGCGAGATCGAGCCCGGTCTCTCTGTGCGCTACATGGGCACCAATGAAAACTCCATCGCCTCACATCTCGTGACCCGTTACTTCTCCGTCGCCGCCTTGGACGAGGACGCCATCGGCCTGCTGGAAAACGTTTCGGTGACCAACTACCACGAGTATGTCTATCCCAAGGCTTGATCTCACGTCGCCCTTTGCCACCGGCGATGCAGGCGTGGAAGACACCGCGCTCATCGCCCGGCTTGCAGGAGAACTCTTTCATGGCGGCCGGCCTCAGGCACCTGAGTCCCCCGCCACGCTGCCCACGACCATCGCGGGACTGCCCACGCAGCTCCCCGTGACGCCGCAGGCTGCGCCGCCATCGGCAGACTCGCGTGATGCGGGGCTGAACGGCGGCTTTCCCACCACCACTTCATCCGCGCCACCCGTGCACCCCACGGTGGTCGCGCCCAAGGAAGAGCCGCAGTCGAAACAGTCTGAGCAGCCGCCTTCCGGCGGGCATGCACGTGGCGACACGAACTCCTTTGAATACGGCGAGCCCAGCTACTACAGCGATCTGCTTGGCACGCGAAACCAGGATGTGCCGGTGGAAAACGACCTGCACACACTGAAGCGCGCGCCTTCCTTTCCGCAGACGATCCAGGTGTCCGATGATCAGGACTTTTACTTCCTGCAGCGGCTCAAAGGAGCCACGCTCCCTGCGCCACAGGCCTCTCTGAGTTCCTTTGATGTGGAAGGCGTGCGCCGTGACTTTCCCGCGCTGCACCAGCGTGTGAACGATCACCCGCTCATCTATCTGGACAACGCCGCCACCACGCACAAGCCGCAGGCCGTGCTGGATGCCACCGCGCAGTTTTACGGACGTGACAACTCCAACATCCACCGCGCCGCGCATGTGCTGGCAGAGCGCTCCACAAAGCTCTTCGAAGCCGGGCGTGAAAAAGTACGCCAGTTTCTCGGAGCAGGAGATGCCAAGGAAATCGTCTTCCTGCGCGGCACCACGGAAGCCATCAATCTCGTGGCGAACAGCTACGGCCGCAAAAACGTCGGCGCGGGCGATGAGATCCTGCTCACGCAGCTCGAGCATCACGCCAACATCGTGCCCTGGCAGCTTCTCGCGCAGCAAACGGGTGCCGTCATCCGCGTCGCGCCCATCAATGATCGCGGTGAGCTGATCCTCGAAGAATTTGCCAAACTGCTCAATGAGCGCACGAGGATCGTCAGCGTCACACATGTTTCCAATGCACTCGGCACGGTCAATCCCGTGGAGCAGATCATCCCGCTGGCGCATGCCGTCGGTGCGGTGGTGCTGGTCGATGGCGCGCAGTCCACGCCCCATATCCCGATCAATGTCACCGCGCTGGATGCCGACTTCTTCGTCTTCAGCGCGCATAAAATCTTCGGCCCCACCGGCATCGGTGCGCTGTATGGCAAGAAGCACCTGCTTAATGAAATGCCCCCGTGGCAGGGCGGCGGCCACATGATTCAGGACGTCACCTTTGAGAAGACGATCTACCGCCCGGTGCCTGAAAAATTCGAAGCAGGCACGCCCGACATCGCGGGCGTTGTCGGCCTCGGTGCCGCCATCGACTACCTCTTCCGCGTCGGCATTCCCGCCATCGCCGCGTATGAGCACTCGCTGCTGGAATACGCCCAGCATGCGCTCAGCACCGTGCCCGGATTGCGGCCCATCGGCACCGCCGCCAACAAGGCCAGCGTGCTCTCCTTCATCATCCCCGGAGTCTCAAATGACGCCATCGCCAAGCACCTGGACAAGCAGGGCATCGCCGTGCGTGCCGGACACCACTGCGCCCTGCCCGCGCAGCGTCATTTTGGCCAGGATACAACCGTCCGCCCTTCGCTGGCATTTTATAACACGTTCAGCGAGGTCGATGCCCTCGTCGCCGCGCTCCATCAACTCCCCAAACGCTGATTCGCCATGTCCACCATCACCGCCTCCGCGCTGCACGAACTGCTGCAGGACAATGCCTCGCAAAACGTCATTGACGTGCGCACGCCGGTCGAGTTCGCCGAGGTGCATGTCACTGTGGCCAAGAGCGTTCCCCTGGATTCCCTCGATCCCGCCACTTTGTACGAGACTCAAAACCTCAGCCTTGAGAAGCCCTTGTACATCCTCTGCCGCAGCGGCCAGCGCGCCACCAAGGCCGCCGATCGGCTCGCAAAGGCCGGCTTCCCAAACTCCGTCGTCGTCGAAGGCGGCACGCTCGCCTGGCTTGAGGCGGATCTGCCCGTGACCCGTGGCACCACGAAGGTCATCAGCCTGGAGCGCCAGGTGCGCATTGCGGCAGGTTCCATCGTGCTCACCGGCGTGCTGCTCTCACAGTTTGTCAATCCCTCCTCTGTCTGGCTCTCAGGCTTTGTGGGCGCAGGGCTCATCTTTGCCGGCATCACCGACTGGTGCGGCATGGGTTTGCTGCTTGCCAAAGCCCCGTGGAATCAGAAAGCATAGTTCATGTCTTCCCGCAAAACGAAGAACCCCGCGCTCGCCCTCGCCGACTGGCACATCCCCGAACTGCTCGCCTCGTATGAGCGCTTCGGCGGCTTCAACGAGAACAGCTCCAGCAACCTGCCATCCAAAGGCGCGGTAAACCAGGTCTGCGAAGACCTGCTGCAGCTTCTCTTCCCCGGCTTTCACGATCACGATGCCATCCCGGACGGCACGCTCGCGCAGGTCACGGTGGAGCGCATGCTCTCCGTGGTGCGCCGTCTGCAGGAGCAGGTGCGCAAGGCCGTGCGGATTGGTAATCCGGATCTTCCCACCGGCAAGACGGTGCCCATCATGAAACGATTCGTGAAGGCCATCCCCGCCGTGCGTGAACTGCTCAAGCATGATGTCGAAGCCGCCCTGGCGGGAGATCCCAGCGTGCGCATGCAGGAGGAGATCATTCTCTCCTTCCCCTTTCTTGAAGCCATCGCCATCCAGCGCCTCGCGCATCGTTTGTACAAAGAAGGTGCCCCCATCATTCCGCGGATGATGACGGAATGGGCGCACTCACGCACGGGCATCGACATCCACCCCGGCGCGAGCATCGGCACGCACTTCTTCATCGACCACGGCACCGGTGTCGTCATTGGCGAGACCTGCAAGATCGGCAATAATGTGAAGCTCTACCATGGCGTGACGCTCGGAGCCCGCAGCTTTGCCAAGGACGACAGCGGTCAGATCATTCGCGGCAGCAAACGCCACCCCGACGTGGAGGACAACGTGACCATCTACCCGAACTCCACCATTCTCGGCGGCGAGACCGTCATCGGTGAAGGCAGCACCATCGGTGCAAACGTCTTCCTCATGCACAGTGTCCCGGCCAACTCCCTGGTCGTCACCAAAGAAGCCGGGCTTGAGATCATGAACAAGAACGCCAGGAAGAACAAGAAGGAGATCGGCGAGTTCATCATTTGAGAGGGCAATCGGTCACCCCCAGAAGCTTCGCGAACATCCGCAGAATGAGTTCGTCGCAGACTTCCTCGATTGCGTGATGATTTGACGATGGTGCGGCAGGCCGTGGTGAAAAGGGCTCCGATGCACGTCCATCGAGTGTCCTTGGGCAGCATCCCTGACTCCTTGTCGGCGCAGCCACCTTGCCCCCTTGACTCTCCGCTCATCATCCTTAGCCTCTTTCCTTGATGCCTGACCGGACCACCGGAAGCCGTCCCCAAAACGCTTCCCCAAATCCATGAGTCCCAAAACTTATCACGGCATCGATCATCACGTGGGCAACACCCCGCTCATCCGTCTGAACCGCCTGTCCGAAATCACGGGCTGCGAGGTCCTCGGCAAAGCCGAGTTCATGAACCCCGGCGGCTCCGTCAAAGATCGCGCCGCCTACGGCATCATCACCGATGCGGAAAAGAAAGGCCTGCTCAAGCGGGGCGACACGATTGTTGAGGGCACCGCAGGCAACACCGGCATCGGCCTCACCGTCATCGGCCACGCCCGCGGCTACAAATCCGTCATCGTCATTCCAGAGACGCAGTCGCCAGAAAAGATCACCCTGCTGAGCACACTCGGCGCGGAGGTCCGTCCCGTGCCTGCGCAGCCCTACAGCGATCCTGGCAACTACAACCACGTCGCGCGCCGCCTGGCCGAAGAAAACGGCTGGTTTTGGGCCAATCAGTTCGACAACACTGCCAATCGCGATGCCCACTATCACAGCACCGGTCCGGAGATCTGGCGGCAGACCAAGGGTGAAGTCACTGCCTTCGTGGCCTCCATTGGCACCGGCGGCACCCTGGCAGGCACCAGCCAGTATTTGAAGGAGCAGAATGCCAAAGTCGCCGCTGTTTGCGCCGATCCCTACGGGGCCGCCATGTGGTCATGGTTCACGAATGGCAACACTGACACCGACGATGGCGATTCCTTCGCCGAAGGCATCGGCCAGATGCGTGTGACCAAAAACATCGAAGGCCTCAGTGTGGACAAAGCCTACCGCATCGACGACCAGACCGCGCTCAGCATCGTCTATCAGCTCCTGCACGAAGAGGGGCTTTTTCTGGGCCTCAGCAGCGGCATCAACATCGGCGGTGCCGTCCGCTTTGCCCAGGAGCACGGCCCCGGAGCCACCATTGTCACCATCCTCTGTGACTCCGGGCACAAGTATCAGTCAAAACTCTTCAACAAAGCCTGGCTGAAAGCCAACGGCCTGGACCCCGATTTTCCGATCGACAAAGCCGTCGGGTAGCAAGGTTCCAAACAAAAAACCAAAACCTCATTCATTACAGACTTAAATTCAGAAAAATTTCGACAGCTTCAGGTCATAATCCATTCACTATTGAGATTTGCATAATAGCCTGACATTAAGGCCAGAGTTCTGCCTGAGCGAAGCAAGCGGTGAGGATGCGGTGTCTGCGGCGCATTCTGCGCAGGGCCGCTGTCGCCTGCATGCTCAACTGCCAGGCCTCCCGCACGATCAGGTTGCCTATCTCATGCTGCTTGAGATGCGCCCACATGTATTCAACCGGATTGAGCTCCGGGGCATGGGCTGGCAGCCGCTCCACGGCAATACCTCCGTTGGTTGATGTGATGAACTCGCTGACCACCCGCGAACGATGGATGGGCGCACCGTCCCAGATGACCAGCAGCCTGGCACCTTTGAGATGGCGGTGCAGCGCCTTGAGGAACTCCACCACCTCTTCGCTCTTGATGCTGCCGGCATGGATGCGGAAGCAGAAGCTCCACAGGGTGATGCCTCCAATGATGGAGAGGCTCTTCCAGTTGAAGGTCTCATGCAGCACAGGGGTCTGTCCGCGTGGGGCCCAGGTGCGCACCCGGTGCGGGCGGGTGCTCAGCCCCGACTCGTCAACGAAGACGATGAGCAGCCTTAGTTTGGATTGCCTTCTTTGATCGGCGCATGCTTGCCCCGGTCATTTTGTGATGCAGGCGTAAAAGCGCCATTCCTGCCGCCGACAATTATGCCGCTTTAGTCATTAATCGCGTTCGTGGCACTCCGCATTCGGCAAATCCTTGAAAAAAACGTCAACCGGTTACGGATGGCGATGGGTTTGACGCAGGAAGAGCTTGCGGAGCAATCGCAAATTGACCGGCGGCAGCTTCAACGAATTGAGGCGGGAGCGGCCAACCCTGGGGTAGAGATGCTAGCTCGGCTACGCAAAGCGCTTGATTGTTCGTGGCCTGATTTGCTAGCTGGCATGTGACCAGGCTCTGGCCCCTCATGCTGCACGGGTTAGCAGGTCGAAGGCATGGAAGGGGGCTCCTGCGGTTTCGCCATCGAGGAGAAAGTCGCCTGCGTGTCTGCTCGCGTTTCTTTATTCCTCCGACTCATTCACTACAATTCAAGATGGGAATGGATCAGGCAGCTGTTGCCATGTATGCGGTCCACCCATCATTTCGGCGTCATTGAGCTGGCAGGCATCGAGCTGTGCTGTGAGTGCGGCTTGATCCATTTCACGCCCGATCAGTACGATTTCGATGCGGCGGTCTCCGTGGGGCTCTTGCAGATTTGGCTTCAATTTCTGCCTGTGCTGCGGGATCCTTGGGGCATTCATCACGACCCACGGCTGACCAGAACATGCCCATGGCGCGGGTGTCCCTCAGCACACCGGCCTGAGAGATGCAGCCTGCGAGTTCCATGCGTGTGGCAAGCCAGAACATGCCTTTGGCCCGGATGACGCCCTCCCATGCTGCACGCATGAAGGCGTCAAAACGCTGCAGATGAAATGGCCGCCGGGCACGGTAGATAAAGCTGCTGATGCCATACTCCTCCGTCTCCGGCGTGTGACTGTTCAAGGAATCCAGCCAGCCTTCAGCCTGCTCCGACTCCTCTTGTGCGTAGAGGCCGGTGCTCAGCACGGCATTCAGCGGCACTTCGGATTGACGAGTTTCATAGACCTTGGCCTTCGGATTCAAAGCCTGGATGACACCACGAATATCGCCGAGTTCCTCGGCGCTTACGACATCGGTTTTATTGATGAGGATGACGTTGGCGAATTCAATCTGATCCGTCAGCAAATGGACAATCGTACGTCCGTCTTCCTTGGACACCGCCTGCCCGCGCTGCTGAAGATCTTCGGTGCTGTAGTAGTCATTCAGGAAGTTGCGTGCATCGACCACGGTGACCATGGTGTCGAGTTGCGCGAGATCAGACAGCGACCGGCCCTCCTCATCCTGAAAGGTGAACGTTTCGGCCACGGGCATCGGTTCGGAGACTCCTGTGGACTCAATGAGCAGAGCGTCGAAGCGGCCTTCACGGGCCAGTTTTGAGACCTCCTTGAGCAGGTTTTCCCGCAGGGTACAGCAGATGCAGGCGTTGCTCATCTCCACCATTTTCTCCTCAGTACGGGAGAGCTGGGCATCGCCTGCTTTCACCAGCTGGGCATCCACATTGACCTCGCTCATGTCATTCACGATGAGGGCAACTCTGCGTCCCTCGCGGTTTCGCAGGATGTGATTGAGCAAGGTGGTCTTCCCAGCTCCGAGGAAGCCGGAGAGGACGGTGACTGGGAGTTTCGGAGTCAGTATGTGCATGAATGCGTGGAACCTTATAACGCAAATATGTTGCAATAGATATTGACATATTGCAACTTATATGCGTTATCGAATGGACACATCGGCCACTACTTCCGGCCTCTTTTCAGTTCATTTTTGAAATCCCTGCTCTGCACATGTCTCATGCTGGTTCTCCCAACACATCTCGAAAACCCGCCCCCCTCATCCTGTCGGTGGAGCGCGCGGACGGGACGATCTGTGAGCTTTCCGAAGGTGAGTTCCGCTCCGGCGCAGGCCGGCTGCTTTTCGTCCGGCGCGGGAACCGCATTGAGATTCGCTGCCCGCGCAGCAAGGAGCTTTTTTCCATCCATTTCGGTCCCATGCCGCTCACCGGCGCGCACTGAGGCACAGCCTTTCGGGCGGTGACAAACACCGCCGGAAAACAATCGAGGCCGGAGGTCGCAGAACCCGGAGCCCTTCACACACAAACCAACACACAGACAAAGAAAATGAAGGTATCCCATATTCTCGCGACACGCCTGGCGCGTCGTTACAACCAGCAAGGCCTGACGCTCATCGAGCTCCTGGTCGTCCTGGTCATCCTGATTGCCCTCGCCGGCATTCTCATCCCGCAGTTGCCAAACATGCTCACGCGTGCTCACACGGCGGCAGCGTCCACCAACATCCCGGAAGCGAACAAGCGCATCCAGGAGTTTGAGCAGATCTACTTCAAGCAGCCCGCGAACCTTGACAATCTTGTCAACGGCGTGGCACTGGTTGACTATCTGCCCGGCACGACTGGCCTCACCGCCACAGCGCTGACGGCAGGCACACGTGATGCTCTGTTCAATGCGGGAATCACGTCGCTTGCGGGGCTCTATGACACGAAGGCGAACCTTGATACGGCTGGTGGCAACACCACCTTCAACCCGTATGACGCTGCCGCTGACCTCGACCTCTCGGCAGGCACGCCTTCCGTCGCTGTTGCCACGGAAGCTACCGTCGAAGGGCTTCTGCGTCCTGATGGTGGCGCAGGTGATACCTACGTTGCCCTCGGCATCGGTCAGAAGAGCGAACTGATTGGCCGCACGACCAATGAGGCGCCGTATCACTTTGGTGATGTGGCAGGCTCGGGTCCTGACGTCGTCTATGCCCGCTATCTTGCCATCTACAAAGTGGCGAATGACGGCACAGCCTTGGACAAAGCTGTTTTCATCGGGGTGCTCGCCATGCATGACGACGGCCTCGCCAATGGTGGCGATCACGTCTCTGAGTTCTTCAACGCAAACCAGCTGTAATCTGACAGGCATCGTCTGATGCCAAAGTCTTCGGCACTTCGCTTTCTGCGGGATGCCTCATGGCCCCGCCCGGTCAAGCCGGGCGGGGTTCTTTAAACATCGCACGCCCTCTCAGCCAGTCCATGCACATGCACCGCGATCACAACAATGCCGGAGCCGCAGCACGCCATCACCGCGTGGCGGGCCTGACGTTGCTTGAGCTGCTCGTCGTGCTGATGGTGCTCATCGCCGTGGCTGGAATCATCGTGCCAAACGTGAGCGACCTGCGTCTTGGCTTTGCTGGCGACCGCAAGACAGCGCAACAAATTGCCACAGAGCAGACCCTGCTGCAGGTGCGCGCGGCGATCCTGGGCGTGAATGGTCAGAAAGGCTTGTGGCCCGACCTGGCGCAGCGCGATGCCGACCTGCCCCAGACCATGGCCGAGCTGTTTGTGCCACGTGCGGGCTGGCCTGACTTTGATCCCAGCACGCGCATCGGCTGGCGTGGCCCCTATCTGCTGGGCAGCGGTGCACGCTACGGTACCAATGACGCCTATGGCAGCGCCACCGACCCCGCCGTGCTGGATGCCTGGGGCAGCCCCATCGTGATCCAAACCCCGGATGCACAGCACATCCGCATCGTCTCCGGCGGCAAGGACGGCGTCATCGACACGCCCCCCATCGTGACCATGCCCGCCCTCGCTGATTGTGGCGATGACGTGCTTCTTTTTCTCCGCGTGGCGGACACCCGCTCATGAAAATCCACCGCCCATCTCTCCACCAAAGCGGCCTCACCCTGCTTGAGCTGCTGGTCGTGCTGACCATCCTCGTCGTGCTCTCCACCGTCGCCATCACCAGCACCAGCGGCGTGGCAGATCAGGCCCGCTACGAAGCCACCCAGCGCACGCTGGAAAACATCCGCGATGCAGTGATCGGGCCTGCCAACCTGCGCGACACAGATGGAACTCTGCTTTACACGGGGTTTGTCGCTGACACGGGACGCTTGCCGAAGGCGGTGGCTGAAGTGGTGGACGGAGGCACCGTTTTGACCCTGGCTGAACTCGTCCAGCAGCCTGCTGGTATGGCTGCATATCAAGTGCTCCCGGCGATCACCTCGAATTGCACTCCAGAGGAAGAAGCAGATGCTGAAGACCCCATGCCTCCTGCCAAAGTCAGTGCAGACACCATCCGGCTCGGCGTTGGCTGGCGTGGACCTTACCTCCGTTTGCCCCCTGGAAATTTCCTACCACGAGATGGCTGGGGAGCGCAGTTGGTGACACCCGTTGGTCTCGTTCCAGGTTTCCCCAACGATAGCCTTCTAAACGGCGGAGGGGCTGTTGGCGCAGGCGATCCGATTGATCAAATCATCAGCTATGGACGGGATGGGGCGGTTGGAGGTGTGGATGCGTATGATGCTGATCAGAGTATAGCGTTTGAAGCGACCTCCTATAACTCAGAATTAACCGTTCAAGTAGAGTTTCGGAATGCCACAGGCGTGATTTCGCCACCAGCTCCGAGTCGCAACATCTTTGTGCGACTGTTCGGCCCAGATCCTAACAGTGGCAATATTAGGGTGAAAAAATCGCTGGTACAGGCCACACCGGGTATGGCGTCAATCGTGACAATGTCATTTTCCTTCCCGGAAGATGGTTCAGGCATACCTGTCACTATTGGACCGTGCGCGGTGAGAGCCTACTTCGAAGACGACGCCAATCCATTGACGGATGACCCCAAGTCACCACCTGCATACCTCATGCTCCGCCCCGGCCAAAACAACCGGACACTCGTCATAACTGTCCCATGAGCCGCACGATCCTCCTCGTCACTCCCCACTTGATCGCGCGCGGTGATTTCAATTCGCGCGGTGTGCTGCGCGGCATGGGGCACGCGGTGCCGCCTGCGCATGGAGTGGATGTGGCTTCGCTCACGCTGGCGGCTCTTGGGCTGGTGAAGGCTGCTCCACGTCGTGTCTGGGTGCTGACGACTGCCGCCGCCACGGCCATCGTGGAGACTTCACCGGGGCGTTTGCTGGGCTTGAATGAAGCAGAGCTTTCCTCAGCGCTCGCGTTTGAAGCGGAGGCGCTGACCGGACTGCCTGCGATGACGAGCCAGACCGCTGCCTGTCGTATGGCGGCGGCAAGCGGCGCGGAGGCCTGGTGGGTGACCCAGATCAGCCAGCGGATGCGCGGCGAGATCGAGGCTGAAGTCTTGCGGCGGGGCGCGCGGCTGGAGGGCATCGCTCATCCGGGCGGCCTTGTCATCCAGCTTGGCACGGTGGCGGAGCGCTTCGAGCTCTGGCATGATTTGATCTTCATTCACCGGGCCAGTGGCGCGTTCGACATTCTGGCGGTCGATGAAAGCGCGCCGCTCACGTCGGTGCTGGCGCGTTTTCCCGCCACGGGCAGCGCGCGCATGATGCTGACTGCAAAGCCGCAGGCGCTCGTCACGGACTGCGAGGTGCACAGCCTGCATGAAGATGAAACGCTGCGCTCGTGGCTCACGTCATGGCATCAGGCTCTCAACGCGCCCACGCCCTCTGTCCCGGTGCTGCTGCCGCCGGCACAACCGATGAGCGCAGTGAAGCGTGTGTGGTTGTCCGTGAGCACGGCGGCCATCGCCCTTGCGCTGTGCTTTGCACACTGGTGGATCTCAGAGCGGCAGCTTCACCAGGTGCAGGAGGAGGTCAAAACACTCGGTGCTGTGGCCAAACAGCGTGCTGAGCTGAAGCAAGCTTCCGCAGACATCAGCAAGCTGCGCACCGAATTGGAATCCGCCCGCCGCCTGCAAAGCCAGGCCTTGCGCGGTTTTGGCGCGATGCTTGCCGCCGTGGGCGAGTTGCGGCCCTCCGGCCTGCTGGTGCGCAGCTTGAAGGAGCCCGCCGGTTCCGGCAGCCCGGCAGGCTCCCGCTACACCGGCATGGAGGCGCTGATCTCCGGCCTCTGCACGCATCAGGAACTTGCCGCCGAGTTCTCGCGCACGCTTGGCGCACGCCTCACGCCGTTAGGCTGGAGCGTGCGCCCGGCACGCACCACGGCACGGCTCGCGGGCGGCACGCCGACCTGGGATTTTGAGATTCCGCTGAGGCTTGATGGCAGCTCCCCAACCGGCTCAAACACTCAAGCCTCCAGCACACCATGAAGCCGAAGAACAAGCCCTCGCTCACCGCGCGTGAACGCTTCCTGCTCCTGGTGCTGCCGGGTGCGCTGGTGCTGGCGGTTTATGCTGTCTTCATCAATGGCGGTCATCTCAGCGCCCTGACCAAGGCCAGCCTGCAGCGCGACAAATTGCGTGAAGAAGTCGGTCCCATGAGGTTGAATCCGCAGGCGCTCGGCGCGGACCTGCAACGCCTGAAGACCGAGCAGGCGGACTTGAAGCGCAAACTGGCCGCCTTCGGCGAAGGCGGCAGCGATGCCATGCAACGCTCCGAAGCCGTCGTGATGATCGGCGCATTGCTGCGCAAGCACGGCATGACCATGGTGGATGAAGGCCCCTCCGCCAAACAATCCGCCCCCACCCCCGGCACCACACGTGGAGCTGCCGTCAAACAAAGCCATACCACGAATGCTGACAGTGTGTGGCAGGTGCGCTTTCTCGGCAGTTGGAGCGGCGTGCAGGCCACGCTGATGGCCCTGCCCGACTTTGAAGGCAGCGCCTGCCTGCCGCTGAGCCTGAGCATGGCGGAACCTCAAAACCAAAGCCCCGTGCGCGAGTGGACGCTGCGCCTTCGCCTGTGATGCACCTGATGAGCGACAGCCCCCACACCCTCCCGATCACCGTGCTCTCCGGCTTCCTGGGTTCAGGCAAAACCACACTGCTGCGCCGTCTCCTGCGTGAAGCCAAGGGAACGCGCCTCGGCGTGATCGTCAATGACCTCAGCGAGCTGGAAGTGGATGGCGACCTGGTGCGCGACCCCGAAGGATTCAATGAACAGCGCGGCAACTTCGCCAGCATCCACACCGGCAGCATCAGCGGCACGCAGCGCGGGGCGTTTTCAAACGTTCTTGATGCCTGGCGCGGGCGCGATGACCTGGATCACGTCATCATCGAAACCTCCGGCAGCACGCATCCCGGGCCTCTGATCCAGGAGATCAGCGCACGGCCTGAGTTCAAGCTCGACACTTTTGTCACGCTCATTGATGCGAAAGCATTCATGGAGGACTACGGCGGCGGGCGCATGCTCCGTGAGGCCACTCAGCCCCAGGCTCCTCTGCTGTCGGCACAGATCCGCCTGGCGAATGTGATCTTGATCACCAAGACCGAGAAAGTGATCCCCGAGGCCATCGAATGGATGGCCCAACACCTCACAACACTCAATCCCTCCGCAGCGCTTTACTCAGTCAACTACGGCAGGATCAAGCCTCAGTTGATCCTCGGCACCGGCAGCTTCGACATGGATCGGGCACAACATCTCGCCGCCGGCTGGCAGCATGATGACGTGGGTGATGCCGCCAGCTATGACCTCGGCAGCACCGTCATCACCGATCCTCGTCCGCTGCATCCACGTCGGCTTTGGACCCTGTTCCGCGAGCGACTCGGCGCAGGCATCCACCGCAGCAAAGGATTCATCTGGATGCCCTCACGGGATCGCGATGTCCTGCTGTGGAATCAAGCCGCCGGCAGCATCGAGATGGAGCTCATGGCCTACTGGAAAGCGGCGCTCGTGACCAATCCCGATGGCAAACTCGTGCCGGAGGAAATCGCCATTCTGCATGACATGCTCCAAGGCACCCACCCCGAATTCGGCGACCGCGCCTGCGAACTGACGGTGATCGGCACCGCGCACGACCGCGCCATCTTCGTGCAAGACCTCAAGACATGCTTCTGCACCGACGGCGAAACCACCGCATGGAAGCGCGGCGAGACCTTCGACGACCCATGGCCCAAAACCCTCCTGCGCGTGTGATGAGCCAGCCCCTTCCATCCATGTCACAAGACATCCCCATTTCCCGCCAGCGTGTACTCCTGAGCGACTTCAAAGCCGCGCTGCTTCAGCAGATGTTCTTCTGGGGCCGTGATGTGATGACGAGTGGCAATCTGCTTA
Organism: Prosthecobacter sp. Pr1; assembly: GCF_057652315.1. NCBI lineage: Bacteria > Pseudomonadati > Verrucomicrobiota > Verrucomicrobiia > Verrucomicrobiales > Verrucomicrobiaceae > Prosthecobacter > Prosthecobacter sp. Pr1. Next base: position 7,620 of record NZ_JBYFBS010000020.1, on the reverse strand, counting down.
TACAGCACGGCTTCATCAAACTGCCATCCCCCGGATTGAAGGGCACGAGTTGTTATCGGCTCGATTACCGTGGAGGCATCATCGAGCTTCATGGTGCCTGCGCTGGCTGGTATCCCGGCGCTCATGATCCGCAGCCCGGCTTTCTCTTTGTGCGCACCTCAGGCCGCTGCACCTCGCATCATCTGCATGAGCCGGTGATCCCCGGCAGCTACCAGCCCGAGGTGCTCAGCCACGACACGGCCTCCACCATGAAAGGCGCGCAGGTCTTTGCCACCTGGCTGGCAGACTACGAAGACTGGATCCTCGCGTGCCAGGGTGCGGACTACCGCAGTCAGTGCCGCCACATGCTCGGCAGACTGCCAAAGGGCAGCCCCTGGCTGCCCGCACCACAGGCCACAAAATGGCTGCGCGCCCTTGCACAGCAGGGGGCTGCCGCACCGCGTGCCAAAAACATGTTTCATGGCACATCCGGCCACAATCCAACACACCATGCTTCTCAGCAGACGATCAGGCCATCCCGGCTTCGGCAGGAGAAAAGCCACGCCGCTCTGAACTGATCCCTCTTCCGCATGGACACTCATCATGACAGCGCAAATGCAGACGCCTCCGCCCGTACGGCTGAGGAGATTCTTGGCAGGCTTCATGAGCGCGGGGTCAGGCGCACCCCCGCCCTGCGCAGCCTGATTCACGCGATGACCGCGCACTCTGCCCCTGCCGCCATCGCCTACTGGGCAGACTTGACCAGCCTGAAGGAATTCAACCCCGTGACACTCTACCGCCTGATGTTGAAGCTGGAGCAGGCAGGCGTGGTGCGGCGCATGCATCTCGGCGAACGTGCGCAGTACTTTCAGATCATCCGGCCCGGCCCGCAGCCGGACTACCTCGTCTGTACGAACTGTGGTGAACTCCAGCCCGTGCAGACACCGCCCGAGCTATTCAGCATGGAGCAGCAGATCGCCGCAAACTCAGGCTGGAAAGCCGTGCGCCATGAACTGGAGTTTTTCGGCTTGTGCCCGCACTGCACGGAGGGCCATGACGTGCCGCAGGAACGCCGCACTCACCAAATACGATGAGCGTGCCTGCCCAACAACTTGAACCCCTGCTCGACCGTTGTCTCGACCTCGGTGCCTCGGACCTGCATCTCGCCAGTGATGCCCCGCCCTACTTCCGTGTGCAGGGTGTGCTCAGGTCAGATGAATCTTCGCCAGCCATCCCGGAATCTCAAATGGAGCGCTGGGCGCGCGAAATTACCGGCCAGTCAAGCGGTCCGGTGGTCCGTGACACCGGCAGCTACGATGGGGCCCTCACCAGCCGGCGCGGCGTGCGCTTCCGCATCAACATTTACAAGGTTCGCGGCCGCATCCATCTAGCACTGCGTCGTCTGGATGACCGCTTTCGCCCGCTGTCGGAGCTGGGGCTGCCGGAGTCGCTGAACCAGCTCTGCCTGCAGCCCTATGGCCTCGTTGTCATCGCAGGTCCGACGGGTTCCGGCAAGACGACCACGCTTGCCACGCTGCTGGATCACATCAATCAAACGCGGCGCTGCCATCTCATCACGATCGAAGACCCGGTGGAGTATGTGCATCACTCCAATCTCGCGCTGGTGAATCAGCGCCAGCTCGGGCTCGACACACCCAGCTTCAATGACGCGCTCGTCGCTGCCATGCGGCAGGACCCCGATGTCATCCTCGTCGGCGAAATTCGCGACCTCACCACCATCCGCACCGCCATCACCGCTGCGGAGACCGGACATCTCGTTTTCACCACCGTCCACGCGGGCGATTGCGTGGGAGCCATCGAGCGCATGGTGTCTGTGTTTCCTGCGGGCGAGCAGGACGGCATCCGCCGCCAGCTCGCCCTCGTGCTGCGTGCCGTCGTCGCCCAGCATCTCGTCGTCGCGGACGGTCCTGGACGAAAACAACGCGGCAGCGATACCGCAGAACCCAAGGGCCGTCGCGTCCTCGCGGCGGAGATTTTGATGGCCAGCCAGGCCGTGGCGAACCTCATTGCCACGGGCAAGAGCAACCAGATCTACTCTGCCATGGAGTCCGGCACGCAGCAGGGCATGCAGACCATGGAGCACAGCCTCGCCACGCTCTACCTGCGTGGAGACATCTCCGAGCAGACCATCAATGCCCTCGCCCGAAAGCCAGCTCAGGTGTTTGAGCGCGCCAGCCGCATGAGGACACGTTCCGCCGCATCCGCATGACCCCCGCACCTCACAAACCGCAGACATTGCTCGATCTCGATGCCGTGCGCATTGATTCGGTGCAGGCCTTGCGTCTGCCTGCGAGCATCGCCTTGAGACGAAGACTCCTGCCCTTTGCCGTGCATGAGGGGCATGTGTGGCTGGCCTGCCAGCATCAGGATGATGAAGCAGCACTCCGCACCTTGCAGCGTTACTTTGAGCACCCCCTGCGTGCGGTGGTGGCAGAGCCCGCATCACTCGGCCGCGCTCTTGACCGGCTTTACCGCGATGCCCCCCAGGCCGGGACCAGCACGCTCACACGCTACACAGAGCGCGGACAGGCCGCCGCCAGCCTGGATGCGGGAGACGGCGATTCCGACGCCACGCAGCTCGCCAATGAAATCCTCCGTGCTGGCATGCTGCGCCAGGCTTCCGACATCCATTTCAATCCGGGGGAAAAGGAGCTGCAGGTGCGCCTGCGCGTCGATGGTGTGCTGGAGGAGGCCTACCGCCTGCCCATGAGCGTGCATGGTGCTTTGCTCAACCGCTTCAAGATCATCGCCGGGCTGAACATCGCCGAACGTCGCGCCTCGCAGGATGGTGCTTTCCGTCATAGCGAAGCCGGAGCACGCGGCCTGGTGGTCGATGTGCGCGTGGCCACCATCCCCACCAGGCATGGCGAGCGCCTCACGCTGCGCCTGCTCGCCGTGGACAGCAGCCGCTTCAGTCTCGGTGCTCTGGGCATGAGCGCCACGCATCACGCCATGTTCAGCGAGGCCATCGCCAAGCCGCACGGCCTCATCCTGCTCACCGGTCCCACCGGCTCCGGCAAGACAACCACCCTCTATGCCGCGCTGCGTGAACTCATTGCCGCCGAGGTGCAGAACATCATCACCATCGAAGATCCCATCGAAAATGAAATCCCCGGCCTTGTGCAAGTGGAAGTGGACAGCGCCGACAAGGTCAACTTCGCCAGCGCCCTGCGCAGCGTGCTGCGGCATGATCCTGATGTCGTGATGATCGGTGAGATTCGTGATCGTGAGACGGCGGACATCGCCATCAAAGCCGCGCTCACCGGCCATCTGGTCTTCTCCACGCTGCACACAAACTCAGCCGCCGGAGCGGTGGTGCGTCTGGCCGAGATGGGTGTGGAGCGTTTCCTCATCGCCTCCACGCTGCGCCTTGCCGTGGCGCAGCGGCTGGTGCGCAAATGCTGCGGGCATTGCATTCAGCCGCGCGCGATCCGCACCGGAGAAGCGGCCCTGCTCGCGCAGCCGGAACTGGAGGGGCTGGATGGTTTTGAGCCGCAGGGCTGCCTCTACTGCGCCGGGCGCGGTTTCATCGGCCGCATGGGTCTGTTTGAAATGCTGCCGGTTGATGAGCAGTGGTCGCAGATGATCGCGCGTGGTGCGGATGAGGCGGCCCTGAATGAATCCATGCGCCTGCGCAACCTGCCGCTGCTCGTCCACGATGCCGCCGATAAACTGCGCGCCGGCAGCGTGACCATGAATGACGTGCGCAGCGCCGTGACCGTCTGGTAAACTCCCCATGCCCGCCTTCCTCTACAACGTTCTCGATGCCGCAGGTTCCCGTCTCTCGGGTGAACTGGAATCCGCCTCCAGCGCAGCTGCCGCAGCCGAACTGCGCGGACGTGGCCTGACGGTGATTGGTCTTGAGGAGGCGCAGCAGCCGGCCCACTCACGCGGCTGGAAGCCCTCCGAACTGCTGTGGATTCGCTCGCTCGACATCGAGATCAGCCTCTATCAGCTCGCCACGCTTTTGCGCAGCGGGCTCACCTTGCTGGGCGCACTTCGGCTTGTCGCGGAACAGTCGGAGCGTGGCCGTCTTCGCAGAGTGTGGGAGGAGGTGGTCACCGCCATCGAAAGCGGGCGCACCTTTGCAGATGCGCTGGCCCAGCATGCATGCTTCAACCGCCTCGTCGTGCAGCTCGTCAGCGTGGGCGAGCAGACCGGCCATCTCGGCCCCGTGCTGGAGCGTGCCGCCATGGCTCTGGAGAAAAAGCGCACGCTGCGCGCCAGCTTGCTCACCACGCTCATGTATCCGGCCATCGTCTTCCTGCTTGCCATCGGGCTGGCGGTTTACATGGTCATCGGAGTGCTGCCAAAGCTGCAGGTCTTCCTGCGGGCGATGGGCAAGAAGCTGCCGCCGATGACCCAGCGTCTGCTCGACATCAGCGACTGGATTCAAATCAACGGCGTCACCACGGTCATCATTGCCGTGTCATCCGTCCTCGCTCTCGTGATGCTCTTTCTCTGGCCGCCTGGACGTGCCGTCATTGATGCGCTCGCGCTGCGCATCCCCCTCCTCGGCAAAGCCTTCCGCACCGCAGGCACCGCCCTGTTTGCCACCAGCTTCTCGGCACTGCTCAGCAGCGGCGTCACCCTCATTGAGGCGCTGCGCGTCACTGAACGGCTCATGGGCAACCGCCGCCTCGCCGACATCGTGACCACCGCCCGGGAGCAGGTCATGCAAGGCGAGCCGCTGGCGCGGCACTTGAGCCGCCCGCACGGCTTCATGCCCATGCTCCCGCGCATGATCGCCGTGGGCGAATCCTCAGGCACTCTCGACAACGTCCTGGATGAAGTAGCACGCTTTCACGAGGCCCAGCTCGACCGCCTCATCAAGCGCCTCACCGCGCTCATCGAACCAGCCGTCATTGTCACCGTCGGCACCGTGGTGGGCTACGTCTACATCTCCTTCTTCATGGCCCTCTTCGCCGCCACCGGCCCTGGCAACAACATCCGCTAAATCATTGATGAAACACCTGCTTCTCACCGCGCTCCTGCTCGCCTCGCTGGCATCTGCGCAGACACCCTCACCACCCAGGACTGCCCCAGATCCCACGGTGCCAGATGCAGCGCTTCAGCAGCTGCTCATGGCCACCCTTCAGAACAAGGCCAGCGAGGCGAGCATCCCCGCCATCCTCATGCGCGGCAAGATCATCAATCAAACCGGCCATGGCCTCATCATCATCGAGGTGAACAAGCAGATATATACGCTCAAGCAGGGCGGCACGCTCAGCCTCTCCGGGGAATTCAGCCACATCAGTCTCCAGCTCAGCGAACTCACCAAAGAGAGCGCCACCATCGAAGTCCTGCCGCTCAAGCAAACCCTCCGACTCCAATGAAGCATTTTTTCATCCTCGCCCTCAGCCTGCTCTCCCTGACCGCTCATGCGCAGACCTCGCGCGTGGAGCTTATTGATCTCCGCCAGGTGCCGCTGGCAGATGCCGCCCGCATCCTGGCCGAAGCCAGCGGCCTGAATGTCGTGGCCTCCGTGGAGGCAGGCAAAACACCCGTCAGCCTCTACCTCACCAACGTCGAGCCTCGCTCTGCCATCGAAGCCCTCTGCCGCTCCCACAACCTTTGGTTCCGCGATGACGAAAAGGACGGCATCATTCGCATCCATACTCCCGAGGAATACAAGCGCGACCTTGGCAGCTTTCAGGAGGAGCTCACCGAGGTCTTCGACATGCGCTTTCCAAACGCGAACGACTTCGGCCGCTCCATTCGTGATCTCTTCGGCATTCGTGTGCGAATGAACCAGAACACCATGCAGCAGGAGTTCCAGACTACTCAGGAACTGCAGCAGCGCTTTCAGCGTTTTGATGTCGTGGACGGACGCAGCCAGCATCTCGGGACCTCCCAGAACGGCGGCAGCACAACCGCCGGAGGCTCAGGCAACATCAACGGCATGAGCGGCGGCCTTGGACGAAGCTCCATGAGCAGTTTGAATTCGCTCAGCTCCGCAGGCTTCGGCCTCCAAAATCAGAGCAATTCCATTGGAAACAATCCAAACCAGACGCAACTGCGCCCATTGGAGGGGCTCAGTGCTGAGCAGGTTCAGGCACTGGAGGCATCAGCCTCGGTCGAGCGTGATGCCGCCGTGCAGCAGTTGCTTGAAGACCGCGTGGACATCTACGTCACCGTCATCCAGCGCCTCAACAAAGTCATCGTCCGAACCAGCGACAGTCGCGCCATGGAGCAGATCAAGGCGCTCTTCATCAGCGTCGATGTGCCGACCCCGACCGTGCTCCTGGAGGTCAAGATTCTCCGGGTAAGCTTGAATCAGGGTTACAGCAGCGCCGTGGATTACCTGTTCGACAATGGACGCTTCCGTGCCGGCTTTGGAAGCAATCCAGTGCAGGCTGGAAATTTGACCTTTAGCTTTGCCAGCAGCAATTTCAGCGCCCGCATTCAGATCTTGGAGGAAAAGGGCCAGGTGCGCACCGTCTCCACCCCCACGCTGCTCATCGCCAATAACGAAGTCAGCCGTCTGTTCATCGGTGAGGAACGCCCGCTGAACCGCAGCTTCAATGGCGGCACCATTGTGCCCAGTGCAAACAACACCCTCGTCACAGGCGGCAGCACCAACATTGAATTTCGTCCCGTGGGGACAACGCTCCTCATCACGCCCAACATCAACGCTGACAAGACCGTCACCCTGCGTCTGCTGCAGGAGAACTCCAACATCAACGTCGGCGGCGCTTCCGTCCTCGTGCCCAGCAACACCGGCTTCACCAGCCAGACCGTCGACACCGTGCAGTCACGCACCGTCAGCGGCACTGTCGTTGCCCGAGACCAGGTGCCTGTCGTCATCGGCGGCCTCATTGACACCAACTTCAACGACACACGGGCGCAGGTGCCCTTTCTCGGCAACATCCCCGTCATCGGCGCGCTCTTCGGCAAGCGTCAGAACGCCAAGACGCGGGATGAACTCGTCCTGCTGATCTGTCCTCATCTCGTCGATCCCAAAGACGGCGGCGCCATCGTCAGCAAAGACGTACTCGACGCCAACAACGTGAGGGCCCTCCAGTCCTTCACCACCGAGAACGAAGTGAATGAACGCCTGCAAAAAAACCTCCAGCCACCCAATCCTCCACGCGCCCTTCCTGTGTCCGAAGAGCCACCAAAGCCCAAAAAGAGAACGCTGATGGACGTCATTCGAGGACGAAACTGATGCGATTACTTGACGCCAAGAACAAGATCAAGGCGGTATTATTAACAATCTGCCATCAATCAGGGCTTACGCATGAACAGAGAGAGAGAATGTGGAGAATAGAAAGAGTTGGGGGAGGAACAATCCGCTGTACAAATTTCCACAGCGGATGATGACAGTATGAATGCCACCCATTCCATTGTCCGATTGCCCCGAAGCGAGGCAGCAGCAGATGTTGAAGTCCCTTCAGGCGCGGTTCGCCGAGGTTCCTGACCTGCGTCAGCAGGGCAAGGTTTTGCACTGGCTTGACGAGGTGCTCATGGTGGCCTTTTGCGCGGTGCTCTGTGACTGCGACAGCTTCACCGACATGGAGGACTTTGCCCAGACACAGCTGGCCTGGCTGCGCGGTTTTCTGGTGCTGGAGAACGGCGCGTCCTCGCACGATGTCTTTCGCAACGTGCTGCTGGCGCTGC
>NZ_JBYFBS010000019.1:0-147709 GCF_057652315.1 Prosthecobacter sp. Pr1 | reverse complement strand
ATGCATTTTCACTATGTTTGAAGCCATTCGCCCAGCGTGAAATGGCATCTGTAATTCACCAACTAAAGACCTGAACGGCCTAGACTTAGCAAGATACGCATCTTCGAGCAAAAGATCGAAGTTTGTTGTATACACGGTTTCGAAGGGAAGCATCACAAATGCCTCATGAGCCTTTCCGGGTTTTGCAACTTCCCCGTGTAATGATTTTCGTATAGCGTCAATCAACTGAACACGTCCAAATTTACGTTCATAAGATTGGGCAATATTTGGAGGATCACCTCTCGAATTTACGTGCGCTTCTTTAGCTAACGCCAGCGCCAGTTCTTTCCAATCAGGCATAGTCAGGCCAGATGAAAGACGGGAGTTTTTAGAAAAGCCCGCGCCAATAAAAGGAAGGCATCGCCCCTCGGCAATATCCTTGATTAAAGGCTCGGGTATTGAAATCATAAATTATAAAGTTGGATTCGATTTAGGAAATGGCAGGCTAAATCTTCGGCTGCTCTAATCGTGGGCCTCACATTTCAAATTCAGCATTCTGAATTGTCGATCGCTCTCACACTATTATCAGGACCAGTGGAGGCACAAAATTAAACAGTGCCGCGCCTCACCAGCTCGCCACCACCTCATACGCATACCCGCGCAGATACTCCGTCTCCGGAATCGTCGCCAGAATCGGATGATCCGGCCGCTGCGTGTACGTCGTCACCCGCCGCAGCGTCTTCTTCGCATCCACCGCCGCATCCGTGATGCTGCTGTGAAACTCCTCCGCACTCACATGGTGCGAGCACGTGAATGTCGCAAAGATCCCGCCCGGCTCCAGCATCTTCATCGCCCGCAGGTGGATCTCCTTGTACCCCCGCAGCGCATCCCTCACGGAACTCTTCGTCTTCGTGAACGACGGCGGATCCAGGATGATCAAATCATACCTCGCCGCCGCCGCCTCGTTCCGCTTCAGGAAATCAAAGCAGTTCTCCGCCACGCAGTTGATCTGCACCCCTGCAATCGCCGCATTCTGCCTCGCCACCTCCGTCGCCTGCTCGCTGATGTCCACCGCCGTCACCTCGCTCGCACCCGCCAGCGCGCAGGCCTGCGCAAAGCCACCCTGATTGGAAAAACAGTCCAGCACCCGGCGGCCCTTCGCCAGAGCCGAAACAAGCTGGTAGTTGTCCAACTGATCCAGATACAGCCCCGTCTTCTGCCCCTCCAGCAGATCCGCATGAAACGCGCTGCCCTGATGCCGCACCACAAACGGCTCCGGCATCTCACCACTGATCACTCCCTTGATCTGCTCCATCCCCTCCGCCTTGCGCACCGCACCTTCATTGCGCTCCACGATGCCCCGTGGCTTCAGCACATCATTCAGCGCCTGCACAATCAGCTCCTTGCGCAGATCCATCGCCAGCGTCAGCGTCTGCACCACCAGGAAGTCACCATAGCGATCCACAATCAGCCCCGGCAGCCCATCCGACTCGCTCCACACAATGCGGCACAGATTCAGATCCACCCCGGATGCCTCGCGCACCTTGATCGCCCGCTGAATCCGCCGCGTGAAAAAGTCCAGATCCAAATCCTGACGCCGGTATGAAAACAACCGCGCCGAAATCTGCGACGCCGGATTGTAAATCGCACTCCCCAGCGGCTTCCCCCTCACATCCTGCAGATGCACCACATCCCCCGGCTTCGGATCCCCAAACCGCTTCTGAATCTCCGTCGCATAAACCCAAAGGTGACCGTGAAAAAGACGCGCGCGTGGCTGGACAGTAAGAGTAGGCATGGTTGTCGGGAAGGGGAGTGAGGTTGATAAACAGATCTGAACGGACGGTACAGCGCTCACGCCAAATGACGAACAAGTAAATCCGAGCCGAGCGGAGCGAGCCTGACAGCTATAGGCTGCCTCGTAGGGGTGAGCAAAGCGAATCAATGTCGAAGCAATGCCAAAGCCCCAAAGACCATGAACCCAGCACCAAGATCACATATCTTTCCGTGAAAAACCGGCGCTGACATCACGGACGCCCTGAAAATTTGGCAAAGGAATGGATTGGCAGTGGAATGGATTTTTCCGGCATTCCTTTGCCACAACATTCCTTTGTCTAAAACAAGGCTCACGCAACCTCACGGACGCCCTGATTGGCTATGGAATAAATGCTTCAGTTCATTCCTTTGCTTGTCCATTCCATTGCTAAAAATCAAGGCTCTAGCAGGCTCCATCTCCAATAATAACAGGACTCCGCCTTCATCCTGCTTCAAGCCTCACCACCGCCTTGATCACCCTCGAGTCCGGCAGCAGCCACGCATCCATTTGAATGGGCAGCTCCCCAAACTCACACCGGTGACTGATCCACGGCCTCGTATCAATCTGCCCCGACTGAATCATCCCCAAAATCCTCGGGAAATCCGCCGCCACCGCATTCCGGCTCGCAAACAACGTCAGCTCCCGCCGGTGAAACAACGGATCATCAATCATGACCGGCTCCTTCGTGATTCCCACATACACAATCCGTCCCGTGAACCGCGCATACCGCAGCGTCCCCGCCATCGATCCCGCGTGCCCCGTCGCATCAAACACAATCTGAAACGCCGCCTCATCCGGCAGCGCCGCCACCACTTGGACACCCGGATAATTCTGCTCCACGAAAAGCCGCCGCGCAGGATTCAGCTCCAGCACCGTGATCGCCGCTTCAGCCGCCCGCGCAAACTCCAGCACCGTCAGCCCGATCGGCCCCGCGCCAATGATCAGCACATCATCGCTCGGCGCCACCTGCGCCCGGTTCACCGCATGGCACCCGATCGCCAGCGTCTCCACCAGCGCCAGTTGTTCAAAGTCCAGCGCATTACACACATGCAGCTTGTGCGCCGGCAGCACCATCCGCTCCCGCATGCCCCCATCACAGTGCACCCCCAGCACCTGCAGCGTCTCACAGCAGTTCGTGCTCCCACGCAGGCACGCATGGCACGTCCCGCAGTTCAGATACGGCTCCACCGAGCACCGATCCCCCACCTGCAAATGCGACACCCCATCACCCACCGCCAGCACCTCCACCCCCAGCTCATGCCCAAGAATCCGCGGAAACTCAATGAACGGCATCTTCCCCAAGTACCCGCTGAAATCCGTCCCACAGATCCCAATCGCCCGAATCCCCACCACCGCCTCCCCCGCACCCGGCGCCGCAGCCTCCGGCAACGTCGTCCATTCAAAAGTCCTGGCAGCAGTAAGAGTCAGTGAGCGCATAAAATGAATAACGGAGGATAGGGCGTCCCGCCTGTCAGGTCGAACACCGAATAAAATCCCCTTCAAAAAATTCCACCCCCATCATCCCACCGCCCCCGTCCTTTGGGTCCTTTCCGTCCTTTAAGTCCTTCTCTCTCTACCGCTCCCACTCCACCCACCACCTCACCTCCGTCCATCCTTTAATCCTGCATCCTGTTAATCCTGTCTATCTCCCCACACTCCCACCACAAACTCTCCGCTATCTCCACCGCCACACCCTCACCTGACCAAATACTTCCCACCCTCAACCACGACTAGCGGCAACCGCTTCTCCCTCTCAAACACCTCATACACCGGCACCAGCTCTTCCCAAAAACCTCGGTGCGCCTCCTCCTCACTCCCCATCCGCTCCCCCGTCATCCGAAACGGAAAACAATGCACCGCCACACTCCCTCCTCTGGATACCGCCGCCTCCACCACCAAATAAATCTCCTCGATCACCGTATCCGTCATCGCAAAGCACCCCACGCTGCACACATCCCCGTGCACCATGATCAGGCTCCCCGTACGCTGCTGCGCCAGGTCATACGCATTCGGATACCCGATGTTAAACGCCAGATGGTAGCTGCTGGCAGGATTCAGCATCTTCTGCGTCACACTGTAAAAACCCTCCGGCGCCTGCAGGTCCCCCTCACGCGTCTTCGGCCCCAGCGTGCCCGAAAAACACGCGATGGGATAAGTTCGAAACAGTGTCCATTCGCCCGAGCCCCCCTGCAACCACAGCTCCAACTCACGACTCTCCTTGAAGATCCGAACGAACGCCGGCTGACCCAGCGCACACTTCCGCGCCGCAAGCTCCTCATGCAGCTTCGGCACCAGCCGCGCACGCACATGGATCATCCTAGCCCCGGCATCCATGCGGCGCCATTCTTCCGGCGGAGGCGGCGCAGGGTAGGGCAGAGAAAGGGATTCACGCGTGACCATTGGCTGGGCGTAGTTGAGCCAGGAACGAACAACCTTCAATGAACCCGCGCGCATCGCGAGAATGCGCGCGGCCACCAGTGCGACCAGGAGCAGCAGCAGGCGCTTTTTCATGGCGCAGCCGAATCAGGCCACAGGCGGCGGCACTGTCGGAGGCGAAAGAGTAATCTGCTTGCCGCGCACAATGTTCATCGCGCCATTCAACTCACCTCCCGGTTCGATCGACACCGACCGCGCAGTCACATCCCCATTGATGGAGCCGTTGCTGCCGATCAGCACCGGACCCGTGCTGTGGATCGTTCCCGTGAGACGTGCCTGAATCTCCACATCCGTGGCATGCACCGAATTGAGGAAAGCCACATCCGCACCTTTCTCCACCACAAAGCGCTGGCAGTGAATTTCACCGATGATGCTGCCCGTCGTGCGGAAAGTCGCGTCACCCGAGCACGTGACATTCGCCTCGATGATGCCATGGCACTCAAGGTCCCGGCACTGCACGCTGCTGGCCGAAAGCCTGCCGCGTTTGCGGATCAGCACATTGCCGCGCGTCTTGATCGGCTGCGTGGAGGTCATGTTGATCTCCACATCTTCCAACGAAATATAAGCACCGCAGGCAGGGCAGTTCGCAGACTTGGCCGAGCGACCGGTTTTAAACTTATGCCCGCAGTCAAAGCACTCCGCGTCTTTGAAATACTGGTTCCGGTACATGCCCTGCTCCTTCATCTTCTGCAGAGAGGTCGCCGTTTGCGGCGCAGGGGCGGGCGTGGGGGGCGGGGAATTGGACTGCGGACGGCGCGCGGCCGTCGGTTGATACTCCGCAGCAGCACTCACAGGTGCGGCTGCGGTGGTGGCTGCTTCAGTCGGAGCAGGAGCAGCGGCAGGGGCGGGAGCTTCGGCAGCCGCAGCCGCCGGGGCAGCCGCAGGCGGCGGCAGATTCTGACTCTGCAAAAACGCACCAAACCCATCCGCAGCCGTCGGCGCGGGCTCGGGCGGTGGGGCTGGGGGTGCTGCAGCAGGCTTGGCTTCCGGTCCTTTCACCGCCGGGCTCGCCGCTTCCGGGACTTTCTCCCAGGAATCGTTCATGCCCACACCGGAGCGCGTCACCGCCGATGCAACCACGCGGCGTTTTTCCACGGTCAGGTGGACCCCGCATTTTTTACAAAAGGTGGAAACAACGAGGCGCGGCTCATACTGAGCCGCGCCACAAGAAGGGCACACCACTTCGATTTGATTCTTAGGTGGCGTGGGAAGGATGCTGGTCTTCGTGCCGAAGAACCGTCCGAACACTCAGGTAGGAGTTAAGATTGTTTAGGAGCGCCGCCGAAAGCAGGCTTGGTTTCTGCCTTTTTACCGACCTGGGACTGACCCATGAAGGTGGCGCCTTCTTCGATGGCAAGGGTGCCTGCGGCGATGTCGCCGACCAGGATCGCGTTGCTCTTGAGTTCGCAGCGCTCAGCAACAGTGATGTTGCCTTCGACTTTGCCGAAAATGATGACGGAACGGGTTCTGACTTCGCCTTTGATCAGGGCGTTTTCACCCACGGTCAGGCTGCCGTCGGAAATGACTTCGCCTTCGATCTTGCCGTCGATGATGAGGTCGTGGGAAAACTTGATGGAACCTTTGATTTCGACGTCGTTGGCGAGAACGTTTTTACTGGTGGTCATGACGGGAGCTTGATGTGAGCGTTGGGGTTGTGCAGCGGGAGCGGATGCGGTGGAGAGAATCGGTGCGCGTTCGGCTGCAGGAGCCGGTGCGTGTGCCTCAGAACGCCTGTCTTCCTTGTGCCCTTCGGGTTGTCCAATGATTTGCCTTAACATGAGGTTCAAAATATAGCTGGTTATTAAGTTGAGTGTCAATCTTCGGCTTGCTTATTTTTTGTCAGTTTGCTGTAAAGGTTTCAACGAGTTGGGTTGCGCCGGGGTGGTTTTGGGGCTGTATCGTATCATGATGGAAAATGTGTTCATCACAGCCGTGGAGACGGCCTGTGTTCTTGGCTTGCGGACGGAGGAGTGCCTGGACGCGCTGCGTGAGCGGCGCGGCGGTCTGGCCCTGTCCTCATGCTTGCCAGGCGCGGGCTTTGCATCCCTCCCTGTGGGCGCATTTCCTTCACCCGAACTGGTGAAAGGCCGTCGCTATGGCGCAGCCAGCAATGCAGCCGTGAAAGTAGCCGCAGCTGCCATGCGCCGCGCAGGCTGGACCCTTGCGCAGATCCGCGAGACCTGGCTGTACGGTGCCAGCAGTCGCGGCAACGCAGGAGAGATACTGGGGTTAAATGCATGGCGCAGACCGTTACGCAAGTTCAGTGCCAGCAACACCATGCACTGTGAAATACCTGCCGCTGTCAGCATCGAGCTCGGCATTCACGGCCCATGGCAGATGATCTCCAACGGCTGCTCCTCCGGTCTCGATGCCCTCGGCATGGCCTGGATGGCCGTCGCCAGTGGCGTGGCCCCGCGTGCGCTCGTCGTTGCCGTGGATCTCCCCCTCATCACCGCCCTCCTGCAAGATTTCCAAGACACTGGCCTCCTTTCCACCAACGGCGTCAACGATCCCTTCTCCCCTCAGACCAGCGGCTTCTTCCCAGCCGAAGCCGCCGTGGCCGTCACCCTGGAACGCGATGCCTCAGGACTGTGCCGCCTCGAACATTACGCCGCCAACAGCGACGCCTACGACACCCTCATGATCCCCGATGACGGCGGCGGCATCGAATCTTGCGTACGCACCGCCTTGCAATCAGGCGCTCCAGAAACAGTCGTCGCCATCTGCCCCCACGCCACCGGCACCCTCAACCACGCCCGCGTCGAACCTCCCGCCCTCCAGCGGGCACTGGATGGCAGACAAGTCCCTCTTCTTCCCCTCAAGCCCCAAACCGGCCATACCCTCGGCGCCAGCGGCCTGCTGGACGTGGCCCTCCTGGCCGCCTGCATGGCCGACCACTGGCTCCCCGCCACACTCCCCGGCCTCACCCCACCCGCCTGCGGCCTGCCCTTGATCGAATCCCCCCTCCAGCTCTCAGCAGGCGACCGCGTGGTCAAACTCGCCTCCGGCATGGGCGGCCACAATGCGGCGGTGTCCCTGTCAGTCGTGTGATTCCGTGCTTGGCACCGGCGGTGGATTCGCGAAAGTCGCCCACCGCATGACCCGCCTGCCGCTTTCGATTTCCATCATCTCCCTTAATGAAGAGGCCAACCTGCGCCGCTGTCTCGCCAGCCTCGGAGATCTGGCTCAGGAAATCGTGATCGTCGATTCCGGCTCCACCGACCGCACCGCCGAAATCGCCGCCGAGTTCGGCGCGAAGTTTATCCATCAGCCCTGGCTCGGTTACACCGCCCAAAAAAACCACTGCCTCACCCTTTGCTCTCAGGAATGGGTTCTGGCGCTCGATTGTGATGAAGAACTCACCCCCGAATTGCGGAATTCGATACAAGATTTCTTCGCTCGTAACGACGACCAACGCTTCGACGGCGCCTGGATGTCACGCCTCGTCTGGTTCATGGGCCGCTGGATTCATCACGGCGACTGGTACCCAGATCGGAAAATACGCCTCTTTCGACGCACGAAAAGTCAATGGGCTGCAGATGGTGGCGGACAAGTGCATGAGCGGCTGGAAGTGGCAGGACCCTGCACCACGCTGAAAGGAGACCTCCTGCATTACTCCTTCAAGAACATCCAGCACTACCTGGTGAAACACGTGCAGTATTCCAGCGTCTTTTTGCAGACCCAGGCAAGCAAAGGCAAACGCTGGTCACTCCTGCACACCTTGTTCCGTCCCTGCTGGCGCTTCACTCGCGCCTATTTTCTAAAACTGGGCTTTTTGGACGGCTTCCCAGGCCTGTGGATCGCCGCCGCCACCGCGTTCTTCACCTTTGATCGCTACAGCCGGATGTATGAAAGCGCAGCGGAGGGTAGGAAATAGCAAACGGATGAAACTGGCTCTCATCCATCCGCAAATCATCCGCGGCTCCGGTGTGGAAAACTTCCTCATCGAATTCGCCAAACGCCTCGCCTCCGCCGGCCATGAACTCACCTACATCACCTCCCTGACCACCCCCGAGATCGGTGCCCTGCTGCCCGGCCGCTGGGAACTTCTGCCCCGCCTGCGTGGTTCAGCCACCGCACGCATGTGGTACTTCAACCGTCTGGCCCCCCGTGCCGCCCAGGCGGCGGGTGTGGATCTCAGTATCGGTTTTGGGCGCACCACGTTGCAGGATGTACACCGCAATGGCACTGGGTGTCATCGGCTCTATGGGAATCTGCTGCCGTTCTGGCAGCGCTACAGTGTGAAGCATCTGTTTGAACTGCATCTGGAGCGCCGGCTTTATGCAGGAAAGGGGACTGCGAAGTTTGTCTCCAGCTCCGCCCGTGTGGCGGCGCAGCTGCAGGGTGTTTATGGCACCGATGGCGAAAGTTTCCGCATGCTGTCGCCACCGGTGGAGACGCAGCTTTTTCGACCGGCGGAAAATCGCGCCAACACCCGTGAAATCTACTGCCGCAAACTGCAAACGGATGCAACGAAGCCCGTGCTGCTGTTTGTTTCGCTCAGCCATCGTCGCCGCGGACTGGAGCCTTTGCTGGAGGCGATGGCTCAAATTGACGCCACGCTCTGGATCGTGGGCAAGAGCCTGAGTCCCGGCATGCGTGACAAGATCAAGCGTCTGGGCATCGCCTCACGCATCCGCATTGTGCCGGTGACGAGCAACCTGGTGGAATTTTACCAGTCGGCGGACTGGTTTGTGCATCCCACGCAGTATGATGCGTTTTCAAACACCGTATTGCAAAGCATGGCGTGTGGGCTGCCGGGAATCATCTCTGTCATGGACGGTGCGGTGGATCACGTGCGCAACGGCGAGAACGGACTCATGCTCTACCACCCGCAGCAGGCCCGGGAACTCGCTGCCCGCATTCAGGAGGCGCTGGCCTTTGATGCCACAACCTGGCAGTCGCTTTCCACCGCTGCACGGGAGACCGTTCTCCCGATGACGTGGGAGAGACACATGCAGGAGTGGGCCGAACTGTTCGAAGAATAAAATTGATGCTCCGCTCGTGAGCGGAGCACCGGGGTGAGTGACTACTTCTTCTTCAAGATAACGTCACCGAGGCTGAACATGGGGCCGTAGATGGCGTAGATGAGGAAGCCGACCATGACGCCGAGAATCAACATCGTGAGCGGTTCGATCATCTTGTCGAGTGTGGCGGCGAGGTTGTCGAGATCCTCCTCGTAGTCGTCGGCGATTTCGGAAAGCATTTCGGTGCCGGAGCCGGTTTCGGAGGCGAGTTCAATGAGGCCGCAAAGATTGCGGGCATCAGGTCCGAGCCAATGTGATTCCATGAGGAAGGCTTCATGCAGCGTGCGGCCGACGGCGATGTGCTCGCGCAAGCGGACGAACAGCTCCTTGTAATGGTAGTGCCAGCTGGCCTGGGCGGTGATGTCGAGCGCGCTGCTGAGGCGTACGTTCGATTCGGTGAGCATGGCCAGGGTGCGGAAGCCGGTGGCTGCGGCTGATTTGCGCACCAGAACTCCGACGACGGGGATCTTGAGGAAGAGATCCTGCATGGGCCGCAAGGCGGCGATTTTGCCCCAGTTGGAAAAGAAGATGTACAGACCAACGAAGGGCAGGATGGCCAGATAAGGTCGGTGAAGGAAAAGGTCGGAAAGGGCGATGAGTACTTTGGTGCCCATCGGAAGCTCGGTCTTGAACGAAGCGAAGAGCTTGGCCATGGCAGGCACGAGCGTGAAGCTCATGACGATGACGACACCCACGCCGAGGACGATAACCACGGCGGGATAGATGAGCCCGCCCTTGAGTTTCTTGATGACCTTGGAGGATTTTTTCTGCGAGACGGCGATACGTTTGCAGACCTTGGAGAGCTGACCGGCTTCTTCACCCGCGAGGATGAGCGAGAGCATGTCATTTGGAAACAATTTGGGGAATTTCGCGATGGCATCGCTGAATTTATCGCCCACTGAGATGGCGTGGACGACCTCGGCGATCATGCCTTTGTAGGTCGCGGATTTGACGCGGTTGGTCTGGAGCAGCAGCGATTTGGTGAGCGAGATGTTGCGCTCAAGACAGCGGCCGAGACCTGAGAAGAAGGCGGCGCTGTCATCGGTGTTGGCCTTCGGGCTGGTCAGGCGGTGAAGCTTTTCATCAACGCCGGTGATGGTCTGAACCGTGGTGGTTTCGTTCTGGGCGACTCCGGCGCCGATGAGGGCTTTTTCATCGGTGTCCGTATCCACCAGGGCTTCGGAGGATTTGCCGGAATGAACGTTGGTGATTTTGACTTTTTTAAGCATGGCGCTGAAGGCTGGGAGATTTCAACATGGCATCTGCGGCTGTCATGGCGGAGGGGTGCGGAGATCCGTGACGAGATGCGGGCGGTAGGCGGTGAGGGTGAAGGAGGCTCCGGCGGCTTTCGTGGAGGGATTCTGCGAGATGTTCACGATGGCGGTGCAGAGGGCCGTCTCCATGACGACGCCGTTGACGGTGGTGAGACCATTTTCAACCAGCGCCGGATTGTTGAACATGGCCTGCTGAAGAATGGTATTTTGTGCCAGAGATGGCATGAGCGCGGTGATCTGCACGGAGGAGAGGCCGAGCTGCCAGAGCCGCACGGTGTTTTCCTGATAATTGCGTGTGATGGCGACCCGGTTGGCAAGCTCCTCCTGCAGCATGAGCGTGGAGGAGAGGCTGACCATGGCGGTGGTGCCGATGGAAATGATGCAGGCGGCGGCAAGCACCTCAATAAGGGTGTAGGCTGCGCGCTGCGCCCGCTGGATGTGCTGATGAAGCTTCATGGCGGTGCGACGGGGAGGAAGTAGGATTCAAGCCAGGCATCACGTGGCAGAAAGGTGGCGAAAGCGGGGCCGCCATTGGTGGCGGCAGGGACGGTGGGGTCGCTGTCGCTGGTGAAGAGCAGGCGGCCCGGATTGGTGCCACCTGCGGAACGCCGTTTGAAAGTCCAGTTGGTCATGACTCCGCCGATCCAGCGCACGTTTTGCGTCAGATTGGAGGGCATGTTGAAAAAGAGGGCGGTGTATTCGTTCACCAGCACGCTGCGCCAGCGAAATTCGGTTCCCCCGATGGGGTTGTTGACCCAGGAGAGTTCGATTTTAGGCGGGTCATAATTGATGGGCATGGTATTCTTAAAGGCCAGCACATGACGCCGGTTGTTTTCGCGTTCGAAACGTATGTCTTTCACCATGGATCCGCCGCTATAACTAATCGTGATGATGACGGGCTTGAGGGACGCGGCGTTGTTAAATGCAGTAGCATTACTCTGGCCTACGAAGATGATCTGATTCAGCCCCCCCGCAGTGATACGCATGTTTTTAAGATACTGGCTGTCGAGCTTGATGAAGAGCACCTTCCACTTGGCCTTCTCGTTGCCGTAATTTTCATAGTCCGATGGCGGGTAGGTCGGCGTCGCTTGTTCGGCGATCCAGTACGCTTCCGTGGCGGAATTAAAAACGCCAGGGGAGTCGATGGTGATGGTGGGGGTGCGTCCTGCAGCAGCCTCGCGATCCTGGAAGTGCCATAGCGAGTTGTCAGGGTTGTTGTCATTGTGCACGACATTGAGGTAGCCGAGATAGCTGCTGGTTCCGGTGCTGTCTATGGGGCCGGTGGTGCTGGGCACCACAGGCATATTAGAGGGTAGAAGCGCTTTGCCGTTCAGGTCGGTGCCATAGACGGGGTACCGGATGGAAGGAGGTTCCAAAGTCGAGTGGTACTGTATGTAGAGAGATTTAGTGAGAAACGGCAGCTGCAGCGGACTGGGGGTGGAATCGACGAACAACGAATCCGGAGCATGGAGGACAGTGCGTCCCAGGACAGTCCAGTTTGCATTCTGAACTCCACTCCTAGAATCGTAAACGTCCAAGGCAGGCATTTTGACACCAGGGGGAGGATCGGGTCTGCGATAGATGCAGAAGACGTCCCCATTGAGAACGGGCGGCATGGTTTTGAGAAACTGCCATGAGTTGTAGTCATCAATGTTGCCCGCGAGACTGGCATCGGGTCGGATGAACTGCTTCACATCAATGTAGGTGGCGCCGGGGCGCAGTCCGGTATGATTGAACGGGAACACGGTGGTCATGCCTCCTGCGGTGCTGCTGGAGGTGTACACATTGAGATTGTTCCAGCCGTTCTTGGTGTTGAATCCGCCAATGCCGCTGCCGAGCATGGTGTTTTGACTGGCGGGCAGGGTGTTGTTGGGGTCAAAGGCCTTGCTGGTGATGCACTGCCAGGCGAGGAGACGGGAGCTTTCGATGCCGATGTGGCGTTTGCAGACATCTTCCAGATAACTGACCTGGGAGGCGCGTGTGCTCATGAGCGTGACCCAGGAGGTGACAAAAATGCCGCCGACAATCATGAGCATGAGCGCCGCCGCCATGAGGGCGCCGCGCGTGCTGCGATGAGGATGTCTGGTGATGCGCATGACTGGGTGATTCAGAGGGCCGGAAACATCGGCACGGTAAACATGAAGGCTGAGCGTCCGGCCATTTGATTGTAGGCCTGGCGCGGATCGGTGGTGGCCAGGGTGTTGGCGATCTGGCCGAGATGGCGGGCGGCGGGATCCGGCCACCAGATGAAGTAGAACGGACGTTCAGACGCACGTTTGAAACGGTCGATGGTGGCGGGAGTCTCGCGCAGGGCCAGACGGGAGGCGCGTTCAAAGGTGATGAAGAGCGGAGTGAAGCCATCCGTGGCCCATTGGGAGGAACTGGTGGGGCTGGGGATGGACGGTGGAAAAAACACATCGTAACCGCCCATGTAGGTCAGTGTGGAGGGGGGCAGGCTGGATGCGGCGTCAGCGTAGCGCTTGACCGAAGCGTGAATGCCATTGGGTTCCCTGGTGCCGGTGAAACGGATGAGGTCGATGTCGTAAATGGCGTTGACCTTGAGGAAGCCGGAGTACTTGCTGTAGCCGAGCACGAAGATGCTGGCGTTCTGGGGGACCGCCGTTCCGTCATTGAGCGGGTTGCGATAGTCGCGATAAAGAGAACTTGAAACACCGGCATGCGCGATGATGTGGGCGCGAAATTTTTGCGGGGTGTCGAGTTCGTCGTCGGTGGTTGAATTGTAGGCGATCACCGAGGGCCTCCAAGTGTTCATGCCGTCACGGGGCAGGCAGTAAACGGCGGTGGCGCTGAGGGTGTCCGTGAGAAACTGCTCACGCAGTTCTTCGGCCAGTGACAGCGCGCCGTATTGTGGCGCCATGCCCACATCGACCGTGGCGCTGGAGGTGCCATAAAAATTCTGCGAGCGGGTGACCCCCAGCGGCACGGCCACCATGGAGGAGACGCTGGGCTGGCTGCGAATGAGCGTGCCATAAGAGACGACGGCCCCGCCGAGGATCATGGCAGAAAGCGCGAGCACCAGCAGGAGTTCCACGGAGGTGAAGCCTCCGTGCTGATGGACACGGCGGATCATTTGGGGGCAGGTGTAGGATTGCCAAAGAGCATGCGCACCACGGACTCAACAGCGGGTGAGGCTGGAGGTGGGGCCGTAGGAGCAGGTGCCAGCGGCTTTTCGGGCGTCGATGTCACCTGCTGCACAGGTGCGGGCGGGGCAACAGGGACGGCAGCGGGAGGCTCCACCAGGCGGGGCGGAGAGAAGGGCTGAGGATCATCCGCGATGACTTGCGCGCGTGGCGGGGCGGGTTCGTCAGAGATCATGGATGAAGGGGGGCTTTGAGGCGGGCCAGGCGGGCTGCTTGAAGGATCGCGCAGCGGCATGTCCATCTTGGCATTGGGGCCTTTGCTTTCTTTTGATTCAGCATCGGTCTGCCCAAACATCTGATAGCGGACCTGGGGTGCGATGTTGATGGGAATGGTCATGAGCTTGGGCGGCAGTCCGGTGAGACGCTTCTCCTGCCAGGCGAGCTCGATGTACTGCGATGTGATGTTTTTCACCCGCAACTCGACCATCTGATCCGGCAGCACCGGGGGGACGATACGGCCGGTTTCCAAAATGATGTCTCCCAGCAGCACCCGCATGCGTCCGTCCGCCATGCGTTTGGTGCCGACCACGGGAAGTTTGAGTAGCTTGTCGCGAACGCGGTTTTCCTCGGTGTCACCGGTGGACTTCCGGCTGAGGGCCTCGGTTTCGGATTCAAAGGGATTGTGCTCCTCAGGCTTTACATTTTCCGGAGTCTTCTCCTCCGGAAGCACGAGCTGATATTGCACGCGCTTTTCCGCCTCCTCGCCGGCAGCTTCCTGGGCATGGCTGGAGGCAGCCATGATCGTGAAGACCAGGCCCGGCAGCAGCAATCTGTATGCAAAGTTCATGGACTAGGTTTTGGTGGCTTTTGGCTTGGGCTTTGGCGCGACCTTTTTCTTGTCCGCATCTGCGGCGGCAAGATCAAAAATCGGGGTTTCAAAAGAGACATCCATCTTCAGTTGTGTGCCCGTGCTGCCGCCGGTGATCTGCACCACCTTCATGCGTGCGGTGGGCAGGCGGCGTTCGATGTCTCCGAGCCAGTTGAGCACCTTGGCAAACTCTTCCTCAATGGTGAGCGTGGTGATGACGGATTTGGGGATGAGCTTGTTGCCCGCGGATTGCTTCGATTCGGTCTTGATTGAGCGCACAAGGCTGATGCCGCACTCGCGCAGGCTGAGCTGGATGGTCTGCTCCGCCTCCTGCTGGGTCTGCACATGCTCGATGGCCGGCAGCCAGGAACGGAGAAAGCGCCGCAAATCTTCGGTGTTGGATTTGAAGACCGTTGTTTCGATTTCAGCCGTGGAGCGTTCGTTCTCTGCGGTGACGGCGGCGGTTTCGGCATCCTCGGCCTCGGCCCGTGTCGTGGCCACCGTTTTGTGGATGACCTGAGCGGTGTAGGTCATCGCACCGATGATCATGAGCAGGATGACGCAGGCAAGTTGCTTGGGATTCATGCAGTAAAGATGTGAAAGGGTTAATCCGCCTGGCGGACGAGTGTGGAATGGTATTCGACGACGTCGCCGTTCTTGGTCTGCTGCGGCGAGAAGGAGCGATAGAGCAGCTGACCGAGAGCGGCTTCGATGGAGGCAAGCTCCATGGAGACCTTGGAGCCGTTCAGATGGATGGTGAGAGCGATGTTGGAGGGCACCTGCTCGCTGCGTTCAAGCGCCACCTGGGTGATGCGAGTCTCAGCCTGCACCGCACGGGCGATCTTGACGGCGATGGGCTGGATGTTGCGCGCGCCTTCCATCCATTGAGCGACCTTCTCGGCCTTGGTGGCTTCGGCCTCGAGATCTGCTTTTTCATTTTTGAACGAGTCACGCTGGGTTTCGCTGAGCGCCTGGCGCTCCTGGGCGTCCACTTTCTGCTTGAGCGCCTTTTTGTAGTTGAAGTAATCCATGGTCATCACGTAGGCGCTGCCGACCAGGGCCACATAAAAGATGACGGGAATGGCGCGGAATGACGAAGGCAGGCGGCGCGAGGTGTCGATGCGCGGCGATTTGAAATCATGGCAGAGATATTCATTCATAAGAGTGCGTGGCTTAGTGTTCCCCGATGATGGTCCAGAGCAGATCATCCTGGGTGAGATCTGCGGCGCCGACCTTCTCAAGATGCAGCATCAGTTCCGTGCGGAATTTGCTGTCATGGCCGTCGCCGACAAAGTAGACGGGGCTGCCCTGGGGGACCTTGGCAAGCAAGGGGCTGATGATTTGGAGGGCTGTTTCCACCGCCTCGGGGCCAAGGCCACTGCGGCAGCGAATATCACGCCACTGACCCTCCTGCTGCACCAGCACGGCGAGGGAGCCTTCACATGCGGCGATGAGGACGAAGTCTGAAGGGGTGCCCCCGGAACTTGCGCGAAAGATGCTGAGGATGGCATGTTCCAGCATGGCAAACAATCCGCAGCACACGCGACCCGGCTTGAGCTGAACTGTTTTGAGCACGTCCTCGGTGACTTTGACGAGGGATTCCTCCACGGCGAGCAGCAGGCTGGCGGTGGTCTCGGGATGATGGCAGATGGCGTAGCGCTTGCCGCGGTCATACTTGGGCCCCAGCACGGCACGCGGGTTGGTGCGCAGCAGGCTGATGCAGTTGTCCCCGCGCATGAGGTTGTTTTCGAGGCTGATGATGAAGCGGTGGTTCACGGAGACGGAACACCAGCCACCATCCGCCATGCCACGCCATTCTTCGCCTTTGAGCGGGGCGGCGTCGGGAAGCTCTCCTTCCTGCGTGCCGCTTTCCTCAAAGCGTCCGCGTTTGTTGACAGAACGCCAGCTCACCGAGCCGCGGCTGACATTGATAAGAAGAGATTTGCGTGATTCGAAGCGTTTTCCCCACGGGACTCCAGAGTCGTCGGGATCGGCTTTGAAAGCGGCAAAGGTCAGGACAGATTTGATTTCATCCAACAGCATAAATAGAGGTCAGTTGTTCTTTGGAAAGGAAGTCGTACACCTCATGTTCGGTGTAGCCGGTCTTGCGTGCGGTGGAGGGTTTCCAGCCGTCGGCCATGCGCATGTTCAGGCAGCGTTCGAAACTGACCATGCCGCGGGTGAAACCTGCCTCGAGCTCCTGGTCGAGGTTCTTGAACTCGCCACGGCGGATCATGCCGCAGACGGAATCATAAGGCAGCAGGAGCTCGTGAATGGGAAAGCGTTTGCCCTTGGCCTCGTCAAACAGGAGGCGCTGACAGAGAATGCCGCGAATGGAGTCGGCGAAGGAGAGCATGGCGTTTTCCATGCGATCACTCGGGATGAGCTTGAGATAGCGCTGCACCGTCTGCGCGGCGGAGGAGGTGTGGAGGGTGGCCACGACGACGTGGCCGGTTTCGGCAGCCTGCAGGGCGATTTCCGCCGTTTCGCCGTCACGAATTTCTCCCACGAGAATCACGTCGGGCGCCTGGCGGAGGGCTGCACGCAGGGATTTGTTGAAGTCGAGTTCGTCCGTGCCGATCTCACGCTGGGAGACCAGCGAAGGAATGCCGGAGGGATAGACGAATTCGATGGGGTCCTCGAAAGTGAGGACGTGTTCCTGGCGGCGTTTGGCGCGCTCAAGAATCATGGAGGCAATGGTCGTTGATTTGCCAGAGCCGGTGGCGCCGCAGACGAGGAAGAGGCCGTTTTTGGCTTCCAAGAACGCCTTGATGGCGGGAGGGGGGACCATCAGCTTGGCGATGTCAGGAATGCTTTCCGGCAGCAGACGCAGCACCCAGCGGGGACGCCCGCGCGTGACCATGCGATTGACACGATAACGCCGCGGACCCAGCTGCAGCGCGTAGTCGATGCAGCCTGCGGTGAACTCCAGCGGGCGCTCCGGCTGGTAGATGAAGGAGTCATAGAAGAGCTTGCCGTTGCGCTTGTAGGTCAGGGCCTCCCAAGGTGTGACATAGAAGTCGCTGACACCTGAATCCTTCGACAGGTGAAGCATCCGGTAACCAAGCTGACTGCGTTCGTGAATGTCTTCCATGATGTTTTAGAAATTGCTGGTGAAGCGGGCGCGCAGTTCCACTGCGGCGTTGGCGCCTTCATAGACGAGGAGGTTGTTGCCCTGGACGACGCTGGCCGTGGGGTCCTTTGACACCCATTGAAGCTCCAGGCGGTACTGGACCCCGTCGATGGTGACGGTGAAATCCGTGGTCGGGTTGATCAGCTGAATGATGTCGGCGCTGGCCAGACGATCACTGGTGTTGGCGGTGCTGACGAATCCGAGATTGATGTAGGTGGTGGCCGTGACCGAGGGCTGGGTCAGGTTCAGATTGACGGTGAGGGTGACGCCGGTGGCTTCGCTGTTATAGAAAGTGGTGCCGTTCAAAACCTGCAGCGAACCAAAATCGAACCAGGTGTTTGGCGTGATTTTGTCAAACGTCTCCGGAGTGAAACTGAGTGAATTTTCGATGCCTGCATCGAGGTAGGTGCCATTGCCGAGATCGAGCTTGGTGTTGCCGGATTTGAAGGTGGAGGTGGTGCCGCTGTTTTGAATGTTGGTGACGAGATTGGAACCGCCGAGGGCATTGCCCCAGCTGCCCTCCTCGGTGCCGCTGAAGCCGCTGGTGAGGCGGTAGTAAGTCTGCGTGTTGGTGAAACTGGAGGCGTATTCGGCAGGGCGTGTGGACAGGTTGTAAGCCTGCAGACTCATCGCAGGAATCACAGGAATGCTGGCGCCGGCATACTCCTGCCAGGCTCCGCCATTGATGCTGTACATGACGGTGGATACTTCTGCCGGGGCACCTGAACTGATGGTGACAGTGCTCGGAAAGCTCGTGAATGAGAAGGTGCCGCCTAGAGGGGTGATGATAGGAATGGGCAAAAGTGCGAGCGTGGGCTGCGGAGAGCCGCCGCCTCCGCCTCCGCCGCCGCTGCCTCCATCGCTGCCCCCACCTGAGTCTGAAGGAGGACCGGATGAACCGCTGGCAGTTTCATTGGGATCGAATCCCGTGGCGGGAGAAGGGGGGGAGAAAGGCGGCGGGTCCAAATAGTTGGGAGCGGGGTTCGTAACGGAAGTCCCCCAGACCCAGCCGCTGCTGCTTGAATTAAAGGAGACCAGAGATTTGGTGCGTTTTTCCGTGCCGAAGTCGGCATTCACCAGGGATTCATCGAGATAAAAATCCGACACCGCACTGCCAGAAGCCTTGCTCATGACAAAGCGTTGCTTGGTGCGATCCCAGAAGGCGCGAGGATTGTTGGAATTGTCCGGCTGGCTGGTCATGCGGGCTCGCAACCGCACATCCAGTAATCTGCCTGAAACAATGCCCACATGCTGCTGCCATTCTGACTGCGGGCGTGAGCGCTTCATTTTATCAAGCACCGACTGGGGGGTGGTAAGACCCGCCAAACTGCCGCCATCTGCCACATAGAGGGCCACCATTTGATTCAGTGTGGCGACGTCTGATTGAAGCTTCGCGACACTGGAGGACTCGGAGTCATCGGAGAGGAGGGCTGCTCCCAAGCCAGCGATCACTCCAATGATGGAAATCATGATGACGAGTTCGAGCAATGAGAATCCGTCACGACAGTGTGAACTGCGTCCATCCGAGCGCAAAGCTGTGACTCTAGCGGCTATCATCAATGTTGTACTAAATAGTTAAAGTTCCCTAAATTCAAGGGAAAGATATGGAAATTATAATGACATTGGTGAATAATGTTCGGACGGCTGAATAATTAGCATAAAACATAAAATCAATACACTCAGCTGATAAATGTTATTTGATTTGTTTTTCCATTTCAGGTATAATTACCATAATATGCGCCATTTTATAGCACTGTTCCAGTTCAATCTCCTGGTTTGCCTCGTTGTGACGGGCACGTCGGGGACGACGTTGCGCGCTCAGTTTAATCAGAGCAACATGCACGTGATGTCGCCGGAGAATGAGATGGAAGCGAGCAGGCTCCGCTCAGCCCCTCCGCAGCAGTATGACTTTTCAAAGGCGATGCTAAGTGATGTGCTGAGGTTTCTGGCGACGGACGCTGGAATCTCATTCTTTTCACTGCCGGATGACAGCACTGATGGGAGCCGTTTGATCACGTTTTCCATCCGATCCAGTCCGTTCCAAGTACTGGAGACCCTGTGCAAAGCCAATGGGCTGGCCATCATTCCGGACAACGGCATCTGGTATATTCGTCCAGCGGATGATCGTGAACTCATCGGCAAATCCTATGAGATCAAGAACAATGCGGTCGAGCTTGTGGAGCGTGTCACCTCTGGCACGACATCGTCTTCCACCCGATCCGGCAGTGGTGGCGGGGGCGTCAGCGGGGCGGCGGTTGGGATGGACCTGCAAGGAACCAGCCAGACGTTTTCAGTCAAGCGCAGTGAAGTGATCAATGACATTCGCACACTGCTGGGCCTGCCACCTGAGGAAATGGATGGAGCGCAGCTTACAACGGGCATGCCTGGCATGGGCGCCACCGGGACCGATGAAAATGCCGCAAGAGCCATGAATTCCAATGAGATGAGTTCGGTGCGGAAGCCCAAGGTGATCTGGAAATCGGACTCCAACACGCTCTACATTGTGGCCACGCGGCTCCAGCACCTGTGGGTGGAGGGCTACATCGCTGCGGCAGACAAACCGCAGACCATGATCGCCGTGGAGGTGAAATTTATCGAAACTTCGCGTGATCCTTCGCGTGAATTCGGCATCGACTGGACGGGCACTTTGGAGACGGGCACATTCCGCCAGGTGAGCAAGGTCACACCGAAAGTCACCGAGTATGTGGGCAGCGATGGCATCGTCTACAAGAATAACTCGCTGGATGTCGAGTACACACAGACGGCCACAAACGGCGGCTTCCGCACGGATCTGGCGCCTTTGCTGTCAGGAGTTAATTTGAACAATGTGGGCAGCACACTCGGCTTTCCTGCCACGAGCATTCTGAGTGCGCAGGATGTGAACGTGAAACTGCGCGCGATGATGCGCGATCAGGAAACCAACACCACGTCCTACCCTCGAATGGTGACTCTGAGCAACCGTGAGGTGGCCATCCGCGCGGTGGTGAACCAGCCGGTGCTGGACGCGAGCTCCACGGCGAGTTCAGGATCGGTGGGGGCGACGACCACCACGAAGGTTGCCTATCTGCCGATCGGCACCGTGTTGAACATCCTGCCCAAGCGCATGCAGGGTGACAAGGTGCTGCTGAACATGGCTGTAACCGTCTCAAGCATCATCGGTTCGCAGGTCATTTCGGGCAATCCGTATCCCATTGCTTCGTCACGCGTTTACAGCGCGCCGGTGGAGATTGATTCTGGGTACACGGTGGCGGTGGGCGGACTGGATGAGGCCACTGAAAAGGAGTCTGAGGCAGGTGTGCCATTCCTGAGCAAGATCCCAGGGCTCAAGTGGCTCTTCGACTACAAGAGCCGGAGCAAGAACCACAAGAGCCTCATGCTCTTCATCACCCCGACGATCATTGATGGACGCAACGGCGGCCTGCCTGCGGAGCCGCAGTCAGTTGTGCCGCAGAGGCCGCATATGGCCGGCAAGCCGAAGGTGGACACCAACAGCGGCGCGCTGATTGGTGGCAGCAGCGCGCTGCCGAAGACGGTGGAGTATCTCTCGCGCGAAGCCGAAATCCTGGGCAACACGATCAAGGAGAGCCGGATCACTCCGGAAGTGAGGACGAAACTCAAGGAACTCAAAGTCGCCGTCTCACGTGTCGAAGAACAGTGTGACAACATGAAGCTCTCGGAGCCTGCGCAGTTTGCGATGATCGACCACCATCAGCAGATGCTTAAAAACGTCCACAAACGGCTCGAATCATTCGCGAGCATCCTGTTCAAGAAGGAGCACTTTTAAGTCAGCGGGCGGCCACGCGTTGAAACACGCGTGGTGTTTCGTTGCTGGCGTTCTTGGGCTTGGGGGCGGGTTTAGGATCCA
The DNA here is from genome assembly GCF_057652315.1 of Prosthecobacter sp. Pr1. NCBI lineage: Bacteria > Pseudomonadati > Verrucomicrobiota > Verrucomicrobiia > Verrucomicrobiales > Verrucomicrobiaceae > Prosthecobacter > Prosthecobacter sp. Pr1. The sequence goes on along the minus strand of NZ_JBYFBS010000019.1, from coordinate 126,213 downwards.
GATTTTGGGTGAGAGCTTCAGGGCTCACGACCGATTCGACGCCTTTTTCAGGCACTTCAACCTTCGTCACCCAAAGCAGGGCGTTGAGCACGGCTTTGCGCACGTTGTCGTTGCCCCAGTTGGCGTGGAAATGACCGCCGGTGAAGCCGAAGCCGCGTCCGCCGTCCGCACGTTCAATGGTCCACATCATGGTTTCGGGGCTGCCTTTTTCCGCCTGGATGTGGGGGTAGGGACCTTTGGGCGCCACGTAGGGGCCGTCACGTGTGGCGTCACTGGGAGTCGCCACCAGGATGGGGGCAAACTTGGCTGCACCATCTTGTGCAGGGGTCACGCCGTGGCCGAAGGCGGGGCGGAAGCGCATGTGGATGTACCATTCGTCCTTGGTGGCGAAGGGCAGCACTCCGTTGGAGATGGGGTGTTTTGGCAGGGCCGTGTAGTTGGCGTCCCAGATGGGATTGCAGGAATAGGCGTTTTCATAATGCCCGCCGAGCCATTCTTGGAATTCTTTGCCCGCCTGGCCTGCCACGACTTCGACGCCGTAGTGCATGCAGCCGAAGCCGACGCCTTTGGCGGTCAGCTTGCGCAGGGTTTCGAGGTGGCCGTCCACCACGGCAGGGTGCTTGCCGCCACCGTCGGCGTAGATGACGACTGCATCTGCGTCTTCGAAGGTCTTTTCATCACTGACCCAGCCCATTTCGTGGCGGTCCACCACGAGATTGGGCACGCTCTTGAGGCACTGCTCCAGCAGCATGGTGCCTGCGCGGAATTCATGCATGCCTGGAGGATGCGAGGGCTTGCCTGCGATGAAAACGAGCTTCTGTTTGCCCTCGGGTGTGACTGCCTGGAGTGAAACAACGGTGGCGAGAAGGGCGGCGAGCAATGGAACTGGCTTCATAGGTGGGGTGGAGAGGCTCGCATCATTCCCATCCTCCGACTCAAATCAAGGGCCGAAGCCGTGGATCACGGGCGGCTCATTATCGTACGACCTGAAACTCGGGCAGCATGCAGACGGCCCAGAGCAGGTCTTCGAGCGACTGCTGTGTGGGCTTTTCACCGATCAAGCTTTGGGCCGTGGCGAGTTCACTGGCGGAGGGCTCGCGGCAGAGGGCCTGGTGGTAGAGGGCGGTGATCAGAGCGGCTGGTGACTGGGCGTGTGATGCCAGCAAACGCTGCGCTCCTTTGGTGATGCTGGTGGAGAGGATGCTGCCGTTTGCGAGGTCGATGGCTTCAAGAGTGGTGAGGTCATTGGGGCGGGCGGTGACGATCTGGTCGCGGTTTGGGCGGCCCAGCGTCCGCATGAGGAAGTCCGACTTCATCAGCGAGGCGCGGATCATACGATCTGAGGCTGCGGCTCCTTGGGCGAGCAATGAAGGAGCCTGGGCATTGATGGTCTGCTGCCATGCGCCGAGGGCTTTCACGACGGTGACGGGCTGCCAGTCCTTGGGGTCGAAGGCCGGGATGCGGCCCTCCTTGGTTGCCGGAGCCTGCGGTGTCCATTCCCAGGAGGCATCGCTGCTGATGGCGGTTTCCTTGCCTGCGGCATCGCGCACACGGGCGTCGAAGAAAAATCCGGCGGGGTTGGGGCCTTTGCCGGCGTTGGTGGCGATCACGAGGATGGAGTTCGGGCCTTTGCGCAGAGCGGTTTGCAGCGGCACGGCGGCGAGCTTGGTCCAGTCATCTCCGGCGCTGACCTTGCGGTTGTTTACGAACAGGGTGTAGCCATTGTCGCAGGTCACGACCGCGCTGGCGCTGGCGGGATCGGTGTCGAGTTTGATCGTTTTGCGCAGGGTGATCGTTTCGCCGGAGGGTGGGGTGCTGCCGGGCTTGGCGCTGTGGCCCCAGATCCACTGGCCTTGGATTTTGATCTGTTTCGCGAGTTTGGGATCGACTTTGCCGCGCAGGACTCCGGCATCCATTTTTGTGGGAGCTGCGCCGGTGATCTGCCAGATGGCATCGACAAACTGCTCCGCTGTGAGGCGTTTGGCGCGTGGGCCGGCATAGACGTAGCCGTGATCGTCGATGCCTTTGGTCACGACCTGGGAGTGAGATTGATATGCCTGCGAAGTGGCGATGAGGGCGAGTGTCTGCTTCAGATCATACTCATGCTCGGCAAGGTGCGCGGCCAGGTAGTCAAGAAGGTCCGCGTTCCATGGCTCCGTCTGCATGGCGTCTGCTGGATGGACGATGCCGCGTCCCATGAGGCGCTGCCACAGGCGGTTCACGATGGTGCGTGTGGTGCGACCATTCTGCGGATGCGTCATCAGGGCGGCCAGCTGCTTCAAGCGCTCGGGTTGTGTCGCTTTCGGATCGATCTGGCCGATCTCTGGAAACAGCCATGACGCCACGGCCTGCTGGCCGATGGGTTTGTCGCAGCGGTTGATCTCCAGCGGGCGGCTGGAATAGATGGCGGCGAGTCCGTAGGCTTCGCTGAGCTTCCAGCGGTCGATGAAGCTGTCGTGGCAGGATGCGCACTTCATGTTGATGCCGAGGAAGCTCTGCGAGACGCTTTGGGCGAACTGGATTTCCACGGTCTGTCCGGCGCTGACATCTCCGCGCCATTTGATGCCGTCGATGAATCCGCGGCTTTCATCATTCGGGGGCGCGATGAGTTCGCGCACGAACTGGTCGAAGGGCATGTTGGTGATCAGCGCATGGTACAGCCAGTTGCTGATCTGCTTGCGCCCGCCGGTGACGAAGCCGGTGCCGCCGTAGTCGTTGCGCAGAAGATCGTTCCAAAACGTGAGCCAGTGCTCGGTGTAGTCCATGTCTCGCTTGAGCAGGGACTCGATCAGGCGGGCCCGTTTGTCGGCGGAGGTGTCTTTGGTGAAAGCCTCAAGGTCTTTAGGAGACGGGAGCAGGCCGATGAGGTCCAGGTAGGCGCGGCGCACAAAGGTGGCATCGTCGATGGCCGCAGGGCGGGGGTGTTTCTTTTGGTCGAGGTATTGATCAAGAATGCGGTCAATGGGGTTGCTGCGTCCCTCCACCACAGCGGGCAGGACGGGCATGCGGGGTTTGAGAGGCGGCTCATACGCGGGTTTCTTGAAGGCAAAGCCTTCCTCCCACGCGAGTCCTTCATCGACCCATTGTTTCAGCAGCGCGATTTGTTCCGCAGGCACTCGCTTGCCCTTGGGCGGCATCTGCTCATCGGGATCGGCCGAGAGGATGGCCTTGATCATGGCGCTCTCCGCGCTTTTGCCGCTCACCACCACAGCGCCGTCTTCACCACCCTCCATCAAGGATTCACGATCATTGAAGGAGAAGCCTCCCTTTTTCTTGTCACCCGCATGGCACTCCGCGCAGTGCTCCCGCAGAATTGGAACGATCTGGTGGGAGAAATCGACGGCTGCGGCTGCGGAGGCGGTGAGGCTGGCGGAGAGCTGGAGGAAAATCGAGAGTCGCATTCAGAAACACGAACGTGGCACGAGGATGGAATCTCGCGGGTTGCTTGCGGGATGTCCGCAAAAGTATGCCCAGAGCCCCATTCTCGCAGCCTGTGCTGGAGTCTTTGACTGGTTGACGCAACAACATTGCCCTCGCCTCCTTTCATCAAGGAAATGCGATGAATGAGCGCATCAAGGAGCCGGTCCGATTTTTACCGATGACAGCATGTTGTCCGCAATGGTACGTCCTGCTTTGGATTTGCTCGAAAAGATCACCTGTACCATCCACATCTCCTCCCCGTTGAGGATGAACAAACTTTCGGAGAGAAGTTCACTGCCAAAGCGATTGGCGGAGAAAGAAGCCCGTTTGGCCGGAAAGGAGGAGACCTTTGTGTCCTTGACCTGCTGCTGGGGATTGGTGATGCCATCAAGGGCGGATATCGCTTTAAAAGCGCCGGAAACCGCGCCGTCCAAGTTGATCGTGGCTCCCTTGGGAAAGCGAATCTTGTTAACGCTCACCTCCATTTCATCGGCGGCTTTGCCTTGGAAGCTTTTGCCCGTAGTCACCACGCCGAGCTCAAGCTTGTAGGGCTTTTCGACCAACGGAATGGGGCATGTCAAGCTGAGGCCCTCCAGATGCTGCGTTTTGGCAATCAGACCTGCTGCCGTGACGTCGATGGCGCCAGTCAAGCTGGAGGGACCCAGGTCAAACTGCTCCAGCAGTGAAGGTGGGAGCTGCGAGGTCGGTACGGTTCCCATGCCTGCCGAATGCATGAATGACACCTGGGTCTCTTCGATCTTCCGAACTTTGGCATCCTTTAAAATCCTGCCATCGGTGAGCTTGATTTCAGGGAAAGTCAGGATGGCTTCATTGGTTCGCACTTTGTTTGCGGCATCGTTCATGGAAGCGGCCAGGACCGTGAATTCCTCCAAGGCAGCTTTCAGGTTTTTCTCCCCGCTTTCCTGCTGTTGTTTGAGCGAGGCTGTGGTGGCGGCCGCCTGATCTGCTTTGATCTTGAGAGCTTCATAATTTATCCATGCATCCTTGCCGTAAGCCAGGGATTCCTGTGTTTGGAAGAGCTCAGGTCTGAGCTGCAGCAACTCTGTTTTGGCCTTCTCGATTTTGTGGTAGCAGTCAGCGCCGTAAAATGCGGCGCCGACGGCAGCCAGGAAGAGGATGATTTTTACAAAAGTCATGATGAACTGGGGAGGGGTGAGAATGAGATCAGCGCAGATACTTCGCCTTGTAAGCCTCGACTTTGGGGCGTAATTTATTAAGCTGGTCCTGCAGGCGTGTGGCTTTGCTGCTAACCTCGTTGACTGTCTGAGTGAGTTCTGCGTTGGCTTTTTCGGAGGCTTTCAGCTGGACTTCCAGCGTGGCTGCCGCAGCGGGGAGATTTGGTAAGACAGCGTTTATTTTGACCTGATAGGTGTCCAGTTCCGCCTTGGCTTGATTGAGCGCGATCTGCAGATCCTTCTGTTCTTTTAGCAGGGCGTCTTTCTCTTTGCAGGAGCAAAGCAGCAGAGACGCGAGGATGCCCCCGGTGGCTGCCCACTGCGAGGAAGATTTTCGCTTGAACTTCAGCTTTGCTGACAGGGTTGGAACTAAACGGTTTGACTCCTTGAACATAAAAAATGAATTGAGTTTGCTTTCTTTTTATTCCGAAGATTTCAATTTGCGTCAACAGTATTGATGTAAGTTTTTCGATCCGTCCACCTCAGATGGCACCTGCCGGGCTGTCCATGGCACCATGTCAGCGCATGATTGCAAGATGTCCCTTTGTCCTGTCGTTCGGATTCGTCCCATGAAGTTTCTCCCCCTTGCCGCCGCATCGCTGCTTTTTGTCTCGCTCGCCCATTCTGCTCCGCAGGATGACCAGTATGTCCTCGGACCTGATTCCCAGGTCAAGGAAGGGGTGCCGCAGGGGAAGGTGACACAGATGCCGGCCTGGACGAATTCCAAGATCTACCCGGGCACGACGCGTGACTGGTGGGTGTATGTGCCTGCGCAGTACAAGGCCGAGACGCCTGCGAATGTGATGGTGTTCTGTGATGGAGGCGGCTTCGTGAAGACCGACGGCCAGTTTCGCGTGCCGGTGGTTTTTGATAATCTCATCGCCAAAGGGGAGATGCCGGTGACGATCGCCATCTTCATCAATCCGGGGGTGTTTCCCACGACCAACCCGAAGGAGAAGCCGCGCAGCAACCGCAGCTTTGAGTATGATTCCCTCGGCGATCTGCATGCCCGTTTCCTGATCGAAGAAATCCTGCCTGAAGTGGCCAAGACCTACAAGCTGACCGATGATCCCGAAGGCCGCGGCATCTGTGGCAACAGCAGCGGCGGCATTTGCGCCTTTACCGTGGCTTGGGAGCGCCCCGATGCCTTCCGCAAGGTCATCAGCCACATTGGTTCCTTCACCAACATTCGTGGCGGTTATGTCTATCCTGCACTGATCCGCAAGGCGGAGAAGAAGCCGATCAAGGTCTTCCTGCAGGACGGCAAGAACGATCTCGACAACCAGTTCGGCAACTGGCCGCTGGCGAATCAGGACATGGCCGCCTCGCTGAAGTTTGCGGGCTATGATTTTCAGTTCGTGCTCGGCGAAGGCACGCACAATGGCAAGCACGGCGGGGCCTTGCTGCCCGACACGCTGCGCTGGCTGTGGAAGAAATAACACGCTTTGCGGTTCAGGGTTCCGCTGTTCTCGGTTCGCAGTTGTCTGCGAAGAACTGATTGAAAACCGTGAACAGAGAGCCGCGAGTCCAGAACATTCTTAAAATCATGAAACGCATCCTCCTTTCCCTCTGCCTTCTTTCCACCCCGCTGTTTGCCCAGGACACCTCGCTGCATGACTACCTCATCGAAGGTGAGCCATGGCGGGAAGTCGCGGGTGGGTATGTCTTTACTGATGGCCTGTGCTGCGACGCGGCAGGCAATCTGTTCTTCACTGATGTGAAGGGCGGGAAGGGCATCTACAAGCTGGATGCCAGCACCGGGAAGGTGGATTTGTTTCTCGACAACTTGCCTGGGATCAGCGGCCTGCAGATTGGTCCGGATGGTCGCTTTTTTGCCTGCCACAACAAGGAGGGGCGCATCATCGCCATCACGATGAAGGGCGAGGTGGAGGTGCTGCTCACGGATGTGAAGTGCAACGACCTCGTCGTCAGCAAAACGGGGAATCTGTATTTCACGGAGACGCCCACGCAGCGCATCCATCTCATCACCAAGGACAAGAAGCACATCATTGCGGATGAAGGCCATGTGGTGAAGCCGAATGGCATCACGATCTCCACGGAAGAACGCACGCTGTTTGCTTCTGAATACGGCGGCAAGCATGTCTGGGCGTGGCGCATCGAGGACGACGGCACGCTGACTGGTGGCGCGCCGTATATGACGATGTGGCTGCCTGTTGGCAAAGAGTCCGCTGCGGGCGATGGCTCGACGACAGAGGCTAACGGACGCACCTTCGTCACCACGGAACTCGGCGTGCAGATCTTCGACACTGCAGGCCGTCTCTCCGGCATCATCGCCAAGCCGGACCCGCTGGGCAAGGTCGTCAGCGTTGAGTTTGCTGGCAAGGATCACGACATTCTCTACGTGGCTGGTGGCGAGAAGATCTATGGCCGCAAGGTCAAGGTGAAGGGGTATTTCGGGAAGTAGGAAAAGGATGCGGGACTCCAACCTGCAATGGATGTCTTGGAACGCTCGAATTGCAGGCAAGAGTGCCCGCATCACTGGAGACCCAGCATGCGGGCCATGATCGAGAATGAAACCCTGCGCGCCTCTTGCCTAGCAGCCCTCACGCGCTAGCTTTCCGCGCATGTCTCTCGACACCATCAATTCCCTCATTCATTCCGAATCCGCACGGCCCGGCATCATCGCCCGTGGCTGGGTGCGCACGAAGCGTGACTCCAAAGCCTGCTCCTTCCTGGAAATCTCCGACGGCTCCTGCTTCAAGGGGTTGCAGGTGGTGGTGGATGCGGCGCTGCCTTCGGCGGATCTGCTGCCGCGTATTTTGACGGGTGCCTCTGTGGAAGTGTCGGGGGATCTGATTGCTTCGCCTGCGGCCGGGCAGAAGTGGGAGATGCAGGCGAAGGAGCTGCGCCTGCTGGGTGAGGCGGATGCGACGTATCCGCTGCAAAAGAAGGGACATACACCGGAGTTTTTGCGCACCATTGCGCATCTGCGGCCGCGCACGAATCTGTTTGGCAGCGTGTTCCGCGTGCGCAGCAAGATGGCCTACGCCGTGCATCGCTTTTTTCAGGAACGCGGTTTCTTCTATGTGCATACGCCCATCATCACCAGCAGTGACTGCGAAGGGGCAGGGGAGATGTTTCAGGTGACGACGCTGAAGCCGAACACGCCGACGAAGCCCGAGCAGGATTTCTTTGGGCGTCCGACCTACCTCACCGTCAGCGGCCAGCTTCAGGGCGAGGCTTTTGCCTGCGCGCTGGGGAACATCTACACCTTTGGTCCCACGTTCCGCGCTGAGAACAGCAACACCACGCGCCACGCGGCGGAGTTCTGGATGATCGAGCCCGAGATGGCATTCTACGATCTGACCGCAGACATGACGCTGGCGGAGGAGCAGGTGCGCTACCTTGTACAGGCGATGTTTGACGAGTGCCCGGACGAACTGGAGTTCTTCAACAAGTTCATCGACAAAGGGCTCATCGAGCGGCTCAAACAGACCCTGGCGAAACCCTTCGAGCGCATCAGCTACACGGATGCCGTGGAGATCCTGCTCAAGAGCGGACGCAGCTTTGAAAATCCGGTGGTCTGGGGTGAAGGGCTGCAGACGGAGCATGAGCGCTACCTTGCCGAAGAGCACGTCAAAGGACCCGTGACCATCTTCAACTACCCGAAGGAGATTAAACCTTTTTACATGCGGCAGAATGACGACGGAAAAACGGCCGCCGCCATGGACTTGCTCGTGCCTGGCATTGGTGAGATCGTCGGTGGCAGCCAGCGCGAGGAGCGGTTGGACGTGCTAGAGGCTTTGATGGCCAAGCAGGGGCTGGAGCCGGAAAACTATTCGTGGTACGCTGATCTCCGCCGTTACGGCACGGTGCCGCATGCTGGCTATGGCCTTGGATTTGAACGCCTGCTCATGTTTGTCACAGGAGTTCCCAATATTCGGGATGTCATTCCTTTTGCGCGGACGCCCGGGCATGCTGCATACTGAGAAATGACGAATGACGAGCCGAGTGAAGCGAGACAGACAGCCGCAGGCTGCCCCGGAGGGGTGAACATGGTGAATCAATGTCGAATGACGAATGGTCCGAGCCGCCACTGGGTGCTGCTCGTGGTTGTGCTTCTGGCATTCGGGATTCCGCATTCCTCGTTTGCACAGCAGGGGCTGAAGATTCAATTGGTGTCCGAGCAAACCGCCATCGTCCCTGGCAAGCCTTTCACGGTAGGCCTCTGGCTGGACCATGATCGTGGTTCTCACACCTACTGGAGGTTTCCCGGCATTGTCGGGGTGCCGACGCAGATGAAGTGGAATTTGCCGCGTGGCTGGAAGGCGGGGGAACTCATCTATCCTGAACCGGAGCGCACGCTGATGTTCAAGATCAAAGCGCAGGGGTTTGACCGTGATGTGATGCTGCGCGCGGAGATCACGCCGCCTGCGAATTTGAAGGTGGGTGAATCCGTGACGCTCACCGGCCTCGCGTCATGGATGTGCTGCGGCAACACCTGCCACCCGGGCTCGATGGAGCTCAGCCTGACGCTGCCGGTGGCTGCGACTGCTGAAGTGAATCCGAAGTGGCACAAGCTGCTGGATGCTGAACGTGCGCGTGCCGAACGGACCAGCGACGCGTGGACCTCGACTGCCAGCGAGAAGGGAGATGCGATCACCCTCGTGCTCAAGCCTGCGACTGCGGAGGCTCGGGTGAGCAAAAACCAGCGCGAGGCTGATGGGATCATCGTCTTTACGGAAGACGGCTGGTTTGATACAGACAAGCCGCAGACGGTTTTGCGCGATGCTGATGGTGGTCTGACTATCACGCTTATCAAAGCCGATGCCTATCTTGGTGACAAGCCACCGAAGACGCTGCGCGTGATTTTGAGGAACGATGAAGGGTGGTTGCAGGGTGGGGGACTGAGGTGCTTGCAGCTTGCGCCGAGGATTCAGCGAGGAGGTTAGGCCTCTGGCCTGACTATGGACTGGGGCGTCTCGCCTGAGTTTGATCCGGAATCAAAGGCGAGACGCCTCGATCCGTGGACAGGCCGGAGGCCTATCCTCCGGTTGACAGCCGGGACGGCTGTCCTCCAGAGTGTGTGTATGAGCTTTCGTGAGGGACCACCGAATTTTGAGCCGTTGGACTGGAAGCGTCCCATTCTCAAATCTCGGCGCAAGCTTCCGCATTGGACTCAGGAGGGGGCGACGTATTTCATCACGTTTCGTCTCGTCGATTCGCTGCCTGCTGAAAAGCTGCGTGAGCTGGAGCGCTTTCGTGAAGAATGGTTGCTTGCGCATGCGGAACCGCGTGATGAGGCGGCTTGGAATGAACTGCATCGCGAGACGATGCGTCGGGTTGATGAATGGTTGGATGCGGGCAGTGGTGAGTGCTGGCTGCGCGATCCGGCCTGCTCAGGCATCGTCAGTCGTGCGCTGCATCACTTTCATGAGCAGCGGTATTTTCTATCTTGCTACTGCCTGATGCCCAACCATGCGCATGTGCTTGTAAGACCATTCGCGGGCTTTGAGCCTTCGGACTTGCTGCATTCGTGGAAGAGTTACACTGCGAAGGCGATCAATCAGCACTTGGGACGCAGCGGTGATGTTTGGGAAGCGGAGAGTTATGACACGCTGGTGCGCGACAGTGAGCATCTGTGGAAGGTTGTGCGTTACATTGGAAAGAATCCTGCGAAGGCGGGGCTTCCTGAGACGCGGTGGGTGAGGTATGTTGATCCGGAATGGGAGAAGGAGGGATGGGGTTTCAAATCGGAGGTTAGGTCTCGGGCATGACGGAGGGGCTGGGGCGTCTCGCCAGGGTCTGATCCGGAATCAAAGGCGAGACGCCTCGATCCGTTGACAGGCCGGAGGCCTATCCTCCTGCGGCGATCGCCTCCTGATTGCGCCAGAGGTAGAGGATGCGGCGGGAGGTGCTGGGGTGGGTGGAGTGGCGGTCGTCGAGCTCGGCTTCGAGGTGGAAGAGGACGTGGTCGGGGTGGGTTTCGATGAGGTGGACGAGGTCTGGCAGGAGGCGGGGATCGTTGAGGATGTCTGGGAGCGAGACGGGGATTTTGGCGATGCGGCTGACGGCGGTCATTTCGGCCAGGGATTCTTTGAGGGCGTCCTGGTCAGTGTTGTCGCTTTTGAAGGCGAACTGGAAGAAGCCTTTGAGGGAGGTCTCGTCATGCTCGGTGAGGCGGCGCTGGATGCCCTGCTCGAGCTGGGCGCGGGCCTGGGCGGACTGGACGCTGCCGAAGGGCATGGCGTCTTCGTAATCCTGAAGGAGCTGGGCGATGGGCACGCCGGTATGGCGGAGCTTGGCCTCAAGAACGCGGGCGAGGAGGGCGTTGCGGGCTTCGTGCTCGATGCCGAGTTTGATTTCCGTGGTGAGGGCGGGGATGAGGCCGGCGGCGCGTGCGCCGTAGTCATCGCACAGAAACTCGACGAGGCGGATCTGCGTGACCCACGTGGAGAAGGCGACCCAGCGTGCTACGCCGAGGGCTAGAAGCGGTGCGCCCCAACGGATGTCGTTGTCTCCCAGCACTTGGGCGATGACGAGCGCGAGCACACCGGAGAGCAGCGCATGAACGAGCATGCAGCGGCTGGCGATGGGGGAGTAGGGGAAGACGTGGCCGAGCTCGTGGCCGATGACAGATTCGAGCTCTTTTTCATCCAGCAGGTGAACGATGGAGCGGTTGAGCTGCACGCTGTTGAAGAGGTGCCAGCCGGGCAGGAGTTCCAGACGCAAGGCGAACGCGTTGACGTCTTTTTCTGGCGCGAGATAGACCGGGATGCGCTGGCCGGTGAGACCGAGACGCTCCTGCACACGGCGTACGGCGGCGATGAGCGAGTCGCGCGTGTGGATGCCGAGTTTGGCATCCGGGCGGATGTCTTCCAGGCGTTTTCGGTTGGCGAGGTGCTGCGCGACGATGAAGTCAAACAGGCCGAAGAAGGCGCAGGCGAAGAGGAGCAAGAACTGCCAGCCGGGGATTTCATGCGGTTGGGACGCCCACCAGGCGAGACCGCCGAAGATGGCGATCAGTTCCAGGCCGAGCCACAGCATCGAGCGAGACTCGTTGGCCTGAAAGCTTTGCAGAAGCGCCTCGCGCGTGGGTGTGACGAGACGGCGCGGCTTTGGCAGGACGCTCTCCATGCCGATCAGGTGAGAGTTTGCAGGAAGCCGCGAATGAGTCCGAGGGAGGGCCGTGCGCGGGTCTGGTAGATGACCTTGCCCGGACCGGTGAAACGGACGACGAAGCCTTCGCCGGAGAGGAAGGAGTCTTTGATCGACTTGGTGAGCACCACGGACTCAAAGGGCATGGTGTCGGTGAAGGCGACGATGTTTCGGTTGTCGAGCACGAAGCGCTCTCCCTCCGCGAGGTTTTGCTCAACGATGCCGCCGTAGCTGGAGAGGAAGAGCAGGCCGGAGCCGACGGTCTTCAGGAAGAAGAGTCCGCGAGTGGCCAGGACGCCCTGCATGCCGGCATTGTGCAGATCAAAGGTGAGCTCGGGCGAGGAGGCCAGGAAGGCGCCGCGTGCGAGCTTCAGGCCGGTGTCCGGTGTGACTTCGATGGCGCGGATGTCGCCCATTTGTTCGGGGGCGAGCATGAGGTGCTGCTCGTCGCGCTTGGCCTTGTAAATGACGGTGAAGAAGCTTTCGCCACCGAAGAGGCTGCGCATGCCACCGAGCATGCCGCGTTTGCCACCCATGTGGAGCCCGGCTTTGACGTCGATGTGAAAACCTGGCGTCATGGCCTGCATGCTGCCCGGCTGTGCGTGAATGCTCTCGCCCTCCGCCATATCCAGACGCAAAGTCGAAAAGGCGGGGGCGTGAAGAACTGTGTGACGCATGGCTAGATGTCCGAGTCGGCCTGGCCGCTCATCTTCTTGCGCAGCATGTAACCGCCGATGCTGATGAGGATCATGATGCCCAGGAAAATGAAGAGGGCGACCATGCGGCTGACTCCGAGAATGTCCTGAATGCCGGTGATGCAGATGTCATAGATGACGATCTGAATGAACCAACGAACGATGCCGCCCATGCCACCACGAGCTAGGACAGGAGAAAATGTATTTTGAGCCATGGATTCCATGTAGAGCGATTTTCGGATCACACTTCAAGTTAAAAGGTGTGACAGTCTCAAAGATTGACTCGTTATTTCAGCTCAGTTTTTCTTCTTTCCCAGCCCTTGGTACACCCCGAAGTCGTTGAAGAAGAATTTCTTCGCGAGCCAGTACATCCAGTGCTTCTCGGGGATCTCCTCGCCTTCGCGCCACTGGCTGGTGCGCGGGGTCATGGATTCGAGCTCGGCCATGGCGGTCTGACGGATGGTGGAGTCTTTGGCGGTGTGCTTGGTGACGACGGCTTTCACCAGGTCGGGGCGCTCAAGGACGATGCAGCCGCGGGTGTTGGCGGAGGCGATGTTGCGGAAGTCGCGGAGGAATTCGGATTTGGTGAAGACGTCGAAGAGGTCGTCATTGGTGCGGACGCTTTCCTTGGCGAACTGGATGATGGGGCAGGGCTCGATGGCGCCGGTGGGGCTGATGTGATGGCTGATGCCGTTGGCCATGGGGCAGAGGGCCTGGCCGTTGTGGTCGTAGTAGGCATCGACGATGGCGATGGGCATCTTGGCGCGCATGTTGACGACGAATTTGCGCACCTGGGTGATCTGCTCGGGCGTGAGAGCGAGATCGGCGCTGATCTTGGGGCCGACGGGGCGGTAGGTGTGGTACCAGGCGTAGTGGACTCCCATGTCGATGAGGCGGCGCAGCCATTTCTCGGTGAGGAGGTCGTCGATGTTGGTTTTGCAGAGGCTGGTGGCCACGCCGGTGAGCACGCGGGCGTCCAGGCAGTTTTGCAGGCCGCGCAGGGTGCGGGTGAGCACGTCTTTGTTGCCACGGCGTTCGTTGCTGACGATCTCAGTGCCTTCGATGCTGACCAGCGGGGTGATGTTGCCCAGCTTGCGCATGGTTTCAGCGGCCTTGGCGGTGATCATCTGGCCGTTGGTGAAGACCTGGAAGAAGGCGTCCGGGTGCATTGAGAGGAAATCGAAAAGCTCAGGATGCATGAAGGGCTCGCCGCCGAGGATGCCGAAGAAGGAATTGCCGCGCCGTTTGGCGTCGTTCACGATCTTGTTCAGCTCATCGAGATTCAATGATTCGCGGGGTTTGTCCACGTCCACCCAGCAGCCCTGGCAGCGGAGGTTGCAGGAGTTCAGGATGGAGATGTAGAAGAACGGGGGGAAGTACTGGCCCTGCTTCATGCGCTGCTTGTGCAGCATGACGGAGCGCGCCCCCTTGTAGCCGAAATTCCAGCCGATCTTGGCCAGGCAGAGGGGATCGACGGTTTTCAGGATGCGGGAGGTGAGGGAAAGGAGCATGGGCAAGGAGGTTACGTTCAAGAGGTCATGTTGTGTTCAAAGGTCAAGGTGGGAGGCCACAAAAAGCAGTCGAAGTATCGCAAGGGGTGACCGGCAATGACCGGGAGGCGGGCGTACCTGTATGAAGAGAGGCACGCCATGAACCACCAACCTCCAACGGATGATCTGGGATCCCGCAATCACTGGCGCAGGGTGCTGTGGGTGGTGCTGGTCGTTCTGATCGTCCTGATGGCACGGCGAATGGCCGGGGCTGCGGATGCGTGGCAGACGGCTGACAGCCTGCTCACGGGAGGGAAGGCCAAGGAGGCGGCAGCGGCCTATGAAAAGCTGATGCGGCAGAAACCCAAGGATGCGCGAGCCTACATGGGGCGTGGGCGTGCGCGCTGGCGGCTGAATGAACTGGACGGCGCGATTGCGGATTTCACCCAAGTGCTCACTTTGACGCCGAAGGATTCAACGGCCTACAACAACCGTGCCCTGGCCTATGACAACAAGGGGCAGCGTGATCTGGCCTTGGCGGATTATTCCAAGGCGATCGAGTTGAACCCGAAGAACGCGCTGTTTTACTTCAACCGGGCGCTCACATGGAGCGCGGTCAAAGAGCCGGACAAGGCGCTGGCGGACTACGCGGCGGCCATTGAGCTGGATCCCAAAAACGGCCTTTTCCACACGAACCGCGCCGATGTGCTGCTGCTGCGCGGTGAGTATGAGAAGGCGGTGGAGGATTGTGACAAGGCTCTTGCTCTGAACGACAAGAACGCGGCGGCCTATTTTAACCGAGCCACGGCGTACGATCAGATGGGCGAGAAAGAACGTGCGCTGTCAGACTATGACAAAGCGGTGGAGCTGGATCCGAAGGTGGCGAAGTTTCACAACAACCGCGGCTTCTTTCTGATGAACCGCGGCGACAACGAGGCGGCGATCGAGTGTTTCACCAAGGCGCTGGAACTGATCCCGACGGGTTCGATCTATCTGAACAATCGCGGGCAGGCATGGCTGAACCTGGGGCAGCGGGAGAAGGCGATGGCGGACTTTGACAAGGCGCTGCAGATCAATCCGCAGCACGCCAAGGTGTATCGCAATCGTGCGGGTGCATGGCTGGCCGCTGGTGAGTTTCAAAAGGCCGTGGCGGATGCCACGAAGTGCCTTGAGCTGCTGCCCACCGAGTCGCGGGCGTTTCAAATACGAGGAGAAGCCCGGGAAGCCCTGGGTGACAGCGCCGGAGCCAAGGAGGATCTGGAACGTGCGACGATTTTGGGGCCGCAGCCGCCGGTGGGTGTCGCGGCCTGGGTGCCGGTGGAGATCAAGAGGCGAGAGGAGCAGGCGATGAAGGCGCTGCTTGCAGATGCCTCACCTGAAAACCGCCACACGATGGCGGTGGTGAGGCATGACCATGCGTTTGCGATTCTTGATCAACCGCAGCGAGAACCGGACCAAGCCGCGCTGGAGGAGGCTGTGGGGTATGCGCGGTCGGCCTCGGCGCTGGAACCGGGAAATGCCGCGCACTTGTTTTTAACGGGGCTGCTGTATCAAGAGCTCGCCCCGTTTGATGAGCGTGCGCTGGTGATGGCGGAGAAGATGTTCACGCAGGCTGTGGATGCGGATGCCGAATATGCGGCGGCATGGTTGGAACTGGGATTGCTGATGGCGGCGCAGGATCGCGGCATGGAGGCCATCACGGCGCTGGAAAATGCGATGGAGAATGATCCGGCGGGTTCGGCGGCGCATGCCGTGGGACCTCTGTGCGCGGAGTATGCGGCGAATGACGAGGGGTATCGTGGGGTGGATTTCTTTGAGGCGCAGTATGCGGCGAATCCTGAGGTCTCGGCGCTCGGAGTCGGCCGTGCGATCATGCTGAACTATCTTGGTGACCGGGAGGCGGCGCTGTCGCAGGCGCGGGACATTTTGCTGATTGAGGAGGCAGGCACGCCGGAGCATGATTACGCCGCCAAACTGGTGGCCGAATGGGAGGGAGCTAAGTCATGAAACGAATCATGATATGCTGGGCCTTGCTGAGCCGTGCGGTCTTTGCGCAGACAGGAGAGGTGATGGTAAGCTTTGAATCCATCGAGGCGGCGCAGCAAGCGGAGCGTCAGGCGTTTCAGGAGCGGAAGGCGGCGCTGCAGCAGCAGCCGGCCAGTTCGCAGCGGGATGCGCAGTTGCGGGAGGAGGTGCTAAGGCATCAGGCGGAAGCCAAGAAGCTTTCGATGCAGCAGCAGGCGGCGCGCAAGGAGGTGATCTCCGACCTGAAACAAAAATGGAGCAAGGTGGAGTCGGACTGGCAAAGCGAATGCGCACGGCATGATGCAGCGCAGAAGCAGATCGAAAAAATGCCGGAGGGACCTGCGAAAACCGCGCAGATCGAGGCGGAGAATGCGGCGCACCGGACGACCAGCAAGCAGATCGCCACCCAGCGGAACGTGGTGCATGAGGGCGTGATCAATCAGGCGAACCGGGATGTGATGGGTGGGACGAGCAATGCGAGCAACAGTGCTAAGCAGACCGCTGGCACGACGATCACCGATCCGAATCATCGCGGCATGAACGGCGACTTTGACGCGGGCGGCGGCTACCGCACGACGGAGAAGGCGGGAAAGATTCTCAATGAGATCGGGGTGAAGGGTCCCAACGGCGGACCCGTGAAAGTGACGGGCGGCGTGCTGGAGACTTCGCCTGAGTTTGGCATGACGGTGAATGCCGCACCGGGCACCGACCGCATCGGCAGCGCGGGGCATCAGGCGCAGGTGAAGATGGGCGCACAGCATGGTGAGACGTATGTTTCAGAGACCGGAGGCTCGCTGAAGCCAGGGGCGCTGAAGGACCATGTGGCCACGATGGACCACGCGAAAAAAGCGATGCACGGCACCAGCGCGCCGCCGGAGGCTCTGGTGGGCGGAGCACCGGAAGGACAGATGATGGCCAAAGGCGCGCTGAAGGCGGCGAACCAGGCGGGACTGGACCCTGAGATGGTCAAGACGATCGCCAAACAGAATGGCGTGAAAAATCCCGGGGACATCCTCGACAAGCTGGCAGAGATCAAAACGGGTCGAGGGACGATTTCAAACGCTGATGAAGCCGCCAAGCTGCAAAAAACCACGCGGGACATTTTGAATGCCGCCGAGGCGAAGACCAAGACCGCAGCGGCGGCTGAAGTGCAGCAGACGCAGACGAAGATCAACGAGTTGGAGGCGAAGGGAATGAAGGCGGAGGCACAGCAGGCCCGCAATGAACTGGCGGACTACAAAGCCAAGGCCAATGCCACCACCGAGGCTGTGCGCGGGCCGAATGAACCGGTGACGAAAGCTGGTAGTCCGAGCGAACCCGTCACGAAGCCCGGTGGCACGAAAAGCGTGGCGGTGGAACCGGAGGCGAAAGCAGCCTCTGGAGGCAGGCTGATGAAAGGCGCGGGGCTGGCCCTGGGTGCCTACGGCATCTACGAAGGCTACAAGACCGCCAAGGAGGAGATGGAAGCGAAGAGGCAGGGAGAACCCACGGGCGCTCTTGGCTGGAGCAAGGACAAGGCTGAGCTGGCCGGGCGCACCCTGTGGCATGGCTTGGGATTTGGCTCGATGGCGGACATCGGCACGAAGGCCGGCAAGGATGCGTTTGATCAATACCAAAAGGACATCGCTGCGGGCAAGATTTCCCCCGATTCGTGGAAGTCCTATCTCGAAATGAAGGGCAAGGCGGTGCTCGGTGGTCTGTATGGCGGTGCGAAGGCGATCACGTATGATGCGGCCAAGCAGAGCGGCACGAATTTGGGCAATGCGATTGGCGAAGGCCTCGGGGCCGGGAAGGGGCTGTTCGACCAGTTGAAAAGCGCCCGCAATGAAAAGCAGATCAACGAGGAGCGCTCCAAAGAGATCTACGACAAGCTCATCAAGGCCGGGGCCTCCCCCGTGGGCGCGCAGCGTGCCGCAGATGGAGTGAAAAACGGCGATTTCACCGAGGCGAAGCGGCTGAACAAGGTTCTGGAGGGCAAGAAGGCTGCGAAGCTGGCCGCCGCCGAGCCCGAGACGAAAACACGCAGCTATCGTGAGCGCAAAAAACTCACCGCCAAGAAGGAAGCGGGCAAAGAGGAGGCCAAGGCCCGCGAAAACGCCACCGATGACGCGGTGAAGATGCGCGAGACCGTGATCGCGAAATTGAAGGCCAAAGGCCTGCCCGCGAATGCGAGCATCGTGGATCGTCTTGTGAGTGTGCTGGAGAGCGATGGTGTTCCCGCACTCGACGCGGCGATAGGCGAGATGGGCGGCATGCAGGGCACCTTTTCCGGCTCCTTGAGCGGCAAGGGGACCATCCGCATCACCGTGATCGGTTCAAGCGTCACGGGGAGCTATGGCCAGACCGTCACCGTCGGCGGCCAGACCGCCAGCGCTCGTGCGAGCATCAGCGGCGATGTCGAGCTGAGTTCCGGCACGATTTCGATGAAGATGACCGGCTCCGTCGTGGCGAAGGGCACCAACGTGCCCATCAACTCCTCGATGAGCGGCAGTTTCACCGGCAAGGGCTACAAAGGCTCCGCCAGCATCCCCGGCGGTCGTGCCTCGTGGAGCGTGAACAAGTGAATGCTCGACCAATTTTCACTCTCTTGTTTTAAACTTCCGTTGGCTTCACTGAGAGCGTTCGTTAGTCTGGCAGGGTGAGTTACCAAGTTTTTGCCCGCAAATATCGCCCCAAGACCTTCGCAGACGTTCTCGGCCAGGATCACGTCGTACGGACGCTGCGCAATGCCATCGCCCAGCAGCGGCTGGCGCATGCCTATTTGTTTGTGGGGCCGCGTGGCACGGGGAAGACCTCCACGGCGCGTATTTTTGCCAAGGCGCTGTGCGCCAAGAACGGGCCGACCATCGATTTTGACCCTGAAGACGAGCTGAGCATCGAGATCGCCGAAGGGCGCTGCATGGACGTGCTGGAGATCGACGGTGCGAGCAACAACGGCGTGGAGCAGGTGCGCGAGCTGCGGGACAACGTGAAATACGCCCCCTCCCGCTGCCGCTACAAGATCTACTACATTGATGAGGTGCACATGCTGACGACGGGGGCCTTCAATGCGCTGCTCAAGACGCTGGAAGAGCCGCCGGAGCATGTGAAGTTCATCTTTGCGACGACGGAGCCGAACAAGATCCTGCCCACGATCATCAGCCGCTGCCAGCGCTTTGACCTGCGGCGCATCCCGAATGCGGTGATCGCGAAGCATCTGCTGCACATCGCGAAGCTGGAGAATGTAAACCTGGACGAGAAGGCGGCCTATGCGATCGGCAAAGGCGCGGAAGGCGGAATGCGCGATGCGCAGTCCATGCTGGACCAGCTCGTGGCTTTCTGCGGTGGCACGATCACCGAGCAAGACGTGCTGGATGTGTTTGGCTTCACTTCCGGCGAATCCGTGGCGGCACTGGCGCGGCACATTCTGGAAAGCGACACCGTGGGAGCCCTCCGCGCTGTGTATGAGCAGAACGAGGCTGGCAAGGAGCTGGGGCGTTTCCTGGGGGATCTGATCCAGCATTTTCGCACGCTGCTGGTGCAGCAGGCGGACCCCGAAGCTGCGGCGGAAGATCTGAGCCCGGAAGTGGCCGAAGAAGTCGTGGCCCAGGCCCAGATGGCGAACACGGAGCAACTGCTGCGCGTGGTGGATGGCCTGGCCGATGTGGATGCGCGCATGCGCTGGGCCAGCAACAAGCGCCTGCACTTTGAGCTGGGCGTCATCGCCTCTGTGCAGAGCCTGAATGAAGTTTCGATCAGCGATGTGATTGATGCGCTGGATTCGGGCAGCGCAGAGGGCTTGACCCGGCCGGCACCGCGTGTGCAGGCAGCACCGCCACCGCTGCGCCGTGCAGCAGAGCCGGTGAAAGCCGTCCCTGCGGTGATGACGCAGCCCGTGGAGCGTGCAACGGCACCGGCCCCCGCTGTGGTGAGAGCACCGGAGCCTGAGCCGCAGCCTGTGGTGAAGGCCGCGCCCGTCATCGAAAAAGCGCCTGAGCCCGTTGTGGAGAAGGCGCCAGAGCCGGCGCCCGCACCGCCTCCTGTGGCGGCGGCGAAGGTTAAAGAGGCTTCTGCGGTGGATGAACCGGGAGAACTGTTTGGCCAGGATGTTTTCTGGACGAAGTTCATTGCTCAGGTGCAGGCGCGTCGTCTCCTCATCGCGCCGTGGCTGCAGCCCGCGACGCTGCTCGACATCTCACGCAACACGATCAAAGTGGGTTTTCCGCCCAGCGAGAGCTATGCACGCGACAGCCTGATGCGCCCTGCGCAGGTCAATTTCCTCGAAGGTCTGGCGCAGGAGCTGACGGGGAAGGCGATGAAGTTTGAGTTTGTGCTGGATTCGAGCCTCAAGGCACCGGCCTTTGCTGAGGTGGATCTGGGGCTGCTGAATGAGCCCGAGTCACCGGCCAAGCCTGCGGCTGAAGCCAAGGCGGAGCCTAAAGCCGAGGTGAAAGCCGCGCAGCAGGAGGAACTCATGAAGGCGGATGCGCCTGCTGCAGCTCCCAAGCCCCCCGAGGATTTCTACAACGACCCGCTGATCCAGCAGGCGATGGTGAAGTTCAAGGCGAAGCTGGTGACTGCTGAGTAATACGCTCAGCCGTTGAAAAGGAGTCTTGATGCAGTCTCAGGCAGAGAGGCTGAGATGCAGGGCTGTTTTCCGTCGATCGGGGCTTTTCACCATGCCTGAAAACCAGTGCGGCAAACGCCCTGGATCTGCTGCCTTTCCACATTCTATGGACGGCGAACCTTTTGGAGCGCCCGCGACTCCATAGACCCGAAACTTCGGACCCGCACAGCGGTTCCCTACCAGCCCTGAGGTGTGCACTGCGCTGGATGGTGGGGATGCGGTCACCGAGGAGTCGTTGATCAGATACAGACCTGTTTTCGGTGGGCGTGGTCTAAGGAAAAGCTCGCAATGAGGAGCTTGCTGTCTTTGGATGGCGGACCCCTCACGCCATGACTTCCGACCCTGCCGGCCATCCTCGCGGAATCTACACGCTGTTCTTCACGGAAATGTGGGAACGGTTCAGCTACTATGGGATGAGGGCGCTGCTGGTGCTCTACATGGTGGCGGAGGTGAACAATGGCGGCATGGGGCTGACGGATGAAATGGCCGCTGCGATCTACGGACTCTACACGGCGCTCGTATACATGACGGCATTGCCGGGAGGCTGGGTGGGAGACCGGCTGCTCGGAGCCAAAGGTGCGGTGTGGTGGGGTGGCATCATCATTGCTTCGGGGCACGTGGTGCTGGGCATTCACAGCACGCAGGCGTTTTTCATCGGGCTGATTCTGGTGGCCTGTGGCTCAGGGATGTTGAAGTCGAACATGAGCGCGCTGGTGGGGCAGCTTTATCCAGAAGGCGGCGCACGGCGGGATGCGGGCTTCACCTTGTTTTACATGGGCATCAATGTCGGTGCTTTATTCGGCCAGTTGCTGTGCGGCTGGCTGGGTGAGGAGGTGGGCTGGCGCTGGGGCTTTTCGGCAGCGGCGGTGGGCATGTTTCTCGGGCTGGTGCAGTTCAAGTTCACGCACCAGCATGTGTCACAGATCGGTGAACGCGTGGTGCATGAGGGGCAGAATGTGAGGCGTGAATGGACGCTCCTGCTGGTGGCGCTGGCTGCGGTGGTTGGCTTGGTTGCGCTGGGTGTGGGTGGAGTCATCCAGATTGATGCCATCAAGTTCGCCCACCACACGGCGTGGTTCATCTCCGGTGTGGCGCTGCTGTATTTCCTGTGGGCGTTTTTCCTCGCAAAACTGGATGCCGTTGAGAAGAAGCGGATGGTGGTCATACTCGTGCTGTTTCTGGCCTCGGCCATGTTCTGGGCGGGCTTTGAGCAGGTGGGCTCGTCCTTCAGCATTTTCGCCGAACGGTTCACTATTCGGAAATTCGGCGGGTTGGAAGTGCCGGCGAGCTGGATTCAGGCGCTGAATCCACTTTGTGTCATCGCACTGGCTCCGCTTGTCGCGATGCTTTGGTCCAGACTGGCGCGGGGTGAGAGGTCACCTTCGCTGACGACCAAGATGTCCTGGGCGCTGCTCATGCTGGCGTTGGGGTTTGTGGTCGCGGGCTGGGCGGCACAGCGCGCCTTGAGCACGGGGCCCGTGTGGCCGACATGGCTGATGTCCGTGGTCGTGCTGCACACGCTCGGTGAGCTTTTCCTCAGCCCGGTTGGGTTGAGCGCGGTGACCAAGCTTTCTCCGCCACGCCTTACGGGGCAGATGATGGGCATCTGGTTTCTGGGCAGTTCACTGGGGGATATTCTCGCGGGGATCCTGGCGGGTGGTGTCACCGGCGATGCCACTGCGCAAATGCCGGAGCGGTTTATGCACGTGGCGATTACGGCTGGGATTTCCGGGGTTGTGCTGTTGGTGCTGGCGCGCTGGGTTACGAAGCTGATGCCGGGGATTAAGTGAGGCAGGGTGCTGCTTTTTCTTGCTGGCACAGATGTGACCGAGAAAGCTTCTTGGAGTCGTGCGGCATGCTTGGGCGCGATGCCACTTTTGCAGGCCGGACGATGGGTTGCGGTAGGAGAACACTTTTCCTCCCCCGCGAAAGCGGTAGCTCCGATGCAGGCTTGCGCCTTGCATCTGCGCGACCGCACTCCAAAAGCTGGGGCGTTTCGCCTGAGTTTGGGGCCACGTTCGGGACGCCTCGGCCTGTGGACAGGCCGGGAGGCCTGTCCGACGGAGGACAGAGTGCAAGCCGGAGGCTCGCACTACATGGGGCATCAATGGTTGAAGTAGAACTCCTTGGAGTTCAGCAGGGCCCAGAAAAGGTCTTCGAGGACGTTTTGACGGGCGGCTGGGTCTTCGGTGATGGCTTGCTGCACGTTGGCCCATTCCTTGTCCAGAGGCATGCGGCCGAAGACGCGGAGGAAGAGGTCTTCCACGATTTCGCGGTCGTTCTTCTTTTCCTGGATCATCTTGGCGACGACGCGGCCCTGCTTGATGCGGTCATTGACGGCGTCGCCGTTCATGAGGTGCAGCGCCTGGGAGAGGGTGGGTTCCATCTTCACTTCGCAGGAGCAGACGGATTCACGCTTGGCACGGCCAAAGGTGGTGAGGAAGTAGTTGGAGACGGCACCGTCGGCGATCTGCACAGCACGCGCGCCCAGTGGCAGGCCCTGGAACTTGTTCGGCGTGTCGGTGATCTGGGAGATGGCGTCGAGCAGGACTTCGGCGCGCACACGGCGGACCTGGGCGTGGGAGAAGTTGCGTTTGTCGCCTGCATTGGTCTCGTTGACCTTGGTGCTGCGCTGGTAGGTCTGGGAGGTGCAGATGTCGCGCACGAACTTGCGCATGTCGTACTTGTACTCGGTCAGGTGCTCGGCCAGCGCAGCGATGAGAGCGGGGTTGGATGGCGGGTTGGAGACGCGCACGTCATCGACGGGCTCCACCACGCCGACACCATTGAAGTGTGACCAGATGATGTTGGCGACGTTGCGGGCGAAGAAGGGATTGCGCGGGGAGGCCATCCATTCGGCGAGCACTTTGCGGCGGTCTTCGCCGGGTTTCATTTCCGGAGTGTCGCCACCCAGGAACTTGGGCTTCATCACAGCCTGAGTGAGGAAGTGTCTCGATTCGCCGCCCTTGCTGTTGTAGATGATGACTTCAGCCGGGTCGTCGGTCGGCTTGCGGCCGATCTGGGAGAAGAAGGCTTTGAAGCCGTAGTAGTCATCCATGGTCCAGCGGTCGAAGGGATGATTGTGGCACTGGGCGCACTGGATGCGCATGCCCATGAACACCTGGGCGACGTTTTCGGTCAGCTTGAGCTGGTCGAGCTCGGTCTGGTAGAAGTTCACCGCTGGATTGGAGACGGTGCCGCCGGTGGCCGAGAGGAGCTCCACCACGATTTCATTGATGGGGATGTTCTTGCCGATGCGCTCGGAGAGCCAGTTGTAATAGAGCAGCGCGTTCTTGTAGAAAGGAGGCTGGTTGTTGTTGCCGGCGATGCCTGAGCGGATCTGCAGCAGCTCGGCCCACTTCATGACCCAGAGTTCGGTGAACTCTTTGCGCTCCAGCAGGCTGTCCACCAGAGCGGCGCGCTTGTTGGGGTTGGCGTCGGCGAGGAAGGCGCGCATGTCCTTGGCTTCAGGGTAGACACCGGCGATGTCGATGAAGGCGCGGCGAACGAATTCTTCGTCTGTGCAAATGCCGGAAGGCAGGATGCGGAGCTTGTGGAGGTTCTCATCGACCAGGGTGTCGATGTAATTGGTCTCAGCGAGGTTGGGCCGCTCATACTTGAGCTGAGCAGGGATCACGAGGACCTGGGCGGTGACGGAATAAACGTTGAAACGGGCGAGCATGAACGCGGCGCCGCGATCTCCGGAGGTGACGAGGCCCTGCTTGTCGATGGTAGCGGTCGGGTCGTTGTTGGACATGAAAAGCGCGAGGTTCGTCACATCGCGGTCGGTGCCGTCGGAGTAGGTGGCACGCACGGTGATCTGCTGCGTGGCGTTCTTGCCTTCCATGACGATCTGGCTGGGGAAGACTTCGATGCCGGTGACCTTGGCCACATCAGCAGCGTCATCTGGTGCACCTGCGGAGATCCATTCGAGCAGCGCCTTGTTGTAAACGGAGTCTGGCTCGAAGCACTGGTTGCCGGAGTGTGGCACAGCGCCCACGGCTTTCTCGATGAGGGAGCTTTCCTCAGGGATGGCCAGATTGATGCGGCGGCCGGGCATTTCACGCGTGATGCGGATGTAGTCGCCAGCGGGGTCCATGCCGAAGAGGGAGGTGCGGAAGCCGTCCTTGCCGCGTGCGGCACCGTGGCAGCCACCTTGATTGCAACCGCCGCGCATGAACACGGGCATGCAGTCGAGGCGGAAGGAAATGGCGCGATCTTTGGTGCCGTTTTTCACTTCGACGGCGGCTTTGACCGTCTGCCCGCCGAGAGTGGCGATGACTTCGGTGCTGCCTGCGTCGGCGACGGGCTTCAGCGTCAGATTTTCGAGGGATGCAATCTTGCTGTCGGCGACACGGAGATCACAGACGTTGGTGACGTCCTTGGTGGTGGCATCCTGAAAGGTGGCCAGCACGACGACGCGGTGGAAATCGCGCTTGGTTTCCAGGGAATACTTGTCCGGCAGGATCTGGATGTTCTTCAGCGTGGGCAGCTTCTTCTGAAGCTCGGCCAGCGCCTGGCGCTGCTCGGGTGTTTTGTACTGCAGGGTGAGATTCTGCGGCCACTGGGCACCGGCGGCGATCCAGCGCTTGAGCACATCGATTTCCTTCGCGGCAAGCGGCCCGCCTTTGGGAGGCATGATGTCGTCATGGTCTTTCGGAAGGATGACGCGCTTGATCATCTCGCTTTCATCGGGCTTGCCAGCGACGAGGGCGGGGCCGTCTGCGCCGCCTTTGAGCAAGGCCGCTGCGGAGTCCATCAGGAGCTTTCCTTTGATCTTGTTGGGATTGTGGCATTCCAAGCACTTGGTTTCCAAGATGGGCTGCACATCACGCACGAAATCAATGCCGGGAGCTGCGGCTGTAGGGGCTGCTGCTACAGCGGGCGCAGTGGCAGGCGCCGCAGGATCAGCAGCAAAACCGAGGGATGTGATGGCGAGTGTGAAGAGAGAAGCTCGCAGGGGGCTTTTCATAAAAGGTAGGATCAAGGGGTTAATCAAGCTACGGGCTGGAGGGGAGGCATTTATCACAGATGCGAAAAAACACTGTGAATAAGCTCTTTAGGCCTCCAGAGCCGCCAGACGCTG
Organism: Prosthecobacter sp. Pr1; assembly: GCF_057652315.1. NCBI lineage: Bacteria > Pseudomonadati > Verrucomicrobiota > Verrucomicrobiia > Verrucomicrobiales > Verrucomicrobiaceae > Prosthecobacter > Prosthecobacter sp. Pr1. The sequence goes on along the minus strand of NZ_JBYFBS010000019.1, from coordinate 100,576 downwards.
ACCGATGGGCGGGTGGGAATAGTGCAGCCAGACAGTCAGGGTGTGCGGATTGGGGTGGGTGAGGTGGTCGAGGGAGAGCTTCTGCAGACCTTCAATCAGAGCGGCGTTACCACAGGCGGCGCGGGCGAAGGCGTCGGCTTGGAATTCGTGCCTGCGGCTCAGGGCGCTGCTCACCAGACCCAGCAGCAGGCTGGCGGGCTGATAGAGGATGCTGAAGAGCACCAGTCCCAGACCGAGCGGCTGGCCGGTGACGCCGAATGCCTGGAAAAAGGCGGGTGATTGCAGTGCAGCGTGCAGCAGGTAAAACATGAGTCCGCTTTCCAGCAGGCCAAGGATGAGCTGCTGCGGCACGTGGCGGCATTTGTGGTGCCCGATTTCATGGGCGAGGATGGCCTCCAGCTCCTCCTGCGAGTGTTTTTCGATCAAGGTGTCGAAGAGGGCGATGCGCTTGTTTTTGCCAAAGCCGCTGAGAAAGGCGTTGGCCTTGCTGGAGCGGCGCGAGCCATCCACGACTGAGACATCGACGACGGGGAACTTTAAACGTGCGGCCAGCGCCAGGAGCGCCTCGCGCAGGGGGCCATCGGCCAGGGGCTTGAATTTGAGAAACAGGGGCATCAGCAGCCGAGGGGAGAGCCAGGCCATGACGATGCTGAATCCTGCCACGGTGAGCCAGGTGTAGAGCACGGCGTGGACTTGGGTCTGGAAGAACCAGAGGATCAGCGCCAGCAGCGGACCACCGAGCAGTGCGGTGAGCAGCAGGCCTTTGAGGCGATCACTGATGAAGGTGCTGACGGTGGTGCGGTTGAAACCATACTCGGCTTCGATCTTGAAAGTGTCATAGGCATCGAAAGGCAGGGAGAGGATGTTTTGCACCAGCATGAGGAGGCCGATGACGCCCACGCCTGTCTGGACTGCGTTCAGCCCCCAACTGGCACTCCAGCGCTGCAGCCAGTCAAAGCCGCCGCTCCACCAGAACAAGACCAGAGCGCCCACGGTAAAGGTGCTGCGCAGCAGATCCAGCTGGGAGGATTTGCCGGCGTATTCACCCGCCTTCTGCACCGTTTCCTCCGAAAAGATCGCCTTCAATCGCTGAGGCAAAGCATGGCGGAACTGGGCGAGGTTCAGAAAGGTGGCGATGATCTCAAGATGAAAGACGCCAAGCACGCCGATGACGGCGGCGATGAACCATGGATTGGAAAGAGACATGCGAAGGGGAAGGGGGGCGCGAAGGCCCGTGAATGGGTTGGTTTCAGGACGATGGAGCAGTGCTGCCAGATTCCCGAAATTTTGTGTAACCACTCGCGCTGTGCGGCATTTCAGTCAATGACCACCTCCAAGCCCGCCATGTTCAAAACCCTCCTTCTACTCTTCACGTTTCTCAGCATCCTTCCAGCGTGTGCCCAAATCGGCGGATCGTTGCGAGAGAGGATCGCTCAGCGCATGCAATCGGCTGCTGAACCTGGCGGCGAGGAAATGAGCTATGGCTCGGACCCGCTGCAGAAGCTGGATTACTGGAAGCCGACGACGCCGGGATCACCGATCGTGATTTATGTGCACGGTGGTGGCTGGAAGCGTGGCGACAAGCGGATGGCCTCAGGAGAAAAGGGCACTCACTTCGTGCAGCAGGGCTATGCCTTTGCGTCGCTCAATTACCGGCTCGTGCCCTCCTGCACCGTGGAAGAGCAGGCGCAGGATGTGGCGAATGGCATCGCGTATCTGATCAGGAATGCTGAGAAGCTGGGCTTTGAAGGCAAGCGTGTGGCTCTAATAGGCCACAGCGCCGGGGCGCATCTGGTTGCATTGGTGGGCACGGATCTGAGCTACCTCAAAATAGCGGAGGTGGGACCGAAGGCCGTGCGTGGCGTGATCCCGCTGGATGGTGCGGCCTATGATGTGGCACGTCAGATCGCCGAAGGCGGCGACTTTATGCATGACACCTATTTGCAAGCCTTTGGCACCGATCCGGAGCGCCAGAAAAAGCTATCTCCGACAGCGCAGGCCGCCGCGCCGAATGCTCCGGCTTTCCTCATTCTTCATGTCCAGCGTGTGGACGGCACCGCTCAGTCGATCGCGCTTGGAGAAGCCTTGCGCAAAGCGGGCACTCCCGCTGAGGTGAAAGGATTCCAGGGGCAGGGACTCAAGGGGCACATGGAGATCAATCGCGATCTGGGGAAGGCTGACTATCCTGCGACGCCGGTGGTGGATGCGTGGCTGAAGGGCATCCTGGCGAAGTGAGACCGGCGGATACGAGCCGCAGCTTTTGCAGGTCGGACGTTGGGACGGAGAACGGCTCATACCCCGCGAAAGCGGTGTCGCCGATGCAGGCTTGCGCCGTGCATCTCTGCCACCGCACTCCAAGACGCTCTCGCGTTTGCCGGAACCTCAGTGTCATCGCGGGCGCGACAGCGTCTTGGAGTGCGTGCGGCAAGCCTGGGCGCGACGCCGCTTTTCGCAAAACCGGACGGTGGGCTTATGATGAAGAGATTTCAACACCGCGCGAAAGCGGTGTGGCTGATGCAGGCTTGCGCCTTGCATCCCAGAAGTTAATGCTCGGCGTTCAAGGTGGGTTCTTCCACGCTCGAAACATGCTCATGCCCGTGCTCGGCCTGATGCACCAGATACGCGGCAAAGATGTCCTCCAGTTCCATGACGCTGCCGATCTGGGAGAAGCGCTGGCGCAGCCACTTGCCGCCGGGGATGGACTTGGTGTAGTTCATGAGGCGGTTGCGCATGGAGCGAATCGTCGGCAGTTCGCCCATGTGGGCATTGCGGGCGATGGCTAGCTGGCAGTGGCGGCGCATGAAGTTGAAACGCTCCTCCACCGTCGCATGCGGGGCATGGGTGCCGGTGGCGAGGTAATGCTTGGCCTCTTTGAAGACCCAGGGATTTGCCATGGCCGCACGACCGATCATGATGCCCTTCACGTTGGTCTGCGCACGGCGGATCTCCACATCCACACCGCTGGAGATGTCGCCATTGCCGATGACTGGGATCTTCACGGCATCCGCCACCTGCCCGATGACTTCCCAGTCCGCGAGGCCGGTGTAGCCCTGCGCCCGAGTGCGGCCGTGCACGGCGATGGCCTGCATGCCGCAGTCTTCCAGGATGCGTGCGACTTCGATGGCATTGACGAGATTCGCGTCCCAGCCGATGCGCATCTTGGCGGTCACAGGAATGGGCACGGCTTTGGCGACTTCACGCGCCACGCTGGCCAGCAGGGGGCAGTCTTTGAGGAGGGAGGAGCCGCCGTTTTTGGAGACAACCTTGTTGACGGGGCAGCCGAAATTGATGTCGATGAAGTCGGGCTGCTTCCAGTCGATGATTTTGCGGGCGGCTTCGCCCATGCGCACGCCATCGGACCCAAAGAGCTGCACGCCGAGCGGGCGCTGGGCGTCATCGAAGTCCGTGTAGTGCCGCGTACGGTCGTCGCGCTGCAGGATGCCTTCGGCGCTGACGAACTCCGTGACCATGACATCTGCGCCCTGTTCCTTGCACAAATGGCGGAAGATCACGTCCGTGACCCCGGCCATAGGGGCCAGATAGAGGGGAAAGCGGTCATTTTCGAACCAAGGAAGCATCTATAAGCATAGCCGCACTGGCACAGTGCGGCAAGTCGTGTCACATTCCCGGATGGCAAGACGCCGCCGCTACCGCAAACCGCTCCTCCCCGGCCTCTGGACCGTGGTGGCCGCGTGTGCCCTGATCGGCAGCATCGGCGGGTTGTTTTGGGTGCTGGGGAAGAAGACGAAGATCAGCCGTGTGGTGCAGCCTGCGCCGACGGCGGTGGGCGCTGTGGCGAAGCGGAAGTAGGAATGACCCTGAGCAGGCATGCGGTCGGCCAGCCCCTCTTTTGCACAGAATTGACACTTCAAAAATCAACAATCCTTGTTCATCAATCGTCAATGACTCAAAGCCAGGACGCCCTTGAGCCAGAGGATTGACGATTGTCGAGCAATCGATTTCTGATTGTCGAAGTTTCAACCCGCCGGACGCACCACAACGATCTCTCCCAGCAGCTGCTCCTGCTCCACTTGGAGGTGGTTGAGTTTGATGAGTTCCAGCATGGCCAGGAAGGTCACGATCACCTCACCACGGCTGGCGGCGCTGCTGAAGAGGTCTTCAAATTTGATCTTGCTGCCTGCGGGGACGATCTGGAGCAGGTGCTCGATCTTGTCCGCCACGGTGTAGCGGTCATTGACGATCTCGCGGAAGTCGCTGGCGTTTTCGAAGCGCTTGAGGATGCGCTGGAAGGCGCGGATCAGGTCAAAGATGCCCACCTGGCCGATGGTTTCCACCGGGGCCTCAAGGTCAGGGAGTTCGGGAGTGGTGACGAACAGTTCATCGCCCTTCACCTCCTGCGCACCGAGGAAATGGGCGACTTCCTTGAATTTCTTGTACTCCATGAGCTGACGGATCAGCTCCCAGCGCGGGTCATTCTCCTCCGCATCCTCCTCCGGCGGCTGCACGGCCTGCGGCAGAAGCTCGCGGCTTTTGATGTACATGAGATTGGCCGCCATGACGATGAACTCGCTGGCGAGCTCGATGTTGAGGGCCTTGAAGGTGTCGATGTAATCCAGGTACTGCCGCGTGATGCGCTCCAGCGACACGTTGTAAATGTCGATCTCCTCCTTCTTGATGAGGTAAAGCAACAGGTCCAGCGGGCCTTCAAAAATCTCGAGTCGAACTTTGTAATCGGTGTCTTCCACGGATCGAGATAGAGCGGGGAATCAGGGATGGCGAGGGGAAAATGGTGGGATGAGGTATGGGGAGATGGCCGCAAAGAGGCACAAAAAACAAAAAGGGATCAGGCGGAAGGAGCCGCTTGTTTTGAACTATTTGCGGCCAACCTCATCTGGCAGGCCGAACGCGTACCCAGACGCTGCGTGTGGTTTGGGCACCGTCAACGGCGGCGGGCGGGCGGAGGTGATGGAACAGGCCGGGAGTGAGGTGAAGGGTGTCCGTCCATTCTTCCAACTCGTGCTTCGCGCCGGGATAGGGCGCTTTGCTGTCGGCAGAGATGCGGAGGGTTTCTTCCAAGCCGGGCTCGACGGGCCTGGCCAAGGAGTTCTGGAGCTTGACCTTGAGGCTGACATTGCCGTCGGAGTCTACCGTCAAGTCGCCTTCAAATTGCAGTCCCACGGGGAGCATTTGCAAGGCAGTGGGCCGCATACGGAAGGGTGCATCAGGTATGGGAGGATCAAATTCGGTGGCGGTGAGGTACTCCTCCATGACTGACAGCTTGTAGAGTGACGAGGGCCGGGTGCGCAGCAGGCTGTGGGACTGAATCCTGGCGCGACCGCTTTTGAGCTGCTGCTGGGAGAAGTTTTCAAAATCATCGGGCTTCAGTTCCTCCCAAGCGGCTGCATCCTGGGCTGAGATTTCAAAGATCAGGGTGTCGATTTCAAAGTCGGTTCCTTTGATCGCAGATGGATCGGTGCTGGCGTCGAGGTGGCTGAAGAAGAGGAGGGTCTCATGCGCAGGAAGATCAGTGCCGGCCATCACCGCAGGAACATCCGCCGCTGTCAGCAGATGAGTGCCGGGTGTGGTGAAAGCGAAAGCCGAGGTGATCATGGACATGGCTCGAAAACGCGGCTCCCACATGATGGCCTCCGGCATGTCGCGCGCGAGTTTCCACTCGGTGCGGCCGGGCGGAGCGAGGTGCTGGGTGAGGGCCACAATATCGCCATCAAGCTCCAACTGGGTGCCGACGGGAATCTCGTTCCACGCCGAGGGGATGCTGGGCATTTCCGTGGGGTAGGAATGAATGCGGGCGCTGGTCTGCCTGCGGCGGTCGGGATCATGCGCAGCCAAGGCGCAGGTCATCACGCGGGCCTTGCCTTCTCTGGCGCGTGCCAGCAGTTCGCGGAGAAGCGGGGCTTCATCCTGCCCAGGTTTGCGCGCGGTGAGCAGCGAATGTGCGGCATCTGTGTCGAGAGCAATGCCGATGAACAAGCGGCGTGGCAGTTTGTCAGGTTCGGATCCCGGTACGAACTCAACGATGTCTGCAGGGGAGGGAGTGGAGGTCAAGCCCGGTTGCTGCATCACCGTCACATCCAGCCAGCGCCCCTGGCGATCCGTGCCCCACACCTGATCTGCTGCGGGCATCATCGCCACGAGATGCGGAGCTGCATTGCAGAACAAAATGGCTCCCTGAATCTGATCTTCAAATTGATCGTTCCAGTCCATCCAGCCGTGAATGGCTTTACTGTTCGTGTTATTCTCGTCCCGCACCCGCAGCCAGGAGGTGGGCCATTTCACGGCCAGCGGAGCACGTGATGCATAGGTGCTGGTGAACTTGGCGCTGCATCCCACCACCTTCGCTGACAAGCGTGTCCCTTGGAGTGACGGCTTAAAGGAGACGGGTGTCATGTGTAGCAAGTCGAAGTTTTGATCCAACTCCGTGGTCAACCAGTGTTCGGTGCCGATCTGCCCTTCAGCTGGAGCGCGGGATGCCATCGAGAGACTCACGCTGGAAACGACGCTGGCCTGTCCGGCTGCCACGGCTTCTTCAAGATGATGGATGACTGCTGCATCATCGCGGGAGGATTTCAGCAGCCAGTCGAGCATGTCCAGTTCAGTCACGCGGTAGATCGTTTGCTGCAAGGTGGTGCTTGAAGTGGCCTTGCTGACACCAGCGCCGCCCTGGAGGAAAACGACGATCCGCGTGGCAGCATCCTGCGGTGACTGAAAACTGGCGATCATGCGCTCCTCGGGTCTTGCCATGACCTCGCCCTGCCAGCGCAGGCGCTCAAAGCGTGGTGCGGTGACGCTGCGCTTGTCGCGCTCGGCTCCCACCGCTGCCGTGGCATAGGTGATCTTCTGCAACTGCGGCGGCTGGAGGTCATGCGTCAGCGTGATGTGCAGGCGAACCTTCGTGCCGTCATCATCGAGTATCTCGCGTTTTACCCGCATTTCGGTGCCGATGAGCTGCTTCTCGGTCTTCTTGGCTTCGACATCTTGCTGGTCTGCGGTGCGGCCCCATTGAGTGACGAAGTCACGTTCCTGCCCCACGCTCAGGAGTGTCACCTCATCATCGGTCATTGCTCCTGCTAGTTCCACCAACGTGCGCGCCTGCAGCCGCTCGCGCAGGCCGTCTGGCTTCGCAGCCTGGGCCATTTCACGCTGCCAGTCGCTCTCCGTCACCGTGGTGATCCGTGCCGTAATAAGAGTCACCGGCTCCTGCGCGCTGCTTTTTAGATGGAAAACAAATCCTAAGCAAAGCGCCAACCCTAGCTGCCAATAAGTACGCATGGTGAATGTGTATGAGATCAGGCGGCCTCATGGCAATGCAAATCACTGGGACTGTCGTTTTTTCGCGGGGCGGAACTTTTAGTGCCTCCTGCGCGGCGTGCCCACTCTCACTTGCGAATCAACCGCACGGCGCGCACATCTGCCAATTCTTGCTTCAGAGCTCCATCGGGCCGCATCAGCAGGGACTGGATGCCTGCCTTGAGCTTGATGGTTCCTGCGGATTGCTCCTTGAAGCTCTCGTAGCCGCCGGTGGCCTGCACCACGCCTTTCACGCTGGTGCTTTCAGCCTCAATCACATAGGCATCGCCTGCGGAGGCCTCATCGGCCGCCAGTGTCACGCGCACTTCATAATCACCCGCTGTTGGCACGTGGATCCGCCACTCGGCCACATCGGTTTCGATGCGCCAGGGGGCGAGCACATTGAGCGCGGCGCGGTAGGCGAGCTTCTGGCCGTACGTTTTCGCAGCACTGGCGGGAAGCAGCAGCACGTCATCGGCATCGGCTTGAATGGCTTTGCCGCCTTTCACATCCACTTGCAGCAGTGTGTCCGCCGTCCAGGGCATCTTGCGGGTCTGGGTCTGTGAACGCACGGCTGCGACTTGGGCGGCATCGATCACGCTGGCTTCATTGCCCCAGGCATTGCGCACGTAGCTGAGTACGTCGGCCAGTTTTGAATCATCCAGCATGGGGTTTTCACCCTGACCTGGCATGGCGAGATTCCACTTCTGCCCGTTCACCTCGATCTCGCCATACAAACCGTGCAGCGCGATGCGGATCATGCGTTCCGGTTCGCCGGTCGCCCATTCGCTCTCGGCCAGAGGCGGCGCCACGTTGGGGATGCCGTAACCCGTGGGCTGATGGCAGAGTCCGCAGACGGTTTGATACACGGCGGCACCGCGCTCGATCTGCTGGTGCGCCGCAGCGCTGAGCGGTTGCTTGCGTGTGGCCGTGACCACGCTGTCTGCACCCGGCCACGTCAGGCACATGCGCAGACGCTGCATGCGCTCGCGGGCGGTGATGTCGCGGTTCGCCGCCAGTTCATCGAGGAACTTTGGCTTCGCCGCGAGCTTCACAGGTTTGATCTGCCGTGGGTCATTCGGTTGTGTGGCGAGGAAGCCATCCACGAGCGCCATGCGCTGCCAGTTAGATGTCTGCTCGATGCGTGAGACGACGGCTTCATGCTGATCATCCATGCCGATGAACTGCGTGAGCAGTCGCAGTGTCTCGCGGCGGTGTGCGGATTCCTGCCGCCAGTCCGTTTGCTTGAGCAGCAGGTCCAGCAACTCCACCTCACGGCCATGCACGCCCGTCATCGCAGCGATGCGGCTCAGATCATCTTCATGCTGCGTGAGATGCTGGGCAATGGCGGCGGTGCTCTGCGGCGTGAGCAGGGCCTGCACACGCACGCTCGCATCCGGCTCTGTGTTGAGTGAAATCTCCGCGCCCAATCTCGCTGCCGCAGCACGGACGCGTGGGTCGGTATCCTGAGCGGCTTTTTGAAGTATGGGCTTTGTCAGATTGCCCATGCCTTCCAAGCTCCACAGCGCGTGCAGACGCTGGAGTGGCGCAGCAAAGCGATTGGGATCTCCGATATTCTCCTGGCGTTCCACCAGCAGCCGCTGCGCGGTGTTTCGCTGCCAGCCATTCGCATGACCCAGGGCTTCCGCCAGCTCTGCGGTACTGGCTTTGGATAACGCAGGCCGCTGCCGCAGCGGTAGGCCGTCGTGCACGATCCGCCAGATGCGACCGTGATCGTTGCCTTCGTAGAGTTTGCGCTGCTCGATCTGCTTTGTCAGCCACGGCACGATGAAGATCACATGCTCGATGATACCATGATACATGTCCGCGAGATACAAAGTGCCATCCGGTCCCACGCGGGCGTTCACGGGACGAAAGCGTTCATCGGTGCTGGCGATGAGTTCCTGCTCAGGCGGAAAGAAGCGCTGCGTCTGCGGTGAGGTGCCACCGCTGAGTTTCAGCGTGCCGACCAGATGGCCGGCGGAGTCGGGCACGAAGACATTGCCATGCATCTCGGGTGGAAACTGATCGCCATCATAGAAGCAGGTGCCGGAGACGATGGTGTAGGTGCGCAGGCGGCCGTCATCGCGCAATTCCAGGGCACCGAGCGTGACGGCTGGTGTCACGCGAATGGGGAAGCACTCGGCGGCGTCCTTCGCCACGTTCACATTCACCCCGAAGCTGCCGCGACCACCGCGCTGCGCGAGTTTGGCGAGGTTCGGATGCCGCAGCAGCGCCTCCGCAGGGATGAGGTCCATGTGCATGGCACTGTTTTCGTAGCAGCTGATGAAGCGGCCGGTTTCATCAAAACTGACGCCGAACTGCCCGCGATGCAGCGTGGGCTGGTCGATGAGTTTGCCGTCCTTCCACTGATAACGATGCGGCCAGTCGGCGCAGTGCAGCCAGTTGTCGATGCTACGGCGCAGGCCGTTCGCTGTGTGCTGCGGATTTCCGCCCACGCCCATGGTGCCGACTTCGGTGCGCTTGTCGCAGCGGAGATCTCCATCCGTGTCTTCGCAGAACCACAGCTTGGGCGGTTCCTGCAGCAGGATGCCGCCTTTCACGAAGGCGAAGCTGCGAGGCATGACGAGCTTGTCGAGGAAGACGGTGCTCTTGTCGGCTTTGCCATCGCCGTTTTCATCTTCGAGCACCACGATGCGGCAGATGGGATCGCCCTCACCGCTGCCCTGCACGTCGCGCATGTAGCCCTGATATTCGACGACCCAGATGCGCCCGTCGGGATCGAACTCGAAGAAGATGGGGCACTGCACCATTGGCTCGCACGCCACCAGTTCGGCACGGTAACCCGGGGCGAGCTTGAAGGTCTTCGCTTCATCCTCGGCGGAAAGCACGGGGGCGGGCGGCACGTGGATGCGTTTGAGCAGTTCCTCGCCTTTCTCCCAGTCCGCCCAACCGGTCAGCGCCGAGGCAGGGCGCGCTCTGGGGCGGTCAGCGGGGATGGTGCCGCTTTGCGCAAGGGCGTGGGTGGCAAGGATGAGAGCGAGAGCTGCGATACGGGCGGGCATGGAGCTACTACGCATTGCCTCAGGCCGTTCTGTAAGCCAAGATGACGACCATGCCCGCGAAGAAGAAACCCAGCACCCAGCCGCTCACCGGCGCCGCCTTGATCAAAGAGGTGTGCCGTCGCATTCGCGTGGCGCGGGCGTATTGGGATGCGCACAACAATCGTGCGTGCCGTGGCGAGCGTGAGAAGGCGATGGCACTCTATGAGACGCTGAGCGAGGCGGAGCGGGAGAAGGTGCCGCAGGTGCTGCGCGTGTGGCTGCGCTACCGCAGCGAGAAATACTTTGGTGATGACCGCACGCCACCTGGAGGTGGACGATGAGGAGGGAGTGGCCGCAAAGAGACGCAAAAAAATCAAAAATCAGAATGGGAAGCCTAGTTTTTAATCTCCGACCTTTTTGCGGTTTCTGCGTTTCTTTGCGGCCAACCTCATGACTGCTTCTGATATGGACAAGGCTCGCAAAGCCGGGTTGCACCCACGCAATCGCTTCAACACGCGCTATGACTTTTCGCAGCTCATTGCGTGCAGCCCGGCGTTGGCGGCATTTGTGAAGCAGAATGCGTATGGGGACGACAGCATAGACTATGCAGACCCGCTGGCGGTGAAGGCGTTGAATCAGGCGCTGCTGAAGCATGCCTATGGTTTGGAGCATTGGGACATCCCGCCGGGCTATCTTTGTCCGCCGATTCCGGGACGCAGTGACTACATTCATCATCTGGCGGATTTGATCGCGCTGCGGCGCGGGCCGACGGTGCGAGTGCTGGACATCGGCACGGGGGCGAATTGCATTTATCCGCTGATCGGTGCGAGTGAGTATGGCTGGAGCTTTGTGGGTGTGGAGGTTGATCCGGCTGCGTGGCGCTGGGCACAGAAGATCGTGGCTAAGAATCCAAGTGTGGCGGGGTTGATTGAGTGCCGTTTGCAGAAGTCGGCGGATGCCTGTTTTCGAGGCGTTATTCAGCCGGGCGAGCACTTTGACCTGACGCTGTGCAATCCACCGTTTCACGGCTCGGCTGCTGAAGCGGCGGAGGGCACGCAGAGGAAGCTGCGCAATCTTGGCGGGAAGAAGTCGGGGCTGAATTTTGGAGGCAAGGCGAACGAGCTTTGGTGCGAGGGCGGAGAGCTGGGATTCATCCGACGCATGATCGAAGAGAGCGCGGAGTTTGCAGCGCAATGCGGATGGTTCACGACGCTGGTGTCCAAGAGCGAGCATCTGCCGCGACTTGAACAGGCGCTGCGCAAAGTGAAGGCGGCGGAGGTGAAGATCATCGACATGGCGCAGGGGCAGAAAAAGAGCCGCATTCTGGCGTGGAGGTTTGGCGGCACGGAGGTCAGGCATCCTGCCTGACAATGGACTGGGGCGTCCCGCCTGAGTCCGGAATCAAAGGCGAGACGCCTCGATCCACTGACAGGCTGGAAGCCTATCCTCCATCATGAGTGCGTCCTGCGCTAGATTGTCCAGGCTCGTTCGTATTGCCCTCACTCATGAAATCATCGCTCGCTTTCTGTTTGCTCCTCCTGCTGGCTTCCGCACTGCATGCTGAGGTGAAACTGTCCAAGGTCTTCACGCCGCACATGGTGCTGCAACGTGGTATGGCAGTGCCGGTGTGGGGCACGGCGGCTCCGGGCGAGAAGGTGACGGTGGAATTTGCAGGGCAGAGCAAGACGGCCACGGCGGACGGCAAAGGCACATGGAGCGTGAAACTGGACGCGCTCAGGGCCAGCGCGGAGCCGCGCGCGCTGACGATTGGCGGCCAGAAGATCGACGATGTGCTGGTGGGCGATGTGTGGATCGGGTCCGGGCAGTCGAACATGGACATGGTGGTGGCCAGTTATACCAAAGATGACCCGGTGCTGGATGAGGCGGCGAAGCAGACCTATCCGCAATTGCGTTTGCTGCGCAAAGACGTGAACGCCACGTGGGAACAGGCCACGCCGGAGACGAATCCGAAGTTCAGCGCGCTGCTGTTCTCGTTTGGCTTTCCTTTGCAAAAGGAGCTCGGGGTGCCGGTGGGGCTGATGGTCGGTGCTGTTGGTGGCACGCCTTCGGGCTTCTGGCTGAGCGAAGAGATGTATCGCAGCGATGCCGCGAGTGCTGCGGCGGTGAAGGCTTTTGCACCCACCTACAAGTATGATGAGCTCGTGGCCAAGTACGCCGTGGACAAGGCCAAGTTTGATGAGGAATTCGCCAAGTGGAAAATCAGCGCGGATGCCGCCAAGAAAGAGGGCAAGGAGCCTGCCCGCCCACCGCGCGCACCGCAACCTGTGGGCAAGGCGGGGGAGACGAATTTTGGCAAAGTGGGCCAGCTTTTTGAGCAGTTCATTCGACCCTACGTCGGCTACGGCATCAAAGGCGTGCTGTGGGACCAGGGCGAGAGCCGCACGAACATCGTGGGTGTGGATCAGGTGACACTCATGGGCGCTCTCATCGGTGGCTGGCGCAAAGCCTGGGGGCAGGGCGATTTCCCTTTTCTCTATGTGGAGAAGCCGAGCGGTGGTGGCTGCGCTTTTGACTATTCACAGCCGATGAACCGTCTCGCGGAAAAGTTCGCGCCATTGCCGAAGACGATCCCGAACAACCCGGACAAGGAGTACTCGCATGTGGCCTTTGAGCAGATCATGAAGTATCCGAACACGCACATGGTCATCAGCAGTGATCTTGGCAATGGCATTCATCCGCCGAACAAGTCGGGCTACGGTGCGCGTGCCGTGCAGGTGGCGCTGGCGGTGGCGTATGACAAAGGCAATGAATACCTCGGCCCGCAGCTTGCCTCACACACGATCTCTGGTGGCAAGGTGACGCTGAAGTTCAAACACAGCGGCAAGGGGCTGGCCTTCAAGAATGGCGACAAGCTGCAGGGATTCGCCATTGCCGGTGCAGATAAAAAATTCGTGTGGGCTGATGCCGTCATCGAAGGCAATACGGTGGTCGTTTCCAGCAAGGATGTGCCGCAGCCTGCTGCGGTGCGCTATGCGTGGAGCAATGCATTTCAGTGGGCGAATTTGTTCAATCAGGATGGACTGCCAGCGCAGCCGTTCAGGACGGATGCGTGGTAGGCGTGAAGGTCACTCGGAGAAATTGATCTGGTCGAGGTCGCGTGCGGAATGGAGGATTCGCAGCACCTCGATGCCTGATTCTGTGGGGCGGAAGTAGAAGCAGTATTTTTCGAACGGATAGCTGCGGCAGTTTGCGCAGAGTTCGAATCGTGGCCGCCCAAACGTGTTCCACTTGGCGAGGTATTCCAGACGAGCTCTAAAACGATCCCAAAGCCTGTCAGCCTGAAGTGCGCTGTCTTGAGCGATGTAGTCCCAGATGTCGTCTAGATCACGATCTGCCTGCTCGGAGTAGATGACCGTGGGCATGGCGGATCAGGCGGTCTGCTGCCGAAGCGCAAAAGCCGCATGCCTGCGTGCCAGCTTGGCATCCCAGTCGATCTCAATGCCTTCTCCGCGATCAAGTCCGTCAGCCGCAAGCTGAATATCCTGGCGCAAGGCCGCGATCTTGGCTTGATCTGCCGCGTTGAGTTCCTCGACTTTGATCTCAGTGTGGACGACTCGGATGGCGTAGTCACATTCAAGCCCGGCGAAAAGCTCCTCCACCTCCTCGGGCGCAAGGCGGTCAATCTGCTGACGGATATTTTCCACGACGGCTGTCATAACGCTTTCAGGGTATCAAAGAGTTGCTGCTTTGTCGAGTCCCAGCTGCCCGTCCGTCTCTAGGGAACAGGCATCACTTCAAGCCACTCGGCACGCGGTCGGGCGCGGACTTGTCGTAGTCATCGCTGTTGAGTGATTCGAGGAAGGCTTTGATCGGCTCGTGGTCTTCGGGAAGCATGTTCATCTGGCGGAGCAGGGGATCGAGCGGGGGCAGGGTGGTGTCACCGCCCTCGAATGTTTCGGCGGCTTGATCCATGAGGCGGTCGTAGAAGAGCAGCACTTCATCGAGCGTGGTGCTGCCGCCGTGGTGCATGTAGGGCGCGGTGTGTTTCAGATTGCGCAGAGAGGGCGTACGGAACTCGGTGCGGTTCGTGGCGGAGTCGGTGAGGCCGATGGCGTGGAGTTTGTAGTCGGAGAGCATGGGGCCGTTGTGGCAGAGGGCGCATCCGGCCTTTTGGAATGCGGTCATGCCTTGCTGCTGCTCGGTGGTCATGGCGGATTTGTTGCCACGCATGAAGCGGTCGAAGGGGGAATCGGGAGTGATGAGCGTGCGCTCATACGCGGCGATGGCCTGCGTGACCTTTGCGGCGGTGATCTCGGTTTGAAAGAGCTTCACGTATTCCGGGATGCTTTTCAGGCGCTCGATCATGGAGGGAACGGCTTCGGCTTCGCGGCATACATCGCCACGCATTTCCTCGCGCTGGCGGATGGGTGCCAGGGCCTGCGCTTCGAGGCTGCTCATTCGGTTGTCCCAAAACATGGGTGACTTGGTGGGATCAAAGGGCTTGCCGGATTCGATGCCGTTGAAGGCGGCATTGAGGATGGTGGGCGTGTTGCGTGTCAGCGGCAGGAAGGGAGCGCCTTGGATGAGTTTGCGCGCAGGCCCGACGCCGCTGGCATGTGCGCCGAGGGGCGTCGGCCTGCCATCGGCCCAACCGTGCTGCGGATGGTGGCAGGTGGCGCAGGCGACATCGCGCGTGGCGGAGAGAATGGGATCAAAGAACAGCAGTCGGCCAAGGGCGATCTTTGCAGGCGTGTCGGTGGGCAGCGCAGCCGATTTCGGCAGCGCCTCGATCTTTGTATTCGGCAACGGTTCAACCGCCGCAGCCGCAAGGATCACGACAAGGGTGGAGAGCATATGGAATCAACGCGCTTCGACCGCTCGGCGTTGCAGGACAAAGAGTCCTGGAGCGCGGACTTTAGTCCGCAGCAGGTCGTACACACGGAGAAGGATTTTACGCGCGCTGCGCGTGGCAAGCAGGGGGACGCTGGAGGTGTGAATGCGGAAGAGGAATGCGGAGTATGGGGGCTGGCGGAGTGCTGCGGACTAAAGTCCGCGCTCCGTTTGCTGCGCAGCTATTAACGCGGTTCATCCAAGCGGCGGTCGGCGTGGCGCAGAAATTCCTGCAAATCATGCTCTGCCTGTGGCGCTAGCGCATGCGTGGCGGTGCGATAGGTTTTAACGCGAAACTCCAAAAACTGACGCTGCCAGGGTGGGTTGGGTTCAAACTCGGAAAGCACTTCAATCTGCTGTTCTGGGGAGAGCAGGGTGATGATCTGAATCAGCGTGTTCAGGCGACTGGGCTCGGCTAGGCCACCGGGAAACGGCTGCTGCAATGCGGCCATGAATTGCGGGACGAGATCGCGATTGTTCGCGGCGAGTGGCGGCACCAGCGAGAGCGCGGTTTGCACGGAGGAGAGTCGCACCCAGACCTGTGATCGCATGTCTTTGAATCCATCGAGCAATTGAGATGCGGCATCGTCGTAGGATTCATGGCGGAAGGCGGACAACGCGGCAGCGAAGTGTGCGTCTGCCGGCCAGTCCTGGCGGACGGCTGCCATGTAGGGAGGCAGTTGCTCTGCGGTGCCTGCTTGTGCGGCGGATTCCAGCAGCATCAACTGCTCAAAGGGACTGGTGGATGTGCCCGCCCATGTTGTGAGGACTTCATTGAAGTTTCCTTTGGCAAAGGCGGCGACAGCGTCTGCGCGACGCTGGTCGTCGCCCGTCATATCATCGAGCATCGCGAAGCTGGCACCATCTGCTGCAAGCATGCGCAGGCGCTCATAGGTGAGGCGTGTGCGGTCGATCTGTGAGCCGAGATTCGCTGGAGCATCCATGTCCTGATCGATGGCCATGCTGAGAACCTGAGTGGTCTCAAAGGTGTTGTCCTTGGAAAGGGCGCGGGCAAAGCCGTACTCCAGCAGGTTGCGGTCGTCGGTGTTGACGTTGGTTGGATTGGTCTGCAGCAGGCTGCGTGCAAACTCTGGCGAGGCGAGATGATGGGCGAGCATGCCTTCGACGGAGTTCGTGAGCCACACGCGCTTGAGCGCTTCGGCAAACAGCGGCTGCGTGATGCGCATGCGCAGCTGATCCATGGTATATTCTGGTGGTGTGAGGTGGCCGATGAAGAGAAGATCATTGGGCCCGGAGATCCAGGTCTCCACATGCGGAAACACTGAGGTGAGCGTGGCATAGACCTGGCGGATGGCCTGCGCATCCACTTCATAACCCTGCACCCACTGGGCAAATAGACCGTGCTCATGGAGCCGGGCTTTGGCGGCGGCGTAAAACTCCTGCGTGAACAAGGTGGAGACTCCGGCGCGATAGGGATTGGAGGGTTCGGAGATGATCAGATCATAGCGGCTGCCTGCTGCCAGCAGGGCCTCGCGTGCATCGCCGGGAATGAGGTGGACGTTGGCTTTGCTCAGCACATCGCGGTTCACCGGTGCGAAATGGTTGCGTGCGAGGATGGTCATCGCTGGCTCCAGTTCCACCACATCCACCTGCTTCATCTCGGGCACGTCGGCGACCCAGCCAGCAGTGGTGCCGGTGCCGAGGCCGACAATGAAGGCGGTATGCGGTGATGGATGCAGCATGGCGGGCACGAGGCCCTGCATGACCTGGGTGTCGGCATCGCCAAAGGCTGAGCCGTCGGATTTGCCGTTCACGTAGAGGCAGTAGCCGTCATCGCTGTCCACGGCGGCCACGCTGGCTTCACGTCCTTCAAATTCATGCGCGATCTTCCAGCGGCTGGCATGCAACCAGCCGCGCAGGCCATTGATGGAATTCGGCAGCGACTCCACGCGACCGTAGCCGATGGGCTTGTGCCGCCATGCCGCCGTGGGGCCGGTGGGAATGAACATGAGGCAGCCTGCGCTGAGCCATAGGGCTGCGATCACAGGCCATGCCCACTTTGAAGTGGAGCGTGCTCCCAGCACTGCCGCGCCCAGACTCAGCAGCAGGGTGAGCATAAAGACCCAGCGCCAAGCACCGAGTGCGGTCAGCCAAGGTAAAAGGATGAAGCCTCCGGCGAGCGAACCGGTGATAGCACCGAGGGTGTTGGCAGCATACGCGTATCCTACATGTCGGCCCGCATCGCGGCTGCCACTGCCCAGCAAACCCACGAGCAGCGGAAACTGCACGCCCGCGAGGATCGACGGCCCCAGGACGAGCAAGCTGGCGATCAAGGTCCAACCGGTGATCTGGCCCGGTAGGCCCAGAGAGCGCAACTGATTCACATCAATGGCGAACACTGCGATGCGGTCTCCCAGTGCAAAGGGCAGGCCTAGAAACAACGCCTGCCATGCCGCCACGCGTGCCAGCGCCGCCAGTGTGACTGCACCGGCCCGCGATGCCCACAGCATGCGGTAGAGCAGTCCGCCCAGTCCGATACCAGCAAGTGCCAGCGCAAGGATCAAACCAAAGCCATAGACCGAACTGCCGAGCAGTGGTGCGAGGATGCGGAACCAGACGAGTTCGCTGAGGAAAAACGTGAAGCCGGTGATGCCTGCGGCGAGGTAGAGGAAGCGCGCTGTCAGCATGCTTGGAGCCACGGTTGCATCTTGGGCAGTCAGCGGCGCTGGCTTCGGCGAGGTCTCGTTGCGCGAAACGAACCACGCTGCTGCACCGATGAGGAGATTCACTCCCGCAGCCGCCATGACGGTGGTGCGGATGCCCCAGATTTCCAGGAGCCAGAAAGTACTGACGAGCACGCCGGTGAGCGCACCGAGGGTGTTCACTCCATACAGCACGCCGAGGCTGCCACGCTGAGTGTCCTGATCTGTCTCCACCCATTTGAAGGCCGCAGGCAGGCTGCCGCCCATGAGCAGGCAGGGCGGTGCGAGCACCACCGTCGCGAGCAGAAGCTGCAGCAACGTCGCAGGCACCTGCCCCAGCGCAGCGATGCCGCCGGTGCTGAGATAGAGGGAGCGCACCAGCGAAAGCAGCAGCGGCGTCAGCAATGCAGCGACACCCACGCCGAGCTCGATCAAAGCATACAGCCGCAGCGGATTCGTGGAGGCTTCCGCCTTGCGGCCAAACAGCGCACTGCCTGCGCCCATCGCGCCCATGAAGATCGCCAGCACCGCAGCGGTGGCGGGCGTGGCCCCGCCAAAGACGAGCCGGAATTCCCGCAGCCATGCCAT
This sequence comes from Prosthecobacter sp. Pr1, assembly GCF_057652315.1. Taxonomy (NCBI): domain Bacteria; kingdom Pseudomonadati; phylum Verrucomicrobiota; class Verrucomicrobiia; order Verrucomicrobiales; family Verrucomicrobiaceae; genus Prosthecobacter; species Prosthecobacter sp. Pr1. The sequence goes on along the minus strand of NZ_JBYFBS010000019.1, from coordinate 82,200 downwards.
TTGATAGACGAGCGCGCAGGCTCCTGACAAGGCCAGCAGGATGGCGAGGAAGGGCAGGCGCAGAGCGGGAGGGAGAGTCATCGTTGGCCCATCAAGACGCACGAAGCTTGAGGTGTCCAGTTGTGAAACGGGCGGCTCACCCCACCGGCGTGGCCCAATGCTCGCGATATTCGCGGCGGAGCAGCTTTGAGGTGTCCGCGTTGCCGATGAACTGCTCTTTCGGGGGATCAAACACCAGGGCTCTGCGGGTGCGGGCGGCGATGTTGCCGAGGTGGCAGAGGGAGGTGGAGAGGTGGTTGATGGTGATGTCGGCGTTCAGTTTGGCACCGGTGCGGATGGCGTCGAAGAAATTGGCGTGATGCGCGGCGAGGTCGGGGCCGGAGGTGGGTTTGATGTCTTCGATGAGCTTGTTTTTGCGGCCATAGATCTGCCAGCTTCCTTTCTGCTTGCCGCCGATGATCATGCCTTCGGTGCCATACCAGGCGCAGCCGTTTTCGTGGCCTTCCTGCACGTAGGGTGACCAGTCGCGCTGCTCATAGATGAGCTGCTTGGTTTTGCGTGCGATGTCGTATTCAAAACCGCAGTAGAGCGTGTCCGGCCATTCCTGGTCATCGTCAAAGAAGAGCTTGCTGCCCTGGCCGATGATGCGGTTCGGGTGCTGGTCCACTCCCAGTCCCCAGCGGGCGATGTCGATGTCATGCACGCCGTCATTGCCGAAATCTCCCGCGCCGAAATGATGAAACCAGCGCCAGCTGCCGGGATGGTAGGTGCTCTTAAACGGCACCTTCGGCACGGGTCCGAGCCACAGGTCGTAGTCGAGGTTCGCTGGTGGCTCCGTCTCCGGCATGTGACCTTGATTCCTTCTTAGCTGGCTGTTCCATGCCTTTGCCACCAAGACCTCGCCGATGACGCCGCTGCGCAGTTTTTCGATGATCTGGCTGATGCTGGCGGTGCTGCGGCTCTGGGTGCCCACCTGCATGGCCACCTTGTTTTTCGCCGCCGCCTCGATCATGAGCCGTCCTTCATGCAGATTGTGCGAGCAGGGCTTCTCCACGTACACATGCTTGCCGGCATTCGCGGCGAGGATCGCCCCCGGAGCGTGCCAGTGGTCCGGCGTGGCCATCAGCACGGCCTGCACGGCTTTGTCATCAAACACCTGCCGCATGTCCTTGGCGATCTTCGGCGTCTGGCCGGTGAGTTCCTGAATCTTCTTCGCCGCCGCCTCCGCCTTTTTGGAGTCCGCATCGCAGACCCAGGAGTAGATCACGTCATCGCGTTTGCACATCGTGTTGATGTGGTTCGTTCCCATCCCGCCGGGGCCGATGAAGGCGAGGTTGATCTTGTCAGCGCCTGCCGCCTTCAGAAAGGCGGGAGCAGCGAACGATGCCAAAGCGGTGCGACGGACGAACTGACGGCGGTTGAGCGTGTTCATGGTGCCGTGACATACGGCGGGAAACGGGCGGACCATGCATGCCGAGCTGCCTTTGCTGCCTGCCAAAAGGGGTATTGGCGGTTTCGGCGGTTTTGGCAGTGACTTTTAAAAGGGGGAGATATTTTTCGCGAGCGGCGGAGCGTGCAAAAGCGAACCAACGAAACCAACAAAACCAACGAAACTGGGGGTTTTGAGGGTTTTGTTGGTTTTGTTGGTGCTTTTTAAAAGGGGGACGAATTTTGTATTAGCAGGCTGGGAGGGCTGAAACGTTCAACAAGTAGCCTTGATGTTTCATCGGCTCTGGCTGTGGGGGAGCTGGTGGTGTGCTAGGTGCCAGAGGTGAGCTGAAGTAGAGCCGGATGACAAACCGGCCTGTGGAGGGAGGACTGGTCAGGATAGGATGAGGTATTCAATGCTCTATAATAACACTAAGTGGTAAATAGAATCATGGTGTTAACGTATAGAACCGACATCTTGCTGCTGCGTACCAGCAGGGCTGCTTTATTGCAAGTCATGGCAGGAGATGGATTGAGGGTGAATTTCAACCTGACTCACCTGGTTTTCCCATTCATCCACCGCTTACTGGCCATCCTCATGAATGGTGTACCTCTTGGAAAAGGGACTGCCAAAACTGACGAAACTGTCAAAACCCTCTGAGCCGCCTCCGGTGTGGTCATCCACGCAAGCCCGTAGAAAAACACTCCCCCTTCCAAAAAGGACCAACAAAACCAACGAAACCCTCAAAACCCCCAGTTTCGTTGGTTTTGTTGGTTCGCTTGAGCACGCTCTGCCCCTCGCGAAAAAATAGTCCCCCTTTTAAAAAGCACCGCCAAAACCGCCGAAACCGCCAATACCCCCTCGCGGTGGTGCTCGGTTAAATAATACGTCCCCTCCGAAAACGAACTGCCAAAACCGCCGAAACTGCCGAAACCCGTTGTCATCCCTGATGGCGATCCGAGTTCGAGTGGGAGGACGATTTCCCTTCGGCGGGCACGCTTGGACTTCTCCACCGCCTACTTCTGATAAATCGGCAAAAAGTGATGATGCACGCTCAGGCTCAGCAGCGCCAATGACGTTGCATACACGGCTCCGGCGCTCTTCTCGTTGCCATTGCGGGGATACCAGCTGCCGTCCTGACCTTGGGCGGCGATGAGGGTTTGCTCGGTCTTTTGGCGGGCGGTGGCGGCGTGGTCGCCGCCGCGCTGGTACATGCCCTGGGCGTAGTAGTAGCAGCCGTAGAAGAACCAGGGTTCGTTGATTTCGGGCGGGGACTTGAGCAGCCAGTTGGCGGAGCCCAGAACTTCGGCGGTTTCATACTGGCCGCAGACCTGGAGGGAGAGCAGTCCGGCGGCGGTGGTGGAGAAGGTCTGGCGACCGCCATAAGGCTCGTAGCTGAAGGCGGCGGCATCGCTCTTGGGATTGCCGTTGGAGTCGCGCTCCACGCGGTAGCTGCGTTTGATGTAGGCCACGGCGTTGTCGATGGCTCCTTTGGGGACTTCAAATCCAGCGTCCTTGGCGGCACGCAGTGCCATGACCTGCCACACACTGACGGAGATGTCGCTGTCGCTGGAGCTTGGCTCATAGCGCCAGCCGCCGCGATTGGCCTCGCTCTTCGGCACCTGCTGGGAGCGGAGGATGAGCTGGATCGCGCCCTCCAGTTGTTTGTGCAGGCGTTTGTCGGTGGCTTCATCCGGCGCGTGGCCGATCATTTCAGCCATCATGAGGGAGATGATGCCGTGGCCATACATGCGTGAGCGGTCGCTGCGCCCGAGATAGCCGTTTTCATCAGGCTCCACGCCTTCCACGATGTAACGCAGGGCCTTGCCGCAGGCGATGCCTTCCGGTGTGGGATCATCCGGCATGTGCCCCACGGAGGCCAGTCCCATGAGGGCGAGGGAGGTCATCGCCGCGCTGTGGGAGGGCAGATCTCCGCGCTTGGGCTTGGCGTCGGATTTTTCATCGACAATGAAGCCCGCTGTTTTCTGCTGCTTGATCAGCCAGGCCACGGCCTTGTCCACCGCAGCTTTGACCTGCGGGGAGATCAGTTCGGGCTTGGGCGATTGTGCGGCGGCGAGGGTGGTGGCCGCAGCAAGGATAAAAAGTGTTCGGAGGAGGCGCATCAGGGGACGGAAACAGTCCAATGCACTCTCAACGCGCGTTCATCCAAGGAATTTGCGGCTCATTCTGCAACTCCTTCCAATTGTTCCAGGCGAGCATGCCAAAGACCAGCAGGGTGAAAATGCCGCTGCCCACGCGAATTTTCGCGTCGATGTCCAGCAGGCGCAGGACGCCGTTTTGCAGGCCTAGCCACAGATCGCTGGTCACCGACAAGAGCGCCAAGGCCACCGCACACGTGATGCTGATGAGCAGCACCTGCCGCTTCTTGCGCGGGCCAAGGTAAGCCTGGCAGAGGTGGCCTCCATCCAGCGGCAGCACGGGCACCAGATTGAGCAGGGCCCAGAAAATGCTGACCACGGTGAAGGCATCCATCATCTGATGCAGCCAGAGCGAGGAGGGTGGCCAGAGGGTCATGGACCAGCCGACGGCAAGACCGACAAGAATCTGCAGCCCCGGGCCTGCGGCACTGACGAGGAAGTCTTCCTGCCGGGTGCGCGGCTTGCTGCCGATCGCCAGCCCGCCGAAGGCATACAGCACGATGCCCACACGGCGGTCACCGTAGTTTCGCATGGCCAGCGCATGGCCCAGTTCGTGAATCAAGATGGAAAGCAGGACGGCGGTCACCCAGGCCAGCAGACCGCGAAACTGCTCGGGGGTATTGGCGCTCATGCCTCCGCCCATGAGTGCGGTGTTTAACCAGAAGATCCAGTGGATCTGGATTAGAAAGCCGAAGAGCGTGAAGCGGAGCATGGGTATGGAAAAGAGTGAGCGGAGCCTGTCACACAAGCGGCGGCTTAAATCCACCCTTTGATTTGATTCATAATGGAGTCTCAGTCTTTTTAAAAGGAGAGAAACATCCTGCATCAGCCCTTCGTTACGCGTGACCGATCCCACCATGAAAAGACTTCTGACCTGCCTCCTGCTTTCCTCCGCGCTGCTGGCTGATGATGCCGCCGACCTGATCTCCCAGTCCGGGGTCAAAGGCGGGATCGTGGTGCATGTGGGCTGCGGGGATGGGAAGGTGACGCAGGGGCTGCGGGCCAGTGATCGCTATCAGGTGCAGGGACTCACGCAGGACGCGGCGGCGCTGCCGGGGATTCGCGAGACGATCCATCAGGCGGGCAAGTACGGCCCCGTGGCGGTGGATTCCTGGGATGGGAAGCATCTGCCTTATATTGAGAACTACGTGAACCTGCTGGTGATCGAAGACGCCGCTGCAGTGGACAAGTCGGAGATCGACCGCGTGCTGACACCGCTGGGCGTGGCCATGGTTCGCAAGGCCAGTGGCTGGGAGAAGATCGTGAAGCCATGGCCGAAAGGCATGGATGAGTGGACGCACTTTGCGTATGACTCGAAGGGCAATCCCACCTCCAAGGACATCCTCACCGGCCCGCCTTCACGCATGCAGTGGGTGGGAAATCCACGCTGGAGCCGCCACCATGACCGCATGTCTTCGGTCAGCGCCGAGGTAAGCGCGGGAGGGCGTCTCTACTACATCATGGATGAGGGCAGCCGCATCTCCATCCTGATGCCGGCCAAGTTTGCGCTGATCGCGCGCGATGCCTTCAATGGGACCATTCTTTGGAAAAAGTCGATCCCGCAGTGGAGCACGCACCTGTGGCCGCTGAAGTCCGGCCCCACGCAGTTGACGCGCCGTCTCGCGGCGATCGGTGACAAGGTCTATGTGACGCTGGGCATTTCAGATCCCATCACCTGCCTTGATGGAGCGACGGGCGAGGTGATCCGTGAGTATCCGCAGACCAAGGGCGCGGAAGAGTTGCTGTATAGAAACGGCAACCTGTATGCCCTGGTGAACCCCGAAGCGTGGCGTCTGAACGAAGAGTTTGCCGTGAAGCAGCAGAGTGATCAGAAGCGCGTGGAGACGGAGTTCAACTGGGATGGAAAGACACGCCACCTGATGGCGCTCGACGCGGAGAGCGGCAAGACGCTTTGGAAGGTGGACGACAAGGTCGGGCCGATCACCCTCGCCCTGGATGACAAGCGCATGGTCTATTACAATGGCGATGGACTGACGAGCCGCGATGTGAAGACGGGTGCGGTGCTCTTTGCCGATGTGCCCGAGGCGCGCCGCAAGCTCTATGAGTTCAACTTCGCACCGCGTGTGGTGCTCAATGATGACGTGATTCTCTATGCTGGCGGCGATGGCCTGATGAAGGGGATCAACGCGGATACGGGCAAGGAACTGTGGAGTTCCTCGCATGAGAAGAGCGGCTATCGCAGCATGGAGGATGTGATCGTGGCGCAGGGGCTCGTCTGGAATGCGGGCACCACGCAGGGGAATCAGACGGGTGAATACACGGGCCGCGATCCGCTGACGGGCGTGGTGAAGAAGCAGTTCTATCCGGACGTGCCGCAGGGCACCTACTGGTTTCACCACCGCTGCTACATGGCGAAGGCGACGGAGAAGTTCATCATTCCATCCCGCACCGGCATCGAGTATGTCGATATGGAGAAGCAGCACTGGGATCTGAACCACTGGGTGCGCGGCGCCTGCCTCTATGGTGTGCTGCCATGCAACGGTCTCACCTACGCCGGACCGCACAACTGCGCCTGCTACCCCGAAGCGAAGCTGGATGGCATGGCCGCCATGGCCTCCGCGCCACGCTATCCCATGCCGCCGCACACAGCGGACAGCGCACGTCTGACCAAGGGACCCGCCTATGCCGAAGCCATTGCGGAGACGCCCGCCGATGCCAAGGACTGGCCTACCTACCGCTCCGACAATGCCCGCAGCGGCTATTCAAATCAGGATTTGAAAAAGGACCTCGGCATGGCCTGGGAGGTGAAGCTCACCCCACCGCTGAGCACCACGACAAGCGCCGCTGGCCTGACCTTCGTCTCTGAAGTGGACAAGCACACGCTGCATGCCTTCGACTCCGCCACGGGCAAGGAAGCCTGGCATTTCATCGCGGGTGGTCGCATGGATTCACCGCCGACTTACTGGCAGGGCAGGGTGTTCATCGGCGGGAATGACGGCAATGTGTACTGCCTGCGTGCCAAAGACGGCGCGCTGGTGTGGAAGTTTCAGGGGGCACCGGTGATGCTGAGCCATGGCGCGTGGGAGATGATGGAGAGCGTCTGGCCCGTGCACGGCAGCGTGCTGGTGGAAAATGGTCTGGTGAGCTTTGTCTCCGGCCATTCCTGCTTCCTCGATGGCGGCCTGTGGTTCTACCGCGTGGATGCGAAGACCGGTGAGATGAAGGTCAAAATCAACTACGACGACCGCGATCCTGAAACCGGCGGCGACTTGAATGACCGCCACAAGACACTGCAGATGCCGGTCGCTTTGAACGACATCCTGAGCAGCGACGGCAAGTGGACCTTCCTGCGCACGCAGAAGATCGGGACCGATGGCAAACGTGTGGAAGTGGGCCCGGTGAGTGGAGACTTCGACAAGCAGGGCGGCGCGCACAAAGGCGAGGGGCAGCACCTCTTTGCGCCGATGGGCTTCCTGGATGATTCCAACTTCCACCGCAGCTACTGGGTCTATGGCAAAAGTTTTGCCGGTGGTCACAGCGGCTACTTCCAGGCGGGCAAGTATGCCCCGGCAGGCCGCATCCTCGTGCACGATGACAAGAACGTGTACTCCTATGGTCGCGAGGCGCAGTACTACAAGTGGACGACCACGATGGAGTACACGCTCTTCGCCACACCCAAGGCACCACCGGAGCAAGCGTATGACACCGAATCCGCCACCACCGAACGCAAGGGCAACAGCGTGGTGCTGGACAAGGACGGCAAACCACTCGCCGTGCAGCCCAAAGGTGAAACGCAGGTGGGCCACAGCGAGACCCTGAAAGCGCAGGCGGAGGCCAAGAAGAAAGGCAAAGGCAAGAATGCAGACGCTCCGAAAAAAGGCGGTGGAAAAGGAGGGGCCAGAGGCGCGCCGATGCCTGGCAGCGTGCAGTTCCCGGATGTTCCGGTGCTGGATCCTACGAAGACCCCGATCACCGTGGAGGCCTGGGTGCTTCCGGACAAGCCCAGCGGCACCATCATCAACCATGGCGGACCTCGCCTTGGCGTGGGTCTCGACTTCCACGACAAAAAACCGCAGTTCCACATCCGCAGTGATTCGAAAGTGAGCAGCATCGTCTCCGCCGAGGCGCTGACCGACGGCTGGCATCACATCGCGGGTGTCCTTGCGGCTGACAAAAAGATGACCCTCTATATTGATGGCAAGCTTGTCGCCGAAGGCATGGCGGGAGATCTGGTGGCCGGCAAACCGGCGAATCCGCTCATCGTGGGCAATGGAAGTGGCGTGGCAGAAGAAAGTGCCGGTGGCTACAGCGGCCTGCTGGATCAGTTCGTCCTCTATCACAAGGCACTGAGCGCCGCCGAGGTGCAGCAGCGTTTTGAGCAGCCCGAAGTGAAGCCCACGGATGCCGTGCTGGTCTGCAACTTCGACAATGGCGACTCCCGCGACAGCTCCGGCAATGAGGTGCACGGTGTGGGGGCCGGGGTGGAATCCGGCAAAGGCAAGGTGGGCGGTGCACTGTGGTTCAAGGGCGGTGCCGATGCCAAAGGTGGCAAAGCCAGCGGGAGCTTTGTGAAGCACACCTGGGACCGCTTTGTGCCCATCGTGGCCCGCAGCATGGCGCTGGCTGGCAAGACGGTGCTTGTTAGCGGAGCGCCAGACACGATCGACGAGGAGTATGCTTTTGAACGTCTCGCTGCCAAAGACCCCGCCATCCTGCAGGAACTCAAAGAGCAGGACGAAGCTCTGGATGGCAAACGCGGCGCCAAGATGTGGGCCGTGAACACCGAGACCGGTGAGCAAAGCGCGGGACTTGAACTGACGAGTCCCGCCGTGTGGGATGGCATCACCGTCGCTCAAGGACGTGTGTATGTGAGCACGATGGACGGCAGGCTGCAGTGCTTTGGGAAATAGCGCCATGCGACTCGCCACCCTCATCATCGCCATTTGTACAAGTGGTGCCTGCGCCTGCACCATTCCGGTGTTCCGCTTCGCGCTGGATCGCTGGGAGGCGGACAAGTTTCATCTGGTGATGCCTGCCGCCGTCTCGCAAACGCCGGAGGTGCAGGATTTGCTGCGCCCGCTGCGTGCCAATGGCAAGGCGAATCTCGACTTCTCCACCTCCAAGGACTCCGCGCAGCAGGACACCATCCTGCGCTATTCGCGGGAGAGCGAGAAGCAGGTGTGGGCGGGCAAGCTGGACGCTGCCACGCTCAGTGCTGTGCTGGATTCCCCGGCGCGTAAGAAACTCGTGCAGCTGCTGCTGGCGGGGGATTCGGTCATCTGGGTGATCGCTGACAGCGGATCGCCGGTGGATGTGCTGGAGGTGGAGCGGATCGAAAAGCGGCTCAAATTCCTGGAGCAGGTGGCGTCGCTGCCCATTCAGGACCCCAACGACCCAGACAGCCAGCTTGGCCCCGGGCCTCCACTGCGGCTGAAATTCAGCACCCTCAGGCTGCGGCGCGATGATCCCGCAGAGGCCATGCTGCTGCACATGCTTGTCGGACCGAGGGGGACCTTTGATCCCACCATCACCAGCTTTGCCGGGGCGGTCTTTGGCCGGGGCAGGGTGCTGGGAGCCTGGCCGCTGGACATTCTGGATGACGCGTCGCTGGAAGATGCTTGCATGTTCCTCGTGGGCCGCTGCGGCTGCCGGCTGAAAAACGAAAGCCCCGGTTGGGACCTCCTGCTCAATCTTGATTGGGAAAAGGCGCTGCCAGCAGCGGCCGCCAGCGCGGCCCAGCCTGCGGGATCTGAAGCGGCCAGTCCTCCGACTCCGCCTCCGACCCTCCCGGAGTTCAAACCCCTCGCGGTTCCTGAATTGGTGACGATCCTGCCCGAGATTGAGAAACCGGCTGAAAGCCACAAAGGCCGACTGATTGCCGGTTTGGCAGCGGGACTGGCCTTGCTGGTACTGATCCCACGCTGGCTGAGAAAGTAGCGGCGGTTTTCGTGCGCCGGGGGCCCTTTATAGGACGTATAGGTCCCGTAAGGTCCATTCTATGGCTGATTGCTAAGACAGTGTCATAGCGACTGGATTGAATGGAAATCTCAAAACCAAAAAAAAGATTTGCTCAATCTATTGATTTGAGAGATTATTTAACATATCTAAATAATCAATAGATGCCCCACTTCTCATGAAAAGGATCCTATTTTACGCTTTCAGCGTCAGCGTTGCCTTTTGTCAAAGTGCCGTGGCTCAGACTGGTTATGGCGTCATGGGGGTGCCTCCTCCCGGTTATGGTACGCCGCCCCCGGGATACGGCACACCACCCAATGTTCCTGCGTATCCCAATTCACTGCCGCCAGCCTCCGTCACACCGGCCGTGACGGCCCCTCCGGGCTATGCAGATCCATACGCCGCCGCTCCACAGCCTGGTGGCGTCTCCTCGTACACGCCTCAGGGGGTGAGCAATTACAGTTCGCCGCCGACAGGTGCAGCCGGTTACGGTGCACAGCCAAGCGGGCCTAACATGGTCAATTTCAACAACTTGGAGGCCTATTACCGCTACGTGGCTCCCAAGGCCGATAACCTGTCTGGAGCCAACACCATTGGCGCAACGCTGACGGTGGCCCTGTTCAATCCGCTCTATTTGAAGTTTGGCGCTTCATGGGGCAGCGGCGGCGGTGGCAGTGTCACCGGTGCGACCAAGGGGAATTATGACTTCGCCAGCATCCAGGCAGGCGCTGGTTTCCACACGGCTTTGATCAACGAAAAGCTCACCTTTGTGGCTGAGGCCGGTCTGGTTTACGCCAGCTTGAAGGCGCAGGACACTTCCGTGAGCTTCAGCGATGGTTCCATCTATGTGCGTCCCGCATTGCGCTTCACTCCTTTGACCTGGCTGGAAGTGCAGGCCGGCGTGACCGTGAGCAGCGCCGACAAGTACGACAGCAAGATGGTGGATTTGTCGACCTACTTCCGGGTGCTGCCCATGTTTGACATCGGTATCGGCGGCGATTTCGGCAACACCACCCGCGCCTTCCGCACCAGCCTGCGTCTGCGCTGGTAATTTGAAAATTACTCATGAGCTATAGCTCATTCGGGGCATCAGAACGTTCCTTCCTGAACGAGCTAAAGCTCGTGAGTACTTTCCTCAAGCTTTCTTGGTGCTGACGGGATTCTTCCGCTTCGCGTAGCAGGTGCGGCAGATTTCACACACGGTCCCGTCGCAGCCGCGTGCGCTGCAAAACTCCCTGCCATAGAAGATGATCTGCAGGTGCAGCTTGTTCCAGGATTCCTCCGGAAACAGGTGCTTCAAATCCCGTTCGGTCTGCAGCACGGACTTGCCATTGGTCAGGCCCCAGCGCTGTGCGAGCCGGTGGATGTGGGTGTCTACCGGGAAAGAAGGAATGCCAAAGGCCTGAGCCATCACGACTTGGGCGGTTTTGTGGCCGACTCCCGGGAGGCGCTCCAAGGCCTCCAGCGAGGCGGGAACCTGCCCTTGGTGTTCCTCCAGAAGGATGCCAGAAAGCTGTTTGATGGCCTTGGCTTTCTGCGGTCCCAGGCCGCAGGGGCGCACGATGGCTTCGATTTGATCGAGCGGGGCTGCGGCCAGCGCTGCCGGGGTTTTGCCAAGCCGAAACAAGGCTGGCGTCACCTGATTGACGCGGACATCGGTGCACTGGGCAGAGAGCAGGACGGCCACCAGCAGGGTAAAGGCATCCTCATGATCCAGAGGAATGGGAGGTGAAGGGTACAACTGACCCAGCCGATTCCGGATGTAATCCGCGCGCTCCTGCTTGGTCACTGGAGTAGGTCAGAGAAGCCGGGACTAGGAGCTGCGTTCAATGCGCGCCACCATGCGACGGATGTGCTCGTAGCCGGTGCGCTCCTTCATAATGGACAGGCTCTTGGAAAACGATCCCCATTTGATGACGCGAATGTTCACGTTGCGCACACCCCAGGCATTCATGGTGGCCTTGTCCGGCTTGTAGAGGTCGATGGTGTTGGTGCCCACCAAGGCGGAACCATAATCATCCACCTGATAAACGTAAGGGAGTCCTTCAATCTGGAAGATCGTGCCTACTGGATATACCGACCAGTCGGCAGCAGCGCTGCGCACGTTTCCATACTTGAGCTGGGTTCCGACGGCCGTCTTGGCTCCGTAAATGATGTGGTCAGACTCGCCATGAGTGTAGGCGGTGGTGCGAACAGAGGTGATCCGAGTGCCCCGGCCGATGAAGCCTGAGGATTCACAAGACGCCAGAAGTAAAGCGGAGAGGCCGAGGAGAAGGAGTGTGTGGTATCGCATTTTTATTAACAATATCTGATTGTTAACTTTCCTTTTAGAATACTTATTGTGGGGTAAATCGCCGCTGAAATCAATCTTTGATTTTCGGACCACTTTTGAGAAGGGGGCTGAATAGGGTAAAAAAGACAGGAGTTCCGGCCGTGAAAGGAAACTCTGTATGCATTCCTGGCTGTGATTGAGCCTGCAATGGCCGTGGCAAAATCAGGCTCAGCTTCCGCTGCCGCTCCTGGGGGCGGCTTCCGCTTTTTTCAGCACTTTGCTCAGCTTTTTGGCGAAATCCTTGGGGGGAGTGACGTCTTTGAGGTCGTCCAAGGTGGTCTTGCCCGTTGAATCGAGGAAAAAGAGGTGGGGGATGGTCTCCACCTTGAAGCCCTCAGCGAGCTTGCTGTTGGCTTCCTCGTCGATGTCGAGGTAGGCCCAGTTGAACTTGTCCTGCAGCGGCTGCACCTCGCTGCTCGGGTAGACCTCCTTTTTCATTTTCTGACAGGGGCCGCACCAGGCGGCGGAGAAAACGAGGATAACGGGCTTGCCGTTCTCCTTCGAGGCCTTCAAAACTGCTCCCGAGGAGGTGAAAAACTTCGGGCTGCCTTTGGGGAAATCAGCGGCGTGAAGGCTGAGGGAGAACAGGGTGGCGAGTACGAGGAGCGCTTTTTTCATGAGGGTGCGTGGATAGGGACGCAAACCACGGCATGAATATTTCAACTCCTCGCGTGCACGCCATCAAAGCGCCGAGTTGTCGCCTGAACGAAGTGCCTGAGCCATCACGGACAGCCGCCGCCAGCACGTCCAGAGTCCGCCGAAAAAGATCAGCGTCAGCGCCAGCAGGATGCCCCAGCGTTCGTGCCCGGTCAGATGCTGGATCATTTCGATCAAAAGCCCGCCGCACAGCACGGCCATGCGGTGCTGTTTGGCCATGGGGCCGCGGAAGTCGTGCTTGCCGGTGAGGGAGGCGCCCAGCACGCGGATGTAGGCCGTCCACACCGCCGTCACCGCGCAGCACCAGCCCAGCGGAATCACATGGAAGAGCTTCACCACTCCGGGGTCTCCCGCACCGCTGTAGCCCGCCCCCACCATGATCAGCACATCTGCCACACGGTCAGGTGCGTCGTTATAAATCGCTCCCACAGGTGAGCCCTTGCCGCCTTCCACCGCCACCATGCCGTCCATCAGATTGCATACCAGCCTCATCTGGATGCAGACGAGGGCACCCAGCCAGGCTGCGAGAATGCCGGTGAGGCTGCTTTGATCTCCGGCGACCAGGAAGCAGGCCATGGCTCCGCCGGCAAAGACCACGCTTAGCAAAGAAATCGCATTCGGTGTCAGACCGGAGCGCGCCAGCCAGCCTGCCAGCGCATGCGCCCAGCGGGTGTCGCGGGATTTCAGACTGCGGCGTGACGCCAGATGTTCTTCGGGCACGCTCATCGGCGGAGGGAGCTCGAACTCAGCGTGCCGTGGACTTCCAACTCACCACCCGGCCGTTGACAAAATCTGCCGTTCCTGCGGTGTAGGGGATGTACGTCACAGAGGTGCCGCTGCCCCACATGGGATAGCCACCGTAGCCAAAGGGGCCGAAACCACCCAGGCCGCCGTAACCGAAACCGCCATAACCAAAGCCACCGTAACCGTAGCCAAAACCCATGTTCATGTTCATGGAGCGCACGGGACGCTGGCCTTCATAGGTCCAGGTTTCGCTTTCTCTGCCGCGATTGATACCCACCGAGACGGCGTCAGGACGTCCCCAGGCCAGGAAAACCGCATCACGGGTCATGCCCTCACGGATCAGGCCATGCGTCACGAGCTGGCGGTCCTTGGCGCTCAGTTTGGAAAACATCTGCGGGTTTTTCTCAATGCGCGTCCTGGGCGTGGAGGAGCACTGGACAAAAAGGATGGCGACGGCCAGAACCAGACAGAGGCGGACGAAGAAGGGCTTTTTCATGGCTGGGAGCATTTTGTTGCCGGTGAAGTTACTTGTCGAATGTTCTTAATGACCTGATGACTCTACGTTTCGTTCAGCTTTGCTGGCTGTAAAAACGCGCAGCAGCATCCAGCCGCCCGCCACCAGCACGGTTCCGGCAAACCACCACGGCCACAGTCCCAGTGCTGCGGCAAACACGCGGGGATCGTCCGCGCTCAGGTGCAAATGGCCGCCCACCCAGGTGGTCTGCCAGCCGAAAAGCAGGGTGAGGGTGCCATAGGCCAGATTGATCGTCAGCCCGCGAAAGCTCAGCGCGGTGGCCCGCTGCTCGGAGTCCACGATCTCATTGAGGTAATGGGACAGGAAGAACTGCAGGAAGCGCATGCCCAGAAACAGCGGCATGACCAGGGCGATGCCTGTCCAGCCCGGCTGCGGATGCGCCGCCGCCAGCAAGCCGCCAAACACCAGGAGGCCCAGCCAGATGAAATTCTGCCGTGCGGTCATGACCTTGGCGCTCGTTTCCATCAGACCTGCGGTCACCAGCCCGAGCAGAGACACCCCGGTGCCGATGACGCCATACCAGCCTTCCTCGATGCCCACGAGGCGGTAGAAGTTGCTGGCCACGGTCAGGAAGAGACGGATCACACTGTCAAAGACCAGCCCAAACAGAATCAGCGCGAAGGCGGCTTTCGTGCGCCAGATCCAGCCGCCTGTCTGCAGGATGGAGATCCAGGTTTCGCGGATGCTCTGCAGCAGGGAAGTCTTGGGGGCAGGGGCGCGCACTTCGGTCATGCGCAGGGTCACCACCAGACAGGCCAGCGCGGTGCCCAGGCCGAGCAGCAGTGGCAGCTTCATGGACACCTGCTTGGCCACCGTTACATCCAGTCCGATCCAATGCAGCGCCGTCGTCAGGCTGTGCGCATCATAGAGCACCGATCCTGTGATGGAGGACACCACAAAACCCAGGGCCATCCCGCGTGAAAGCTTCGCCATGATCTGTGGCCACAGTGCTGTGCGTTCAGCAGCTGGCAGGGAGTCATAGGCCAGGGCCTCATCCGCCCCGCTGGCACAGGCTTCGGCAGCCCCGCTGAGAACGCGGTTCACCACAAACAGCCACAGCACGAGGTCATGGTGTCCCGGCTGCATCAGGCACAGCACGGCCATCTCCAGCAACATCAGCATACCTGCCGCCACCACCAGCGGCCTGCGGCCAAAGCGGTCTGCCAGCGCCCCGGAGGGCACCTCCAGCACCACGCTGGTCAGCGCCCACACCACGTTCAGCGCCGCGAATTCACCGATGCTCAGGCCCAGATCGAGGAACAGAATCGTGAACACCGGGTAGTAAAACCGGCAGTTGAAGAGGATGCGGAACCATACAAACAGGCGTGCATTGGAATGCTCAGGCATGCCTCTCTCTACGCTTCAAATCAGGACGCGGGCAACGCAAAGCCGCGCCTTCATTCATTCTCTAGAACCGCACCCGCAGATACGTGCCCAGCACGGATTCGCTTTTCCATGTCGTTTTGGTGCGCTTGGAGTCGATCATGTAGAAGAGGTCGAGGTCCATCGAATCGGTGAGCTTGAAGGTGATTCCCAGCGGGATGATGCGGTTCTCTGTTGGGCGGCGAAGATGCAGGTCCATCAGGCATTCATCGCTGGCATAGAGGCGTGTCAGCGGGCCCAGCGGCTGGGGCAGTGTCCAGGCGATCTGCATGCGGTGCCGGGTGCGGTTTGCGGTGGAGGGGGCGCCTTGGTTCTCGCGCCATTCCATGCGGTTGCGCCAGTCCAGACGCACCTGCTTTAGTTCGTAGTGGGGATTGATTTCCAGCTCCGGGCGGAGCTGGTCGTAGCGGTCGTGCGTGGTGGTGTTTTCGACCCTGAACATCGACAGCCCCAGTCCGAGATCCAGCCATTTGGCCGCCGCATACTTCACGCGCGGGCTGACCATCTGCGCGTAGGAGCCGTCCACTTCATCGGCAAAATTGGCCATGAACACACTGCCGGTCCACGGCGGCCTGCGGTAATAGTCCACATTCGACCAGGCCCACCACTCATCGGCTTGTGCGGTCAGAGTTGAAAGAAGGCAGAGGAATATCAGCAGCAGGCGCATCCGGTGAATCAGTAGGAGGCGCCGATGATCTCGTTGGTCATGGCGTTGATTCGTTCGATGACTTCATCCGTTTCCTCCTGGGTCACTCCCATGTCGAGCAGAGTCTCCACCAGATGCCCGGTGAAACGGGCGAAGTGCTGCCGGGTGATGCCCCGCCCATGATGCGTATGCGCCAGGGGGCGCCCGGTGTACTGGATCGGCCCGCCGGTGGCCATGACAAAAAACTCGCGCTGCATGGCGTGCAGTTTCTCCAGCTCGGTGTGGATGAAAAAGGGCCCGAGCTCAGGATCGGCCAGCACGCGGACATAAAAGGCGGGAATGAGGGCGGAGATCATTTCTTCACCACCGAGACGTTCATAGAGAGAGGGTTTGTTCGTATTCATGCAAGGATGCTTTAAGCACAAACAGCGCCGCCATGCCGGGGTAAATCAGCGCATGTCAAATCCGGCGCAGCGAATGCCAGCCTGCGCGTGATGCCCACACAAGAATGGCACACAATCCCGTTGCGCCTCTGGCACTAAACATGCCTATGAGAAAGGAATGTCATTTCTTCAGCAACTGCATCTGGACAACCCCGTGGCCTGCGACCTGCTTACCTTCAGCATCGTCATTCTCGGAGGCATCGGCCTGGGCAACATTCGTTTCCGGGGAGTCAAGCTGGGCACCGCAGGCGTGCTCTTTGCCGGTCTGGCCGTCTCTCATTTTGGGATGCGTCCCAATGCGGAGGTGGCGCACTTTATGAAGGAGTTTGGGCTGGTGCTCTTCGTCTTCGCGCTCGGCATGCAGATGGGGCCGGGCTTCTTTGCCTCGCTGCGGCGGCAGGGACGCATGCTGAATGCCTATGCCTTTGTCTTGGTGTTTTTGGGGGCTGTGGTGGCTTTGGCGGGGGGCTGGATGCTGAACATGCCGCTGCCTGCCGTGGCGGGTTTGTTTGCCGGTGCCACCACGAACACGCCCGCACTCGGCGCCGCGCAGCAGGCGCTTGCCTCAGCGCATGTGGACCCTGCGCTGATCACGCTGCCGGCACTTTCCTATGCGGCGTCCTATCCCTTGGCCATCGTCGGGATCATTGTCTCACTCATTCTCATGCGGGCTTTTTTCAAGGTGGATGTGACGCAGGAGGCGGAGACCTTCCGCCAGGAGCAGGGGGCTGGCATCGAGCCGCTGCAACGCATGAATCTGCGGGTGGAGAATCCAAACCTTGACGGTGTCGCCATCGCCAGCGTTCCCGGTGTGCAGGAGACCAGTGTCGTGATCTCCCGACATCGCGCAGCCGCTGAGGTTGAAGTCACCGCCGCCACCCCGGAAACGAAGCTGCATGTGGGGGATGTGATCATGGCCGTGGGCACGCAGGCGCATCTGGAGCAGTTCCGGCTGGTCATCGGCAGCGTGAGCGAAGAGAACCTCATGAAGGCTCCGGGCAGGATCACCTACCGGCGCGTGGTGCTCACCAACAAAAAGCTGCTGGGCAAAACGGTGCGTGAACTCGGCCTCGATCACTTTCACGGTGTTGCCGTCACTCGTGTGAGCCGTGGGGATTTGATCTTCACGGCGCTGCCCGATTTGCGCCTCCAGTTTGGCGACATGCTCCAGCTTGTGGGGGATGAGGATTCTCTCAATGCCGCCACGCAAAGGCTCGGCAATGCGGTGCAGATGCTGCAGGAAACAAAGTTTGCCGCCATCTTCGCGGGCATTCTCCTCGGCGTGCTGCTGGGCCTCTACCCCATCCGTATCGAGGGGCTGCCAGCGCCGGTGCGTCTCGGGCTGGCCGGCGGGCCGCTCATTGTGGCCATCCTGATGAGTCATCTGGGGCGTCTGGGCCCCATGGTGATGCACATGCCCATCAATGCGAACCGCGCCCTGCGTGAGCTGGGCATCATCCTCTTCCTAGCGAATGTGGGCCTGCTTTCCGGGGAGCATTTTGCCGCCACGGTTTTCTCGGCGCAGGGACTGCAGTGGGTGCTGCTTGGGGTGCTCGTCACCATGCTGCCGCTGCTCCTGGTCGGGTTTGTGGCACGCAAATTTCACCGTGTGAACTTCATGACGCTGTGCGGGCTTCTTTCCGGGGGCATGACCGATCCGCCCGCGCTCGCCTTTGCCACCACCATGGCACGCAGCGATTCACCTGCGGTGGCCTACGCCACGGTGTATCCGCTCACCATGCTGCTGCGCATTGTGGCGGCGCAGGTGATTGCCCAGCTTGCCTGAGGAGGGGGCCGTTTCGTTTCAACTCCACGCTAAAAATACAAGACATCCGGCGCACTTGGCGTTCCTTGCGGCCTGCCATGAAGTCAACCATCGTCGCTTTTCATCTTGCCGCACTCCTCTCGGGTTCTGCTGTCTTGCACTCAGCGGAGACACCGCCTGCTGAAGTCAAACTGCCGGAAAAACTGCCTGAGGACCTCAAGAAGCAGGCGCTGGAGTTCAAGAAGCAGCAGGCGACCGTGCGTGAGTACATGCAGGCGGGCAAATACGCGGAGGCCGAGCCGGTGCTGCGCTCCCTCATCGCAGCTTTCAAGAGCTACTTCGGTCCAGGCAATGCACTGCTGCCGGAGTGCCAGGGGGCTCTGGGCACCTGCCTGCGCGCGCAGGGGAAACCAGCAGAGGCGGAGATTGAATTCCGTGCGTCATGGGAAGGACACGTGAAGTACTCAGGGGCGGACAAACCTGAGACGCTGCGCATTCACAACGCTCTGGCGGAGACTCTGCACGAAGAAGGGAAATTTGAGGAAGCGGAGAAGGAGATCCGTGCGGTGGTCAAGGAGATGACCAAGGTGTACGGAGCCGAGCATGCTGCGACCTTGCTGAACCGCACCAACCTTGCCGTGGTGCTGGGCGATGAGAAGAAATTTGCCGAGGCCGAGAAGGAACTGCGGGACGTCGTCGAGATCGATGTGCGCGTTCTCGGCATCGACAAGCAGCCGACCCTCATGGCCCGGGGCGCTCTGGCCGTCAACCTGCGCGAGCAGGGCAAGCTGGCGGAAGCCGAGCAGGAGTTCCGAAAAGTGCTGCTGTTTATGGATATCAACCCCGGTGAGGCGCACGTGGACACGCTGACGTTCCGCTACCAGTTCGCCCTTTGCCTGACGCTGGAAAAGAAATATGCCGAGGCCAGAAAGGAAGCCGAGGCGGGGCTGACGATGGCGAAGAACAAACTGGGTAATGATCACCCCAGCACGAAAGAGCTGCAGCAGCTCGTCACGACTCTGCAAAACGCTCCCAAGTGAGCTGCATCAAAGCTTGCAGCAATGAGATGAAAACTTGGCCGTTGAAGCGCGCGGCGCTCCAAGCTGCATCACTGCTTCTGTGCAGATCCAGGGGGCAGATGACAGACAGCGCATGCAAGGCCAGCTGGTATGCGCTTGGGGAGTGAGCTTTTGGAAAGGGGGGCATGCGATGAGGCAGCAGCCCACGATGGGACGAAGACTTCTAGGGACGCGCACAGCGCATCCCTGCCATCCAGAGCAGCGCGTGCCGAAGGGCTGGTAGGGACCCGCTGAGCGGGTCCGAAGTTTCGGGTCTGTGGCGTCGCGGGCGCTCAAAAAGGTGCGCCGTCCAGGGAATGTGGAAAGACAGGAGATGTGGGACGCCTGCCACGCAGGTTTGCAGGTGTGGTTTGACCACACTCCAGGGAAAACAGCTCTGCATGAAGCATGTGCTAATTATTTAGCACATTGGGCTTGCATTGATCCGGCTTGATGTGCTAATAATTTAGCATGTCGGAAAAAGCCAGTCAGTTAAGCCGTCGCGAACGCCAGATCATGGACATCATCTACGCGAAGGGAGAGGCCACCGCCTCCGAGGTCGCGGGTGCGATGACGGATGCCCCGAGCTACTCCGCCGTGCGCGCCTTGCTGCGCATCTTGGAGGAGAAGGGGATGCTCAAGCATCGCGAAGACGGCAAGCGCTACATCTTCCTGCCCACCGAACCCATCCAGAAAGCCAGCCGCTCGGCGCTCAAGAACATCGTGAACACGTTCTTCGAAGGCTCGCTGGTGAACACCGTCGCCGCGCTGGTGGATGGGCGCGAGAAAATCTCCCCCGAAGAGATCCAACGTCTCGAGTCCATCATCAAACAGGCCAAGAACCGCTAACCAACCCACCTATGAATCCATTGCTGTTCCATGTCGTCGACCTGCTGGCCAAGAGCGCTGGCATCGTTCTTCTCGCCTTCGCCACGCTGAGCCTCTGGCGCAGCGCCTCCGCCGCGCAGCGTTGTGCGGTCTGGCTGGCGGCGTTTTTGGTACTGCTCCTGTTGCCGGTCACGCTGCTATGGCAGCCGCTTTGGTCCATCGCTCTTACGGAGACAACGGCGGAGGTGCAGACACCCGACCTCAGGACTGAGATCATGCTGTCCTCTTCGAACCTCACGGTTCCATCTGCCCCACCTGAAGCGCAAAGCTGGCTGCCCAGCTTGAGCGCTGCGCAGTGGCTTGTTCTGGTATGGCTCACAGGCTTTGTCTGCCTGCTGGCCCATCGGATGCTCGGCAGTTTGCAACTGCGTCGTCTGAGATCCCAAAGCCATCCTGTGCAGGATGAGCGCACTCTCGCGCTCACCGCACGCGTGGCGGCTGATCTGGGCGTGGAGCGGGGCATCTCGCTGCGCATGGCGTCCAGCGTCTCAGTACCGCTGACATGGGGCTGGATAAAACCTGTGCTGCTGCTGCCGGCAGAGGCGCTGGATTGGGACGCGGCGCGTCTGGAGGCCGCGCTGCGTCATGAGATGGGACACATCCGCCACTGCGATGCGCTGACTCGCTTGATCACCTGTTTCATCACGGCTGCCTACTGGCCGAATGTACTGGTCTGGCTGGCGGCCAAAGCATGGCGCACAGTGCAGGAGCAGGCTGCGGACGACCTGGTCATCCGCTCGGGTGCGGTGGCGGAAAACTATGCGCTGCAATTGCTCGAAGCCGCACGCAGTGTGCAGGCCGCCGGTGGACTGCGTGCTCCTGCCATGGCCATGGCTCAGCCGTCCACCCTTGAGACGCGGCTTTCGGCGATCATGGATGGCACGCGTGATCGCAGCTCCTACAGCATGCGCGGGGCGCTCACCGGTCTAGCCACTGCCTTCGCGGTGCTCGCACTGTGCGCCACAGCGCAACTGCGTGGGGCTGATGAAAAACCGGCGCAGGCTACGACTCACAGCAGCAAGCTTCGTGACAAAGCGAGGGAGATCATCCTGACAAAGGTGAAGTTCAGTGACACCACTCTGCTGCAGGCCGTTGAGTACCTGCAGGCCAAATCCATTGAACTGGATCCCGAGCACAAGGGACTGAACCTCGTCATCGAAAAGCCCGACTATGAAAAGGGTCCCATGATCACGCTCGACCTGACCAATATCCCGCTCTATGAAGCCGTGTACTATGTCGCATCTTTGAGCAACCGGGTGGTGCGATATGAGGCCATGGCGACGGTGATCGCTCCCATGCCTGCCCAGGGTGAAATGGTCGCGCGCTCCTACAAGCTGCCTGCGGGTGCTGCGGCCAAAATCGACAATGCTAGGAAATGGCTTGGCGGCAAGGGGGTGGTCTTTGAAGGGGCAGCCTCAGCGGCGCTCGTCGACAACGGCACTCAACTCGTGGTCAAAAACACCCAGGCGCAGCAGCGGGTTGTGGAAGACCTGATCAGCACTCTCGTGACAGGAGACGCAGGCGGCCCTCCGGGGGCTGCGGTCCCTGCTGCGCCCGCAGCTCCGAAGTCACCACTGATTGCCAAAGCAGAGTCTATCGTCATTCCGACAGTGCAGTTTCGCAGCGCGACGCTGCCTGAAGCGCTGGAGTACCTGCGCGCCAAAGCGCGTGAGTTTGATCCCGACAAGAAAGGCGTGAGCATCCTGATCCGCGAGTCCGACGTGCCGCCCAACGTGAACATCTCCCTGGATCTCAAAACCGTCCCGCTCACCGAGGCGCTCCGCTATACGGCGGAACTCGCGGGGCTGGACTTGGTGGCTGAATCCTACGCCTTCATCCTCAAACCCAAGACTGCCAAATAGACGGGCCACATGGAAGGGGGCTGCCCGCTGTATCAGCAGGCAGCCTCAAACCTGCAGCAGCGAGACGGAGACCTTGCCGCTGAAGCAGGTCTCCACATCCGAGCCAGGATCTCTCGGGCGTGAGGAATAGGAGGCGGCGTAGGCGTAGCCGTGCTCTTCTTTGCGATAGCTCACATTCAAGGGTGAACGCGCCGGGTGGCAGAGGATGCGTGGCGGCAGGGCGCTCTGATCCACTGGCAGATGGGGAAGATTGATGTTCCAGAAGGTGCTGCGTGCGTGGTCTTGGGCGTGTGTCTCCTTCACGATCTCCGCCATCCATACGGCGGTGCGCTGCCAGTCTACTGCGATTTCTCGGATCATGTAATGAGACAGCGCCATGGAACGAATGCCATGGTAGGCAGCCTCACGTGCTGCGGCCACGGTGCCGGAGATGACGATGTCCTGCCCCATGTTGCCACCAGCATTGACGCCGGAGAGCACCAGATCAGGTTTCAAATCGAGTGCAAACAAGGCCAGCCGCACGCAGTCAGCCGGGGTGCCGTGCACCGCATGGCGATTTTCCCCAAGCGTCTCTACCCTCAGATGCTGATGCGTGGTGACTCGGTGCCCGCACTGGCTTTGCTCCGTGGCCGGAGCCACGATGGTGTATTGCCAGCCAAGCTGTGTCACTGCGTTTTCTAAAGCTTGCAATCCCGGTGCGGAAATGCCGTCGTCGTTCGTGAGCAGGACGTGCATGGGTTACGCGAGATCAAGAATGACTTTGCCGCCGCGTGAGCCTTCCTGCGCACGCGTGATCGCCTGTTTGAAATCAGCCAGCGGTACGATTTCGTCGATGGCGGTGACGAGTTCGCCGGATTGGATGAGGGCAGTCAGAGGTTCGAGCACTTCGTAAAGTTCTGCCGTGCTGGCTTTCTCAAACCACTTGGTGATCCACAGGCCGTGGAGCTGCAGGTTTTTGAAGATGAGGAATTTGTTGGGCACCTTCAGGCTGCGGCGGCTCATTGCACCGTAGGTGACGAGGATGCCCTCGGGGCTGAGCAGGTCCATCATGTGGATGGCGCTGTCACCACCCACGGCATTGGTGGCCAGCATCACGGGCTCATCACCGATGATTGATTTGGCTTCAGCGACACCTTCGTCGGTGTCGAGCATGACGAGGTCTGCCCCCAGCGTTTTCAATTCATCGAACAGCTCCACGCGCCGCACGAAATTGATCGTGCGCAGGCCGAAGTGATGCGCCAGCTGGATGAAGGCGCGGCCCACGCCGGAGTTCGCCGCATTCTGCGCCACCCAGGCACCTTTCGGGAGGTCGGTGTAGTGCTTGAGCAAAGCCCAGGCGGTGACGGGATTGACACGCAGCATGCTGGCCTGCACGGCATCCATTTGAGAAGGTATCTTGGCAAAGTGATGTTCCGCCGCCGTGAGGTGCTGCGTCCAGCAGCCGGTGCCTACCAGCGGGATGACGACATCGCCTTTCTCCAGCGATGTCACCGCGCTGCCAACTTCCTCGACTTCGCCACAGCCTTCATGCCCAGGAATGCAAGGCGGATGCGCCGCACGACCGTAGGTGCCTTCAATGAAATTGAGATCCGCCGGATTCACCGGTGCATAACGCATGCGCACACGAACCTCATGCCCTTCGGGAGGCGTGAGCGTGCGCTCGTGGAGTTGCAAAACTTCAGCAGGATTGCCGGTGCGGTCGAATTGAAGAAACTGGGACATGGTGAAGGGATTACGTGGGGAAAGAAGATTGGGGCTGTCGTTTTCACACAGTGACGGCGGAGCGGAGGCGTGGCAAGCCGGTCGTTTGCAAGATACGCGACAGCGTCTTGGAGTGCGGTGACAGAGATGCGCGGCGCAAGCCTGCATCGACGGCACCGCTTTCGCGAGGTGTAGAATGCTCACTAGTCATTCTGTATTGTCCGGCCAGCGAAAGCGGCGTCGCGCCGAGGCTTGCCGCACGCACTCCAAGACGCTGTCGCGCTCGCGGTGGCACTATTGGTGAGTCGATTCCAATTTACTTCTTCCTCACCCCAATCTCCTCCACCGGGATCGCTTTGAAGCCCAGCTTGAAGGCGGGGGATTCAGGCTTGAGGCGGAAGTCGTCGTTCTTCCAGTCGATGAACAACGGATCGGCAACCATGCTGTGCTTGTCCCATCCGGCGTTTTGCCAGGCGGCCCATTCGTCGAGGGGTTCGGCTTCGGTAATGCGGAAGTCGTCGAAGAAGACCTGGCCTTTGGGCTCGTGGCAATCCACGCGCAGCCAGAAGGCGGTCATCCAAGGTTTCCAGCCGGCTTCGTTTTCGCGGAGCATGCGGCCGGTGGCTTCGACTTCCTTCCACTCGCTGGTGGCGGTGATGCTGGTGCTGCCTGCCTGCCAGTAGCCTTCGCCGTTTTTGAAGGAGGCAAAGGCGAGGCTGATCTTGGCGGTGGGTTCGCTGGATTTGACGCGCAGCTTCACGCGATACGCGGCACCGGGCTTGATCGGCACATCGGGGCTGTGGAAGACGCTCTTGGGGTTTTTGGGATCGGTGCCAAGCGCGCAGTCCACACGCAGGGCACCATCGGCGACGACGAGTTGCACATCTTTGTTGGGGCGGTGGTTGAAGCCCCAGCCCGGAGGTGTTTTGCCGGGTGCGACAGTGTCGAAGTTCTCGGTGACGAGTGGTGCGCCTTTGTCCGGGCCGACTTGATTGATGCCGGTGACGATGGGGTGGCCGCTGTTCCAGGCGATGTTGTAGTCGATGGTGTTCCACTTCGGCGTGGCGTTGCGAATGTCGCCGTATTTCACGCCGGGGGTGTCACCAAACATGATGTTATGCTGGAAGCTGTTGCCGCTCATCATGATGCCGTCGTCGCGGATGGCGTCCTTGGGGTGCAGGTCCATGTGGCGCATGTTTTTCCATGCGGGCAGGCCGGCCACGGATTCGTAGCCTTTGATCATCGTTTCGATGTGACTGGTGTAGAAGCGCTGATCCTTGGTCCAGCCATGGAGGTCGAACTGAAACTTGCCGCCGAGAGCAAGAATGTTGTTCTCCACAATGCAGTCGCGCGAGTTGTGCATGTGGATGGGCGTGTGGGCCACGCGATAGACAATGTTGCCGATGATGTCGAGGCCGCCGCTGTTGTCGTCCGGGTAGAGGCCAAAGGTGAACCATGGGTGCTTGAGGCCGCCGGATTCCTGGCCGCAGCCGATGACGTCGTGGATCAAATTGTAGCGCCATTTGCTGCCGCGGCTGCTGATCCAGTCGCGCCCGCCGGTATAAATGGCGCCGCCGTCCTGGGTTTCGAGGCAGAGGTGGTGCAGGTGGTTGTATTCCACGATGAGGTTGTTCCCGCTCATCTGCACGCCCATGCGCGGGCCGTCGTGGATGTGGTTGTGCGCGGCGGTGTTGTCCACGCCATACATGCTGATGCCGCAGGCGTTCTTGTTGAAGACGCCCATGTGGTGGATGTGATTGTCCTCCGCAATGTGGCCGGGGCCGGTGAGTGTTTTGCGGTCTCCGCCGCTGAGGCTGATGCCGTTGCTGCCGGTGTAACTGATTTCGTTATGGGAGAGGCGCACGTTCTTGCCATCGCTCACGCCAATGCCGCTGCCATTGAAGGCACCGACCTGGGTGATGACACAGTGTTCCACGAGGCAGTCTTCCGCACGCTCAAAGGTGATGGCGGAGCCATGGCAGCCGGTGAGTGTGAGGCCGCGAATGACGACGTTTTTCGCGCCCGCCTTCACTTTAAAAAAGCTGTCGAGAGTGGGGATGCGGACTTCTGGAGTGATGCGGGCACTCTTGCCCGCAGGATCGGAAGTGCGGGCAGGAGTGCCCACATCACTTTCCTGAGGCCAGAAGTAGAGCGTGCCGGTGTGCTTGGCGTAAAACCACTCTCCGGGTGCGTCGAGTTCTTCGAGGGCGTTTTGAAAATGGTAGCGGTTGTACGGATGCAGATCGTAGCCGCAGTCCTTTTTCAGCGTGAGTTTGCGTGTCTGCGGATCGAGCGAGGTCACGGGCTCGACAAAATTCCACCAGCCGTACTGCGCGAAGATGTCGAGCTCCACGTCCTCAGGGTGCGCCCACGTGCGCACATCCTCGGGTTTCACGTAGAGCGTGCGTTTCCACAGGTGGCCTTCGGGAGCACCTGCGGGCGGGAATTCGGCCACGAAGGCCCAGCCGCCGTAGAGCGGATCTTTGGCATCGAAGTTCGGGTAGCGCGCCAGGATCTGCCGCTCGCCATTGCTGAGGAGTTGTTTGGGGATGAACCCCTTCGGCAGCAGCTTCGAGACATCCGCCTTAACGATCTTGCCCTCGTGCGGCTCCCAGCCGGTTACGAGGGGTGCGCCGATGAGGGCGCTCTTCGTGCCTGTAATGGTCAGGTTCGAATCCTGCGCTTCGAGCTGGATCGGCTGCGTCAGTTCCGTGACGCCTTCCGGCAGAAGAATGGTCGCGGGGGAGCTGTCGCCGCCTTTCCGTGCGGCGCGGACTTGTTCGAGCGCCTGAGGCAGCGTGAGGGCAGGGGAGACCTTGACCTCCAGGGCATGAGCGGTGGAAAGCAGGGACGCAGTGAACGCGAGGAGCAGAGAACGGGTCGGGAACATGGTTGCGGAGCGATACGCCATGCTGCCGGGAGGGCAAATGGCTGTTGTGGGCGGGAATTGGCGCGGGGAGGCAGATTTGGGGCGAACGAGGCAGGATCAAGGACGAAGCCCTCCGTCCTTGCCACGCGCCCCCATCTCGCTAGGCTTCGCGCTCCTTTTCCCGAACCATGAGCGCCCCTGACACTGCCAAGAACTACAAAGACACCGTCCTGCTGCCGAAGACCGACTTTCCCATGAAGGCCGATCTCGTCGCACGGGAGCCGCAGCGCCTGGCGAAATGGCAGGAGGGGAAGCTCTACCAGCGCATCGTGGCGCAGTCCAAAGGCAAGCCCACCTTCATCCTGCATGACGGCCCGCCGTTTGCGAATGGCGACGTGCACATGGGCACTGCGCTGAACAAGATCCTCAAGGACCTCATCGTGAAGTCGAAGACCATGGCGGGCTTTCACACGCCCTTCGTGCCCGGCTGGGACTGCCACGGGCTGCCCATCGAGTTCAAAGTCGTCAAATCCGCCGCCGGTCTCACCCCGGTGGAGGTGCGCCAGCGCTCCGAGGCGGAGGCACGCAAGTACATCGACATCCAGCGCAACAGCTTCAAGCGCCTCGGCGTTTTCGGCGACTGGGAGAACCCCTACCTCACGCTGGACCCCGGCTACGAGTCCGGCATCCTGCGCACCTTTGGCAAAGCCGTGGAGCAGAAGCTCGTCTATCGCATGAAGCGCCCCGTGCTGTGGAGCTACGGTGCGCAGACCGCACTGGCGGAGGCTGAGGTGGAGTACAAGGAGAAAACCTCCCCTGCGGTGTACGTGAAGTTTGCGCTGGTGAATCCACCGCCCGGCTGCGATGGCGCATCCCTTGTCATCTGGACCACTACGCCGTGGACGCTGCCTGCCAACCTCGCCATCGCGCTGCATCCCACGTTTGACTACGTCAGCGGCACCTTCACGCATGAAAGCGGCCGTGTGGAGAAACTCGTCATCGCCAAGTCTCGCGTCGAAGCCTTCGGAGCCGTCACCGGCTTCAAGCTGAACACCGAGCACGCCAACGAAGAACTCAAGGGCACCGCGCTCAATGGCTGCGAGGCGCAGCATCCTTTCCTGCCGCGCACCTCGAAGGTCATCAACACCCTCTTCGTCACGGATGACACCGGGACCGGCGCAGTGCACATCGCCCCAGGTCATGGCGCGGACGACTACCAGGCCGGCCGCGAGCATGGTCTGGAAATCCTTTCGCCCGTCGATGCCGATGGCAAATACACCGCTGAGTGCGGACTGCCCGAGTTCGTGGGCAAGCATGTCTTCCAGAGCAATGACGGCATCATTGCCCTGCTTGAAGAGAAAGGCGCGATCCTCGGTAACGAGAAGTACGTGCACCAGTACCCGCACTGCTGGCGCTCCAAGACACCGATCATCTTCCGTGCGGTGGAGCAGTTCTTCATCAAGATCGACGATATCCGCGCCAAGGCTCTCTACGAGATCGACACCGTCCACTGGATGCCCGCCTGGGGGCGCAACCGCATCTACGGCACGGTGGAGAGCCGTCCGGACTGGTGCATCAGCCGCCAGCGCACCTGGGGTGTGCCGCTTCCGGTGTTCTACACTGCCAGTGGCGAGATCATCATGGACCCCGAGGTCATCGCCAAGGTGGCCGTGGTCATCGAGCTGCACGGCAGCAATCTCTGGTTTGAAAAAGATGACGCCTGGTGGGCTGAGGAAGTCGGCCTGCCTGCGGGCACGAAGCGTGGCAATGACACGCTCGACGTCTGGATCGATTCCGGCTGCTCGCACGTCAGCGTGCTGGACCGCCATCCCGAGCTCCACGCTCCGGCGGATCTCTACATTGAGGCCACGGACCAGCATCGCGGCTGGTTCCAGAGCAGCCTCATGATGAGCATCATCGCCCGTGGGCACGCGCCGTACAAGGCCGTCATCACCCACGGCTTCGTGGTGGACACCAGCGGCAAGAAGATCAGCAAGAGCGATCAGGGCGCGGGCAAGAGCTCCAAGCCCATGACCGCCGACCACTACTACAACACCTACGGCGCCGACATGGTGCGCCTCTGGGTGGCCAGCGTGGACTATCAAAACGAAGTGCCGTTTTCTGAAGACCTCTTCAAGCAGAACAGCGAAAACTACCGCCGCATCCGCAACACCCTGCGCGTGCTGCTCGGCAACCTCAGCGGAGAAGCAACGCAAGGTTCCCGCCTGCCAGATGTGGACGTCGAGCAGGCGTCTCGCTTGCCCGATGAAGACGTGCCGCAGGGCTCCCAAGCGCCGCGTGCAACCGCTGCGGTCGCCCCCCAGTACACCCTCGTGGACCGCTGGATCCTCGAGCGTCTGCACGCCATCACCAAGGAGTGCGTGGACGCCTACGCGCACTACGACTTCCGCAAGGTCTTCAGTGTCATCAACAGCTTCATCACCGGCGACCTCAGCTCCCTCTACATCGACATCACCAAGGACCGGATGTACTGCGATGCTGCCACCAGCCCGCGCCGCCTCGCCACGCAGGCCGCCATCCGCGAGATCACGGAGACCCTCTGCCGCCTCCTCGCCCCCATGCTCGCCTTCACGGCGGACGAAGCCTGGGAGCACCTCGGCTACACCGACAGCGTCCACCTGCAGTCCTTCCCGCAGCCGAATCCCGCCTTCCCCGGCAGCGATGCCACCCTCGCTGTGAATGAACTGCTCAAGGTCCGTGGCGTCATCCAGCAGGCCATCGAAAAAGCCCGCCAGGAAAAGAAGATCGGCTCCAACCTCGAAGCCACCGTCGCCCTCACCCTCCCCGCCGAAGGCTTCGACCATCCAGTCTTCAACGAGCCCGCCACCCTCCACGAATTCCTCATCCTCAGCGACCTCAAGATCACCCGCGGCGGCGACCTCTCCGCCGTCGTGCAGGAGTCCACCCACTGCAAATGCGACCGCTGCTGGAAGTATCTGCCGGATGTGGGAGCGAACGCCGAGCACCCGACGCTATGCGGCCGGTGTGTGGAGGCGGTGGGGTGACAATATCACCAGTTTTGAACTCATGAAAGACGATGCTTTCGAGGTGATTTCAATCACCGATTGGATGCAGGTTTATGACCTGCCGGAAGTAAAGCATGGCTCATCAGTGTTCCGAGGCCAGCCTGATGATAAATGGGGACTGAAGACATCGCTCGAAAGAGAGTTTGAACGATTGGAAATTCAGAAGGACTACTTCTTGCAGAAAGAACGAGCAATGCTGGTCGAATTTCGACGCCGCGCTCATCTTTACACGCGAGATCTACCAAACCATGATGATGTTGTTGGCTGGCTTGCTCTGATGCAGCATCACGGCGCACCAACGCGCCTTTTGGATTTTTCGTATTCCTTTTTTGTGGCATGCTATTTTGCCTTTTCAACGAGCTTTGAGAATTCAGCCATATGGTCAATTGATGACTTATGGCTGCGCACTTGTATTGATGCGAATGAGTTTCTAAGGGAGGACAGTCTTAGTAAACAGATCCAAGTTGCTAATGAGCAACTAAATCTATATCACGAAGAATATAGAGGTGGTGGAAGACCTGTTAAAATACACAACGCTATCTTGATGATTGAGCCTACGCGGCAAATTCAACGGCTTGCGGTCCAGCAAGGACTGTTTCTTATGCCACATAATCTTCATGAGGATTTCATAACAAACCTCGTTGATATGGCGCTCAATGAAGCGGCAGAAAACGGGCCTGGATCAGCGTGGTTGTCGGATACGAAAAAGCATATAAAAAAAGTCACCTTCACCAAGGAGGTTAGCCGAGTTGGACTACGCGAACTTCGGAAGATGAACATCACCGCCGAAAGCCTATTTCCGGGGATTGATGGGTTTGCTCAGTCGCTGAGGCAGACTGTGCTCCCTGGATGATCAACTAACTCAGCCCCTTGCCCATTCAGCCGATTTGAACTAACCTCATGCCATGAGCACGATTGATCTTGCCATCCAACGCGTTGCGGGACTCGACGAGCAGCTTGCTTCCAAGTTGCTGGCTTGGCTCGACAGCCAGCAGGCGCTCAAAACCGCGGCACCTCAAGTGCGCCCACTCGGTGCGCGGGCGATGATTGGCTTTGCGGTGCAAGGTGGACGCGCGCCCGCACCACGGCAGACTGGATGAAGGAACTGCGTGAGGGAGCCAAGGATTGATATGCCTTGGGTCATCGACAGGTAGAGGACTGAAAATTCAGACCTCTGTGTTCATCGTGTCTCTGTGGTGAAAGTCTTTGGCGCGAGGCGACAGAGGTGCCAGATTTCACCACAGAGGCACGATGGCTGCAGAGTTTTCCATTCAGGATCAAATTCAGGCCTCTGTGTATATCGTTTTGTGGTTTTGAGCAGGCGTTCAGTCAAAGAACGACACGCTTCATGCCTCCCAGCATGCTGGTCGAGTTGAAATTCAAAATGAGTCCCTGTCTCCAACCGCCTTGCCGAAGTCGTGCGAGAGCGGTGGAAACATGAAGCGCGGTGATGCAGTCTGCACTCATAGGGAACACCGGCACTTCGTTTTCGATCACGAGTGGCACTTCAGCGTGCGCGCTCAGAGGTTTGCCATCGAAAAGGATCGGGAGCCGTTTTTCCTTCTCAAAAGTGAGCTTGCGCAGACTCAACTCATGACACAGGCAGGCAAGGTAGGAACTGGCCAGCATGCCTGGGCCGATGTGGCGATGAACTTCAACGGCTGCGAGGACGATGGCTGCAGAGACAGGGTCGAAGGCCTTGACGGAATCAACCTCGGCTGAAGTTGCGTTTGGAGGTGTCCAGACTCGGGTTTCGGCACTGCGGTGAATGCCATGCTTGAGCACGGGCACGTTGAAATTAATCAGCAAACCCAGAGGGAAGCGCCCCACACGCTGATAGGTCAGCAGTTGGGCTTCATGCACACTCAGAGTCTCGACGACTGCTTTGAGTTCCAGCGGTACACGCTCCTCTGCCAGGAGGTCGAGCCGATAGCCGCAATCGAGACGCACGTCCTTATAGATCAGTGGCATTGGAACCTGGCGTTTGTTCATGATACCAAGTTGGGTGAGCTTGAGATTCAATGCTTCTTCATAAGCGGCCTCATCAAGATCAGGGCCGAGCTGGCGATGGACATCGATTGCCGCTCCGATGATGGCCCCGGTGAGTTGGTTGTCTGCACTGATGTTCATGGGGGCGATTTTTAAACCACAGAGACACGGCAGCCACAGAGAATTCCATTCAGTATCACAAATTCATACCTCTGTGTTCATCGTGCCTCTGCAGTAATAGTCTTCGGTGCGAGGGCAAATGAATCAGAGTTAACCACAGAGGCACGATGAGCACAGAGCTTTCAATCAGGACTGAGGTGGGACTTTTCGGGTGTTGATTGGCCCTTTGCCTGCCGAGTAAGCATGCCCATCGCGGCGCATTCTTCTCGACCACCGCCCATTCGCTCTCCAAGTTCGCGGCCCCGATATGCCATCAGCCACTCGCGACATCTTTCTCGGCACCGATTCCGGAGCCACCACTTCCAAGACCGGCGGCGTCTTCGCCAACGGTGAACCCGTCTCCCTTCAGCTTCGCCAGAGCTCAACCAATTCCCAAAACGGCACCGCCGCCGTCGTGGCCGGCTGGGTCGAAGGCGCAGAGGGTTTCCTCAAGGACAACGGCCTCACTTGGGACCGTGTGGCTGCTGCAGGACTCGCACTGCCGGGCCCTTACCAGAGGTATGGCGTCCTCGAAAAATCCTCCAATCTGCCAGACAGCTTCATCGGTTGGAATTTTCATGCCGACTACTCCGCAGCCATCGCCAAGGCCGCAGGCCGTGAGATCCCTCTCTACGTGGGGAACGATGGCGATTTCGGTGGTGTGGGTGAGGCCGCCCGCGTGCGTGGCGCGACCAAAGCCACCGTGCTCCTGCTGGCTCCCGGCTCAGGCCTGGGCGCTGCTTACATCGATACCAATGGTCTGCCCCTGAGCGGCGATCACCTCGCAGGCATGGAGGGCGGGCACATGCCCATCCCACGCCACCTCCTTGGCCATGGCCTGGATGAAGTGCCCGCGTTTCGCTGCGGCTGCGGTCGCGACTGGGGTTGCATCGAGGCCTACTCCACCATCTCCGGACTGACGCAGTTCCTGGAGTTCTTCCTGCCGAAATATCCGGATCACGAACTCGCTCTGAGCAACGACACACTGAGGAGCAAAGGCTTCTCCCTGCGCGGCCGTGCGCAGAATGGTGACCCCCTTGCGCTCGAAATCTTCGACATCCAGGCGCGTGCCCTCGGCATCCACGTCGCGAATTTGTCGATGGCCCTGGATCCCGGCATCATCGTCATCGGCGGTGGTTTGGTGGACCCTGAAAGCACGACGCCTGAGTTCCGCGAACGCTACCTCGGCGGCATCCGCGCCGCAGCGCTGCCTTACCTTTTCCCGAAACAGCGCGATGAACTCCAGCTGGTGCCAGCGACACTAGGTGAGCTTTCTCAATCCATCGGTGCCGCACTCGTGGCGCTGTATTCCTCCTCCAAGGGTTGAGTCTCCCCATGGGCACCGAGATCGAGCGCAAATACCTCCTCAAGCCCGGCCAGTGGCAGCCCACCGGTCCGGGCCGCCGCATGGCGCAGGGTTATTTGTCACGTGATCCCGACCGCACCGTACGCGTGCGCCTTGTCGGAGATGACGCCTTCATGACGGTGAAGAGCCGCCGCACGGGCATCACGCGCACGGAGATCGAATTTCCCATCACGCTGGAGCACGCGCGGGATCTTCTTCTGCTCTGCCATCAGCCTTTGATCGACAAAACGCGGCATCATGTCGTGCATGAAGGCATGCTGTGGGAGGTGGACATCTTCCACGGGGCAAATGAGGGCCTCGTGGTGGCGGAGATCGAACTGCCTGCGGAAGACACGCCGTTTGCGCTGCCCGATTGGGTTGGCGAGGAAGTGAGCCACGACATGCGCTACACGAACTCGAACCTCTGCGCGGTGCCGTTCAGCGAGTGGTAGCGGAGCGCGGACTTTAGTCCGCAGCACTCCGCTAGCATCCATACCTCCGCTTTAGCTTCAGTCTCGTGCGCCGCAGTACTCATGAGTGTGCTGCCCGCGTTGAACGCCGCAAGCGAGTGGATTTTCGGTGTGGAGGGAACTGGTGTGTGGATAAGAATTGGGGCTGTGGCGGAGTGCTGCGGACTGAAGTCCGCGCTCCGGGGAATTATTCTTCTTTGCGAATGTATGTCCATGGCCAGTCTTTCCAATCGGAGGCGAGGCCGGCTTTGACTGGGTTGTTGCGAATGTATCGAATGGTCCGCTCCTGATGGTCGGGATCGCGCATAAAAGTGTCCCAGTAGTCGCTCTGCCAGAATGGCGTCTGAAGACCCAGCAGTAGATTGGCCGCACGCGCAGTCGCACCTTTCCATTGTTGCAGGATCTTTTTCATGGGCGTCTCACTCACTTCAAACAGCACGTGCACATGCTTCGGCATGATCGTCCAAGCGTGGAGTCGGTAGTGCGTGCCGTCGAACTTTCGCAAAGCCTCCGCCACAAGCTCCGCAAGCCGTTCTTCTCGCAGGTAGCACTCGCCGTGGCCGAGATCGAGCCACGCTTCGAGTCGAATGCGGCGCTCGCGGGCATCTTCGATGTTCAGCAGCTTCTCCCACTCTTCCTGCATTTCTGATGGGAAGGTGTCAGCTAAACGGAAGGTCACGAACTGGGTGAGACCGGGCTCATCGCGATGCGGAATATAACCGCGCTCATTCCAACCTTGGAAGCCTTGGATTTTCTCGTCACGCGTTAGCTGCGGGAAGGTCTCACGCTGGCGCTCGACCACTCGTCGCAGTTTGGGCCGCTGCGGTGGACCGACTCGACGAGAATGAGGTGGTTCGCTCATGCAGCGAGAAAACGAAAATTGCCGCAGCATGCAAACAAAAAGGAGCGCGGCACTTTAGTCAGCAGCAGGTCGCTTGTGCTGGGAGGGTGTTTTCCACGATGAAGGTCGCAAGCACGGTGATGCTCGGCGCGAAGAGAACAGTGAATGTGTAAGAACTTGGCGTTTAGGCGGGGTGCTGCGGACTAAAGTCCGCGCTCCAGCAGGGGCTTGGCGAGCAAGCCTTCGCGCCAGGCTGCGGGAATGGCTTCGATGCCATGGGCCGCTCCAATGAGCATGCCGAGCGCAAGGGCACGGGCGCAGTTGTCGCCGCCGGCCATGGCATTTTCGATGGTGGCGGTCTCGAAGTTTTCGCCGTGATGGCGGATGAGCCAGAGCACGGCGGGCAGTGCCTGGGGAATGGGGCAGGCGCGACCGAGCTGGCCGATAGCGTCCCTGTCCGTGGCTGCCTCGGCGGCTTTCAAAGCCCATGCGGGTGCGGTGGCGGTGATGACGCTTTGCAGTTCGCCGCCCTGTAGCAGGCGATGCGTTGAGCGGGCGAGAAATTCGGCGCATTCGATCGTCTCGGGTGAGCGATGGGTGATCACCGTTTGCTCAATGGCAGCCGCGACGGCTTCGGACTCAGGCTTGTCAGCGAGGAAGGCCATGAGAGGCGCGATGCGCGCAGGTCCGGCGAGTTCATCGGACGGTGCGCCGCTCTTGGCTGCTGTGGCACCGGCTTGGAGATTGGCGAGGGTTCCTTTGGTGGCCTTGTCCACGTAGTCGTTGTAGGTCGGCCACATGGCCTGCCAGTCGGTGAGAAAGGCGGTGGCGTCCCAGCGGCGCTCGCGTTGAAGGAAAGTGAGCAGACGCAGGGCCTGATCTCCCGCATGCCCTTGGGCACCGGCCTGCTTGTGCGGGTGATAGGACTCCGCACCCGGGGCAAGGTAGCCAGTCACGCGGCCATGCTTTTTGAGGATCAGCGCGGGATCGTAAATCCAGTGAACGCCGAGAGAGATGGATTCAGCGATGAAGCTGCCCTGCAGCATGCCGGCAAGGCGGGAGGAGGAGTCGGGAGTCATGGAATAGGAAAGGAGTGTGAACTGATGGGAGCGTTACGCGCATGCGGCGTTGTGAGGGACTGAAAACTGCGAACTGAATCGAAGCGCAGCGAAGATAGACTGCCGCAGGCAGCCCGAAGGGTGAGTGAAACGAATCAAAATTGAAAACTGTGAATTGAGGTGCTTGCAGTCATCGGCATCGTGCCCGCTCATTCCACTCTTCTCTCCATGACTCTCCGCGAACCTGAAATCGTCGAACTCACCACGCCCACCGGTCCCATGCGTGCACTGGTGCTGCGCCCGGCGGGAGCGGGACGGTATCCGGGGCTGCTGTTTCACTCGGAGATCTTTCAAAACACCGGCCCCATCTGCCGCACGGCGGCGTTCCTCGCCGGGCATGGCTTCATCGTGGCGCTGCCAGAGATCTACCATGAGTATCTGCCTGCGGGAACGGTGCTGGCTTATGACCAAGCGGGCTCAGACGTGGGCAACAAGCTCAAGACTGAGAAACCCGTGGCGGCCTACGATGCAGACAATCGTGCGGTGCTCGATTACTTGAAATCTCATGCAGACTGCACCGGCAAGCTGGGGTCATTCGGCCCCTGTATCGGCGGGCATCTGACCTATCGCGCGGCGTTGCAGCCGGATGTCGCGGCTGCCACATGCTTTTACCCCACGGATCTGCACAAGCGCAGCCTCGGCGCAGGGATGAACGATGATTCGCTGGCTCGTGCGGCAGACATCAAAGGCGAAATGATGCTGGTGTTTGGCCGGCAGGACCCGCATGTGCCTGCCGAGGGGCGTGCCATGATCTACCAGACACTGACGGCTGCGGGTGTGAATTTCACCTGGCATGAATTCAATGCTGCCCATGCCTTCCTGCGTGATGAAGGCCTGCGCTACGATGCCGAAATCGCCCGTCAGGCGCTGGGCATGACGGTGGATTTCTTCCGCCGCTGCCTGTGCGAGTAGAAGGCGTTACTTGCAGGGAACGAGGTAGTCGTAGGGGCTGCTGCCGCTGACGCGATAGAGCACGTAGCCTGCCTTGGGGGCGGAGATTTGAATCCACGAAGCTTCCGGGTCCTGGGCATCTTTGGACACGACAGGAAGAACCTTGTTCTTGTCATCGGCCACTGCTTTGCCTGCGAGCGTGACCTTGGTTCCTTCCTCCAAGACCGCGAGGCGTTTGCCATCGGTGCCGGGCTTGCTGCGGATGACAAGGCCCACCGGGGCATTGACCTTGTGGCAGCGGGTCACGGGTTCATCCGCACTGGCCAAGCTTGCAGAGATGCAGAAAGCAAACATGAAGACGGCACGCAGCAGAAGGGAGAGGGACATGGGGGATTGTTGTCAGCGCTCGACCTGATAACTCAACACAAATCTCACTCCGCCGGCACTTCGGCAGCGATCAGAGAGGTGCGGCAGAGGCGGGCGTACATGCCCTCCTGGGCGATGAGTTCGTCATGTGTGCCTTGCTCGATGATGCGGCCGTGGTCGAGGACGTAGATGCGGTCCGCATTACGCACGGTGCTGAGGCGGTGGGCAATGACGAAGCTGGTGCGGTGCGCCATGAGGTGCTCCAGTGCTTCCTGAATCTGGCGCTCGGTTTCGGTGTCCACGCTGGCGGTGGCTTCATCGAGCAGGAGGATGGGCGGATTGCGCAGCAGGGCGCGGGCGATGCTGATGCGCTGCTTTTCACCCACGCTGAGCTTCACACCGCGCTCGCCCACATGGGTGTCGAGCAGATCAGGCAGACGCTTGACGAAGGCATCCGCATTGGCGCTTTGCAGGGCCTCCCAGAGCTGCTCATCGGTGGCATCACGCCGGCCGATAACGAGGTTCTCCCGCACGGTGCCGTTGAACAAAAAGCTCTCCTGCGTGACGTAGCCGATGTGGCGGCGCAGCCAGGCTTTGTTGAGTTCGTGAACAGGTGCACCGTCGATGGTGATGACGCCTTCATCGTACTCATAGAAGCGCGTGAGCAGATTGATGAGCGTGGATTTTCCAGCGCCCGTTGGGCCGACGAGGGCGATGGTCTGTCCGGGATGTGCATCGAGCGAGACGCCATGCACGGTGGGTGTTTTGCCCGCATAGCTGAAGCCGACGTTCTCATAGCGCACATGACCGGTGACGCCAGACAGTTCGCGGCCACCTGTGGTGTCGGCTTCCGGTTCGGCATCCAGGATGTCAAAGACGCGCTCTCCTGCAGCACGACCGGTTTGCAGAATCTGATTGAGCTGGTGCAGGCTCTCGATGGGATCGTAGAAAAACTTGAGCAGCAGCAGGAAGGCGGTGAGGTCGCCGGTTTGAATTCTGCCAGCCATGAGCTGGCGTGCGCCCACCCAGAGCACGATGACCATGCCGGTGCTGGTGAGGAAATTCATGCCCGGGCGGTAGATGGACCAGATGCGCATGACGTGGAGCGTGGCGGTGCGCAGAGCGCCGCTGGCGCGGTTGAAGCGTTCATGCTCCTCGCGCTCCATGGCGTAGGCTTTGATCTGGCGCATGCCGGAGACGTTGTCCTGAAGCAGGGAGTTCATGGCGCTGCTGGCCTTGCGCACCTTCCTGTGGCGGTTCTTGGAGGTGCGGGTGTAGAGCAGGGCACCGGCCATAAGAAAGGGCAGGGGGATGAGGGCATAAAGCGTCAGAGTAACGTCTGCCTGGAGCATGAAGCCACCCACGACGATGATCTGCAGCACGGAAATGAGCCCCTGCTCAAGGCCATCAATGAGCACACGCTCCACAGAGGGGATGTCCTCGGCGACGGTGGTCATGATGTCGCCTGAGGGGCGGTTGTCGAACCAACGGAGGGGCAAGGTTTGCAGGCGCTGGTAGATGTCGCTGCGGAGGTCGTAGATGACCTTCTGCTCAAAGGTGTTGTTGAGCTGGATGCGCAGGGAATTGAACAGATGCTGGGCAAAGTAGGCGGCCAGCGCCCAGCAGGCGAGCGGGCCGAGGCGATCCCACTGCTTGCCCGGCACGACGACGTCCATCACCTCGCGGGTGATGTGCGGAAAAACGATGACCATCAGGGTGCCGATGATGGCACAGGCGATCTGGGCGGAGCCGAGCCAGGGGTAACGACGAAGGTAGGAAAAGACGCGGGCGATGGTTTTCAATCGGGATGGGAGCTTGATGCGTGCGGGTTAGCAGCTATCTAGCATACGACATACAGCAACAGGCATATACATGAAATACCATCTGGCACGCGGCGAAGAACAGCTCGGCACCTTCAACGATCTGGATGTGAGCGCCGGACTGCGGGAGGGACGTTTCAAACCCACCGACCTTTGCTGGACGGAAGGCATGAAGGACTGGGAGACTTTGAAGGATCATTTGCAGGAGCTAAATCCCGAGGTAGCTGCGCCGTCCATCTCCGAGCAGCCCTCCATCACAGCTCTGCGCGCCGAAGTCAGGCAGGATCAGGTCATTCGCCTTGAGATGGCGTCATTGGGCCAGAGGTTTGCCGCCAGGCTCATCGATTTCGCCCTGATCATCGTGCCGCTGTGGGTCGTTCTCACCATGGTTTTTGATCAGGCGTTTGTGGAGGAAACCCAGAAACTGCAGAACGATCCGACGGCCATGGTGAACGCCATGCAGAAGCGGGCGGAAAAGCTCCAGGCATCGGGGGGCATGAAACTGCCGCTCGCGAGTTTGGTTTTTGACATGGCCTTGATCGTGAATGTGGTGTTGCTCACCCTGCGTGGTCAGACGATTGGCAAGCTTTGCCTGGGCATTCAGGTGGTGCGGTTTCCTGAAGGGACGCGGGCCGGTTTTATCAAGGCCTTGCTGCTGCGCTCCGTCCTCTTCTTCATCCTTGTCTTTACCGGCCTCATTTACTTTGGAGGGCTGGGGCTGGCCCTGCTGATGGCTGACTCCCTCATGATCTTCCGCAAAGACCGCCGCTGCCTGCACGATCTGGTGGCAGACACTCTGGTGACCAAACGGAAAGCGTGATCACATGGGGCCGCCCGGTTTGCCGCTGTTCTGATACTTGTTGATCTCCTGCATGCTTTCACGCTGTTCAGGAGTGAGATCACGCATCTTATCGCGATAGCGGTCGGTCACACCGAGGACAAAGCACGAGACATCGATCACTAGAATGACCATGGCAATCACGATGCCATAGCGCTTCAAGGCTTCGTCGATGACTTTGTTCTTGTTGACGGAGAAGGTCTCCGATTTGGAGAACATGGACTGAAACAGCCGCCGCCAGCCTCGTGGTTCCCGCGCAATGCTGAACGACCAGATAAAAAGGGCGGTCAGTATGACGCAGGCGATTTGGTAGGGGATGGGAATATCACGCATGACTTTATCGCCGAAGGACGGCAGGCTTCACAGGGGCGCAATTTATAGGTTGCCCATGTAATGTGTGCAAACGGCGATTTGTCACGGAGCTGCGAATTGATCGAGCGCCGGGCTGTCCCCAGCGGCAACCATCCGGGCCTGAGCATTCGCAGCCAGGTGATTGAGCATGTGGAAGGCATCCTCAGCATCAATCCCAAGCTTGGAAGCCACTTCGTCAGCCGTGCTGCCTGTAGCGGTGAGTGCAGCGCGCACCTTGGCAAGCTGAGTCAGGAAGTCTGTGGCGGCTTTTTTGCCGGCCTCAACGCCGGGCTGGTGGTAGGCGTTGATGTTGACCAAGCTGGCGTAGAAGCTGACGGCGCGCTCAAACAGAGCGATGAGCATGCCCAAGGTGAAGGCGTTGAGTTCGGGGATGGTGAGGGTGATCGATTCACGGCCTTTCTCGGCCAGCGCCTTGCGGGTGCCGCGCAGGAAGCCCTGAAGGTAGTCGCCCGTGGTGAAGCCGGGATCGACTTCGAGGGAGGCGGTGTCGCGGGACTTGGACACTTCGATGAAGGTGACGAAGAAATTGTTCACCCCATCGCGGAGCTGCTGCACATAGGCGTGCTGGTCGGTGCTGCCTTTGTTGCCATAGACGGCGATGCCCTGATTCACCACGGCGCCGTTCAGATCGTGCTCTTTGCCCAGGCTTTCCATGACCAGCTGCTGGAGATACTTGCTGAAGAGAACCAGCCTGTCCTTGTAGGGCAGCACGACCATGTCCTTCAGACCTTTGCCTTTGCCGGCCTGGTGCCACATCAGCGCCAGCAGCATCGCGGCGTTTTCGATGGCGGGACGCTGGCGTGTTTCCACATCCATCGCTGCGGCTCCGGCGAGGAACTGCAGCACGTCCACGCCTTGCAGGGCTGCGGCCAGAGTGCCCACGGCGCTCATCAGGCTGGTGCGTCCGCCCACCCAGTCCCACATGGGGAAACGGGTCAGCCAGCCCTGCGCGGTGGAATGCTTGTCCAACTCGCTGCCCACGCCCGTCACGGCGACGGCATGCTTGGCAAAGTCGAGTCCTGCGGCCTTGTAGGCGGTTTCGGCTTCGAGCATGCCGTTGCGCGTTTCCTTGGTGCCGCCGGATTTGGAGATCACGATGGTGAGGGTCGTGGCCAGTTCGTCACCGATCTGGGCCATCACGCGGTCGATGCCATCGGGGTCCGTGTTGTCGAGGAAGGAGATGGCCAGCGGCGGATTGGCCGGAGTGATGGCATGCGCCACGAGCTGCGGGCCGAGCGCCGAACCACCAATGCCCACGACGAGCACGCGGGTGAACTTCTGGCCATTGGCTGCCGTGATCGCGCCGGAGTGGACATCTGCGGCGAATTTCAGCGTCGCTGCGAGGGTCTCGCTGATTTCATGCTGAAGCGCGTCATTGGGGGCGAGGCGGGCGTTGCGCAGCCAGTAGTGGCCGACCATGCGCTGCTCATCCGGATTGGCGATGGCACCGGCTTCGAGCTCGATCATCGCCTTGTAGGCAGACTCGATGCGGGGCACCATTTTGCTGAAGATGTCATCCTCGAAAGCCATGCGGCTGATGTCGATGGAGAATCCCAGGTTGGAGTAACGAACGAAGTACTTTTGAAAGCGGTCCCAATGGCTCATATAAGTTGTTAAGGAGCATGCACGATGCCACGGCGCAACCAGTTTGAGGCATTGACTCAAAGTGCTCTTTGCGACATTCTCGCGCACCATGAAAGCTGCTCTCTTCGCCCTCGCCATTCTCTTTTCCGCCATGACCACCCTCGCCACCGCCGCAGACGCCCCCTACCGCCACGTTGTGTTCTTCAAATTCAAGGACAGCGCCACACCGGCCGAGGTGCAGGGCATTGAAAACGCCTTCATCGAACTCACCAAGAAGGTCAACACGGTCACCGCTTTTGAATGGGGCACGAATGTGAGCCCGGAAGGTCTCAATGACGGCTTCACGCATTGCTTCCTCGTCACCTTCAAAGACAAGGCGGGCCTTGACGTGTATCTTCCGCATCCAGAGCATTCGGCCTTCGTTGCCAAGCTCAAGCCTCTGCTCGACAAGGTCTGCGTGGTCGATTTCGTGGCGAAATAAATCAGCCGCACACCGCGCAGTCGCTTCGTAGGTTGGGTGTGTTTGGCGTCCAGTACGTAGGGAACATCCAGTGCTTCCTCCGCCAAACCGCCCGACTGCGAGGACCTTCGCAGGCCAGGGTGTTTGCAGCACGCTCAAGGACGGGCGGGCTGTCGCCACACCCATCCTACGAACAAACAGATCGCTCTCTCACCCTCCGCACACCGCGCAGTCATCACGCTTCGGCAGGCGAATCTTGCGGAACTGCATCGTGGAGAGATCCATGGAGAGCATCACCCCGCA
This sequence comes from Prosthecobacter sp. Pr1, assembly GCF_057652315.1. Lineage (NCBI taxonomy): Bacteria > Pseudomonadati > Verrucomicrobiota > Verrucomicrobiia > Verrucomicrobiales > Verrucomicrobiaceae > Prosthecobacter > Prosthecobacter sp. Pr1. The sequence goes on along the minus strand of NZ_JBYFBS010000019.1, from coordinate 40,210 downwards.
AAGCGTCTCACCAACGCCGGTGATCAGCTTGATGACCTCCATGGCCCCGATGCAGGCCGCAGTGCCTGACACCGCGCCAAACACCGGGAACTGCCGCTTCCAGGTGGGGGGCACTTCGGGCACGTAGCATGCCAGGCAGCCCGTCTTGCCGGGCACAAAGGTCGTCACGTTGGCTTCCAGCGTGTGCATGGCGCATTCCACCATCGGCTTGCCTGCACGCATGGCGGCGGCGTTCAAAGCCAGGCGCTCTTGGAACAAAGGTGCCGCGTCCACTACAAAGTCCGCCTGGGCCACCAGCGCATCGGCGTTTGCCGGGGACACGTTTTCCGCGACGCCCACGATTTCACAGCGGGGATTAAGTTCCTGCAAATGGCGCACGATGGAATCCATGCGCGGTTTGCCGATATGATCGTGAGTTTGCAGCAGCTGCCGGTTCAGATCTGACGGCTGCAGATCGCCGCCGTGGGCGAGCACCAGTTTTCCCACGCCCGCCGCAGCGAGTTCCAGTGCCACCAGACCGCCCAGACCGCCGACGCGGGAAATCAGTACCGAGGCTCCTTTGATCTTTCGCTGGCCCTCCTCACCCACGCCGGGCACCCACATCTGCCATTCATAAATGGCACGTTCGGGGTCGGTCAATGGAGGGAGTTCGGGCATGGGCGGGTAAGAAGAACAGTCTTCAGCAAAAATATTTTCATCATTTTTCAACACTCTGCCAACCACCCCTGACTAACACCGGTACAGTAAATGCGGGGATTTCAGCCCTCCATTGACTGGGTCTTGAGAGTGATTGGTTGTTGACTAAAACCCCTGCTTCACCGCAGGGCCAAGTTGAGGTTGAACAAACCAGAGGCCGGGCGGAATCGGGAGCCGCCCGGCCTCAATCTTTTCAGCGGGTGCTGCTAAGCCGCCGCCGTCATGGTGGATTGGACCCAGGAAGTCTCACCGCACCATTCACGGGCTTTGACGGCCAGTTCTGCCGCCTGAGCCGGCGTTTCAGTGATGGCAAACATGGTGCTGCCGGAGCCGGACATCAGGGCAGCGTGGACCTCGCTTTGCTCCAGCAGCCAGGTTTTAAGTGTGGGCAGGAGCAGGTGTTTTTGGAAAACGGGCCGCTCCAGATCATTCGACATGGCACCCCAGGGGCAAAGCTGCGGGGCATAGAGAATGCTGGGGATCTCCTTGGAGTCGGTCCAGTTCTTGTAGGCCCAGGGGGTGGGGATGGGGAAGGGGGGCTTGATCAGGACCAGCGGCAGCTGCCAGGGGAAATCGACCCCAGTCACCTGCTCGCCTCTCCCGGCACCATCAGCCGCCGGGTTATCGAGAATAAAGCATGGGATGTCCGAACCAATCTGCGCACCCAGCTCGATGAGCTGCGCCTGCGTCAGCGGTGAGCCTGCGAGTTCATTGGCCCCCATCAGCACCGTAGCTGCATTGCTGCTGCCCCCGCCGAGACCTGCGCCTGCTGGTATTTTTTTCTCCAGATGCATGCGCCAGGAGGACTGCCTGCCGGTGCGGTTTTCAAAAGCACGCAGGGCGCGCATGGCCAGATTGGTTTCATCCAGCGGCACCGTGGGGTCTGAGCAGGTCAGGGTCACATCCGTGCCTTTGCCCAGGTGTTCGATCTCGACCGTGTCTCCCAGGGCCAGCCGGCACAGACGGGTCTGCACCTCATGAAAACCGTCCGGCCGTTTGCCGAGAATGCGCAGCCAGAGATTGATTTTGGCGGGTGAATGAAATGTCATGGTTAATCAAGCAGTGCGACCGAGCAGCGCCAGCATGCGCCCGGTTCGGCCTTTCTCCATGCGGTAGGAATAAAAGCCGCGCAAATCCAAAGAAGTGCAGAGCCCGGTGTCATGGATCTGCGCTGTCGGAACGCCAGCATCCAGGGCTTGCTGGCGAATCTGTGCGGCAAAATCGATTTCATAAGCTGGAGGTCGAATGCAGGGGCTCAACTGGATGTGCAGGTCCTCCGGGCGTGAGCCATAATGCTGCTGCATTTTCTCGATCGCCTGCGTCGTGATGCCGAATTCGGAACCTTTTTTGCCCGAATGCACGACGCCGAAGGCTCCGGTGCGTGGATCGGCGAGATAGACAGCGCAGCAGTCGGCGACGTAGATGCCAATGACCAGGCCCGGCACGTTTGAGATCAGTCCGTCGGTTCCCGAAATAATTTCACTCGTGGGTGCCGTGAGCACCGCAACCTCCCGCCCATGCACCTGTTCGGCGATGCACAGAGCAGCCCCCGAAAACCCGAGTTCCTCAGCCTGGGAGCGATGCCAGTCCCACAAGCGGCTCACGACGATGGCGCGCTCGTCGTTCACATCAATTTCGGGGTGCCGCAGGGTGAAGCGATGCGCAAATCCGGGCAGTGCTTCGAGCGCAGGGAAAGTCATCCATGGTTGATTGTTGTTCATCACAGGACTGTTCTGCCATGAAAAAAACAAAGGCGCACGGATAAACCGAGCGCCTTTGCAAAAGAAGAGGGAAACAATCGCTTAACGAGCCGTCGCCGCTGTGTCCAGAGAGCGATAGGAGTTCATGAAGCTGTCGGCATCTGCGGAAGAGGTTTCGCTCATGGCGTCAGCGATTTGATTCTGCAGTTCGTCACGCAGGCGGCTGACGAGCTCGATGCCACGGGAGGTGATGCGAACGAGCACCTTGCGGCGGTCATCCACAGCATGGGTGCGCTCCATGAGGCCGAGTTTTTCAAGACGGTCCACGAGGCCGGTGGCGGCTGCGGTGGAATGTCCCATCTTGCGGGCGATGTCGGTCATGGTCAGCTCTTTCGACGTAGCGAGGTAGCCGAGCAGGAAGAACTGAGCAAAGGAGATGTTATCTCGGTTCAGCTCACGGGAGAGATTAAGCAAAAACTCGCGCTGACTGAACAGGATGAAATCTGCCAGCTTGGCGTGGTCTTTGGCGGGGTTTTTGGTTCCGTTAATCATGGAGGGTGTCCTTAGAGCTATGGTTTCCGAGAAATTCTTGAATAATGACTAATGTAACAAGATCCATTGGTAGGATCAAGGTAAAATCATAGAATCCATAAGTTTTTACTCAGTGCGGTGAATAACTTCTTATTTGTGAGAGGTTAATGTACGCTTATTATTATCTATGAAAGGAGAATTAGCAAACACTCTTTCAGGGGGAGGTTTGAGTCAATGTCCCCAATTGGGGGTTATTGCAGAGTGCGGCCCTTGGTTTCGGGTGCGAACCACACCAGCACCATTCCCACGAGGTAGATGCAGGAGAGGACCGAGTAGGCATTGGCAGCGGACTGCACCACGGTGACGGTGTCTGTCTTGAACATGGCCGTCAGATTTCCGAGTTGCAGCGCACCGATTGCGGCAATGAGGCGGCCAAAGTTGAAGCAGAAGCCCTGACCCGTGGCGCGCACGCTGGTGGGGAAGAGTTCCGGGAAGTAGAGCGGGAAGAAGCCGTAGAAGGAAGCCGTGATGCCGCCCAGCAGGAATGCGGTGGTGATCAGTGTGGTCGGAATCTCATCGCCAACAAAGGGAACATTGAAACGGAAGAAACCCAGCGAAGCCGCGAGGGCGGCGGCGCAGAGCAGGGTGTAGGTCACACGACGTCCCAGCTTGTCGGCGATGAAGGGGGTGATCAGGGTGGCGATAATCGCACCCAGAGCGGTAGAAATGACCACAAAATCGATCACGGGCAGAGTACTGCCTTTGGGTGCCAGATCGGAAGCCCAGCGGGCGGCCTGCTGCGCGGAGCCCCAGGTGCCGAGCAATGCCACGGCGGCGAGTCCGGCCCCGATGAAAAGATTGCGCATGATGATGCTGCGGTCGGCCGTCAGCGTGCTGCCGGCAGCCACGGAGCGGGACATGTACTGGCGCATCGGATGCATGTAGCCCCACAAAGCGATGGCAAGACCCACCACTGTCACCAAGCCAGCTCCGAGGCCGCCGAGGTTCGCCAAAGGCGACCACACATAAATGATACCCATGGCGGCCAGGCAGGCAATGAGCACGCCCAGCAGATCCATCGTGGCCCAGTGCGAAGTGCTGCCGGATTTCTTTTCCGCCTCCCATTTGTGGGACTCAGGCACAAAGACGAGGATGAAGAAATTGATGATGGCCGGAAGAGCGCTGCTGACGGCAATGAAACGCCACGCACGGTTGTGCAGCAGATACTCGGTGTTCTCCGGGGAAAGGCCCATGGCATGAATCCAGCCGGTGACGACGTCCAGGCTGGCGTTCAGCTTCCAACTGATGAGGCCGGTGAGCAGGAAGCCAATGTTTGAAGCGGCACCGATCATGCCGGCGATCCAGGCGCGGTTCTTGTTCCCCCAGATTTCATTGACCAGAGCAACGCCCAGAGCCCACTCGCCCCCCATGCCGAGAGAGGCCACGAAACGCAGACCGGCGAAGTGCCAGGCCTCGGTGACGAAGGCGCAGAGGCCGCTGAAGATGGCGTAGGTGAAGATGGCCAGGGTCATGGCCTTCACGCGTCCGAGCTTGTCTCCCAGCCAGCCGAACAACACGCCGCCGGTGGCCGCGCCCACGAGGAAGACGGCAATGATCACCGTGAACCACTGGGTCTGCACGATGGCGCTCGCCTGCGGCAGCAGGTCCTGCAACGCCGGTTTGCCGATAAGCGGGAACAACCCCATTTCAAAGCCGTCAAAGAGCCAGCCGAGGAATGCGGCGATCAGTGCGGCCATGGCACCATTGTTGGAGGATTTGGGCTGGGTCATGAGTGCGTCAGTGGGGAGTTTGAGGTGAGAGTGGCAGGCTTGAACGTATCGGGGAGTCGTGGGTGATCAAAAAACAGGCCGCTGGGGAGCAGCGGCCTGTTTAAGATCAGAGGAAAAGCATGTCGTTATTCTTTGGCGACACCATTGTTCCAGGCGGCGAACATCTCTTCCACCGTGGGGATTTCCAGAGGGCGCACGATGCGGAAGCCGAGCCAGGTAGCATCCGTGAGGTACCAGATGCTCTTTGGCAGCTGTGGGTCCTGCTGTTTCCACAGCGGATCGGAAGCCTTGCGGGCGGAGCTGCGGAGAAGTTCCGGATCGTCGTCATAAGTGCCACCTTTGGCCACATGCGGGTAGGGGGTCTTGGAGCGCACCCAGTCGTTGCCGAGAATCGAAGAGGCTGGCGTCGTGGGGGTGTATTGATCGAGGCACCATTCGCAGACGTTGCCGTAGATGTCGTAGAGGCCCCAAGGGTTGGGCTTCTTCAGGCCGATCTTCGCGTACTGGAAGTTCGGGGCGTTGTCGAAGTACCAGGCGTAGTCTTTGAGCTGTGCCTTGTCGTCGCCGAAGAAATAAGCGGTCTTGGTCCCGGCACGGGCGGCATATTCCCACTCGGCCTCAGTCGGCAGGCGGTAGAACTGTCCGGTCTGGGCGCTGAGCCACTGGCAATACTTGTTGGCAGCGTGCTGCGTCATGCAGATGGCCGGGTAGCGGTCACGGCCCATGCCGAAGTCCATGGGCTGATACGGCGGGGTTGGCTGGGAGATCAGATCTTCCGGCTTGTCGGTCGGCTTCCACACCTGGCGGGAGCCGTCCTTGTTGCGGCCGATGCTGGTGAGCTGGAAGGGTTCATACTCATCCCATGTCACTTCGTATTTGCCCATCCAGAAGGGCTTCATGGTCTTCTTCACCTGCGGGCCTTCGTCATCGCCACGGTCGGCTTCGCTGTCAGGGCTGCCCATGGTGAATTCACCGCTCTTGATCACCACCATGCTGAAGGGGATGCCCGTCTTCGGGATCTTGGAGTCATAGGCCTTCATCTCCGCCTCTTTTTTCTCCTTGGAGGTCTGCACGATGAAGGCGTGAATCTTCTTCACCAGTTCCAGATTGTCCGGGTTGGTCGAAGCCGGGCCCTTCTTTTCCTTCGCGGTCAGCTTGAGGTCTTCAGGCCATGGCGCGCCTTGCAGGATCCACAGGCGGAGGAAGTTGATGTCTTCCTTGCTCAATGGGCCGCCGCTCTTCTTCGGCGGCATCAAATCGTCGTCATCAGCGGCCAGTGTCGTGGCATGGTAGATCGCGCTCTTGAGGTCAAAGGGGAGAATGTTCGGGGCGTTTTCGCCGGTAGTGAAGGCTTCCTTCCGCGTAGTGATGATCCAGTCGCCCTTGGCCTTGTCGGCATTGTGACAGGAGACACAGTTCTGCTCCAGAATCGGCTGGATGTGCTTTTCAAACTTGATGCGCGGGGTCTGCTCCAGCACCACGCCTTCCGGCCACTCAGCACCTTGCTCGATCCAGGCCTTGATCACTTCGATCTGGGACTTCTCCAGCGCGCCTTCCTTCTTCGGTGGCATGGCCATGTCTTCATCGGCGCCGAGCAGCAGCGTGGTGTAGATGGCGCTTTTTTTCAAATCGCCGGGCGTGAGGCCGGGGCCGTTTTCGTTGCCCTTCTTGATGTCTTCCAGCGTGTGCATGCGGAAGTCACCCTTGTCCTCTTTCTCGCCGTGGCAGTGGGTGCAGGCACCTTCGAGCAGGGGCTTGATCTGCTTGTTGAAATCAATCTTCTCCGCAGCGCCAAGAAACGCGGGAGCCAGGGCTAGAAGTGGAAGGAGTGTTCGGGGAGAAAACATGGGTGCGGGCGATAGCATAGGCTTGGGCGGATGTCCAATACGAGGAAAGACTGTGAAAATTACGGCGGAATCAAACCCCAAACGCCCGCTGGCATACCTCCATGATGCCGGCACGCGTGGTGCAGCGGCGCATGGCGCTGAGGAAGCCCTCGGCATCGGCCAAGCCCCAGGCGAAGAAATTGAGGTGCTTTTTGATGCGGTTCACCATGTCCAGTTCCCGGGTGTTCGGCAGCGTCACGCATTCGTACAACTCCTCCACGTAGCGCAGGCGGTCGGCGGGAGTGGGGTGGAAGACGGGTTGGCCGCGTACGTGCTGGCGGATCTGGTCGAACATCCACGGATTGCGAATGGCCCCGCGTCCGAGCATGAGTCCGCGCACACCGGTCTGCTCCGTCACCTCGGACGCATCCACGTGGGAGCTGATGTTGCCATTCGCCAGCACGGGGCAGGGGAGGTTGGCGGTCGCGGTGCCGATCAAGTCATAGCGTACGCCGTCGCGATACATCTGCAGCACCGTGCGGCCATGGATGGTGACGAGGTCCACGCCATGCTTGGCAAACAGCGGCACCAGAGCGTCGATCGTTTCCGTGTCGTCAAAACCGAGGCGTGTCTTCACCGTGAACTTGATGGAGATGGCCTCGCGCAGCGCGCCCAGAATGCCCTCGATGCGCGGCACATCGCGCAGCAGGCCGCCGCCCGCGCACTTCTTGTACACGATGGGGGCAGGGCAGCCGAGATTGAGATCCACAGCGGCGATGTTGTAGTGCTGCAGTTCCTTGGCGTTGCGCACCAGTGAAGGGATGTCATTCCCGATCATCTGCGCGATGGCCGGTTTGCCCGTGGGATTGTGAATCAGCGAGGCGAGAATCGGCTTGTCCAGGTGCGAGTCCGCATGCACGCGGAAGTACTCCGTATAATAGACATCCGCCCCGCCGTAGCGCGCCATCAGCCGCCAGAACTCCAGGTCCGTGACATCCTGCATCGGCGCCAGCGCCAGCAACGGCTCAGGCCGTGCCAGCAGGGCGTCCAGATGTTCGGCGGGATTCACAGCCGTCTCTTAAACACGGATGTCGAAAGGAGTCACGAGCTTTAGATCGCGAGTGCGTTACAGCGCTGCGCGGTACAGCTCCACGAAATCCGCCACGCTGGGCAGGCGCGGATTGAACTGCGCCGTCCACTGCTTGGCTGCCATCTCGGCGAGGTCTTTCAGGTGCTCTTCCTTCACGCCGTATTCGGCGATGTTGCGGGGCATGCGGGCTTCCCAGAGGAGCTCGCTCACGCGGTCGGCGAGGTCGCCGTCGAAGTAGCTTTTGTAGATGGCGGCGATCTCGGGATCGTGCGAATTGAAGCGGATCACATGCGGCATCATCACCCCCACGGCTTCGCCATGGACGACGTGAAACTTCGCGGTAAGTGGATTGGCGCAGGAGTGGGCGGCGCCGAGCATGCTGTTTTCAATGGCGATGCCCGCATACGCGGCACCCAGCTGCATCATGCCGCGTGCTTCCAGGTCTTTCGGATCGCGCAACACACGGCTGAAGCCGCTGTGGCAGAGGCGGAAGCCTTCGCGGGAGTAGAGGGATGAAAACGCATTCCGCTTGTTCGTGACGGCGGTTTCCAGCGTGTGCGTCAGCGCATCGATGCCGGTACAAACGGTCACGCGGTGCGGCTGGGAAATGGTGAGTTCGGAATCGAGGATGGCTACTTTCGCGGCGGCTTTGGGATCACCGCAGGCCATCTTCACATGCGTCACCGCATCGGAGATCAACGCAAAGCTCTGGCACTCGCTGCCCGTGCCGGAGGTGGTGGGGATGGCGATGATCGGCAGCATCGGCTTCGTGGCCTTGCCCACGCCCCAGTAGTCTTGAATGCGGCCGCCATTGGTCAGGATGAAGTTACAGCCCTTCGCGGTGTCCATGCTGCTGCCACCGCCCAGGCCGACGATGATGTCCGCCTTGAACTCACGCGCCACGGCCACGCAGGCATCCACATCTTCCGTGCTGGGATTCTCCCGTACGTCTCCAAACACCCGCGCCTGCAGCCCGGCCTCGATGAGGAAGGAGACGGCGCGTGTCACATAGCCCGCCTTCACAATGCCGGGATCACTCACCACCAGCGCACGCGTGCCGCCGAGACCACTCGCCAGTTCGCCTACTCGCGCGAGCGTGCCGTTGCCGTAGATGAGCCGCGTGCGCGGCTGGTTGTCGAAGGGGGCGAGGGACATTGAGATTTATTTTTCCGTTTTCTCACTACCTCTAGGAAGCCAAGATGCATCAAAATCACGTTTGGATGTCTTGGTGAATACTCGAAAAATTAACGAGTAGGGTCCTGGAGCTTTAGGATATTGATAAATATAAAGCGCTGGCCTGTAAGTTAAAAATTCACCCGGCATGAGGCTTCTGAGTGTGGGGAAGGTAAATTGTGACCTTCCGTCGGCGAGTGTCGCTCTTGATGTGGGAGCATTGTTAATGTGAACCTGTTCAATAGTGCCATTATCTATCAATCCAATTCTGAAATCAGCCTCATCAAGATGGGTCGTTCCTTGATTTTCAAGGGTTAGTTCAAATTTAAACGAACGGTCTGCATAGTCACCAATTAAGGTTATTGGCTCCTTCAAAGGGTTGCGCCCGTTTATTTGCAGTGATAGCGGAAAAATGATTTCATTTAACATGGTGGCTGGATGTTTCACATGCCATTGGATAACTTTAGATAATTTTTCCCGAAGAACTGTTAGCTTCGATTCATAGATAATATGAGGGAAATGTTTCAGGTCGAAAGGGATGTCATCTGCATTCTGCGTCAGCAATACAGTCGGTTTGCCCAATGCATGAGCATACCCAACCTCATAAAACACATTCGCGTTGCGCCCTGTCATGTCTGCAATGACCACATCCGCTTTGGCTATCTGATTGTATATTCGATCTAGTATTCGTTCCGAAAATATTTGTTCGTCGACCCGCTCGCAATAAGCTCCAGCAGCTTGGCATGCTTCTTTAATCCCTATCTGATAGACATCACCAAAATCGGAAAGGAAAGGCATAAGCACGAAGCAAAATAGCTTCGGCTTAGTCTGTTGAGAAGATTGCGTTTCCGATTCCATGAAGGATGGCTTCGGATCACGCGCAGTCAATCGACCGGCGCTTGTACAGGAACTCGAACATGTTGCCTTCGTGCGGCTGGTCCCAGCTGATCTTCATGGTGCTGATCGGCCCGATGTTCAGACGGTCGATGTCGCCGCACTCAAGGAGGTCGTTGATGAAGGCGGGGTCCTGCGTGATGGCGGTGACGATGAGGGAGTAGCCGATGCGGCCCAGCACTTCGCTCTGCGGCATTTCCAGCACGCTGGCGTAAGGGCAGAGGAATTCGCGGTTGGCGAGAGGATGCTTGTTGTCCGAGCACCAGATGATGGTGGGGCGCAGGAAGGTGCCGCCTTGGAATTCCACCTTGCGCGGTCCCTCACGGAACTTGGCGGTCATGTCTTCAGCGCCAGCAGTCTGCAGATCGTTGTCGATGGCGCTGTCGATGTAATCAGCCATCTTCACGTTCGCAAAGCCTGCGAGACGTGCGTTTTCGTCCTCAGGCGTGGTCGGTCCCACAGGGCCCAGGCGTTCAGCGAGAGCGGTGGCGATTTCCTTGCCATACTTCGGCACGATGACTGCGGAGGCATTGATGCAGGAGCGGCCGCCGTTGTCGCTGATGGAGGCCACCATCACGTCGAGGTAGTCCTTCCAGTTTTCGATCTTGTCTTCGCCGATGATGATCTTGCTCCAGCCCGGGCCATGCACCTGCACGGAGGGGTTGCCTTCGTACATCTTCGCCATGGCCACGTCACCAAAGACGAGGTTGCGTCCGCTGAGCTTCACCACTTCACCGCTGCCTTCGTGGTCGGTCGGGTAGAAGCCAAAGGCCTCGGCAGGTGCGCCTGCAGCGATGAAAGCCTGGATGAGACGGTAAGGTGTCCACGGCTCTTCGCGGCCTGGCTTGATGATCACCGGAATTTTGAGCGCGATGGCGGGCAGCCAGAGGGAATTCACCGCCGGGGAGTTGCTCGGCATCACGAGGCCGAGGGACTTGGTGGTGGGGAAGTAGGAGACAGGGCAGCCGGACTGCGTGCCAAAGCCGCGATCGATGACGCTCAAATCAAGGCCGCGTGTGAGGCCGTTGAGGATCATCTTCATGTTCGTCAGCGCAAAGTGCAGCTTGGCCATGTTGCGCTTCACCATCACGTGCGGCAGGCCGCTGGTGCGGGAAAGCGTGGCGATGTATTCTTCCGGCGTCTGCGTGTGGCCTTTGTCGCCCAGGGGCAGGGTGCCGTTGAGGAAGAGCTCGCCTGCTTTGGCCGTGATTTCGATGAGCTGCTCCACGGTGAACTTCTTCAGCGCGGCGCGTGCTTCGCCGATCTTCGCCAGATCCTTGCGCACGATGCCGGCATTCACCTGGCTGATTTCGGCGCAGACCTCGCCGGTTTTGTGATCTTTGACCTGAGCCTTGTCGAGCGACTCATAGGGGCGGCCTTTGCGGAGGGCAGGAAGATGGGGAATGGACATTGGCGGGTTGGTTTTTGGAAGATGTGAGGGTTACGAGCGCCGATCACACTGGGCAATGGAAAAACAGGCGCATTCGGCGATCTCTTTCAGAGACATTCACTCCGCCTTCGGCTGCGGACGCTGGGCTTCGGGAATCATCTGGATGAGGGCTTCGCTGAGATTGGAATAACTCGGGTAGTCCGGGTGCGGCACGCTCAGTTCGCCCACCGGGCGGTAGCGCCACTGCTTGTACATCCACAGCCAGCACTCGGGGTGCTTGCGGATCTCGGCTTCAAAGAGGTCCCAGATGCGCTGCGTCACCTCACGTGTGTCGTCCTCCGGCTTGGGTTCAATGGCTTCAAACAGGTGCGCTTCATAGCGTCCGTCGTCCAGAGGACGGCATACCCCGGTGATGATCGAGAGACCGAGGCGCTTCGCCAGCTCCACATGCAGCGTCGGCACGGAGGTCCACAGGCCGTAGCACTGGATCGCCGTCGCGGCCCTGCCGGGAGCGATGCTCAGGTCTGTGAGCAGCCCTGCATGGCCCTTGCGCTTAAGCGCCTTCATCAGTTTGATCATCGCATTATCCTGCGAGATGAAAGTGTGCCCGGACTGCTCCCGCAGTCTTCTGAAAAGATGCGTGATGGCCGGGTTCTTGAAATCCTGCGCCACGACGGTGAAGGGGAATCCACGAAATCCCCAGATCTGGCTGACGAGTTCAAAATTACCGTAATGCGGCGTCACCCACACAGCGCCATTTTCACGTGCTCTTTCTTCAGCAGCGGCGTCCGTGATGATGTCGAAATGCGGCTTCCAATTCTCCGCATTGAGCTGGGGGGACCAGAACAAATCCACGAAAGTGCGCGCGAAGACCTGGTAGGAGCCGCAGGCGATTTTTGCCCTTTGAGCTGGGGTGTACTGATCGCCAAAGGCGCAGCGCAGATTGTCCAGCGCCGTGGTACGTCCGCGCGCATCCAGCCAGTAGGCCAGCCTGCCGAGGACGCGTGACAGAACCATGAGCACGTGACGCGGCAGTCGTGGCAGCAGCCACACGGCCAGATCCAGCAGCATGATCTCAATAGAATATCGGAGCTTCTTCACAAAGGGTATAAGAGGGACGTTTCGTGTTACGACGGCGCATGCCTGCGATCAACCACAAAGCCTTGTCGTGACAGCAACCACAAGCCGCATTCATCCATGCGGCGGGCTCGAAGAAAAATCGAAGCAGCTTCACGTGGCGTTTGTTGTTTGCATAAATTCGCTTTAGGATGGCGCATGCCCGCCACCAACCTCAACAACATTCTCAAGCGACTCCTCAAGCAGCCGACGGCCCCGTTTCATGAATACCATGTCCGTGCGGAGATCGAGGCGCTGCTCAAAGACTGTCCGCATGTGAAGTTGAAGCATGACAAGTTTGGCAATCTGCTGGCCACCTACAAGAACGGCAAATCCAAGAGCAAGCCCACCTGGGTGCTCGGTGCCCACATGGACCACCCCGCTTTCATCAAGCCACCCGGCAGCACCAAGCGCGATGAATGGGATTTCCTCGGCGGCGTCGGCCAGCTCGAAGTGGACGCTGGTGTGAAGCGCGGCCTGCGCAAGGCCAAGGGGCAGATCGCCACCTGGAATTTCCCGGTGAACATCACCAACACCCGCATCGAAGCCACCGCCTGTGACGACATCATCGGCTGCGCGGCCATCGTGATGACTTTCCTCGACCTTGCCCGCCTGAACATCCAGACCACCGTGCATGCGGCCTTCACCCGTGCGGAAGAAGTGGGCTGGCTCGGAGCCTGGCACCTCGCGCAAAACTGGCCCTTTGGTGCCGACAGCGTTTTCCTTTCCCTCGAAACCAGCCGTCCCGTCAATGGCGCCGTCATGGGCGGCGGTCCGATCCTCCGCGTCGGAGACCGTGTTTCCATTTTTGACAGCGAAGCCATGGCCGTGCTGATGACCACCGCCAAAGAGCAGGGCATCCGCGTGCAGCGCTGCCTGCTGGATGCCGGTGCCTGCGAAGCCACCGCCACCCAGGCCGCAGGTGTCCGCAGCGCGGGCATCTCCATTCCGCTGGGGAACTACCACAATCTCAACGACGCCCGCCAGATCGCGCCTGAATTTGTGATGATGGACGATCTGAAGTCGATGATCGACCTCCTCAAAGCCCTCGTCGCCACCAAGCACGACGGCATCGGGGAACGTACGATCCGCGAGCGCGTGGAACTCCGCATGATGGAGCACGAAGCGCATCTCAAGGCGGGAACGAAGCTGTTTAAGTAGGAGGGGCAGGGGTCAAGTAGCTGACGCGAAGCACCATGGAGCGCGGAATTTATTCCGCAGCTCTCCGCCGAAGCGCCAGTCTCTTAACGACGAACCATCCTCTTCAAGCCGGGGATTTCCTCATCCTCGGCAGCAAGCAACGTGGCTCCGCTGTCACCGTTGGAGCGGCGATGCCTGGGGGCAAAGCGGAGGCATGGGGGCTTGCGGAGTGCTGCGGAATAAATTCCGCGCTCCGAAGTCGCAATGTATGAAAGCGGCCTCCCAAAGTACTTGTGAGCTTTAGCTCACTCCGGATTCTGGGGGCTGCGAGGCGTTTCCAGAACGAGCTAAAGCTCGTGAGTACTTAATTGACCTCATAGCGACCCTCGCCTTCTTTCGCGCCCCCTATGAGCAGCGAGCAGCGCAAAGCCTTCCCATTCTCTGAGTTTGAACCCAAGTGGCAGGACGTGTGGGAGGCCAGGAAGGCCTTCCGCACTCCGAACCCTGGTGATGCCGACTTCGATGCCTCGAAGCCGAAGTACTTCGTGCTCGACATGTTCCCCTATCCCAGCGGCGCGGGCCTGCACGTCGGGCATCCGGAAGGCTACACCGCCACGGACATCATCGGCCGCTTCAAGAAGATGTCCGGCTTCAACGTGCTGCACCCCATGGGCTGGGATGCCTTTGGCCTGCCGGCCGAACAGTACGCCATCAAGACCGGCCAGCATCCGCGTGCCACCACGGAGAAGAACATCGAAGGCTTCCGCGGCCAGCTCAAGCGCCTCGGCTTCGCCTACGACTGGGATCGTGAAGTGAACACCACTGACCCCGGTTACTTCAAGTGGACGCAGTGGATCTTCCTGAAGCTGTACAACTCGTATGTCGGTGACGATGGCAAAGCTCACCCCATCGCTGAACTCGAAGGTAAGGGGGTTTCCCGCGAAGAGATCGACTCACGCCGTCTCGCCTACGTGTCCTCCGCGCCCGTGAACTGGTGCCCGGAACTCGGTACCGTGCTGGCCAATGAAGAAGTCGTGGATGGCAAGAGCGAAGTCGGCGGATTCCCCGTGGAGCGCCGCCCCATGCGCCAGTGGATGCTGCGCATCACTGCTTATGCCCAACGCCTCATCGACGAACTCGACGGCCTCGACTGGCCGGAGAGCATCAAGCTGCACCAGCGCAACTGGATCGGCCGCAGTGAAGGCGCCGAAGTGAAATTCAAGGTGGCCGGCAGCGAAGAGACGATCACCGTTTTCACCACGCGTCCCGACACGCTGTTTGGAGCCACCTACATGGTGCTCGCGCCTGAGCACCGTCTGGTGGACATGCTGGTCACCGAAGAGCAGGCCACCGCTGTGGAGGAGTATCGTGAGAAAGCCGGTCGCAAGAGCGACATGGAACGCACCGAACTCGCCAAGGAAAAGTCCGGCGTCTTCACCGGCGCGTACGCCATCAATCCCGTCAACAACGAGCAGATTCCCATCTGGACCGCCGACTACGTCCTCATGGGCTACGGCACCGGCGCCATCATGGCCGTGCCTGCGCATGACGAGCGCGACTTCGAGTTTGCCAAGAAATTCGAACTGCCCATCAACATCGTTGTTGTTGGCGAAATGGTTCCTGGCCATGGAGCAATTGGAAAAGGTGAATGGTTGGAAAAAGCGGCAGCAGGCGAAGGCTTTGCTGTTTGCTCCCCAATCAATCCGATTCCTGGTGGTGTGGACATCAACGGCCTGCCCACTCCTGAGGCAAAGAAGAAAATCACCGCCTGGCTCGAAGAAAAAGGCCTGGGCAAAGGCACCGTGAACTTCAAGCTGCGCGACTGGCTCTTCAGCCGTCAGCGTTACTGGGGCGAGCCCTTCCCAATCGTTTGGGAAGACGGCAGCCACCGCAGCATTCCCGAAAGCGAACTGCCGCTGCTGCCGCCGACGCTGGAAGACTTCAAGCCCACGGGCACGCCCGAGCCTCCTCTTTCCAAAGCCACCGACTGGGTGCGCTACTCCGCCACGGCCACGCGTGAACTCAACACCATGCCGCAGTGGGCCGGTTCCTGCTGGTACTACCTGCGCTACTGCGATGCGCAGAACAGCGAGCGTTTCGTCGGCGAAGCGGCTGAGAAATACTGGATGGGCGGCGGCAAACCCGGCGGCGTGGATCTCTACGTCGGCGGCACCGAGCACGCCGTGCTGCATCTGCTGTATGCCCGTTTCTGGCACAAGGTGCTGTTTGATCTCGGCTACGTCAGCACGCCGGAACCGTTCCAGCGTCTGGTGAACCAGGGGCTCATCCTCGGCGAAGACGGGCAGAAGATGTCCAAGTCACGCGGCAATGTGGTGAACCCCGATGACGTCGTGCGCGAGTACGGCGCGGATTCGCTGCGCCTGTATGAGATGTTCATGGGCCCGCTGGAGCAGGTGAAGCCTTGGAGCATGAAGGGTGTGGAGGGCGTGTACCGCTTCCTTGCCCGCGTCTGGCGTCTCGTCATGGAAGTCAGTGAAGAAGGCGTGTGGAGCGTGTCCGCTGCGCTGCAAGACGTGCCTGCCAACAAGCAGGTCACCAAAGCCCTGCACGAGACCATCAAGAAATGTGGTGAGGACATTGAGAAGCTCAGCTTCAACACCGCCATCAGCCAGATGATGATCTGCACCAAGACCTTCACGGCTGAAGAAGTGATGCCTGCTTCCGCAGTCGTCACCTTCCTCAAGGTGCTCAGCCCCTTCGCGCCGCACATCGCGGATGATCTGAATGCCCGCATCGCCAGCAAGTTCCCCGCGCTGGCCGTGCAGGGCCTGCTCAGCGACGCCACCTGGCCGAAGTATGATCCCGCCGCCCTCATCGAGGACGAGGTGGAGATCGTCTTCCAGGTCAATGGCAAGCTGCGTGACAAAGCCCGCCTGCCCATTCAGGCCACCAAGGAGGAGATCGAAAAGGTCGCCCTCGCCAGCGCCCGCGTGCAGGAGTTCATGGAAGGCAAGACACCGAAGAAGATCATCGTCGTGCCGGGCAAGCTGGTGAACATCGTGGTGTAAGCCACGCTGTTCAGCGGCAGCCCGGCCTGCTCACTTCTTCAGCTTCGGCTCGCCGACGCCCAGTGCCTTGAGCTCTGGGCGCACGGCGTCCAGATCCTCCGGCGTGACGAAGAGCATGGCGTAAGCACCATTTTCCCGAACGATGAAAGCTGGCTGGCGGCCGAGCTTGATCTCAGTGTTGAGCTGGGTCTCCATCTCCTTTTCATCAATGAACGCCCGCCAGGAGTAGGGGCTCTTGAACTTCAACTTGCTGGAATGGATGGCGCGCCATTGGTTCTGGGTGCTGTCGTACTCGAAGTAAACAAGCTGCTGACCCTTCTTCCACATTTCCTCGTTATAAGCCACGGCAGCCTGGGCGCTCATCCATTTGGAAAAGAGCTTCTCGCGCTCCTTGCCTTTCGATGACTCGACTTTGGACGGATAGGACACCCTCAATTCGTCTTTGGCCCGGGCCGGGTTCAAGACGACCAAAACGAGAGACAAGGCAAACCAGACAGAGTGTGCAGTCGTTTTCATGGCTTCAAGAGCAGGAGACATTCAGACCAGCGCGATCACTTTTTCAGCCTCGGCTCACCAATGCCAAGTGTCGTGAGCTGTGCGCGCACAGCCGTCATGTCCTGTGGTGAGACGAACAGCATGGTGTAGCCGCCGCTGAGGTTACGAACGACGAAGGCGGTCTGGAGGCCGCCCTTAATCTCGCTGTTGAGTTTGTCCTCCATGGCCTGCTCTGTTGCCATATACCAGCGTGAGTAGGGGCCGTTCAGCTTGAGCTTGTTCACAAAAATGGCGCGGGCCTGGGAGATGCTGCCATTATATTCAAAGTAGATGATCTGCTCGCCCTTGGCCCGCTTCTCCTCGACCTGGATGCGCAGGGCGTCGTAGCTCATCCACGGCGTAAAAAGCTTCTCGCGCTCTTTGCCCTTCGATGACTCGACTTTGGATGGGTAGGACAGGCGCACCGTTTCGTCTTTGGCCTGTGCTGGCATCAAGGCGACGATAAGGAGGGAAAAAACAATCCAGGCTAAGTGTGTAGTCGTTTTCATGACATTGACGTCATAGGTTAAAATGCTGATGTCTGTCAAGTATCATGCGTACATCCTTTTCTAAGTGGGTGGTCATGACTCACTTTCCACCAAGCAGACAAACTATGGTGGAATGCGGAAAAGTCCGGCGAAAACTTCATCGTCATGCTGGGCAGGGTGGGAGGATCGTGGTTCGAGTCTGGCCCATTGAAGAGGATGTGGTGAGCTGCCTAGTTTGGTCATGGGGCTGCGAAAGAATTCCATTTCTTATACGTCATATAAAGCTCCTACAAATTGCACCGAACTTAAAAGTTAAGATGGGTGGTAAAATAAATGAGCCTTTGAGGCCGAATGCTGTCTTACTCAGAGTGAATGGACTGCCTGCACTTTTCCCATGTAACCGCATCAGTCACAAAATCATATTTATAAGTTAACCCATTGACTGTGAGTTGCTTGCATTCATTCCTGTTCTAGGTTCGAGATTGGAAGAGCAGGGTGGGCGGACTTCGAATCTGGCTTAAATAAAATAAATCAATCCACACTCAAATAAAGCTCGTTCCTCAGGAAACTATAATTACCATAAAGTGACACTATTGCCCCCTCATTCATGTTGATAGCTATTCTTCATTACTCAAAACCTCCCGTCATTGGTGGCGTGGAACGTGTCATTGGCGAGCAGGCCGCCGCGCTGCGCATGCTGGGACATGAGGTGGAAGTCCTCACGCGTGAGGAATGGCACATGGCAGCTTGGGATGCGGTCATCGTTCATAACGTCTTCACCATGCCCTTCGATCTTGCCTGGACGAAGAAACTTATCGCACTCACACGCTCACGCCCCGACATCCGCTGGATCAACTGGGTGCATGACGTGCGCTGGTGGGATCAAGTGCCGGAGGCCGTGCATGTGGCGGTTTCCGAGTTCCGGCGGCAGGACTACGCGCTGGTGACGGATGAGCCGATCCACGTCATTCCCAATGGCTGTGACTCTGCCGCCATTCTGGGCCTTACTGAACGTGTTCGAGACCTGAAGCTCGAGCACCAGGGGTTGGTACTGCTGCAGCCCACGCGTTTCGTGCGGCGGAAGAACATCGAACTCGGCCTGCGGCTGCTCGCAGAACTGCCTGAGGCCTTGTACATTGTCACGGCGGCTCCTGATCCGCATCAGTCCGATGGAGCGAAGTACTTCCGTGAATTGAAGCAACTGGCCAAAGAACTTGGCGTGACCAAACGCGTACGTTTTCTCGGTGAAAAGGCCCCTTTGACCGACAATGACGTGCGCAGCCTCTACCACATGGCGGATCTGCTGTTTTTGCCCAGTACGCAGGAAGGCTACGGACTTCCTCTGATCGAAGGCGCGATGCATGGTGTGCCCGTGTACTGCTCCTGCATTCCGGCGCATCGGGAGGTGGCGGTGGGAGCCACTTTTTTCAAGCTCACAGCCTCCCCCAAGGCTCTCGCACGCAAGATCAAAAAAGACACCGCCATCCAGATGAGGCAGTCGCAGCGGCAGATGATGGCGCGGCTCGCCTGGTCACGAATTGTACAGGAGATGTTAGAGCCGTTGCTTTCTGGTCGAAAGGCTCCATGAGTGCCTTCAATGAGTCCATATTCCAAGAATGCCGAGATCGAAGCCGTGCTGGCTGCACGACATCAAAATGTGTTCGCGTTCCTCGGGGCGCATGAGGCCGGGGCAGGGAAGCAGGTGGTTCGCACCATGCAGCCCTACGCCAAGGAAGTGGCGGTCATTGTGGGCAATGAACGCGTCGTGGCCGATAAGCTGCACAAGGACGGCTACTTCGAAGCCGTCACGCCCAAAGGGCTCTACGAGCTCGAAGTGACCCCGTTTGAAGGTGAGACCACCCGTCTCAGCGATCCCTACTCCTTTGGCCTGCTGCTCGGAGATCAGGACATTTATTTTTTCCGCGAAGGCAGCCATCAGCGCCTGTGGGAGGTGCTGGGCGCAAGGCTGAAGACAGTGCATGGCATCGCCGGCTGCCAGTTTGCCGTTTGGGCCCCGAATGCACAGCGCGTCTCCGTCGTGGGAGACTGGAACCGCTGGGACGGCCGCATGCACGTGATGCGCAACCGCATCGAAGCCGGCATCTGGGAGATCTTCATCCCCGGCATCACCGAGCTGACGCATTACAAGTTTGAGGTGGTGGGTGCCCACGGCCACATGTGCCTGAAGAGCGATCCCTACGCTGTCTTCGCCCAGCATGGCACGCTGACCTCCAGCCTCGTCTTCGACATGGAGCGCTACAGCTGGTCCGACAATGAATGGATGCAGAAGCGGGCGAAGTGCGATCTCTACCACGCCCCCATGAGCGCCTACGAGGTCCACCTCGGGTCCTGGAAGCGCAAGGAAAGCGAGGGCAACCGCTGGCTGTCCTACCGTGAACTCGCGGACGATCTCATTCCGTATGTCAAAAACCTCGGCTTCACGCACATCGAGATCATGGGCATCGCCGAACATCCCTTTGACGGTTCCTGGGGCTATCAGGTCACCGGTTACTTCGCGCCGACCAGCCGCTTTGGAAACCCGGACGAGTTCCGTGAATTCATTGATCGCTGCCATCAGGCCGGCATCGGCGTCATCCTCGACTGGGTGCCCGGACACTTCCCGAAAGATTCCCACGGCCTCGCCAAGTTCGACGGCACCGCGTTGTATGAACATGCAGACCCACGTCTCGGCGAGCACCAAGACTGGGGCACCCTCATCTTCAATTACGGCCGCCATGAGGTGAAGAACTTCCTCATCTCCAACGCCCTCTATTGGCTGGAGCAGTTCCATATTGACGGCCTGCGCGTAGATGCGGTGGCATCAATGCTTTACCTCGACTATTCACGCAATGCCGGTGAGTGGATTCCCAACCACCTTGGCGGCCGCGAGAACCTGGAGGCCATCGCCTTCATGCGCGAGCTGAACTCCGTCTGCTACGCCAAGCACCCCGGTGCCACCATCATCGCCGAAGAAAGCACCGCGTGGCCCGGCGTCTCCAAACCCGTCAGCACCGGCGGCTTGGGTTTCGGCTTCAAATGGAACATGGGCTGGATGAACGACAGCCTGCACTACATGGCCGAGGATCCCGTGCACCGGAAGTATCACCACGGCGAGGCCACCTTCGCCATGATTTACGCCTTCGATGAAAACTTCATCCTCGTGCTCAGCCACGATGAAGTCGTTCACGGCAAAGGCTCCCTCATCAACAAGATGCCCGGCGACCGCTGGCAGAAGTTCGCGAACCTCCGGATGTTTCTCTCCTGGATGTGGACGCACCCCGGCAAAAAACTTCTCTTCATGGGCGGTGAATTCGGCCAGTGGAATGAGTGGCGGCATGACAGCAGCCTCGACTGGCATCTCTTCCTGGGTGAAGAGCACAGCGGTCTGCAAAAGCTTGTCAAAGACCTCAACCATCTCTACACCACCCGTCCGGCTCTTTATGCCAAGGACCACGAACCCGGCGGCTTCCACTGGCTGGACGCCAACGATGCGGACAACAGCATCTTTGCCTACACCCGCTCTTCGTCGGACGGCGACAAGGTGACCGTCCTCGTCAACGCCACCCCCGTAACCCGCAAGGACTATCGCGTCGGCGTTGCCGATGCCGGCAGCTACCGCGAACTGCTCAACAGCGACGCCCCGAACTACGTCGGCTCAGGCGTCAGCGCCGGCGCAGGATTCCAGGCCCAGCCAACACCGTGGCAGGGCCAGCCTTGGAGCATCGTCGTTGATCTTCCTCCTCTCGCCACGCTGGTGCTGGGGAGGTGATGTTCCCGATGGAGCTGCGATTGTTGCAAAGAGGAGCGAGGTTTGGCGCGTAGGTGTCGTCCCATGAAATTGCTCACCCTCGCCTCCTCTCTTCTCCTTGCCGTTGCGCTCAGCGCGGCTGACGCTCCCAAGTCCGTTTACGATGTGCCGCTGAAAGACATCGATGGCAAAGACACCTCCTTGAAGGCCTATCAGGGCAAGGTGCTCTTGATTGTGAATGTTGCTTCCAAGTGCGGCAACACGCCGCAGTACAAGCAACTCGAAGCGCTGAATCAGGAGTTCAAGAAGGATGGACTGGCCGTGCTCGGTTTTCCTTGCAACGACTTCGGCGGCCAGGAGCCCGGCAGCAATGCCGAGATCAAAGAGTTTTGCTCCCTCAAGTACAAGGTGACCTTCCCGATGTTTGACAAGGTAGCCGTGAAAGGCCCCAACAAGAGCGAACTCTATCAGGTGCTCAGCGGCCCGACCTCTCCCTTCCCGGGCGATGTGAAGTGGAACTTCGGCAAGTTCCTCGTCGGCAAAGACGGCAAGATCCTCAAGCGCTTCGAGCCCAAGGTGCAGCCAGACTCCCCGGAAGTCACTGCCGCGATCAAAGAAGCCCTGGCAGCGAAGTAAAGCGGAGCTGCTCGGTAGTTCCATTCCTCCAAGCGGCGATGACTCAATGAGTTGTCGCCGCTTTTTATGTAATGAGTCTGATGGGAGGTGTCGCTATTCCACGCCCCGATTATGCAGGACGCATCAAGTGCGCTGGGGGGCGGGGCTTTTGAAAAGGGGGGCAGGCGATGAGGCAGCAGCCCACGATGGGACGAAGACTTCTAGGGACGCGCACAGCGCATCCCTACCACCCAGAGCAGCGCGTGCCGCAGGGCTGGTAGGGAACCGCCGTGCGGGTCCGAAGTTTCGGGTCTGTGGCGTCGTGGGCGCTCAAAAAGGTGCGCCGTCCTTTGAACTTGGAAAGGCAGGAGATGCATGCCGTTTGCCGCATTCCCCAAACCATCCCCTACGCCGAAGTCGTCTGCGCTTTGACCGGCGGAAGAGCCGGAGCATTACCACCACCTGCAGGCGCAGGATTGCCCGGTGCATTCATGTCCGGACGGGGATGGATCTCAATGCGGACGCCGCCGTTCGCGCCATCCATCATGCGCAGCTTGTCGCAGAACTCCTGCGGCACGGCCTCGCGCTCTTGGTCGTTGTTGATGGGCCAGCTCTGTTCCTGACCGTTTTTCGGACGGGCGATGAAAGTCTTTTTGCCGTCTTCGTTCTTGAGGGTGTACTCACCGGTATCGTCACGCCGGGTCACGTTGGCGGCGGATTGAGACTGGGAGAAATGGAAGCGCTGCAGATCGGTTCCGGGTGGAATGGAGAGGCCGGTTTGTGGCTGACGGCCGTTGCGGCGGTGTCCGCCGCCTTCAGGCTGCTGAGCGTGACCGGGAAGTTGAAGCATGGGCGCTTGTGGTATGGGGCCTTTGCTGCCGCCCTTCGACCACTCCTGAATGCGCTCTTGGTATTCGCGCAGCTCCTTCTGAAAATTCCGCAGGCGCTCGAACTGCTCATGCAGGGCGTTGTTGTGATTCTGAAAGCCATGCTCGCGCTGCTCACCACCACGGAACTTCTCGCCATTGAAGGGAGCCATGCCATTCGGCGGCATCCCTCCCATTTGATGATGCTGAGGGTGCTCTTTGGCAGCAACCAGATGCTCGCCCAGCGTGACTGACACCTGGGTTTCTTTGCCACCGGTGATGACCTTGAGCTGCACCACGTCGCCCTTCTTTTTTGCCCGCACCAGCGCCATGAACTGCTCCATGTTCACGAGCTGCTGGTCCTCAAACTTCACCAGCACATCGTACACTTTCAATCCGGCGGTCTTGGCGGGAGAGTCGGGCAGCACTTCATCCACCAGCAGGCCAAAGCCTTCCGGCAGGGAGAACTGCGCCCGCAGCTCCGCTGGCACCTCACGGGTGAGCACACCGATGTAGGCCACCGGCTTCTGCTCTGGCTGAGCCTGGGCATTGCCACGCGAATGGTGATGGCCGGATGGAGCGTTGGAGGCTCGGCCTTCGGTTTTCCCCTCACCACTGGCACCGGACCCTTCAGCAGGGGCCGTTTTGGGAGCTTCCGTTTTCGGCTCCACCTGCTGGGCACACAGCGGTGCAACGCCGAGACAGGCGATGAGGAATGTGTGAGGCAGTTTCATGGTTGGGAAAGGCTGGAGCTAAAGGCTGGTTGGACCCTTGCTTATCTGAAGGAGACCGGCTGCAGGAGCTGCTGCTTGCTGGAGATGTCCACGGTCATCTGTGAGCTGTAGCGGGGATCCACCCAGGTTCCGAGCTCGCGGGACACGACGAGGGCGAGCTTGTCATCATTGAGGCTGCGGCCGCGGTGGAGGCTGTTGCCATGCTCGTCATCCCATTCACGAATGGTGGCGGGCGCAGCGGCCAGCGATGCTGCACCGCCCTGAGAGCGCTGCGTTGGCAGGTAGCTCATCACGGCAAAGGCAGCGGCGGCACCCATGGCGGCCCAGCCGGCAGACATGAGCCAGCGTGGCTGACGATGCGGTTTACGGCGGCTGGTGCTGAGCCAGCTCATGTCCAGTTTCAGTTCATCATCCACCCGTTGCACCAGGGCAGGGGAGGCTGCTGCCGGCGCGAGACCGCGCAGCAGGTTTTCGAGTTCTTGTTCATTGATTTCGTTGTTCATGACATGGCCTCCGTGGTGGGTGAAAAGGGTAGGATGTTGATGGCGGGAGAGGGGGATTCACCGAGAAGATCGGCACGCAGGTGCCCGAGCTTCTTGTGCAGCGCCTGCAGCGCGTAGCGGTAACGACCGGCGATGGTGTTGATCGAGCTGCCGGTCATGGCGGCGATTTCGTTGAAGGTGAGGTCGCCCCAGAGCTTCAGCGTGATGACTTCGCGCTGATCTTCGGGCAGGGTCTGCAGCGCCTTGTCCACGATGGCGGCGGTCTCTTTCTGTTCGGGCTTGGGATCAAAGGCGGGCGCGTTTTCACCTGCCACCGCGATCTCGGACTTTGCCTCCCGGTTCACCCGGCGGTGGTCGGAGCGGCGCTGATCCAGGGCGATGGTGCGGACGGCGGCGTAGAGCAGGGGAATGTGGCTGGAGTCCCCCTCGGGAAAGCGCCGCCACCAGCGCACAAAGGCCTGCTGGACAACGTCTTCGGCATCGGCTTTGGAGTCGACCAGTTGGCGCGCATAGAGCACCAGCTGCGGAGCTAGGTGATCAAACGTTTGTTTCCAATCGAAGGCGGATTCCATGCGGGAAGGTACATGTTCAACACATATACGTCCACCCTAACGCCACAAGGTCCGGCTTTTGTATAGCCTTGCTGAAAAATCAAGCCTTGGCCGCATCAGGCCCGGGCGGGCTCTTGCCCCACTTCAGTCCGTAGCCGATGAAAAGACCACCGACGATGAACATGAAGGTGGAGTAAAACTGCCCCTTCGTCAGGCCCAGAATCATCGCTGATCCGCTGTCCGGCTGCCGTACATACTCCAGCGCGATGCGGGCGATGGCATAAAGGATGAAGAACAGGCCGGCGATGATGCCCTGGCGCAGCCGTGGGAAGCGCAGCCGGATGAAGATCAGGATGGCGCTGAGCAGCAGGCCTTCACCGAAAGCCTCATAAAGCTGGGAGGGGTGGCGCGGGTGCAGGATCTGCTCCAGCTCGGCAAGGCCACCGCGACGCTGCTCAAAGTAAGCGATGATGTCCTGGCTGTGCTGCAGGCCGTTCACATAAATCTCGTGCATCAGGGCCGGATCCCCCCCTTGTTTTACGAAGTCCTCGTGCAGCAGCTCCGTCGGAAACTTCACCGCCCACGGCACCGTGGTCACGTGGCCAAAGAGCTCGCCATTGATGAAGTTCGCGATGCGGCCCAGAAAGATGCCCAGCGGCGCACCGCACACGATGGAGTCGCCGATGCCCGCCCAGGAGATCTTGTGCTTCCACGCATACCAGCCGCAGAACAGCGTCGTTCCCGCGATGCCGCCGTGGGCGGCCATGCCGCCTTGGTTCAGCAGGAAGAAAGTCCACGGCGCATGGATGAATTCGTCAAAGTTGTACAGCAGCATGTAGCCCAGCCGCCCGCCCAGCACGAGGCCGAAGAGCGACACCAGCGTGATGAAGTCCGCCACCGCCTCGGGCTTGATCTCCGAGAGCCCTCGCTTCGCCAGAAAGTACATCACCCGGTAGGTGAGGTAGAACCCCAGCACATACGCGAGGCCATACCAATGAACGGCAATCTTGTCCGTGAACTTGATCACAAACGGGCTGAGGTCGTGCAGGTAGTAAGCGAAAATCATGGGGCACAAGGCATGGACGGGAGCGGCGTCCGCACAAGGAACAAAATTCAGCAGTCAGCTCTCCGGCCTACAGGGATCAACTGCTCTTAATTTAAGATGGCTTAACTATTTACTATGCTTAAATAGTTAAGCCTGAGTGGACTGGCCACCTTTTACACGCGCCAATCCTAGTGCAGGAAGTGACGCACGCCGGTGAAACACATGGCCATTTTGTGCTCATCGGCAGCCGCAATGACCTCGGCATCCTTCACGGAGCCGCCGGGTTGGATGGCAGCCGTGGCTCCGGCTTCGGCAGCGGCGATCAGGCCGTCCGGGAAGGGGAACATGGCGTCTGAGGCGACGATGCAGCCCTTGAGGGAAAGTCCGGCTTCCTTGGCCTTCCAGATGGCGATGCGGCAGGAATCCACGCGGCTCATCTGACCGGCACCGATGGCCAGCGTGCGGTCGCTGGTGGCGAAGACGATGGCGTTGGACTTCACGTGCTTCACCACGCGCCAGCCGAAGCGCATGGCTTCGAGCTCGTCGCGGGTCGGCGGGCGGATGGTCTTCACTTTGGATTCCAGATCGTCCAGGCCCAGGGCGCGGGAGTCGCTGTCCATCACCATCACGCCGCCAGGAGCGGAGCGGATCACGGGCTCGGTAAGAGCTTCGGCCACGCCGGGCAGCATCTGGATCAGGCGCAGGTTCTTTTTCTTCTGCAGCAGCGCGCGTGCGTCCGCATCGAAATCCGGGGCGATGATCACATCGGTAAAAATCTCCGAGATGATGCGGGCCAGGCCCAGCGTCATGCTGCGGTTCACCACGATGACGCCGCCAAACGGAGCCTGCTTGTCCGTTTCAAAAGCCTTCTGCCAGGCCTCGCGCAGATCTTCATCCGCGCAGCCCACGCCGCAGGGGTTGGTGTGCTTGAGGATGGCCACGGTGGGGCGGCGGAATTCCAGGGCGATCTCGGCCGCAGCGTGGATGTCCAGCACGTTGGTGTAGCTGAGGTCTTTGCCGTGCAGCTTCACGAAGTAGTCGCCGAAGTTGCCGTAGAGGGAGGTCTTCTGGTGCGGGTTGTCGCCGTAGCGCAGCTCGGCGTACAGTGGCAGGCTGAGGTTGAAGGTCTTCTGCGTGGTCTGCTCCTTGTTCAGGTAGGCGGCGATGGCGGTGTCGTAGGCGCCGGTGCGCTGAAACACCTTGCAGGCCAGGCGCTCGCGGGTGCCCAGGGTGGTGTCTCCGGCGTGCTCCTTCATCTCTTCCAGCACGACGCTGTAATCGGCGGGATCGGTGATCACGGTCACCCAGCGGTGATTCTTCGCCGCGCTGCGCAGCATGGACGGGCCGCCGATGTCGATGTTCTCGATGGCCTCTTCCAGCGTCACGTCCTTCTTGGCGATGGTCTGCTCAAAGGGATAGAGATTCACCACCACGAGGTCGATGCACGGGATGTCGTGCTTCTGGGCGTTCTTCTTGTCTTCCTCATTGTCACGGCGCTGCAGCAGGCCGCCGTGGACCTTCGGGTGCAGCGTCTTCACGCGACCGTCAAACATCTCCGGAAAGCCGGTGTGGTCGGACACATCCGTGACCGTCAGGCCGCCGTCCTTCAGGTGCTTGGACGTGCCCCCGGTGGAAAGCAGCTCCACCCCGAGCGCCGCCAGTCCTTTGGCGAAGTCGAGGAGGCCGGATTTATCAGAAACAGAAAGCAGGGCGCGGGCGATGGGCATGTGTGTCTTGGGAGGAAGTTCGGGGGCGCGGACTAAAGGGAGAATTATGGGGGTGCCAAGCGCATTTCACGAGCCAATTTTGTGCCTTGCGAAGGGAGGAATTTCTTGAGGGTGATATTTGCTTGTCAATCCGTCCCGGCTGCTGAAATGGTTTAAGCCATTGCTTTAACCCATGAGCCTGCCGCCACCGCCGCCTCCTTCGTCCGAAACCACAGACGAGGTCGCGCCCAAGGCCTGCGTGAACTGCGGCTCCATCCGCCTCAGCACCCAGACCAAGCTGCCGGTGTGCGAGCCCTGCCGTGTGGACCTGATCAAGTTTCCCTTTCCGCTGTGGGTCAAAGCGGCCGCCGCAGTCATCGCGGCCTTGGTGGTTGTCTCCTTGGTTCTGTCTCGCGAGCGCATTCATGCCGCCGTTCAAATCGCCCATGCGAAAAAGATGAAACGCGAAGGACGCTGGGAGGAGTCCTATCAAAGCTATCACCCCCTCATCAAAGAGTACGATGACACCGAGACGCTGCTGAGCTATGCCGAAGCCGCCCTGAACAGCGGCCACACCGTGGATGCAGCGGGGGCCATGAAATCGCTTTCCGGCCGTGAGGCCACACAGGACCAAAATCATCGCGCCAATTCAGTGATCTATCAGCTGCAGCGGCCCACTGGAAGCTTCCTGCCCCCAGGGCCGTCTTTACAAATGACCGACACAGGTTCCGCGTTCCAGCCCGACAAGCCAGCCATTCAGCTTGGAGGACAGCCCAGTCCGATGAACACAGCTCCCGCCGGCCAGATCCTGCTGGGGCAGCCTCTGCAGTTGAACAACGTCCCCATCCAGATTCAGACCCGCTGAACCCGCCGCCGCCACCCTCATGATCTTCATCCCTGGATTCATCATCACACTGGCCACCTTTCCCGGCGTCATCGTGCATGAGGCCGCGCACCAGCTCATGTGCCGCTTCACCGGCACCCCGGTGCTCAAGGTCTGCTATTTTCAGACGGGCAACCCCGCAGGCTACGTCATTCACGACGAACCCTCCTCCGGCTGGAAACACTTCGTCATTTCCGTCGCGCCCTTTTTGCTCAATTCCATCGTCGGCCTGCTCATCTGCCTGCCGGTGGCGCTGGCCCATGAAGGCTTGGGCATGGTGAATCTCCTGCTCGGCTGGGTGGGATTCTCCGTCGCCATGCACGCTTTTCCCAGCACCGGAGATGCCAACAGCCTCTGGGCAGCCATTCGAAAACCCGGCGCTTCCTGGCTCCTGCGCATCATCGCCTTTCCCGTCGTCTTCGTGATCCACATCGGTGCCGTGCTCTCCGTGGTCTGGTTTGATGCCATCTACGCCGCCCTTATCTGCTTCGCTGCCCCAGCGGCTTTTCTGGAGCTGATCGCGTAGCCAGCCACGTGCGGCGCACCCATTCCCGGACCTCTGATATTAGCGTCATATCAGCGTCTAATCAGCGGTTAAAATCCGCCCATTTTCACCCACCGCATTCAATACGCCGCGCCCTCAAGGCCCCGCCTTCGGCACAAACGGCGGGTAAAACTTCCGCGCTCCAAACTCCACGTAGCGGTTCTCGCCGCTCTTCAGATAGACGGGCAGGGGACCCTTCTCTCCAGCACCCTCCGGCTGATAAATGAAGTGCCGCCCCGTCGCATCCAGCCCCAGCTTCATCATTGTCGCGTCATCCATTTCCACCGCCTCCTCCACCCGGCGAAACAGCCCCTCGTCCTGCCCGGCAAAGCGCAGGTTCGGCTCGTAGCGATCATCCTTGCCCAGCATAGTGTAGTACTTCGCATCACCCAGCGCTGTCGGATATTCCGTCCACTCGTAGTCCGCCGGGCGCAGATGAATGCGCCACGAAAGAATCACCAGCGACGTGAGCAGCACCGCCCAGCCCAGCAGCAGCCGGCCGGGGGTGTCGCGGATTTCATTGGCAGCCATGGGGCAGGGGCGATGAAAGGGGAACCGCCGCCTCAAGGCAAGGGGGATTTCGATTGTCATCCCCGCGCCCTTCGGCTTCGATGCTGCCCTATGAGCAAAAAATGGCGCATCGCCGGCATCAATTTCGATCACTTCCACATGGGCGACCTCCTGCGCCAGACCTCCGAGCATCCGAACGCGGAGATCGTGGGCATCTGCGATGAGCAGCCCGCACGCCTCGTGGACGCCCAGCGGAATTTCAGCCTCACCGATGCCCAAGTCTTCACCGACTACCGCGCCTGCATGGAGCAGACGAAGCCCGACATCGTCATCCTCTGTCCCGCCGCTTCGAGTCACGGCGACTGGGTTTCCAAGATCGCCCCCTTTGGCACCCACATCATCATGGAGAAACCCTTCGCCGGATCGCTGGCCGAGGCCGATGCCATGATCGCCGCCATGCAGCCGCACGGCAAGCTCCTCACCGTCAACTGGCCGCTCGTCTGGGATGCCGGGCAGCAGACCGCGCACCGCCTCATCCAGGAAGGCCTCATCGGCGAAGTCCGCGAATTCCACCACCACGGCGGCAATCGCGGCCCGCTCTACCACGGCGCCGACAAGATCGAAAAAGAACCCAGCGCCGCCGAAAAAGCCGCGAGCTGGTTCTACAGCAAGGCGCAGGGCGGGGGCTCCTTGCTCGACTACATGGGCTACGGCACCACCCTCGGCACATGGCACCTCGGCGGCCGGGCCCCGCTGGAAGTCACCGGCGTCTGGGACGAACCCGCCGGGCTTGAGGTGGACGAGCACGCCGTCGCCATCATCCGCTACAGCTTCGGCCTCAGCAAAAGCGAAACCCGCTGGGGCACCTTCACCGATCCCTGGACCCACCAGCCCCAGCCCAAGTGCGGCTTCGTCCTCAAAGGCACCGACGGCACCCTCTCGTGCTACGACTACGAACCCACCGTCCGCGTCCAAACCCGCGCCCGCCCGGAAGGCTACGAGATCCCGGTCGATCCCGTCCTCGCCCCGAACCGCAATCCCGTCGAGCACGTCATCCACCACCTCGAAACCGGCGCGCCCCTCATCGGCCCGCTCCGCCTCGACATCTCCCGCATCGGCCAGCAGATCGTCGATACCGCATTCCAAAGCGCCCAGGAGAAACGGACACTGAAGCTGGTTGGGTAGGTCGCCCGTTGCGAACCGAATGGAACTGAAACAGCCCTTCACAGGGTTGCCAAAACCTTCCATATTAACTACCAACAATCAATGTAATGTAAAGTATTAAGGTGCGGGGATGGCAGGTTGAAAACGGTTGGTATCAATTGAAAGTTGATAAAGTTGATTCTTCGACTCTCTCAGCCCTCCTTTGAGATTCTCAGTTCATAGGGCAAACGCCCGACAAGGCATTAAACCAATGACGTTTTTTCTTTCCGACCATGAACCCTGAATGGATATCCACTACATTTCACACCGGTAGGTTTTTCAACGACTACATTGAGTCCGCAAAATCCATCGGTTACGAAGTTTGGGATGCCAAGGATTCCATTGGCGGTGTCGTGCTTGTAGCAAACGACGAAGCACTGAAACGATACGAGTTTCGCTGCACATGCCCATGTGAAGGAAAAGTTGAAATCAGGGTTTTAAATTTCCCGGACGATTCCTCTGAGCTTGTTAAAAAAGTGTTTGATCCCGTCACCAATAAGTGGTTCCAGCAGTCGTTTAGTTTGTCGGATGGCCCCTTGCGTTCTTCCATTCAGAGCTGGAAGTGAAAAAAAAGATGCCAGTCATTTAGTGTATCGTGAATGCCATTTGGCCATGCCGGGCATTAAATTTTGAAGGGCTCAGCTACGCCGACGGTTTTGGTCCAAAATCCAAGTTAAAACCCATCTCCAAGAAGAGATCAGCCAATTCGCTTTTGGCAATGGGATTCAATATCCACATCACAAGAGCCTTCCGCGCACATTCATCAACTGCATTCATAATCTCTGGAGGAACCGATTTATGCGCTCCTCCATGAACTAAGGCTGAACGAGTACTATATGCCTTTTTCAATTGCTTATAATGGCCTCTGAAGCTCTCCAAATTGCCTTCCGCCATAATTAAAGCACCGTTTCTTGCGAAAGACTGGCTTATCTGATCCTTGCCCGAATTGAAAATAGCTTCCAACGTAGTTACCTGTAGGAGAAAACGACTGATTCCCCCTGCGCGATAGGAGGCCTCGAAAAATTCCAAAGCCGTTCTATAGGGCTCGTTGCCTTGATCAGGAATCTGCATCAAGCGATCAAACATTTCACGATCATTTGAGCAAAAAGAAGAAATTTCATACGGAAGGCCTGAAGATGAAGTCATGATTCCACCAGGCTTTCCATCGTCAGGGCTCAATAGGAATGAAGATGTCGTGCGAAAGTCCCCCTTTTTTAGCAGCCGGAGTGCTCGTATCACGCGGTGAACCATCCTTTCTCCGTCGCCCCACCTTTTCATTAACCCACCATCCGGCAAATGTTCCCCTTGATCGTCGGCTGCAAATGATGACACCAAAAATACTAAGTACCCTCTGCTAAGCGATTCCATATCCCCAAGGCAACTGTGAACCAACCAGGCGCGATGAAACTCGATCGAGACTTTAATTTCAGAATCATCTGGATCAAGTTCATGCCACGGCAAGGCATAGATCAGACGAAGTTTTCTGCTCATCTCGTGGATCGCGACCCTTCTAAAAGAAAACAGGCTCAAACACTTATTCAGGCAATCCACCGATTCGTCGACGCCACCGATCAATGCCCAATGCTCCCAAACTTGGGCGGTCTGGCTGGATAGTGGTGTATCACAAAGCATTTGCATTTGTCAGGGTAATCACTTCAGAAACCAAAGTAAAATGTTCATCGCATCAATATTCCTACGACTACGTAGCGGAAAAGATGCCAGAAAAGATGCCAGGCATTTAGTACGCATGCCGATTGTGTATTCATCTGTAATTCAGTAGGTTGCGGCATCCATTAGGCATGCTTCACTTGGCGCGTGAACTGCGCGCAGTAAGTGATCAGGCCTGCGAGTCGGCAGGCCACCGTCGGGTATAGCTACGACGGTGGCAGGGCTTAAACCGATGGCCCCTGCCCTCCCAGCGAGGCCCCCTTCCCGGCTCCCCGGCCAAGGCCGCCGGGACATCCTGCGAAATGGTTCACGCAGCGTGCGTATGAGGCTCATTCGGAAGCCATTCTGGAAAAGGATCAGGCAGTTGCATCCAGGCATCGGGGCCTTGGTCGAATTCGGCTGCGGTGAGCAGTGCGGCGTCGAATTGGGTCATGAGGCCGGCTTGGTTCATGTCGCGACCGATGATGACAATTTCCTGGCGGCGGTCGCCATAGAGGGCGTCGATGTGATGGCGGATTTCTGCGCGGGATTCCTCGTCTTGGGGCCATTCGGACTCGCTGACGGCACTCCAGAAGAAGCCAAAGGCGCGGGTGTCACGCAGGACGCCGGCCTGGGAGAGATAACCGGCGATTTCCATGCGCGTGGCCAGCCAGAACATGCCCTTGGCGCGGATCACGCCTTCCCAGGTGGCGTTGAGCAGTTCCTGGAGCCGCTGCGGATGAAACGGACGCCGTGCGCGAAACACGAAGCTGCTGATGCCATACTCCTCGGTCTCGGGTGTATGACCCTTGAGGGAGTCCAGCCAGCCTTCAGCTTGCTCAGACTCCGCTTGTTCGTAGAGGCCGGTGTTTAGCACCGCGCTCAGAGGCACTTCCGACTGGCGTGTTTCATGGACTTTCGCTTTCGGATTCAGAGCTTGGATGACCCCGCGAATGTCCTGCAGTTCCTCAGCGTTCACGGCGTCTGTCTTGTTGATGAGGATGACGTTGGCAAACTCGATCTGATCAGTCAACAGATGCACGATGGTGCGGCCATCTTCCTCTGACACCTGCTGTCCACGATCTCTGAGTTCTTCAGTGCCGTAGTAGTCGTTGAGAAAGTTCCGCGCATCGACCACGGTGACCATGGTGTCGAGCTGTGCGAGGTCGCCGAGACTGCGACCTGACTCGTCAGTGAAGGAGAAGGTTTCGGCCACTGGCATCGGTTCAGAGACTCCTGTGGACTCGATGAGCAGAGCGTCGAAGCGGCCTTCGCGAGCCAGTTTTGAGACTTCCTTGAGCAGATCTTCACGCAGCGTGCAGCAGATGCAGCCATTGCTCATCTCCACCATTTTCTCCTCGGTGCGAGAGAGCTGGGCATCGCCTGCCTTCACCAGCTGGGCATCCACATTGACCTCGCTCATGTCATTGACGATGACGGCAACTCTGCGTCCCTCGCGGTTTCGCAGGATGTGATTGAGCAAGGTGGTTTTCCCAGCTCCAAGGAAGCCGGAGAGGACGGTGACAGGGAGCTTCGGTGTCATTATTTGCATCAGTGGGTGAAGTTCTATAACGCAAACAAATTGCATTATAACCTCTTTAACGCAACTTATATGCATTATCAAATGAGCTAGTCGGTCGCTGCTGGTGCCCCCATTCCAGTTCATTTTTGGAATCACTGCTCTGCGCATGCCCGCCATGGGGTCAAAAGGGGTGCGTTGGCAGCCGGTTGAAGAACTCCCCCTTGGAGTCTCTGAGGGCGGCGGCAACTGGCTGACAGATGAGAGGGATCGTCCCGATCCCTCACGCTCCCGCAACACCCAGCGTGCTCGCTCCATCCAGCCCGGAGGATCAGGATGATCCTCGTCTGCCAGTATCACCCATTGGGCTCTGGTTTGGTATCATGATACCGATTTGATACCCCTGTGATGCTTGATACCATTTCATCACATAAGGTGGCTGGAGGAAGGTCCCCCCTGCCCCTTGGGCGGGCCCGTAGGGTCACAGGGTCACGACCTATATATAGGTCGTGACCCTGTGAACCTGAAATGACCCTGTGACCCTGAGCCTCTCTCTGAAATGATCGCTGGTGAGCCCATGGGGCTGCAGTTCATGGGCACTCGCAGAAAGGCATTCAGGAAAGGGTGGGCCACCTCTTTCCATCCGGGCACATCACGGGGTTTACTTGGCTGGGGGTGCTGGCGGGAGGAGGTTCGCCGGCAGGGGCATTGCGGCGCGGATCTCCTCGGCTATCGGGGCGACTGGGGCTGCCGCGATGCGTGGCAAATCGGCTGCCGGGGCTGCCACGACTTGCGGCAAATCAAGGCTGATCGGCGTGAACCTGCGTTGCGTGCGCTGGGGGATGACTGTGGGTGTCTGCGGGCCTGCCTTGGGGATGATGGTGGGCGCCTGCGGCACACCGGCATGCCTCGAGAGCACTTGCGGGCCTGACTTGGGAATGACGCTGGGCACCTGCGGCACACTCGCCTGACGCGAGAGCACCTGCGGCCCCGGCTGCACGAGCGGCGCTTGCAGCACCGAGCCATTCGGCGCACGATCCAGCACAAAACCACTGAAGTCCAAAGGCAGCGGCACGAGCTGCCCCTCCGCCGTCAGCACCTGCCCCTCCGGCACCAGCTCTGCATTCACCCGCTGCATGCGGCCGTGGCGGATCAGATAAGCCTGTCCTAGCACGGCGAAGAGCCCCTCGCGCAGCGTCGGGGTGGAGGCATTGGCGAAATCGGACGGCAGCGCCACGAGCCGCCCTTCTGCGGTCAGTACCTGGCCCCTCGGCACCAAGGTGACATCCACCAGCGCCGCACGGCTGTGGCGAATGAGGTAGGTCTGGCCGCGATAGAACACGATGCCGTCATGCACCGTGCTCGTCTCACTCGCCTTGGGCTGATATTCCAAGGCGCGTGGGATGCCGCTCTGGGCGGCGGCAGGGCCGTAGCAGACCAGCACCGCAGCAAGGAGGATCAATGGATGGGATTTCATAAGTCGGGAACGAAGGCAGATTCACACTGCCCTCAGTTCAAGACTAACCAGCCACCGTCTTTCTCGCCATGGGGTGAGCACCCCAACCCGATGCAGCCGGGGGGGCTTTCCAGGCGTGCAGGTCTCCCAGCCAGATGGGCCGCGAAGGAGCCCGCTCTTACGCTTCTGGCAGACGCAATTTGGTGGCGGGGCCGGTGACCTCAAAGTGAAAATGGGGGTCTTCACAATCGGGGTGAATCTCCGTGACCCGAATCGGCAGGAGATGAGGAACTTCCAGCGAAAGGTAGCGGGCTGTGGATGCCAGCGTTTCCAAAGAAGCTGAGTTGTCCGGCTCAAACAGACCCCGGGCCACCTGATCCAGAGAGGGTTCACAGAGGATTTCTCCGCTCGCTGGCGGAAGGTCGCCGCTGCACCACAGAGTGGCCCGTGCGCAGCGCTTCTCCAGAGGGTCGCCTTGAAGTTTCGCCACAAACTCAAGACTCATTGCCCGCCGCGTTGCTTCGTCGCTCATGGGGACACATCAAGGCATGATATAGGTTCATCATGCAAGGGGTTTTGTGTTCGACTCGCCTGATCTTCCCTTTGCCGGTTGGTGATTTGCACTGGCTGCCGCCAAAAGCGAAGGCGCGGGCAGTTTCGGCCAACAAAAGGCCGGGGAGGGTTCGTATGACTCCACCCATGAAATTCCCCGCAGTGCTCCAGGTTTCCCATCGGTCATTTCCCCTCAGGGCGGCCATCCTTGCGGTGGCGCTGGCGTGGGCCACGCCGGGCTCTGCCCTGACGCTCCATGTGGGGCCGGATGGCAATGATGCGTGGTCCGGCATGCTGGACGCGCCTAATGCAGCGAAGACAGACGGCTGCTTTGCCACGCTGGGCCGGGCACGCAATGAGATCCGCAAGCTCAGGAAAACCCAGGGCCTGCCGGCGGGCGGCATCGTGGTGGAGATTCGCGGCGGGGTATATCCTCTGACGGCCAACTTGCTGCTGGAGCCGGAGGATTCCGGCGCGGAGGGCGCGCCCATCGTGTGGCAGGCACGGGCGGGCGAGGTGGTGCGGATCACGGGCGGAGTGGAGATCCAAGACTTCAAGCCGGTGACGGATCCCGCAGCGCTGAAGCGCATCGACGAGGCGGCGCGGCCGCAGGTGCTGCAGGCAGACTTGAACGCCATGGGCATCAAACAACTGGGCTCGGCGGTGGGGCTGGATGATGAGAACCATGACCGCCTGGAGCTGTTCTTTCAGGACAAGGTCATGACGCTGGCGCGCTGGCCCAATGAGGGCCCCACACGGATCAAAGACGTGGACGATGATCAGGCGGAGACAGCGCCCGGCGGCCTGAGGGTCAGCAAGATAGGACGCATCGTCTACGAGGGCGACCGCCCCAGCCGGTGGGTTCACGAAAAAGACGCCTGGCTCCACGGTTCTTGGTATTGGGAGTGGAACGATGCGCGCCAGCCCATCGAGTCGATCGATGCGGGCCGCCACGTCATCACGCTGGCACCGCCCTACCCGGCCAAAGGCTACCGGCAGGGGCAGCATTACTATGCCTTCAATCTGCTGCCGGAGCTGGACAGCCCCGGCGAGTGGTACCATGACCGCGATACCGGCATCCTCTACTTCTGGCCGCCCGCTCCTCTCAGCCAGGGCAAGGCGGTGGTGTCCATCGCGCCCACCCTGCTCTTCATGCACGACCTCGCGCACGTGAGCTTTCGCGGCCTCATTTTTGAAGCCTGCCAGGGCACGGCCATCCTGCTCAAGAACGTGGAGCACGTCCAGATCATCGGCTGCACGGTCCGCAATGCGGGCCGCTGGGGCATCGATCTGCGGGGGCAGAACTGCCGGATCGCCGGATGCGATCTCTCAGAGCTGGGCTACGGCGGCATCCACCTCACCGGCGGAGACCGCAAGACGCTGACGCCGGGCAATCTGGTGATCGACAACAATCACGTCCACCACTTCTCGCGCTGGAAGCGCATGACCAAGCCGGCGCTGAAGATCAACGGCGTGGGGAATGTGGCCAGCCACAACCTGATCGACAACGCCCCGCACCAGGCCCTTTGGTGGACTGGCAACGACCACCGCATCGAGTTCAACGAAATCCACAGCGTGTGCTACGAGGCCAATGACGGCGGCGCGATCTACGCGGGAGAGGACTGGACGGAGCGCGGCACCGTGATCCGCCACAACTACCTGCACCACCTCAGCGGCCTGGATGGGCGCGGCTGCCTGGGCGTGTATCTGGATGACATGAACAGCGGCACGGAGATCACCGGCAATGTCTTCTACAAGATCGAAAACTCCGCCAAAGCGATGAAGGCGGCGGTGTCCACCTGCGGGCGGGACTGCACCATCACCAACAACGTCTTTGTGGACTGCCAGCCTGCGGTGGAGGTGTCCACACGCGGACAGGTGTGGTTTGACCGCCTGAAGGCCAAGCTGGACCAGATGCCCTACAAAAGCGAGCTGTGGGCCGGCAGATACCCCCGACTGGTGACCCTTCTCGATGACGAGCCGATGCTGCCGAAGGGCCACCTCATCGCGCGAAACATCTGCGTGGGCGGCGTGTGGAGCAGCCTGGCCAATGTGGCGAAACCGCTGGTGACCTTTGAGAACAATCTGATCGATGCGGACCCCCGCTTTGTGAATGCCGCGCAGGGAGACTTTCGGCTCAAGGAGGACTCCCCGGCCTGGAAGCTGGGCTTCAAGTCCATCCCACTGGAGAAAATAGGCCCCTACCCCAGCCCCGAACGCGCCTCATGGCCCCTGAGCCACACCGTGCGCCCTGCAGTGGTGTCAGGGGGTGAATGAGGGGAAGGTCCAAGGGCGGAGACTGGAGCGCTTCGCAAAAGTCATTGCCGTTTTGCAGGCTGTTTCTTGATCGAGGACCATGGGCTTCGACAGCGGCTGGTTGAGGACAACCAGCCCTACCTGCCCTGGGCATGCGCAGGCCCGGCGCGAGGTAGGGCGCTTGGTCCTCCAAGCGCCGTCGAGCGTCTGCACGTTCGCTTTGGGGAAAATCAATTTCACACAACGCCATAAAGCAGCCCGGTTCCTATGGAGCAGGAATGGGCCCGGGCTGTCAGGTTGAGCAGCCGATCATCCCTTCCCTGCTTGGCCAACTGAAGCGTGTCTAGGGCCCGTGATGTCAGTGTGATGGAGAGGGCTCTTCTTTGTTGCACAGCAACAAGGCTGCTCTGCTTGCGCTGGCAGGTGTTACGTGCGCGTCAGCACGATGTGCGTGGCCCGCTCCGATCCCACATGCTGCGTGCAGGTGTATCCCAAATCCGGCAGGTGAATGCCTTCGAACAAGCGCTCGCCTGCGCCGAGCAGGACGGGGGAGATGGCGAGGTGGAGTTCATCGATCAGGCGCGCCTCCAGGTATTGCCGGATGGTGGAGGCACCGCCGCCGATGCGGACGTCCTGACCGTTGGCGGCTGCGCGGGCGCGTTCCAGCGCGACGTGGATGCCCTCGGTGATGAAATGAAAGGTGGTGCCGCCCTCCATGACGAGGGGCGCACGCGGGTGATGGGTGAGCACGAAAACGGGCTTGTGATACACCGGGTTGTCACCCCACCAGCCGCGCCAGCTCTCATCCGGCCAGGGGCCGCGCACGGGCCCGAACATGTTCCGGCCCATGATCCAGGCGCCCACATTGTGGAAACCGCGTGCCGCGAAGTCGTCATCGATCCCGGTCTCTCCGCCCTCCTTGCCGAAGAGCTGCGTCTGAAACGTGCGTGTCGGGAAGGCCCAGCCATGCAGGGCCGTGCCGCCGATGCCCAGCGGGTTCTCCAAACTCTGGTCCGGGCCTGCGCCGAAGCCATCAAGGGAAAGGGTGAAGCTTTCGACGCGGAGTTTGCTCATGGGATGGGTGCGGTGGTGGTGAGTTCGCTTGCGACGTTCGGTTCATTGCAACTCGTCGAAAACTTTGGTGAATGGCGGCAACGAAAGCGAGGTGCTTAAGGCGCCAAACTGTTCTTTGGTGAGCGGTCCTCGCACAGTCTTGTCTCGCGCAACAATGAAGTAATTCGTGACTGAACGATCGAACTCCCTTCCGCCTTCGGTTGATGGATGCTGCTTGAGAACGATGTGCTTTTCGTCGTCTCCGACAGCGAAGATTGTCGATTCGACGAGGAACATCGACGAAGGCTCGTGCAATAGGGTCATCTGAGACAGGGTGTCGATGGCGATGAGACGAAAATCGCCGCTCTTCTATTGGGTGTCGTACGACCACTCGGAACACGCTGCGAGAACAATCAGCAAAAGCGTGTTTAAAAAGATACGCATGGCAAGTCGTCTGACAGGTGGATGGTGAACTGATTTGCTGGGTTTGTCCCGACGCCATTAGGGCTGCCGGATATGCTTCCCTGACACGCCAAACTAACCAAACTGACGGCTTGTGCGCAAGAGGCTCGTTATTTCAAAAAGAGGTCCCCTGGTGCCACCCGAGAGTAACGCACCAAGCTGTAAACTCCGGCCACGACACTGAGAGCAAGGCCAGTGCCCAGGAGAGTGGGAATGATCTTCGGCTCTAGCGTGGGCGGGAGCAGGAAGATGATCACGAAACCCAGCAGGCACATCCCACGGGTCAGACCATACAACACATGGCTTTTGGGCCTGCGGTCCTGGGAGTCAAAAACATAGCTGCCAAGCCACATCCCCCAAACAACCAGGCTGAATCCGAGGCTCCACTTCGGCCACCCATATTCAAGCAGGGCAAACTCGGGATGATGGGAGTCATAGCGAACGCTGACCTGACTGCCTGGGCGCAGGGACTTGGCGAGGTCCCCGGCACCGAACTCGTAGGCCTTGTTGCTGATCCAGCCTGCCCGCACCCGGTCGCTCTCGTAGCTGCGTCCATCCACCGTGTAGCGGTAACGGATGAGGGAGCGCGTGTTGCCACGATGGCTCTTCGAATCAGAGGAGATGACCCGGCCCTTTGTGGCAGCATCGGCCCGCCACAGATGCCATGAGGACACACCAAACTCCACGGGCATCATGAAGAGCAGCGCCAGGAACAAGGCCAAAAAGACGAGTGCTACGGCTATTCCGAGGAGGTATCGCATGGAGAGGCTGTGACTTCGATGAACAGGGGGCGGGTGAACCAATTGGGATGGGGGCGTCCCAATGCTTTTCGGGCGGGCGGATTTCTTGCTCCAAGGCACCAATCTAGCAAAAGTGGCGGCTTGAGCGCAAGAGGCTTGTGATTTCAAAAGCGAGGCCTCCCTGCTCTGCCGCATGGAATGGCACCAGCGCGATCAAGAA
>NZ_JBYFBS010000018.1:0-161647 GCF_057652315.1 Prosthecobacter sp. Pr1 | reverse complement strand
GGCAGACCCAGCGCTGCGCGCCGCGAGCTGCAAACTCAAACCGCGAACCGCGCACAAATCCTGCCCAGCGTCACCACTCACCCCCGCGCCGGCGCACGGAACGTCTTCGGACTCGGCCACCCCTGGTTCTTGAAGGCCACGCACAAATACTCCCCCGATGAAAAACCGGCGCGCTCGGCAACTTCCGCTATCGAAAGACGCGTCGTGCTCAGCAGCTGACGCGCATGCTGCAGCCTCACCTTCAGGATCTCGCCATACGGTGAACACCCGAAATGACTGCGAAATTTACGCTCAAACGCCGTGCGCGACATCGGCACCACCTGCAGCACCGAAAATGGTGCGTCTCGCCTCGGCCTGGCGCATGCACAAATCAGTAATTCCTAGCTGGAGGGGCGACTTTACCCCCTCGGGCAGATGGAAAAAGAGATCCCATTTCGGCAGAACTTTGTGATTCGCTGGGATCAGTCGCCGGGTTTGGCGCCCATCGTCATTTCTCGGCGAGAGTCATGAGCCTTAACGGCTGATTTCTGCCGCGTGACTTGATCGTTTTATGCTGATCGAAGCCTGTTGAGTCGTTGAACTGGACGATTGGACCAGTGAGTTCCTTTTATTTGCGCTCCAGGAACAGAACAAAAATCAAACGTCCTTCTTTCCATGGCGGTCCGCCGATGAACAAGGGGCTGTCTTTGCGCAGAACGGCATCACTTTTGACCAAAACCTGCTGCTCACGCCAGACTTGAAGATGTAAATTCACCCCGCCTTTGTCAGCCGGTCCTTTGGAGTCAATTTTCATGAACAGATCCCGGGAAGGAACGACCCAGGATTCATACTCACGGAAGATGTCCTGCCGATGCTGGCCGAGGATTTCGAAGTGTTTGAACGGAAACACCTTCGCGAGTCGCTCATTCAGCCGGGGCAGCTCCGCGTGAATCGGCTCTTTGGCGCCGGTCAGTTGGGTGGCATCGTTGGTGGCGAAAATGAGCGCGCCCCACACGTGACCTTCAGTCGCGTGTTTGACTGAAGATACCACAGAGGGTGGCTGCCCCTGGGCACTGGCAAGAGCCGTGCTGATGACAAGGAAGAGCGCTGTAAGGAGGGGCTTCATCCGCGAGGAGTGATCATGGGATTGCCAAGTGCGTCACGGGAAATCATGAGCACCGGAGTTCCATGGGCGTCGAACATCGTTGTCGAGGCCAGTTGAGGCTCCACTTCACTGCGCTGGATGTTGATTCCCGAAACTTTACGCTCAGCCGGCACAGCATCCAGTCCATCAAGCATCAGGACGGTGGCATCTGCGGCAGTGTCATGGTAGGTGCGCGCCTGCACGTGGGTGTTGGGGGTGTAGGAACTGAGGATCATGCTTTCCGAAGCGTCACCTGTCGCGGGATTCATCAGGAAGAAGCCCAGAACCGCCAAGGCAGCAGTGCCGGCCAGCGCAAACCATGGCTGGCGCAGCCATTGAAACATGGCGCCCCAGCCCGGAGCGGCCTGCTTGGCGCGTGTGTCGTCCAGCGCCATCTGGGTGATGCGCACTCCGATCTGAGTATTGAAGTAATCGGCGTGCGGCACACGCATTTCGGCGGGCAGATGGGTGCGGAGGCTGTTGCTCAGCTCGCGCATCTGCCGGGCTTCCTTGGCGAGCACGGGATCTTGCTTGAGGCGCTCCTCAAAAGTGGCGCTTTCCGTTTCATTCATTTCGCCATCAATCCAGCGAATGAGGTCGTGTTCTTCAGATGGAGGTTTCATAAACGTCGTGGAGTTGTTCCTGAAGTTTCTTGCGGGCGTAAAACAGACGCGACATCACCGTGCCGAGAGAGCAGGGGATGAGGGCGGCGATTTCTTCATAAGCGAGCCCTTCGACCTCGCGCAGGACGATGACCTGGCGGTGTTCGGGCGAAAGTTTGGCGATGGCCTGCTGAATACGCTGCCCGAGCTCGGCGTTTGTCATGGCAGCGTCGGGCGCTAGATCGCCCTTCGGCGTGGCTTCCGCGCCTACGGCGACGCGGTGCTCGGTGCGTTCGTCATCGAATTCACCATCGCCCTGGATCTTCTTTTTCCGGAGCCAGTCATAGCTCACATTGTGGGCGATGCGGTAGAGCCAGGTGTAGAATCCCGCATCATGCTTGAACGTCGGCAGCGCGCGCCATGCCTTGATGAAGGCCTCTTGGGCGAGGTCCCATGCTTCGGTTTCGTTCTGGATGAGGTGATAGGTCATGGCATAAATCCTCCCACGGTAGCGCGTGACGAGAACGTCAAAGGCCCGCGTGTCGCCTGCTTGGCTGCGTTTGACCAAGTCGAGGTCTGAGACTTCGCCAGGGTCAGTCGATGCTGAGGCAGGCATGGATTATTGTTGGCAGAGGATTGACGGCCGTGACGGTGGAATTATTCAGGTCGCAGCACGTTTTGGAGCCAAAAAATGCGTCGAACGTTGAATCAGGGGATTTTCAGGGACTGACCAAGTCGGATCAGATCACTGCTGAGGCCGTTGGCGGCCTTGATCTTAGCCACGGAAGAACCCTTTTTCCGGGCGATGGAGGAGAGCGTGTCACCC
Organism: Prosthecobacter sp. Pr1; assembly: GCF_057652315.1. Classification (NCBI taxonomy): domain Bacteria; kingdom Pseudomonadati; phylum Verrucomicrobiota; class Verrucomicrobiia; order Verrucomicrobiales; family Verrucomicrobiaceae; genus Prosthecobacter; species Prosthecobacter sp. Pr1. The sequence continues at coordinate 159,096 of NZ_JBYFBS010000018.1, read as the reverse complement.
TTGACGACGGTGTATCTCGACCCCGAGGACTTTTTGCCAGTCGCTTTGGATTTCGAAGGGGTGGACTTCTTCTTCGCAGAGCTGCTGGAAGCCGTGGACTTCTTGGGCGTGGATGACGTGCTGGACGGCGTCACCTTCTTCGTGCCGCTGAAAGCATAGGGGTTCGCAGGAGGCTCCGGCGGCAGGGAGGGCGGGGCCGGCGGGGTCTGATACTTCGGCGTGGTGGAAGAAGCGTAGCCGCTCTGGCCCGGGTAAGGATTGTAATGCCCGTCGGTGCCGTAGTTGGAGGCATAGGGATCGCTGCTAGTGCCGCCGGATTTGTTCGTGTTTTCACAGGAAGCCAGGGCAAGGCAGGTGGCGGACAGCGCGATGAAACGGAGGGCAGTCATGATGAGGTGTGATTTCAGCCAGCAAACTCGCATGGCGGGAAGTCTACGCACTAATGAAATCGGGCGCATCCTTTTCAATGCCTAATTTGCCGCTGCTGAGCCTGTGCTGCGATTTCCCGAGGTTGGCGCAATAGAGGCGGCAGCACGGGCGTTGTGCCTGACGAGGGAAATCTTCCGACACAGACCTTGCCAATTCGCCCGCCATTCCCTAGCTTCGTGTCCCACCCCATGAAAATCGGCTTCAATCTCCTTCTCTACTCCGGCCACATCACCGAGGCAAACTACCCCGTCATCGAAAAACTCAAGGCCACCGGCTACGACGGAGTCGAGGTTCCGATCTTTGATGTCAGCAATCCCGCCCATTTCAAAGGCATCGGCCAGGTGCTGAAGGACAACGGCCTCGAATGCACGGCTGTCACCGTCCTGCCAGATGAAGCCCACAACGCTATCAGCCCCGTCGCGGCCAACCGCCAGGGTGCCATTGATCATCTCAAGCGTGTGATCGAATGCGCGCACAACGCCGGCGTGCAGACTCTCGTCGGCCCCTATTACCAGGTGCTCGGCCAGTTTACCGGAGCCTTCCCTTCGGAAGCTGAACTTGCAGGCGCTGCCGAAGTGCACCGTGCCATCGCTCCCGTCGCTGAAGCCGCAGGCGTGAAGTGCGCCATCGAAGCGCTCAATCGCTTCGAGGCCCACCTGCTCAACACCATGGAGCAGGCTGCCGCCTACGTGAAGCGCGTCGATCATCCGAATTTCGGCACGATGTATGACACCTTCCACGCCAACATCGAAGAGAAGAACCCGCTGGCGGCCATCGACACGGTGTTTGCCTCCGGCAAGCTCAACCACGTCCACATTTCCGAAAATGATCGCGGCACTCCTGGCCGTGGCCACATCAACATCGTTGAGCAGATCAAGCACCTCAAAAAGATCGGCTATGACGGCTGGATGACCATCGAAGCCTTTGGCAGCGCCCTGCCAGACCTCGCCGCCGCCACCCGTGTCTGGCGCGATTTCTTCCCCAACACCGAACAAGTTTACACCGAAGGCTACGCGCTCATCAAAAACGCGCTCGCCTGATTTGAAGCCACGTCAACCCAACCCATTCAACCCATGAACACACCGACCCCACCCCCAGCAGCGGCGACCTCCCGCCGCCAGTTTATCGGCACCACCGCCGCGACTGTAGCAAGCACCGGCCTCACCGTCGCCCAGTCCGCGAATGTTGCCGGCAGCGATGAAATCAAAATCGGCCTCATTGGCTGCGGCGGTCGTGGCACCGGCGCTGCCGGCCAGGCGCTCAGCACCAATCAGAAAGGCGTCACGCTGCACGCTGTGGGCGACGCCTTCAAAGAAAAGGCGGACGGCGCGCTGAGCAATCTGCGCAACAAAGTCCCAGACAAGGTGAAGGTCGATGACTCCCGCATCTTTGCCGGTACGGACGCTTATCAGAAGGTGATCGATTGCTGCGATCTCGTCATCCTCACGACGCCTCCCGGCTTCCGCCCGTATCACTTCGAAGCCGCTGTGAACGCTGGTAAAAACATCTTCATGGAAAAGCCCGTCGCTGTGGACAGCCCCGGCGTGCGCAAGGTCCTTGAAATGGCCAAAATTGCCGACGAGAAAAACCTCAAGGTCGTCTGCGGTCTTCAGCGTCGCTACCAAAACTGCTACCGCGAAGCCCTCACTCAGGTCAAGGAGAACGGCGTCATCGGCGACATCGTCTCCGGCCAGGTTTACTGGAATGGCGGTGGCATCTGGTTCCGCGACAAGCGCCCAGACCAGACCGAACTCATGTACCAGCTCAACAACTGGTATTTCTTCACCTGGCTCTGCGGAGACCACATCAATGAGCAGCACATCCACAACATCGACGTGGCCAACTGGTTCCTTGGTGGTCACCCCATCAGCGCCCAGGGCATGGGCGGCCGCCAGCAGCGTGTGGACAAGAAATTCGCCCAAATCTATGACCACCACTACGTGGAGTACACCTATGAAAACGGTGTCCGCATCAACAGCCAGTGCCGTCACCAGTCCGGTGTGAGCAACGCCGTGCGCGAAGAATTCACCGGCACCAAAGGCAAGATCTACCTCGACAACAGCGGCCGCTGCTACGCCAACAACCACAAGGGCGAAACCATCTGGAAATACCGCCCAGGTGGCAAGGATCCCGCATCGGCAGGCAAGGGAAATGCCAAGAAGCTGGATCCAGATCCATATCAGACCGAGCACGACACCCTGCAGGCCGCCATCCGTGAGAACAAGCCCGTCAACAACGCCTACTACGGTGCTGAATCCACGATGACCGCCCTCATGGGCCGCATGGCCACCTACTCCGGCAAGGAGCTGAAGTGGGATGAAGTGCTCAACAGCAAAGTGCAGCACATGCCCAACATCATCACCCCCGAGTCCGAAGCGCCGGTCAAACCCGATGCTGAAGGCTGGTACCCTGTCGCCATGCCCGGCTGGGCTGCGAAGGATTATGCCGAGCATGGCCGCCAGAACGTGGAGATCGTCTAATCTCACCAACCTGGATCACTCCAGCCCCGGTCGCAGCGATGCAGCCGGGGCTTTTTTGTGTGCTATCTCCTTCTCTCCTGCTGCCAAATCTCTTGTCAATCGCACGTTCCATTCGCTACAACCATCTCCTGCCATGAACACCAGCCGCCGCACCTTCCTGACCAGTTTCGCCGTTTCCGCCGCCACCACGACTTTGCTGTCCCGCGACTGGTCCGGCCAGACGCCCGAGCGCTATCCAGATCCCGATGTCATCGTGCTCGAGCCTGAGTTTGAAAAACTCATTCAGGGAAACTCGCCCATCCGCCGCCTGCACACCGGCATGCTCTGGGCGGAAGGCCCGGCATGGAACGGCAGCGGCAACTACCTCGTGTGGAGCGACATCCCGAACAACGCGCAGATGCGGTATCTGCCCGAAGATGGCCACGTCTCCGTGCTGCGCAACAACGCGAACAACAGCAACGGCAACACCTTTGATCTACAGGGCCGCCAGATCTCCTTTGAGCACGCCACGCGCCGCGTCGTCCGCTACGAACTCGACGGCAAGATCACCGTGCTGGCCGACAAGTTTGAAGGCAAACCGCTCAACGCACCGAATGACGGCGCCGTGCATGCCGACGGCTCCGTGTGGTTCACCGATCCCGGCTACGGCAGCATGATGGATTACGAGGGCAACAAAGGAGAACTGCTGCTGAAGGAGGCGGTGTATCGCATCGATCCAAGTGGTGAGATCAGCAAGGTTACGGAGGATCTGGAGAAACCGAACGGGCTCTGTTTTTCGCCGGACTACCAGAAGGTTTATATCGTGGACACGGGTGCGCCGAAGAACATCCGGGTGTATGAGGTGGATGGCAAGAAGGTGAAGAACGGGAAGGTATTTGCGACTAACAAAGGCATGCTCACCGACAAAGCTGCCAAAGGAAACTCGGACGGCATCCGCTGCGACGTCGAGGGCAATGTCTGGGCCAGCGCCGGCTGGATCGGCGACGGCTACGATGGCGTCCACGTCTTCAATCCCGCAGGGAAAATGCTCGGCTACATCAAGCTTCCTGAAACCGCCAGCAACCTCTGCTTCGGCGGTCCGAAGCGGAACCGCCTCTTCATCACCGCTTCGCAGAGCCTTTATTCGCTCTACGTGAATACGCGTGGAGCGCATCATTGCTGAGAAAAGCTGGCGACGCTCGGTTTAGCCGCAGAGGAGCAAAGAGGCAGAGGGAGCAGAAAATCCGAATTTATTCAAAATCTCTGCCGCCTCTGCTCCTCCGCCTCTCTGCGGCTAAATCGAATGATCCATGGCTCGGCAGTTCCTTGATCTCAAGTGCTGCCCACGCTAAACGACTGCATGGATGAATCCTACACCCAACGCTTTGGCGGCATCGGGCGGCTTTACGGAGCTGCAGCGCTGCCACGTCTTGCCGCAGCACACGTCGCCATCGTGGGTGTTGGTGGTGTGGGGTCCTGGATCGTGGAGGCTCTGGTGCGCAGCGGCATTGGCGAGCTGACGTTGATCGACATGGATGACGTCTGCATCACCAACACCAATCGGCAGCTTCCCGCGCTGGCCCACACCATCGGTGTGTCGAAGGTCGATGTGCTGGCCGCACGCGTGGCCGAGATCAATCCCGCCTGCCGCGTGAACCGCGTCATCGAGTTCCTCACGGAATCGAATGCGGACCGTCTGCTCGCGCCGAATTTTGATTTCGTGGTCGATGCCGTGGATCGTACTTCGATCAAGGCGATCATCATCGCCCGCTGCCATGCACGCGGTTTGCCGGTCATCACTTCGGGATCTGCCGGGGGGCGGCGAGATCCCACCGGCATCAAAATCGCCGATCTCGGTCATGCCGGGGCGGATCCCCTGCTCCGTGGTGTGCGCCAGAGCCTGCGCCGTGACTATGGCTTCGCCAAAAGCGAACAGGGCCGCCCCGTGACGATGGACATCCCCTGCGTGTTCTCCATGGAGAAGCCGGTGTTTCCGTGGGCGGATGGTTCCTGCTCCCTCGAACCCGAAACCGGCGCTGAAACGGGCCTGCGCCTCGATTGCGCTGCTGGCTTTGGTGCTGCGACGTTCGTCACCGGCACCTTTGGCTTTGTGCTTGCGGCGGAGGTGGTGAGAAGGCTGACGAAGGCGGATTGAATTAGGGTGCCAGGAAGGCGTCCACATCGAGTTCATCAGCCATTTGGTTCAACTTTCGCAATGGAACTCTGGGTGCAAAAACACCCTGATGAGGACGGATGCGAAATGGGGTGGAAGCCGGAAGCGATTGCGCCGGCTTGCTGAGTGCGGTGCGTAGCAGGCTAAACGCCATTTCGGCCACGGGCTGCCCTTTCTGCTGCGCTGCGGAGTGGAGCAGCGCAGCAAGATCGTCATCAAGCGTCAATGTGATAGGCATGGCGGAAGAAATTGACGCAAAGATCGGCTGCCAGCAACGCTACTTCACCACCGGCTTGCCCGCCGCTGCCCAGCCGCCGAAGCCTTCATCCAAGTGGATCAGGTTCGTGAAACCGAGTTTTTCAAAGACCTTGAGGGCGCGTGTGCTGCGACCACCGGCCTGGCAGTGAACGAGGGTGGGCTGGGTCTTGTCGAGTTTCCCGAGCTGGGCTTCGAAGTCGTTCGCCATGATGTCGATGTTCTTCGCGCCTTGGATGTGGCCGTCTTTGAATTCGTCGGGCGTGCGCACATCAATGACGGCCACTTTGCCGTCGGCAATGATCTTGGCGGCTTCGTCAGCTTTGACGTGTTTGGCGGGGTCTGCGGCAAGCATGAGCGTGGGGAGCAAAAGAAGGAGGGCGGTGAGGAGCGTTTTCATTGGATGGGTTGGTGTAAAATATAAAGCTTAAATTCAGACTGAGCAGCGGACTTCGACGGGCATGCGGCTGAGACGTTGGTAGAGTTTAATCAGGGCGAGCAGGGGCCACCAGCGGTAGAGGTAGATTTCGAGCGGCTTCCACATGGCCACCCAGCCGATGATGGTGAGACCTTCGCGGGCGACGGACTGCCAGTTGCCATCGGCAGGGGTGATCAGCGTGGCGGTGAACTGGCAGGTGCCGAGGAAGAGCAAGCCGATCAGGAAGGACGCGCGCCCCTCGCGTATCAGGCGCTTGAATTCACGCAGCGTCATTTCGGCGCGATACTCAAAGTAATGGGCGATGGAGTTGGCGACGAGCTTCTGTGCATCGGCGACATCCACGGGACGTTTCGCCAGATGCACGACGAGCTTCAAATCGTGTTTGCGCGAGTGTTCCTGCGCCCAGCTGACGATGAATTCCTCGGCATCGTGATCCAGATCACGCTCATGGAACGGGGAGGGGTCCAGGGAGTTGAACAACTGGTTCAACTCCATGAGATTGACCTCGATGAGTTCGGTCATGAGCGTGATGCGGTGGAGCGGCTCACGCCTTTGCGGCAGCGTAGCCTTTGGCCACTTCCGCCCAGTTCACGACGTTCCACCATGCGGCGATGTAGTCGGGGCGCTTGTTTTGATACTTGAGGTAGTAGGCGTGCTCCCAGACATCCAGGCCGAGGATCGGAGTGCCAAGATCAGCGGCATCGACGATGCCCTTCATCAGCGGATTGTCCTGATTGGGTGTGGAGGTGATCTTGAGCTTGCCGTCCTTGGTGACGATGAGCCAGGCCCAGCCGGAGCCAAAGCGCTTCACTCCGGCCTCGCCGAAGAGTTTTTTGAAGTCGTCGATGCTGGTGAAGGTGCTCTGAATCGCTTCACCGAGCTTGCCTTCAGGGCCGGTCGGGCCGCTGCCAGCCGGGGCCATCCATTTCCAGAACCAGGTGTGGTTCACGTGGCCGCCGCCGTTGTTGCGGATGGCCATCCGGGAGGCTTCGGGGAGAGATTTGATGTCGGAGACCAGTTCGATGGCGTCGGTTTTGCTGATGTTCGCCGCCTTGAGTGCATCACCGAGCTTGGCGATGTAGGCGGTGTGGTGCTTGCCGAAGTGGATGTTCATCGTCAGGGCGTCGATGTGGGGTTCCAGGGCTTCGGGAGCGTAGGGCAGGGGAGCCTGGGTGAGTTCCAGCGCGTGGCTGCTGGTGGGGACAACGAGCGAGCCTGCGAGGGCGGCGGTGCTGGTGGTGAGGAAGTGGCGGCGGTTCATGGTGTTGGGGTGTGGGTGAGCTTCCAGAATACGAATTCAGCGGGGGCGATGTCACGGCGAAAGTGCTGCGTGCAATCTTTTGTCACCGTGGTAGCTTTGCATTTGTCATGGCCGCAGTCACCCATCCCCCTGAATGGACCACTCCGCAGTCCTCATTTCGTTCTCGTGACGATTGGAGCCTGAAATGGTGGGTGATGTTCGCGCTCATCCTCTCCGTGGTGTTTCACATGATGCTCGTGGTCGGTTTTGACACGCTGGGCATCTCGAATGTGACCCCCACCAAGCCGCGTGATGTGCCGGAGCGCGTGCGCATCAGCGAGCAGCTGCTGAAAGACCAGCAGGCCATCCAGGAGATCCCGGAAATCATCGCTCCCGGCAACGTGCCCGACATGAAGGCCTTTGAGCCGAAATTGGATGACTTCGACAAGCTGCAGGAACTGCCGAAGAATCAGGAGATCGACCTCACGCCGAACGTGAAGGAGATCACTAATTTCATCCGCGCCAACGATCCCGGTGACGGTGCGCCCGGCACCTCCAAAGGCGTTGACATGGCGAAGCTGCTCGCCCCAGCGGCCATGGACGGGCCGGACATCGCCACGGAGATGGCCAGCGTGCGCCGGGATGTCTTGTCCAAACCCATCTCAGAAAAACAAATGCTGCTGGATGCCGGTGCCGCAGACCCCGGCGAGGGAGGCAAGATGGACAGCGGCCTTCTTGACGCTGTCAAAAGCCAGAGCACGACGGCCGCTTCAGGCGCACGTGTGAAGGGTTTCAGCAATCTGGATGATCTGCTTGGCGGCGGTGGCAAAATGGGTGGCAGCACGGCCCCGATTCTGATGCCCACCGATCTGCTCTTTGAGTATGGCAGCGACCAGCTCGCCGAAGCGGCACGCCTCAGCCTGATGAAGCTGGGTTTCCTCATTCAAAAAAACCCGGATTCGCTCTTCATCATCGAAGGCCACACCGACAGCTTCGGCGGTGAGGACTACAATCTCGAGCTCAGCATCCGCCGTGCGACTGCGGTGGTCAGCTGGCTGCGTGAATCGCTTGGCCTGGGAACCGACCGCATTCAGGCCGTGGGCATGGGCAAGTCGAAGCCGATCGTCAGCACCGCCGGCACGCCGGAGCAGCAGGGCATGAACCGCCGCGTGGAAATCAAGGTGCGGCCGAAGAAATAACCCGTTTCACGCCAACCCCGCAGTCCGCATGTCGGTCAAGTCCGTGTATCTGCAGTTAACGAAACTATGGCTGCGCGGCGGCCGCTGGGTGGTGATGTTCGTTTGTCTGATCTTTTTTGCCTGGTGCTACATGCGGGCCTTTCAGCGGCAGGGGATCACCCGTTCAGATCCCCTTCCGGAGCATGAGCGGATGTATCTGAACGCCGCCATCGAAACACGGAAGGATCTGACGCCGGATTTCTCCAAAAGCGTTTCCAAGCCGCTGAACGACTGGCTGCCCCATCGCACGGATGGCGTGGTGCGCCCCATCTGGCCCTGGCTGGCCGCATGGAATGTCGGCGCGGAGCAGCCCCTGTCCTCCGGCCCCTTGAGCAAGGAGGACCAGCGGGTGCTTGGGGCCAGCAAGTGCTGGCTCATGGGAGTGAGCCTGGGCTTTTTGATGATGCTCGGACTGGCGGCGGCGCGGGCGTTTTCGGTTCCGGCGGCGTTGCTCACGATTTTGACCATCGGCTTTGGTGTGCTGCTGCCTTCCACTGCTGAGTTTTCACCGGATGTGCTGTTTCAGCTGCTGTTTCTGCTCACCTGGGTTTGCTGCGTGGCGGCGTTGAAACGCAATTCTCTCTGGCTTTACGGGTTGATCGGCCTGTTCTCGGCGCTGGCGAATCTGACGCTGCCCACCACCACCACGCTGGTGCTGGTTTTCATCGCCGTGAGCACGCTGCGCTGGCTGTGGGGCTGGGTCCTGGCCCACCTGCCCCATGAACGCGGCACGTCTCTGTGGGTGTGGCGGAATCACTGGCTGGGCATGGTCCTGCTGGTGGCCTGCCATCTGATCACCGTCGGCCCCATGATGGCGTACTCGAAGGAGAAACTGGGAGACGCCACGCCCTTCCACTGGCGGTGGTTTGAAAATGAAACCGCCATGCAGCAGTGGACGGCGGTGCATCGGACGCGCGAAGCTTTGCAGGCTGTGCCCGCTGGCGAGATGCCGAGCTATGCCAACTACCTTGCAACCCATTCACCCAAAGAGAGGCAGGAGCGCTTTTGGCACGGCGGGCTGAAAATGATGGGAGCCGTGCTGCAGTTCCCCTGGAGCTTTGATTCGCTGCCGCATGAACGCGGGGTGTTTGTGAGCGTTCTGGCCAGCATTTTGTGCCTGCTGCTGCTGATCATCGCGTTCGTGGCGCCACGTGCGGCGCATGCCGGGCAGGCCTTGCATCCTGAAACAGCCCCGCTGGCTTTGTTCAGCATTCTGGCCTTTGTGGCCTGCACGCTAGATTTCGGCTGGGACATGCCGGTGCTCACCTGGGGAAATCGTCATCTGGCCTTGTATCCGCCGCTGGTGCTCAGCCTGCTCTGGGCCAGCGAGGCATTGGTGCATCGTGCGCGCCGGCGCAACATGCGCCTGCCAGTCTTCGTGATCTATGAAACGGTGCTGTGGGCGCTCTGCACTCTGGCCTTCTGGCGAGTGATCGCGGTCTTGCAGCCGGGCTCTTTCGCGGCATGAATGCGCGCCCCTATTCATGGCTGCCTCCAAACATCGTTTCATTCTCTGCTTCGACTTCGATGGCACTCTCATACATCCCGAGAGAGAGCCCGTGTTTCATCCAGGTCTCGGGCAGATGATCAAACTGCTGCGCGGACAGGGCGCGGCGTGGGTGATCAATACGGGCCGTGGCTTGAGCCAGACCATCGAAGGGCTCGCGCAGCATGGCATCTACATGGAGCCGGATTTCATCATCGCGCGGGAGAGTGACATTTATAAGCCGGGCTTCTTCAGCCGCTGGACGGACTACGGCTCCTGGAACCGGCTGGCGCGGCGTGCCCAGGAGCGGTTCGCCAAAGACCACCAGGCATCGCTTCAAGACATCCGCCGCATGGTGGAGACACAGACCCAGGCCTCGTTCATCACTGGTGGTGAGGGTGAGATGGGCATTGTCGGCACCAGCGACCTCGAACTCGACGGCATTTGTGCTTACATCGACACGCACGCGCAGCAGTTCCCGGACATCGGCTACCACCGCAACGGCATCTACCTGCGCTTCTCGCACAGCGGCTACAGCAAAGGCACCGCGCTCAGCGAACTGGCGCGCCTGCTTGGACTGGATGCCTCGGCCTGTTTTGCCGCCGGGGACAATTTCAATGACCTCAGCATGCTGGATCCGCGCCATGCCCGCATGATCGCCTGCCCCGGAAATGCGGTGGAGCCGGTGAAACAGATCGTGCATTCACGCGGCGGATTCATCGCCACGCGCTACGCCAGCGAGGGCATGATGGAGGCGCTGACACATTTTTTTGGCAATTCTCAGCCCCCAACGGCCTTATTTTAACAATTCTAAAGCCTTCGAGGGAAGTTTTCCCTTGCCGAATGGGTCGAGGTGTGGAAACCTCCGCGCCCCTCGTCCCAAAATGACGGGGCAACTCTTACTTTTCAGGTTATGGCATACGCAATCATCAAAACAGGCGGCAAGCAGTACAAAGTCTCCGTGGGCGACAAGTTCGACGTGGAGAAACTCGAAGCTGCAGAAGGCGACACCGCGACCTTCGACCAAGTGCTCGCCGCCGGCGAAGGCAGCAGCATCACCGTGGGCGCTCCGACCCTGGCAGGCGCCAGCGTCTCCGCCAAGGTGATCAAGCAGCACAAGGCTGACAAGGCCACCACCTTCAAATTCCGCAAGCGCAAGGGCTTCCACAAGACCCGTGGTCACCGCCAGCCGCTGACCCTCGTGCAGATCACCGCCATCAACGCTTAATTTTTAATACTCACTTCTTATGGCCCATAAAAAAGGACAAGGTTCCGTCAAAAACGGTCGCGACAGCCAGAGCAAGCGTCTTGGCGTCAAGAAATTCGGCGGTGAAGCCGTCATCGCAGGCAACATCATCCTCCGCCAGCGCGGAACGAAGTGGGTTCCAGGCCGCAATGTCGGTCTTGGCCGTGACCACACCATCTTCGCTCTCGTCGATGGCAAAGTCCTCTTCGACAAGGATGGTCGTCGCGTGAACATCGAGCCTGTTGCTGTCGAGGCTGCTGCCCTCCAGGCATAAGCGATCGAACAGTTTATTTTCATCAGGGCGCGGATCACCTCCGCGCCCTTTTTCTTGCCCAAATTCCGCCCTGAATTTCAATTTCCTACTTTACACATCGGGAATCAGGTGAATACTCCGCGCCCCTCGCATGAATCCCGACCAAATCCAAGCTCTCAACGATGCCGCCCGTGGCCAGTCGCCCCAGGAAATCATCAAGACCGCCCTCGCTCATGCCGACGGCGGTGCCATCGTCACCACGAATTTCCGTCCGTATGAGGCTGTCATTCTGCATCTCGCGACGGAGCAGAGCCAGGACATCCCGATCCTTTGGGTGGATCACGGCACCAATCTCCCTGAAACCTACGTCTTCGCCGAGAAGAGCCGCGCACGGCTGGGCCTCAATTTGAAACCCTACCTGCCGAAAATGACCGCCGCGCACTGGCTGGCGCTCAACGGCGGCCAGGTGCCAATGCCGGATGAAGTCGAGCGCGTGGAGTCCTTCAGCCGCATCATGAAGCTGGAGCCCTTTGAGCGCGGCATGCGCGAGCTCGCTCCGAAAGTCTGGATCACCGCGCTGCGCAAGGAGCAGAACCCCCAGCGTGCCGCCACGCTGCAGCCCTTCATGTGGGATGCCAAATTCAACTGCCTCAAGGTGAACCCCATCCTCGAGTGGACACCGGTTGAGATGGACGCCTACCTGGCCGAGCACAATCTGCCGAACGAGCGCACCTACTACGATCCTGCCAAAGGCGACGAAAAGCACGAATGCGGCCTGCACGCCAAGCTCGTCACCGACAAAGCGTAAGCGTTCATGGAATTCCTGACTCAAGAATTCGCGCTCTACGTGCTGGCCGGCTTCGTCGCTCAATTGATCGACGGAGCACTCGGCATGGCCTACGGCGTCAGCGCCTCATCCTTGCTGTCCGTCTTCGGTGTGTCACCCCAGGTGGTCAGCGCCACCGTGCATGCAGCGGAGTGCTTCACCACGGGAGCCTCCAGCATCTCTCATCATGCGTTTGGCAATGTGGACCGCGTCTTGTTTCGCCGGCTGCTCATTCCAGCCGTGATCGGCGCGGTCGTGGGTGCCTACGTTCTCACTTCGATCGACGGCAAGGTGCTCAAACCCTACATCTCCATCTATCTCGTGGTCATGGGCGTGGTCATCATCGCCAAGGCTTTCACCCGTGTGCCACCACGCAAGGTCACCACGCACCTCGCCCCGCTGGGATTCTTCGGCGCGCTGGTCGATGCGATGTGCGGCGGCGGCTGGGGCCCCATCGTCGCCTCCAACCTCATCATCCGTGGCAATGACACGCGCATCACCGTTGGCAGCGTGAACGCGGTGGAGTTCTTCGTCACACTCGCCGCTTCCATCACCTTCTTCCTGACCATCGGCCTCACGCATTGGAACATCATCCTTGCGCTCGCCATCGGCGGTGTCATCGCTGCGCCTCTCGCTGCGTGGGCCGCGAAGCACATCCCGCACAAGCCCTTCATGGTGCTCGTCGGTCTGCTGATCGTCGTCATCAACTCCCTCCGCATTTTCAAGATCCTTTAATTTAACCGTCTCATGTCCGCGATCACCCATCTCCAATTCCTCGAATCCGAGGCCATCTACATCCTGCGCGAAACGGCCGCGCAGTTCCAAAAGCCCGCGCTGCTGTTCTCCGGTGGCAAAGACTCCATCGTCATGGCCTGGCTGGCGCGCAAAGCCTTCTACCCATCCAAGCTGCCCTTCCCGCTGCTCCACGTGGACACCGGCCACAACTTCCCTGAGGCCATGGAATACCGCGACTGGTTCGTGCAGGAGATCGGCGCCACGCTGACCGTGGGTCTTGTGCAGAAATCCATCGACGAAGGCCGCGTGCAGGAAGAAAAAGGCCACAACGCCAGCCGCAACAAGCTGCAGACCGTCACGCTTCTCGACACCATCGAAGAAAACCAGTTCGACGCCTGCCTCGGCGGTGGTCGTCGCGATGAAGAAAAAGCCCGCGCCAAAGAACGCTTCTTCAGCCACCGCGATGAGTTCGGCCAGTGGGACCCCAAGAACCAGCGCCCCGAGCTCTGGAACATCTTCAACGGTCGCAAACACTTCGGCGAGCACTTCCGCGTCTTCCCTCTGAGCAACTGGACCGAGATGGACATCTGGCAATACATCCGCCAGGAAAACATCCCTCTCCCAAGCCTCTACTTCAGCCACCAGCGCAAGATCATCGAGCGCCACGGCCAGCTCCTCGATGCCAGCACCGGCATCATCCCGCTGCTCGATGAAGAGAAGCCGAAGGTGAAGGAAATGACCATCCGCTTCCGCACCGTCGGAGATGCCACCTGCACCGGCGCCGTCGAATCCACCGCCAGCACGATTGATGAAATCGTCGCCGAAGTCGCCGCTGCACGCCAGACCGAGCGCGGTACACGTGCCGATGACAAGCGCTCTGAAACCGCCATGGAGGACCGCAAAAAAGAGGGCTATTTCTGATTCCTGAAATCGTGCTATTCTCCATGCCATGACTGCGAATCCTCCACTTACCATTGAGTCATTCTTGGAAGTCTCTGAGCAGCTTCCAATCGACGATCAGTATGAACTGCTGAATCGTTTGTCAGATCGCCTGCATGGTGGCGAGAATGCTGATGACAGGGAGGTTTCGCTTTCACCGGAGTGGATGGAAGAAATCAATCGCCGCATTGCAGAAGTCGAGTCGGGAACGGCGGAACTTATCCCTGCCGAACAAGTGTTGGCCGAGCTTCGAGCTCAGGTGCGGACAGACTCATGACGTTTCACTTCCACGCCGGCGCAAGACGCGACCTCAAGCAAAGCTATTCCTGGTATCAAAAACACAGTGAGCGGGCCGCCTCAGAGTTCCTTGAGGAGGTGTCCGCCACACTCGACAAAATCAGCAACACTCCTGGCCATTTCCATCCCGTCTCTAAACAGAGCAAAGCTCGTGCCGTCCGAGTGGATCGCTACCCTTTCAACCACATCTACCTCCCGTCTGCCACAAACGTCATCATTATCGCCGTGGCCCACGACAAACGCCGCCCCGATTACTGGCAGCGCAGAATTGACTGAATTATGACCACCACCACTCTCAACCCTACTGAATCCTCTCTTCTCCGCTTCACGACCGCTGGTTCGGTCGATGACGGCAAAAGCACCCTCATCGGCCGCTTGCTGTATGATTCCAAATCCATCTTCGAAGACCAGCTTCTCGCCGTCGAAGAATCCTCCAAGCGTCGTGGCGATGCCCACGTGAATCTCGCTTTGCTCACCGACGGCCTGCGTGCCGAGCGCGAGCAGGGCATCACGATTGATGTGGCCTACCGCTACTTCGCCACGCCAAAGCGCAAGTTCATCATCGCGGATACTCCGGGGCACATTCAGTACACGCGCAACATGGTCACGGGTGCCTCCACCGCAGATCTTGCGATCATCCTGATCGATGCGCGTCTCGGTGTCATCGAGCAGACCATGCGCCACACCTTCCTCGCAAGCCTGCTGCGCATCGGCCACATCGTGCTGGCGGTGAACAAGATGGACCTCGTGGATTTCGATGAGGCCGTTTATAACAAGATCGTGGCTGACTTCCAGGCCTTCGCCAAAGGCCTCGATCAGCTGCCAAAGGTCACGCCGATCCCGATGAGCGCGCTCAATGGTGACAACGTGGTGGACAAGTCCGAGAACACCCCGTGGTACACCGGCCCTTCGCTCCTGCAGCACCTTGAAACCGTCCAGGTGCACAGTGAAACTGCGGCTGATGAAGCACGCTTCGCCGTGCAGTGGGTCATTCGCCCGATCTCCGATCGTGAAGATGCCAAGCTGGGCAATCTGCATGACTACCGTGGCTTCGCCGGCCGCATGGCCAGCGGCACCTTCCGCGTGGGCGATGACGTGCTCGTGTATCCGTCCGAGATGAAGTCCAAGATCACCGGCATTCACACCTATGAAGGCCCGCAGGAAGAAGCCATCCCGCAGCTCAGCTACAGCATCACCGTGGCCGATGAAATCGACACCAGCCGTGGCGGCATGATCGTGAAGGCCAATGAGCCCACGCAGACCAGCCACGAGTTTGATGCCATGATCTGCTGGTTTGCCGACAAGAAGACGCTCAAGCCACGCAGCCGCTTCCATCTGCGCCACACCACCAATGATGTGCGCGCCGTCGTCACGGACGTGCTCTACAAGGTGAACATCAGCACGCTGGAAAAAACCACCGAGAGCAAGGAGTTCTCCCTCAACGACATCGGCTGCATCCGCATCCGCTGCGCGGCCCCGATCTTCTTCGACCCCTATTCCAAGAACCGCACCACGGGCAGCTTCGTCCTCGTCGATGAACAGACGAACAACACCGTCGCTGCCGGCATGATCACCAAGTCGCTGGTGGATGCGGGTGACGAAGATGCCGAAGTGGCGATCTAAGGCGGACTCAAGCCCTGAGCATGGTCACGTTGGAAGACGTGGCCATGACCTGCGGCGGTCTTTTGACGCAGGCAAAGGCGATGCCGGGGCGGCTCTTACAGCTTGCTGGTCAGGCGCAGCCAAAGCATCCCTTTGGGGCGGCCTTCGTTGGTCCAGCCGCGCTTCATGCGGTCGGTGAAAGCCTGCGGCCAGTCATATTTCTTCCATTGGCGCTCGGTGTCCGACTGGACCTCGATTTGATGGGTCAGGCGGAAGCGTTCGATGAGCAGATTGGTGACTCCGGGCACCAGGCAGTCATGTGTTTCGATGATAAAATCGGAATACTTCAAGTTCGGAACTTTGACGGGGTCCAGCAGGTCGGCCTCGCCGCCTTCGATGTCGCAAAAGACCAGAGTCTTCGGGCCGGAGAGTTTCTCCAACTGGTTCCAGTCGCACAAGGTGTTGATCTCGATCTGCGGCAGGACGTTGTTCAGCGTGGCCAGCTTTTCCAGCATCTGCCGGGGCCGCTCGACGATGTCGAACGCCACAATGCGCGGCGTGACCTTGGTGAAGGCAAAGCCCACGGCGTAATAGCCTTCGGCGGAGCCGACGTTGATGATGCGATCATACTTTTTGGCGGCGATGTCATGGATCCAGCCTTGGATGGGCTCTTCAAAGCTTCCCACCAGCTTGGTCACGATGGCTGAATTGATCAGCTGGCGGATCATGGAGTCAGACTCGCCTGGCAG
Source organism: Prosthecobacter sp. Pr1 (assembly GCF_057652315.1). Lineage (NCBI taxonomy): Bacteria > Pseudomonadati > Verrucomicrobiota > Verrucomicrobiia > Verrucomicrobiales > Verrucomicrobiaceae > Prosthecobacter > Prosthecobacter sp. Pr1. The sequence continues at coordinate 142,730 of NZ_JBYFBS010000018.1, read as the reverse complement.
ATAAAACTTCATGCCTTTGAAGGGCCCGCTGCGGATCACGGGTTCCTTGCCGAACAACCTTTCCATTCGGGTGATCTTTTTTTCACGTCGCCGGGATCTGAGCCATTCACGAATCATAAGTGCGTGGGGTATGACTCATAAACGCGGGAATGTCTAAGCATTTTTGGGATTGAATCACGAGGTGTGATTTGGAGCATGGACGGAGATTATGCCTCTGCTGCGTTGGTCATGAGTCCTGCCGCGATACGGGCGATGACGAAGGGAAGATCAGGCACCACAGGAAGGATGCCCGTCCAATGTCAGAGGCAAACGCAGGGCTTACAATGACAAGATCTTTTTCCCTGTCTTGGTGCGGCACGGCACGTGGAGGTGATCCAGCCAGACGGGGATGAAGTAGTTGATGAGGAACTTCCGCGCCTCGGCGAGGTCATCGAAGGTGGTGCCCGCCCAGGGGGAACCGCGTTCCTGATAGTAGAACTCCCACTCGCCGCGCCGTTTGGAAATGAAGTAGCTGCCGTCTCTTGATCCCACCTCGGTGCTCACCGGAGGCAGGTTCTCGGGCTGCAGGCCCTGGGCCGCGAGGCTGTCCTCGATGTCCTTGCGCGTCAGCGTGAAGACCTTGTTCACCGCCTCCTGGCAGCGCTCCGTGTTGCCTTCTTCATTCGTGTCCCGCCACTCCGGCGGCAGGCCCAGATGTGCCAGCGAAAACGTCGCCACATCCTCCCGGGATTGCAGCACCTTCATCTGCTCGGCGATGGAAAGGGATTGAGGGGCCTTCATGCACCAAGGTTCCCGGAAACACTGGAGAATCAAGCCGTTGCAAACAGCGAGGGATATTCGCCCCAAGTGGGGACAGTCGGCAGCATGAGTACGAAGCCCGCCCGTCTGCGAGCGCACGGCAAACACCCCGGCATGCGAACACGCTCATGGCCGGGCGGTTTGGCGAAGGAGACGGTAGTCAATGGACACGCGCTCGACGCCAAACACGACCGCCCTACGAACACCGCGCCGCGCAAGCCGTAGGACGGTCGTGGCGAAGCCCGCCCGTCTGCGAGCGCACGGCAATCACCCCGGCATGCGAACACGCTCATAGCCGGGCGGTTTGGCGAAAGAGACGGTAGTCAATGGACACGCGCTCGCCGCCAAACACGACCGCCCCACGAACACCGCGCCGCGCAAGCCGTAGGACGGTCGTGGCGAAGCCCGCCCGTCTGCGAGCGCACGGCAAACACTCCGGCATGCGAACACGCTCATAGCCGGGCGGTTTGGCGAAGGAAATGCCAGGGCAAAGAACCGCCTTCGACGCCAAACACGACCGCCCTACGAACACCGCGCCGCGCAAGCCGTAGGACGGTCGTGGCGAAGCCCGCCCGTCTGCGAGCGCACGGCAAACACTCCGGCATGCGAACACGCTCATAGCCGGGCGGTTTGGCGAAGGAGACGGTAGTCAATGGACACGCGCTCGACGCCAAACACGACCGCCCTACGAACCCCGCCCGTCTGCGAGCGCACGGCAATCACCCCGGCATGCGAAGACGCTCATAGCCGGGCGGTTTGGCGGAGGAGACGGTAGTCAATGGACACGCGCTCGACGCCAAACACGACCGGCCTACGTCCTGAGCCCGCTGCGCCCAGCACACAGACCTGTTTATAAGTGCTCGTGATATAGAACTGCAGCGTCGCCCATGCGATGTGCTCGATGAAATCAGACCCGGGCGGACTCGCGATCTTTGCCTCCGGCACGAAAAAGGCATCCGCGAGATGGCAGCGTGGGATCGTGATGCTTTGACGGGCGCGGTGAGATCCTACGCATACCGTCCCGGCCGGTTCGCGGTATCGCTGCGTGCCGAGGGCGCTGGTGCTGGTACGGGCCGGTGAATCACCTTCTGCGAAGGCAGCCAGCCTTGATCGCGCCACTTGCGCAGCCCCGCGCGCCAGTCCTTGATCGCGTTTTGGCCGTTCACCCATCCGTTCGCTTCCCAGTGGTTGAACATCGAGGCGCCATCGCTGGCCGGCAGTCCGATCTGCACCGCGTAGGCCTCCAGCTCCGCCTGGGTTCCACGGCCTGCTGGGGGCTCTGTGCCGCCAGGAGACTCCAGGCATGTGGGGTTGATGCGCGGGTCCGCTTTGTTCAGCCAGTTCAGCAGCCTCACACGGCTGAGCCGCTTTTGTTTCAGCTCGCACCAGGCGGTGCATTTCCCCAGTTCCGCCGGGATGTCGAGGGCTTGATACGCCGGGTTCGCAGCGAGGTGCGCGAGCCACATCGCGTCGTCCACCGGCAGTCCACGGCGTTTGGGCTTCGGTGCCGCTGACAGGGGTTGCGCTGCCCATGGCTGCGCTGGGTGACCCGTCGCGGCCTCGCGTACGTACGCGGGCGTGCGCTCATGTGCAGGTGTGGGGGCGTGTGGGTGGGCGGGGGAAAGGGGAGTCTGAGGGGAAAGGGGGAGGGAGGGAGAGAGGGGGAGAGGTGTTGTATTTTCAGACGATGCAGACGCATCCAGACACTCCAAGACGGGTTCAGACGATGGTAAGACGTTTTCAGACGCGCGCAGACGCTGTGATTCATAGTAGCGGCGGTTCCTTTCGGCACGCCTGCCGGCCTTGGATGGCTCCGCATCCACGATCACGCCACCCTCGGGCGTGAGTTCAAAGCGCCGGCCCGAGGCAAGCAGCGCGGCAATCATTTCTGGCTGGATCACCATGGTTGTGTTGTGGTATGAAGTGGTATTCAAAAGCGGAGTTCAGCTTCCGTAAACATGAACGTTTTGCAGGTGCCGTTCCAGAAGCTCCGGATAGCCGGTCGAAGACTTGGGATGCAGGCGCTCATGGCAGGGGCGGCAGATCGCCACAAGCTCGAAGAGGAACTCATCACCCACATGGGCATAGGTCAGATGGTGGACTTCCGTGGCCGGAGCCTCCCAACACCCTTCGCAGGTGACCCAGGACCTCCTCAAAACGCGCTGGCGCACGGACTGCCAGTCAGCAGATGCCAGATAGCGACGATAGACAGCCCGCCACTCCGCCTTCCGCCTGGCGATGGCCGCTTCCCGGCATTGGCCGTAGGCATCAACGCCCTCGCGGAGACGCCTCTGGTACAGCTCCTCATTCCACTGCGGGCACCTCTCGCGGTTGGGGATACTGGAGTGTGGGAGCTGATTGCTGAGCTTCTGGCCGCAGTCAGGACACTGGATGCGATAGAAAGGCTTGCCGTCCGACTGAAGCGCCACACGAGGCTCCCGCCGCAGATGATCGCAATGCCGCTGCCTGGCCACCTCCGCGCTGATCTCACGGCTGTCGATGTCCAGCGAGGGAAACAGCCACTTGCGGCGCATAGGACGTTGCTGGGGGATCTCTTCCATGAGGATGGGCAGGTGTGTTTCCATAGGTGTCTGGAGGCAATGCTGAAACCGGTTTGAATGCCCATGATGGCCGGCATCTTTTTCTTCCAAACGCCGGACTGAGACAGGCGGGCGAGGCACTCGTTTATGGTATGATAACCACGGATATATTATGGTATGATCCGGTATTTAATCAAGCCATTTTGGCCTGTTTCACGATCTCGTCCCGGCCTGTGTGCAAAGCTTTGCAACTGGAAGCAAATCAGCGCAGGCGTGGGCAAAATGACTGGTGTGAATGGTACTTGGTCTGCTGAGACTGGAGAAGCGCGACAGCGTCTTGGAACCGTAGCGAAGCGGAGGTAGACAGCCGCAGGCTGCCCGAAGGGTGAGCGCAGCGAATCAATGCGGTGGCACAGATGCACGGCGCAAGCCTGCATCGACGACACCGCTTTCGCGGGGTATTGTACATTCTTTGGCCTGAGCCTGCCGTCCGGCCTGCGAAAGCGGCGTCGCGCTTAGGCTTGCCGCACGCACTCCAAGACGCTGTCGCGTTCTCGTATGTGCAGGACATCTCGTCTTATCCGAGTCCCATTCATGCCTGGCATCTTGCCTCACACAGCAGGGTTGCGCCCGTCAGACGGTGCGGCAGACTCCATTTGTCATGAACGCATTCTCCAGCCTCGAAAGGATGCTCGATCCCGCCCGCCCGTGCTTCACGGCTGAGACAGCGGCAAACATCGTTCAAATCGAGCCAGACGCTGCCAAAACAGCCCGCATGGAAGAACTGGCGGCCAAGGCCAACGAGGGGCGGCTCGCTCGTGATGAGGAGTCCGAGTACTGGAGCTGCATCTATGCAGGCAGGATGATGTCGATTCTCAAACTTCAGGCCAGGCTCTTTCTGAAACGCCAGGCTGCCTGACGAAAGCCCGTCGGGCTTTTGGGGACGGGGAAGGTTTTGCGCTCTGAGCTCGCACCCGCGTGGTGGAAAACTTCGCAGTGGATTTCGAAGGGAAATTGAGGATGGTTCGTGCCATGAGCACGGCCACCTTGACCCAGTCTTTGTTCTCGTTGCCAGTCGCCGAACGTGTGGCGCTGGCGGACAGGCTTTATGCCAGCGTGCCGGAAGACTGGCAGAAGACCGTCGATCAGGCCTGGCTGGAGGAGGCGACGCGGCGTTCGGAGGAGATGGATGCCGATCCGAATTTGGAACTGTCCCATGAGGACTTCATGGCCGGGCTCAAGATCCATCGTGATCGGCGATGAAGCTCAGTTTTCACCAGCGGGTTCAGGTGGAGGTCGATGAGGCGGTGGATTGGTATGAGGAGCAGAGTGCAGGACTGGGAGAAGATTTCTTCGCGAAGTTCAAGGATGCCCTGGCTCAGATAGAATCGCGCCCGGAAGGTTTCAGTTTCTGGCTCGCTTCATCCTCCGTCCGGCGGGTGAAATTGCGGCGCTTTCCATACGACGTGCTCTATGAAATCCGACCTGGGCGGGTTCGCGTTCTTTGTCTGCGGCATGAAAAAAGACATCCGCGTTACGGGGTCGGGAGATCGTAATTCTTCACGGACCTCGTTCCGCCGTCGCGTTGGCCCCCAACGGGGTCCCGTCATGCAGCCCAAAGTCTGGAATCATTTTCTCGTCTGCTGCGCACGCGCACTACGTATGCGTGCAGTTACGCGCCAAATGTCGGATGCCAACAGGTGGTGCAATCCATTGTGGGTCAATAGAGTGAGGTAGAGTATGTGTACATAATGCCTGGCATCTTTCACGGCCTGGGCGGGTTCGCGTTCTCTGTCTGCGGCATGAAAAAAGACATCCGCGTTACGGGGTCGGGAGATCGTAATTCTTCACGGACCTCGTTCCGCCGTCGCGTTGGACCCCAACGGGGTCCCGTCATGCAGCCCAAGGGTGCCGAGCCTTGGCGAGTGCTCCCTTGGGAATCCAACCCCACCGCCCCCCTCCCATTCCCGGACCGCAACGCGGTCCCGTCACGGGCGATGCGGTGCCGCAGGGACGTTCGGGTGACGGAACCTCGTTGAGGTTCCTGATCCTGCGGGGATCGTGGCTGGTGCGGTTCCCAGGAGAGCACTCGCTAGCGCTCGGCACTCCTGGGCTGCATGACGAAAGCCCGGTGGGCTTTGGGGATGTGATCGAGTCGGGCCAGGTGGCGGAGGCAGTTTTTTGATTATTTGCATCCTGACCCCATCTCCTGACCCCATCTCCCCGGTTCCCAGGAGAGCACTCGCTATCGCTCGGCACTCCTGGGCTGCATGACGAAAGCCCGTTGGGCTTTTGAGAATGTTAAGATACGATATTAATTTGGAAACCGGTCGGTGCTAGCTTCATGGGCATGCAGTCGATGCCTTTTACTTTGCAGACATGCTCGATCAGTCGCTGGTTTCGAAGTTCGATTTTGGCTCCTAACAGTACACGAGCTGGTTTTGGCATTTGGATCGGGTGTGCACTACCTTTATATTTATCACGAAAGGCCGCATTCCAAGTGACCATCCTCCACTCACGCTCGTAGTTCCACGGAATGGCCTTCATGCATGCTGCGGCAACCCTCCAATATAGATTGGCCTTGGTCTGCTCTAGAAAAACCCCATCGGTGTCAGGCAGTCCCTCTCGGTAATCCACTGGAAAAAAGGCGGAACGCTGATCATCCGGAAATGCCCCGGTGTCATACTCGATGACGAATCCGCGATGATAGTCGGCGTAGTGGCTCCACATGAGGATAGAGGCCGCATCCTCACTGAAGCAGCATATTCGTACAGCATCCCTCATCTTGTTGCGCATCGCTTCTTGCTGGCGCCTCCATACTTCTTCTACTATCTGATCTTTGTTTGCCTGATGAAGGGGACTTTGCGCCAGAAGCGCATGCATGATAGCATTTAGGGGTTGTGGCCTCGACAGAAGCTCCTGCTTGGTTTTGAAATCGAAATTTGCATCAAGTTTCAGTTGCTGCCAAATTTCCTCCAAGAAACCAGGGGTAATGAATCTTGCCTCCAAACGCTCGAAATTGATCGCGAAACCGCTGTCATAAGGATCATTGAAGGTCAGTGGAGAGGCCATCCACTCCTCGCCTGACAATAAACTGGCAACGTGATTAATGTTGGATGCTGATCGATAGCGGTAAAGAAATTTGGGAAGATGCCGGCCAATTTCCGTCTGAATTTCCTCCAACTGATCTGCGCATACGAAGGCCCCATTAAGGCGATCAATGACAGCACGTTTCCATGTCGGATTGTTCTCAAAAGGCGGGTTCTTTTTCATGCTTCCAAGAAACAGTGAGTGAGACAAAACGTCTTGGAGCGATAAAGGAACTGACCTATATTCTCACCTTGGACGCATGCCGAAAGCTTTGGGCCGTGACTTCTCTAATCAGGAGGTAGGGATCATGTCGGCGAAACAGAAATTAGGATATTCGTCGAAAATAGTGAAGAGTCGCTGTTCCCGCTACAGCTGCACAGCTTCAGGTAGGAAAATGGTATCGCACAGGCGGCTCCGGCTTTTCGAGAAATGGCTCCAACTCCTTAAAACAAGGGGTAATGTCCAGTTGGGCGAACGCCCTTCCTCCAAGCTCAACGCCTGTGATTCCGAGAAACTTTTTTGAATCGGCCTTACTCTGAAAATTGGAGCCAGATCTCCATTGCCCTTCCCCATTCCACAGCTGAGCGTTACTGCCCGATATCTGACAAAGCTCCACATTCATGGAAATGATCGAAAAGGTGTCGACATTAGAAAGCAATTTTCGAATTACCGACTCCCTTGATGAAAAGAATGATGGAGGTTCTATCGAGCCAAAATTAGTCAGTCGGTTAATCAAAGTAGAATAAGCATTTCGATCGGCCAATTCTCGTATCACGATCTTTCCGGCAACGAATGCGGGCACCACAATCGCTCCAATCTGCTTGTGATTATTTTCGTTAATCATCTGTCTTCAGAATTGGATGAGGATGCCTCAAAGTCTTCAACTTTGCTTATGGTGTAAAATTTCGTTATGAGAAAAAACGTTTCGTACATTACTGGCAAGCCTCACACGTCCCGCCATTCCGCATGGCCTCAAGGGAGCAGGCCAGAGCTTCATCAGCCGTGAACTGCTTCGCAGCGGCAGCGGCAGCGGCCACGCCGGCGTGGTGGGTGCCGACGACGCCGCGCTTTTCCTTCTCGACTTCGCTGGTGGCTTTTTCGATGTTGGAGGCGCTGCGGGTGCGGAGGTAATAGGTGGTCTTGAGGCCCTTGCGCCAGGCGGCGCGGTACATGTGGGAGAGGGTCTGCATGGCGCTCTCGCCGCAGAAGAGGTTCACGCTCTGGGACTGATCGATCCACTTCTGACGACGTGCTGCGGCGTCGAGCAGCCAGGCCCAGTCGATGCCGAAGGCGGTGGCGTACTTGCGCTTCAGGTCCACGGGGACTTCCTCGATGCTTTCGAGTTCGCCGTCGGTGTACTTGATCTTGTTCTGGATCTCGGAGTTCCACAGGCCGCGCTTCTTGAGGTCCTTCACGAGGTAAGGATTCAGCACCATGAAGTCGCCGGAGAGGTTGCTCTTGGTGTAGAAGTTCGTGAACAGGGGCTCGATGCAGGGGCTGGAGCCCATGATGTTCGAGATGGTGGCCGTCGGCGCGATGGCGAGGACGTTGCTGTTGCGCATGCCGTTCTTGGCGATCTTCGCACGCAGGCCGGACCAGTCCATCTTGCCGCCACGGGGGACGTCGATGTCCATGCCGCGCTCTTTGGCGAGGAGATCCACGGTGTCCTGCGGAAGGAGGCCACGATCCCACTTGCTGCCTTTGTAGGTGGAGTAGGTGCCTTTTTCTGCGGCGATGTCGCTGCTGGCCTCATAGGCGTAGTAGGCCACGGCTTCCATGAACTCGTCATTGAACTCGACGGCTTCCTTCGAAGCGAAGGGCAGGCCTTTGCGATAGAGCGCATAGCCGAGGCCCATGACCCCGAGACCGATGGGGCGATGACGGCTGTTGGCAGTCTTCGCGGATTCGGTGGGGTAATAGTTGATGTCGATGACGTTGTCGAGCATGCGCACCGCGACGCGGATGGTCTCGCGCAGCTTGGAGTGGTCGATGTTGCCGTTGTCGTCGAGGTGGTTGTCGATGAGGACGGAGCCGAGGTTGCAGACGGCGGTTTCTTCGAAGCTGGTGTTCAGCGTGATCTCGGTGCAGAGATTGGAGCTGTGAATGACACCCACGTGGTCCTGCGGGCTGCGCACGTTGCAAGGATCCTTGAAGGTGATCCAGGGGTGACCGGTTTCGAAGATGGACTTGAGCATCTTCTTCCAGAGGTCCAGCGCCTCCATGGTGCGGCCAAAGATCTGGCCCTTGGCGGCCATCTCTTCGTATTCGGCGTAGCGTTTTTCAAAGGCGCTGCCGTAGAGCTCGTGCAGGTCCGGCGTTTCGTTGGCGCGGAAGAGCGTCCAGGTCTGGCGGTTCTCCATGCGCTTCATGAAGAGGTCGGGCACCCAGTTGGCGGTGTTCAGGTCGTGCGTGCGGCGGCGTTCGTCGCCGGTGTTCACACGGAGCTGGAGGAAGTCCTCGATGTCGTTGTGCCAGACTTCCAGGTAGGCGCAGCCGGAGCCACGGCGCTTGCCACCCTGATTGACGGCGATGAGCTGGTCATTGTGCAGCTTGAGGAAGGGGATGACGCCCTGGCTTTCGCCATTGGTGCCTTTGATGTAGCCGCCGGTGCCGCGCACCGCCGTCCATGAGCCGCCAAGGCCACCCGCCCACTTGGAAAGGTAGGCGTTGTCCGCGATGCCGCGCTGCATGATGGACTCGATGCTGTCGTCCACCTTGTAGAGGTAGCAGGAGGAGAGCTGGCTGTGCATCGTGCCGCTGTTGAAGAGCGTCGGGGTGCTGGAGCAGAAGCGGCGGCCTTTGTAGAGGCGGTACAGCGCGATGATCTTGTCCTCGGCGTTTTCCTTTTCCTGCACGCAGAGGCCCATGGCCACGCGCATCCAGAAGAGCTGCGGGGTTTCGAGGCGCTTGGAGGGCTTGGTCTTCTTGTCGACGATCAGGTAGCGGTCATACAGCGTCTGGATGCCGAGGAAGTCGAAGTCCATGTCGGCGGCCGGGTCGATGGCGTCGGCGATCTTGTCGAGGTCGTACTTGAGAAGCTGCGGGTGCAGGCGCTCGATCTCGATGCCACGGGCGAGGTTCTTGCGGAAGCCACGGCGGTGGAAGTTCGGCAGCTGCTCGATGCCGTGATCCACGATGCTCCAGCCGAGCACTTCTTCATAGATGTAGGTGAGGAGCATGCGGCCGGCGAACTTCGCGAAGTCGGCGTCCTTCTCCATCAAGGTGCGCGCATTGAGGATGATGGTGGTCTTGAGCGCTTCGACGGTGATCTCGCTGAAGATGGAGCGGCGCAGCTCCATTTCGATCTCGGCACGGCTGACGCAGAGGTCGAGGCCCAGGCTGGCGAAGTCGATGCGGCGCTTCAGATCCTGGCCGTCCCAGAGGAAGGTTTCCGTGGGGGAAACACGCACCAGGATCAGAGTCTGCTGCTGGTCGGACTCCTGCTCGTCCTGGATGGCGGCGGCGGCTTCCTCACCAAAACGCATGGTGGAGCGCAGCGCACGGTACTGAATGTAGGCGCGGGCGACTTTGAAGAAGCCCTGCTTCATGAGCTCTTCTTCGACGAGGTTCTGCACGTCTTCGATGTGCATGAACTGCTTGCCGTCATTGATGATGGCGCGGCTCACGGACTCGGCGACCTGCACGGCAGGCGTGGAATCCATCTCCATGGAGAGGAAGGCCTTGCGCACGGCGATCTCGATCTTGTTGTGGTTCCAGGGAACGAGCTGGCCGTTGCGGCGGATGACTTTGGTGGTGACCATGATGGGTTGGAGCGCGCCAGCGTCGTTGGCGTCGGAGTTGGCAAGAGTTTCGGTGCGTTTGCGGCGCTCGGCAAGACTGCGGGCCACGTCGTGGGCGTTGTGACGTACCAGCGCCTGCTCAATGACCTGGTAGATCTCCTTGGTGCTCAGCATCGGGGCCTCGGTGCCATTGTCCGTGGTGCGCTGGGCGACCTCCTCGGCCACCGCACGTGAAATGGCCTGCACCAGCTGGCGGTTGGAATCATTGAAGATTTCGCTCTGACGCTGGCGTGCCATGAGCAGATCGGTGATCGCATTGCCCACGGTGTCGGCGATCTCACCCACATCGAAATCACGCTCGCTGCTGCCGATGCGCACCTTGGTGGTTCCCGTCATGGGAATGCCGGCCACGCCTGCGGTCAGCGCACTCCACTCGAACTGGGGTTTTTGGTCCTTGGGGGTGTGGTGGGCGTAGCGCTTGAGCGCTTTGTCTTCGTGGAGCAGGTCAGTGATCATGGCGGGAGGTCCGAGGTTGAGATGAACGAGAGCAGGTGGTGGGCGGAAAGGAGCAACGGGGCGAGGGAGATTTCGCCAGAGGAACGCCAGCGAAAAGCCGGCCATTAGAGATAAATTAAAGATCTAAAGAAATTAAAGATCGTCGTCGGAACAGGCGGCGAGCGCGGAGGACTTCTGGTAATCGGTCACCTTGCCCTCAAAGAAATTTTGCTCCTTCTTGATGTCCATCAGCTCCGCCAGCCATGGCAGCGGATTGGTGATGCCCGGGTTCAGCGCCGGGAGACCGCAGCCGTCCAGACGACGGTCAGCGATGTAGTCGGTGTAACGCTCAAATTCTTCCGCGCTCAGGCCCACGGCATTCACCGGCAGGCAGTCGCGGATGAACTCCTTCTCCAGCGCCACGCCTTCGCGCATGATGTTCATCAGCTCCTCACGGAAGTCAGCGGTCCAGATGTCGGGATTTTCCTCGATGAGGTCCATGAACAGATTGCGGAAGACTTCGATGTGGTTCGATTCATCGCGCAGCGTGTAGCGGAACATCTGGCCGATGCCGGGGAACTTGTTCTGGCGGTACAGGCTCAGGATCATGCCAAACAGGCCGTAGAACTGCGTGCCTTCCATGCACTGGCCAAAGACGAAGATGTTCTTCGCCAGCAGCTGCTTGTTCTCGAGCAGCGTGAGATCCAGATCGCGGCGCAGGTTGTTGGAGTGCCTGGTGACGAATTCGTTTTTCTTCACGATCGTCGGGATCTGCTCAAACATGGCCTCGCACTCATGCGGGTTGATGCCCAGGGAGGAAATCATGTACAGCAGGGAATCCGCATGGATGTTCTCCTCATGGGCATGGCGGCCCAGGACGAGCTTCAGTTCGGGGGCGGTCACCAGCTCGCGCACCACGTGCTGCACGTTGTCACCCACGATGCCCTCAGCGGCGCTGAAGTAGCCGATGCCCATCATGATGATCCAGCGTTCGTTCTGGGAAATATCGTTGGAGCGCCATTGTTCCACATCCTTCTGCATCTGAATGTCTTCCGGCTCCCAGTGGTTGGCCTTCATGATCCGGTACAGGTCGTAAGCCCACTGATATTTCAGCGGGAGAAGGTTGAAGGTCATGCTCTTGCGACCATTAATCACCATCTTCGCTGCGAAGGCTGCTTCTGCTTTATCTTGATCGAGGGGGAACTCGCGATTGCCGATCTTGTAGGTCTTTTCCATGACGATTTCGTTGCAGAGTGAAGGATGTTTATTAGAATTTTATCGAAAATGACAAATTATCCGGCATGCGTCATAAATTCTAGATGGGACGCGGACCGAGGCGGATCATGCACAAGATATAGTGTTTTGGCCAGATCTTTTTCCCATCCATTGTGCTAAAAAGCGTTTCACGCCGGAGATTCAAGGGTTCCACGGCGTAAAAATTTTTCACGCGTTAAAATGCCGCCCTTGCAGAGCGAAAATGAGAATCTTTGCATCCTTGTCCGAGCACGGCGAAAACCAAGGGAAACCAAAAACTACCTAAACTCCATAACGACATGGGACCGGAAGCGGATCTTGTCACGTAAACTGCTCATATTGAACCCATGAAATTCCGCCACATCGCCTGCTACACTCTCATTGCGGCCCTTTTGAGCGCCTGTTCGGTCATCGTTCCACAGGGCACGCCGCCGGGTGTCACGGTCGATTTGATACCCAGCGGCCGTTACGCACGCCGGCAGTACCGGCCCATGCGGCCCACCTACATCACCATCCATGCCACGGAGAACCATGCGCGGGGTGCCGGAGCCCATGCCCATGCCCAGATGCTGAAAACCGGCTCGATCAAGGGCCGGCACAATGCCATCGGCTACATCGGCTGGCATTTCACGGTGGATGATCATTCCATCTACCAAAGCATGCCCACCAACGAGCGTGGCGAACACGCCGACTATGACGGCCCCGGCAATCGCACCTCCATCGGCATCGAAATGTGCGAAAACCGTGGCAACGACCGCGCCCGCACCCTGGACAAAACCGCGCGTCTCACCGCCTGGCTCATGAAGGAGTACAATATTCCTCTGGATCACGTCGTCCCGCATCAGCACTGGCTCATGATCCGCCACGATGATCACCGCAATCTCGGCCACAAAAACTGCCCGCACTTCCTGATGGACCGTGGGCGTCCGGGGGCCAGGTGGCAGGCCTACCTGGCCAGGATCGCGGCCTATCGACGTGCATTGGGAAATTAAATTACCTTGCCACTTCAGCCACCCCACGCAGGAGTCTGCCACATGGCTCAAAATCTCGATGCTCTTCGGCTGGCACTCCAACATTCGCCCGACAACGCGCCGTTGCTGATGCTTTTTGCAGACGCCTGCCTGGATGACGGCCTGCTGGATGAGGCGGAGCAGAGTTTTCAGCGCGTGTTGAAAGACGACCCTGCCCACGCAGACGCACGCCTGGGCCTCGCCCGTGTGGCTTTGCTTCAAGGCAAGACCTCGCAGGCCGCAGTGCGCGCCGAGCAGATCGTGGCCGACACACCCACCTGTGCCGCAGCCTATCTGCTGCTCGCCCGCATTCACATCACGGAAGGCGATCTGCCAAAGGCCAAGGCGATGTATGACAAAGGCATCGCCTTGAACCGCTCTTTGGCAGACCCGGGCATCGAAAAAGATCTGCACGGCATCAAACCCTCAGGGGATGACAACTCAGGGCGCAAGCGCGGCGCCATGACCTCCAGCGGCACTCTCATCGAATCGGTGCAGGAGGAGAAAGACGACGATGACGGCCATCCACGTGGCGGTGCCGCCTTCGATCTCGGACTGGCTGAATTCGGCAAGCCAGAGCTCAATTTCTCCAGCGTCGGCGGCATGGAGGCGCTGAAGGAGGAGATCCGCATGAAGATCATCTACCCGCTGCAGCACGCGGAGCTGTTCAAGGCCTACGACAAGAAAGTGGGCGGCGGCGTGCTGCTCTACGGCCCGCCCGGCGTGGGCAAGACGCTCATCAGCAAGGCCACCGCCGGCGAGATCAAAGCCAACTTCATCGCCCTGGGCCTGCATCAGATTCTCGACATGTGGATCGGCGGATCGGAGAAAAACATGCACGAGGTCTTTGAGCTCGCGCGCCAGAACGCGCCCAGCATTCTGTTCTTCGATGAAGTGGATGCGCTCGCCGCAGACCGCCGTGACCTGCGCCAAAGCGCCGGCCGCAATCTCATCAACGCCTTCCTCTCTGAAATGGATGGCGCGGAGTCGAACAACGACGGCGTGCTCATCCTCGGTGCCACGAATGCCCCCTGGCACATTGATCCTGCCTTTCGGCGTCCGGGCCGCTTTGACCGCACCTTGTTTGTGCCTCCGCCAGATGAAGCGGGGCGCGCGGCTATCATCGAGGTCATGGCGAAGAATAAGCCGATCGGTGAGCTCGACCCACGCGCTCTCGCCAAAAAAACCGAAGGCTTCTCAGGTGCGGATCTCAAGGCGGTTTTCGATCTCGCCACCGAAGACGTGATGAATGAAGTCATGCGCAGCGGCAAGGTCATCCCGCTGACCACCAAGGACCTCATCAAAGCCGCAGGCCGTCACAAGGCCACGACGAAGGCGTGGTTTGAGAGCGCGAAAAATTACGCGATGTATTCCAATCAAAGCGGTTTTTATGATGACGTCTTGAAGCACCTCGGCCTCATGAAGCGCTGAACCCCTGGCAGCGCATGTCTGACGATTTTCATCCCTCCCCTGAAGCAGCCTTCGCCCGCGGCCGCCTGCTGCAAAGCCAGCACCGCACGCAGGACGCCATTGCGTGCTACAAGCAGGCGCTCGAACTCGATGCGCATCACACGCTCAGCTACATCATGCTCGCGCTGTGCTGGATGCAGGAGGATGACACCGCGCCAAAGTCGATCGACGCGGCCCAGCGCGCCGTGGCGCTCGAACCGGAAAATCCCTTCGCCCGCAGCGTCCTGGCGCTCGCCTTGAATGCGAATGCCAAAGACGGTCAGAACGCCGCGATCAAAGCGGCGCTGCAGCAGGCCGAGGAAGCGGTGAATCTCGACCCCGACAGCGATTTCAGCCATGCCGTTCTCTCACGCCTGCACCTGCGCCTGCGTGATTACCCGAAAGCGGAGGCCTCTGCGCGCGCCGCCCTATCGCTCGACACCGAGAACACCATGGCCGCCGAGGTGCTCTCCGCCGCGCTGCTGCTGCAGAAGAAAGACGGCGACAACCAGGACCTCATCAAATACCAGCTGGAGCGCAATGCTGAAGACGACAGCGCCCACACCAGCGCCGGCTGGATGGCCGTGATGAAGGGGGATCACAAAAAAGCCAATGAGCATTTCCTTGAAGCTCTGCGGCTGAACCCCATGAATGAAAACGCGCGGCTGGGCCTCATCGAGTCCTTTCGTGCACGCTCATGGCCCTACCGCCTGCAGCTGAAGTTCGCGCACTTCATGAACCAGTTCACGGAAGGCAGGCAGACCGCCATCATGCTCGGCGGCTTCATCTGCTACAAGGTGCTCAGCAGCTATCTCAAGACCGTCTCACCCATCCTCGGCGCGGTTGTCATCGGCGCATGGCTGATGTTCGTGCTGTGGGCGCATCTGGCGCGCGGCTTCAGCTCGGCCTTCATTGTGATGGATCGTTTCGCACGGGAGGCGCTGCGCCCGCGCGAGTACTGGGAGGGCGTGGTGGTGGGCGGCCTGATCTTCGCTTCCATCTCCAGCCTCGTGCTCGGCTTTGCCTGGCATCTCGGGGCCGAGGGCGGGTTTGCCGCCCTGACCTGCATCTTCGCCGCCGTGGTCAACGCCGCCGCCTTCACCAATGACCACTGGATTGGCCGCCACGTCTATGGCGTGGCCGCCGCGCTGGCCGGCACGGGCGCTCTCTACGCCACCCTGGATGTCTTTGCCGATCTGCACCTGCCCTTCGCCACAGAATTCGGCACTCTGGCCCTCCTTCTCGGCGTGGCCGCCACCTGGCTGCGCGGCTTTGGTGTGTGGTATCGATAATGAGGGCGCTGCAGTTCGAGCTTGGAGGCTCCTGTTATGACGACCACTGCCACAAGCGGTGCCCCTGTTTGTTCAATTGTGATCGCCTCGGCTCCATATGACAGGCTTTCCTGCCAGATGGAGTCGTATCGCGGGCAATGTGACAGGAGCGATTACGCGATTTGTTTCAGCAACTGCACCAGCTTGTCCTGCCCACCCCATTCATCGAAACGATGTTCTGCTTCGTTGAGCACTTCTGCCAGTGGCCTTGGTTTGCCGTTGCCGCTCTTTGGAAAGACTAGATAGCCAATGACCTGACTGGAGACACCGCCTATGCGGGCGTCTTTGGAAATGCCCAGCGCCTCCGCGCAAGCAATCGAAGCCTCACCCACGGCCGGATTGGTGTCCGCAAAAATAGCACCGGTGAATTTGCCGTTCTCGGTGTTATAAACGATGCCGAAATCACCTTTTTTGGCTCCGGCCAGCTGGCTTGGCATCACAAAATACGGAATCACTTCGGCGTTCACATAACTCTTGGGATCGCTCCACTTGCCGCTGCTGAGTGCCGTCATGGAGATCCAGTAACCGGGGGCAGGGTCGGTGGACTTTTGTACCAAGGGAGTTCCTGAGGGCTTGTCAGTGTCTGTGGCGAGAGCCCACCAGTTGCCGGGTTTTCCTCCGTGCGCTGGATTGTCCAGGCCCTTGTGCTTATCCACTGGATAATCGTCCGGGTGATAGGCGCGTGGCGAGCCGTCCGCATCTACCGACAGCGCGGCAAGATAGAAGAAGGCCGTCTCACCGGCCACTTGGTACACTTTCACTGTCTTGCCGGAAGAATCCTGCACCGTGGCGATCTGCCCCGGCTTTTTGCTCAGCTTCACGCTGTCGGTGAGCGGAACAGCGTCAGTTAGCGTCATGAGCTTGGCCGCGACGGCCTTCCGCAAGTCGGCCAGCTTGTCCTCCAGTTTTCCCGGGCAGTCCGTGTGGCCCGCCAGAACGTCCATGTGCCCGGTGATGGTGTTCTTGTCGGGCGTGAGGCCGCCCCAGCGGCACAACCACGCGCACAACTCCACCAGAGCATCCCATTCCGGGGCCGTCACTTCGTAGCTGGCCCGGTTGTCGCCCTCCACCTCGATGCCGAAGAATGTCTCGTTGTATTTGGTCACTCCGGACGCATGTGCACCACTCAGGACCTCGCCCTTGCGAGCGGCGGCCGCCGATCCCGTGCGTCCTTCCAAGAGCAAGCCGCCCCGGCTCACAGTGAAATGCTGGCCGGTGTCCGACCAGCCGTTGTCCTTCATGTGATGGGTCTGAATTGAGCGTGCCAAGGCAAAGGCCGCCTTCTCCTCCGCCGTGCCCGTGCTGGCCGCGCGGTTCGCCGATTCGGTGTTGTGAATGACGATTCCTTTCGCCGCGCTGCGTTTGAAATTCGTCGTGACCGTCTTGGCATTCCAGTCCGTCGTAGAATAGATGCGTGGTGGTGTGGGCATGGTGTGTGGGGTTAGGAGAGAATCAGAAGAAGTTCACATCGGGACTGCAGTTTCATTACGGATTTCCGTCTTTGGGGCGTCTCGGAGTAAAAGAGAATGGGCGTTTATGGGCACGACGCCTAATAAAATAGCAACTCGCATATGCTGCTTGAACTCACTGAGGCTTGCCAGTTATTTTTATCAACACAGTGAGTTATAATTAATATTCGGGGATATTAATTTTCTATCCGGCCTAGAATTTTACACGGTGATGCGATCGCGGGCAGCCAACGCGCCGCATTTCAAATTGGTTTTGCGAACCCTTTGGGATCGGTTTACTGTTTCATCAGATACGCAAAGAAGTCCTTCAAATCCGCATCGCTCATGCCGGTGGTGAGGCCTTCGGGCATGAGAGAAATGGGCGAGGCGGTCATGGATTCGATGTCGGTTTGCTTGAGCGCGGTTTTGTTGTTGGCCATGTCTTTGATGACGATGCCCTTGGCGTCCTGCGCATCCATGAGGCCGGTGAGGATCTGGCCGCCTTTCGTTTTCACGATGTAAGCGCCGAAGCCCTCGCGGATTTCCATGCTGGGCATGAAGAGGTTGTCCAGCCAGAAGTCGGCATTGCTGCGGTCATAGCCGGTGAGCTCGGGGCCGATCTGGCCGCCTTCGCCAAAGAGCTTGTGGCAGATGAAGCAGCGGGCCATGAACTGGATCTTGCCTTTGTCGGCATCACCCAGGCCGGTTTTGAGCACGGCCTTGATGCGCTCGGACTCCTTCTTCTTTTCCGGCGTGGGTCCCGTGGCCAGCAGGCCCTTCCAATGCTTGTCGATGGCCGCATCAATCTCTGGGTCTTTGTGCAGGCTGAGCTGGCGTACGATGTCCACGGTGAAGTGCTTGGTGGGCACCTTCCATTCATTGACGAAGCTCACCAAAATCTGCGCCCACTCTTTGCGGCCTGCCATCACACGCAGTGCATCTTCGCGCAGCGCCTTGTCTCCGGCGATTTGAGCTTCCCAGCCCAGCAGCAGGGCCTCGGGGATGCGTTTGTCATCAAACTTGGCCGCTGCCTGGAGAATGCCGCGTTTCAGGCCCGGCGGATTCGTGGCCTTCAAAATGTTCACCATGGGCATCACCGCTTCCTGTTTGCCGAGCTCGGCCAGAGTCTTGGCGATGGCGATGCGGGCGGTGCTGCTGGCTTTCTTGTCCTCCAGCAGCTTCAGCGCGCTCTTCAGCGCATCCGCGCTGCCACTGCGCAGCGCCAGCGTGAGATCCCCGCCGCTTTGCTTGGCCATGTAATCATTGAGCGCCTTCGTGAGCGACTCCGGCAGCTTCGGCATCTCCGCTCCTTCAAACGCGGAGGCGATGCCGGCGATGAACTTGCCGCGCAGCGCGTCGTCATTCGTCAGCGCGAGCAGGTCTGCGCAGGACTGGAAGTTCTCTTCGCCACCCGCCAGCGCATAGCGTTTCGCGAGCTTTTCGGCGAGGTTGTCGCGGAAGAGAGTGGATTCAGCAAAGCCAACTTGTTTCTTCACCTTCATCGAGAACTTGAAGTCACGCAGGAAGGAGAATACCGCAGCGCGCTCCTTCTCTGCCTTTGATTCCAAAGCCCACCAAGCAAGGAGCATTAGGTGCTCATCCTTCATCGACTTGGCATCGTCCGCGACCCAAAGAAGAGGCAGGCCTACATCTGCGCTCAATCGCTTGGCTGAGGCCAGCATCTGCGCCTTCACCTCCAAAGACTCTTCTTTTCTAACAAGCTCAAAGAGCGCCTCCCCCATTGCTCCTGTCACACCTTCGCCGATCATTTTCACTGCCCAGCGGCGAACATACGGATCGTCGTGCTTCAGAGATTGAAACACGCCGGGCTCAATAGGAATCACTGAATGTCCATTCTGCCTGAGTGAGTCCCAAGCCCACAACATTTCGAGCGCCTTGGGGTCTTTGTCATTCTTGATTAGAAAGTCGAACAACTTGGGCTCCAGCTCTTTCAAATCCCGCCACCCGATCTCCAGCACCGCCTGCTTCCGGAACCACTCGTTCGGATGGCTCAAATACCCCAGCAGCTCATCCCCGCTCGCCTTGCTCAAATCAAAGGGCTTCAACTTCGGCACCCCGGCGGCGGGCCGCACACGGTAGATGCGGCCGCTGGTCTTGTGCCAGTCGTCGATGGGGCTCACATGGCTGAGGCGTGTGTCGTACCAGTCGGCCATGTAGAAGCCGCCATCCGGGCCGACACCAGCCCACACCGGGCGGAACCAGCGGTCCGGGGTGCTGAGCAGGTTTTCCTCGTCCTTGGTGCGGAAGGTGGAGCCGTCCGCGATGCGCTCGCTCACATACACGAGGTTTTGCAGCGCGTTCGGGGCGATGATCTTGCCCTCGTAGGCGCTGCCGAGCAGGCCGCCTTCATACACGGTGAAAGCCTGTGGAAAGCGTTTGTTGTCGCCTTGATGATTCATGTGCTCAAACCAGCCGAAAGCATACGGATTGGTGAGCGGGCCGTGCTTGCCCCAGCCTTTGATGCCGTAGCTGCCCTGCTCATAGTGCATGCCGCGCGTGGCGCCGTTTGTGCCGGAGAACAGACGGCCCTTGCTGTCGAAGTCGAGGCTGAAAGTGTTGCCGCCGCCTTCGGCGTAAATTTCGAAGGTCTTCTTCTTCGGGTGGTAGCGCCAGATGCACTGGCCTTCCCACTTCACGTTCTTGGTGTTGGCGCTGCTGACGTTGCCAGTGGTGGTGCTGCCGTTGGCGCCGTAGAGCCAGCCGTCCATGCCCCACTGCAGATTCGTGGCGACGCTGTGCGTGTCCTCCAGGCCGAAGCCGCTGAGCTCCACCTCGGGTGTGTCGCTGTCAGGCTTCGCGTCAAAGTCAGCATCCGCGTAGCTGAGCAGGTAAGGGGGATTCAGCACCCAGATGCGCCCCATGCCATGCAGCGCGGCGCTGGCGATGTTCAGGCCGGTGATGACGTCCTCGTGCTTGTCAAAAAAGCCGTCGCCGTCCGTGTCTTCAAAAACGGTGATCTTGTCCGCGCCCTTTTCACCCCGTGGCGGTGGCAGCGGCACCTTGTCAAATTTGGCGCGCAGGTGCTGGTCATAGCTGATGATCTTCAGTCCCGCAGGGAACTGATACTGCCGGTACTGCACCACCCACATGCGGCCTTTGGAATCCCAGCTCGCATACAGCGGCTGCTCCACCACTGGCTCGGCGGCCATGAGGTCGATGGCCACGTCACTGCGTGTTTTGAATTTCTTCAGCGCCTCCTCGGGGGGCGTGGGAGGCGTGTCGTCCCGCATCACGCCGCGTCCGGCGCGCGTCTCCATGATCTTTTTGACGGCCTCATTGCCCGCGACATCGCCGGGTTTGACGTTCGGGTCGGCAGCGAGCGCAGAGCCACCGAGCAGGAGAAAAAGGAGACGCGTTTTCATGGGGTAGAGACTAACAAACGAAGCGGCGGCGGTTTCTTGCCGCCTTGTCACTGGTTCCGGTATTTTCGTGTGACAGAAAAAAATGGAAGCCGGACCTGTTTTCCGCTCCAATTTAAACCATCAATTCAATTATATACCATGGCTGACTCCTATACTGAAGTGACTTCACAAAACTGGTTCAGCCGCATCGGCGAATCGATCAAAGGCATTCTGTTCGGCATCATTGTCATCCCACTGACGATCATTCTGCTCTGGTGGAACGAAGGACGTGCCGTCACCACGGCAAACAGCCTGAAGGAAGGCGCCGCCGCCGTGGTGCATGTGTCCGCAGACAAAGTGGACCCTGCCAATGACAAAAAGCTCGTGCATGTCACGGGAGAGGCCAAAGCCGCAGGCCCGGTGGTGGACACCGATTACGGCGTCAGCGTGTCCGCACTGCGGCTGGTGCGCACCGAAGAAATTTATCAGTGGGTGGAGAACCAGAAGACCGAGAAGAAGGAAAAAGTCGGTGGCAGCGAAGAAACCACGACCACCTACACCTACGACAAAAAATGGGTGGATGAGCCGGTGAAATCCTCTGAGTTCAAAACACCCGAAGGCCACACCAACGAAGGCGACTTGATCTCCGGAAATGCCAACATCAGCGCCGAGAAGGTCACCCTGGGGGCGTTTAGCGTGCCGGAAGACTTTGTGAAGCAAATGGGCAGCCCGATCAAACGTGCGGTCACGGATGCGGATCTGGCCACGCTGCCTGCTGATCTCAAAGAGGGCACGAAAATTCAGGACGGAGCCTTCTACATCGGCCCAAACCCCAAAGAGCCCAAGATCGGTGATGTGCGCGTGTCTTTTGAAATCGTCAAGCCCGGCACCTTCAGCATCGTTGCCGCACAACTCGGCGAAACTTTTGAACCATACCAGACCCATGCTGGAAAGCCAATCAACCTCATCGAAGCTGGCACGGTCAGTGCCGAGGCGATGTTCAAGCACGCCGAAGCTGCGAATTCGATGATCACCTGGCTGGTGCGCTTTTTCGGTTTCCTGTTCATGGCCTTCGGCTTCATGGCCATCATGAAGCCGCTCAGCGTGCTGGGCAGTGTGATTCCCTTCATCGGCAACATCATCGGCATGGGCACGGGCCTGATCTCGTTTGTCCTGGCGGGTGCCATCTCCCTCCTGGTCATCGCCATTGCCTGGATCTTTGTCCGTCCGCTGCTGGGCATCGCGGTGCTGGCACTGGCCATCGGCGCCTTCGTTTACACACGTAAACTGGCGGCTGCCAGCAAGCCCGCTGCCGCTTAATAGGAAGGCCTAAATATACTCCAAGCTTGATGGTTGTTGCTCCCGTTGTCAGGTGTGTCACAGTACCTGATTGATGCGACTTACCAGCAGCACCGCCGCTCCCCTCGTGACTCGTTCCGCGCCGCCTTCGTCGCAGGAGCTGTCCGCCATGATGCCCTTCGGGCGTTATTCGGTGCAGGCGCAGGTGGGCATCGGCGGCATGGGCACGGTTTATCGTGGCACGCAGCTCAGCCTCGGCCGGCCCGTGGCCATCAAGGTGCTGCGCGTGAGCGACGGGTATGACTTCGCCTTTGAAGACCGCTTCCGCCGTGAGGCGCGGGCCATGGCCACGCTGAACCACCCGAACATCGTCGCCATCTACGACTATGGTCACATCGGCACCGACTTTCTGTTCTTCGTCATGGAGTTCGTCGATGGCACCGATCTCGGCGAAATCATGCGCACCGGCCGCATGACGCGCGAACTCGCGCTGCAGCTGCTGCCGCAAATCTGCGCCGGACTCGAATACGCGCACTCCAAAGGCATCGTCCATCGCGACATCAAGCCCGCGAACATCATGCTCACGCGCCAGGGCGAAGTGAAGATCACCGATTTTGGTCTCGCCAAGGACGTCATGCGTGCGCCCTCGATGGCCACCGAAACGCACATGGTCATGGGCACGCCGGAATACGCCGCACCGGAGCAGTTCAATGCGCACCGGGACGTCGATCATCGCGCGGACATCTATGCCTTCGGCGTGCTGATGTATCAGATGCTGACGGGGGCGCTGCCTCGCGGCTCCTGGCAGCCGCCTTCCACCTTGCTGCATGGTCTGGATCCCCGCTTTGATGCGGTCATCATTCGTGCCCTGATGACGGATCGTGAGCACCGCTACCAGTCCATGGGTGACATGCGCCGCGTGATCGAGGCCGCTCTGGTGCCGGTGGCGCACACACCCAGCCGACCGCTGCCAGTCGCCAAACCCTCCGCCGGACGCATCCTGCTGCTCGAGGATGATCTCATGGTGCGCGATCTGATGCGGCGTGCCTTGGAAAAGGCGTCCTTTGAAGTCGTTGAAACCGGAGACGGCAAGGAGACTCTGCGCCAGTATCAGGAAGCGATGCAGCAAGGCCGTCCCTACGATCTCGCCATTCTCGATCTCACCATTCCCGACGGCATGTGCGGCCGGGAAACCATGCTCTACCTTCGTCGCCTTGATCCCCAAATCCTCGCGATCGTCTCCTCCGGCTACCGGGATGATGCCGTGATGAAAGACTGCGCCGCCTACGGCTTTGCTGCGGCGCTGCCAAAGCCCTACCAGGTCGAAGGCCTGCTGCACGTCGTGAACGGCGCCCTCGCCGTGGGCCGCCGGCGCATGGCATAGGCATTGCCAGCGAGGACTTCCTGCTTTTAATGGGCAGATGCTAACCCGGCTTCGAATTCAAGGCTTCAAGAACCTCTCCGATGTGGAGGTTTATTTTGGCCCTTTTACCTGCATTGCAGGTGCGAATGCAGTCGGAAAATCCAACCTGTTTGATGCCATACGCTTTTTGTCTCTGCTGGCGGATATGAAGCTTGATGAGGCCGCTCGTTCAATTCGGGCTGAAGATGACCGCAATGGTGATGTCCGTTCTCTGTTCACCAACGATGGTTACGCGATAGCCAAAGTAATTGAATTTGACCTGGATATGATCGTTCCTCGCGAAGCTGTGGATGAGTTGGGCCAGACAGGGGAGGCGTCCACCACCTGCCTTAATTACAAGCTGAGGATCGGTTATCGTGACAGTTCTGATGACAGACGCCAGCTCGGCGAACTTGAGTTGTTGTTTGAGGAGCTGAACTACATCACTCATAACGAAGCGAAAAAACGTCTCCGCTTTCATCCTTCCAAGGCTTGGCTGGAGTCGGTTATACTCGGCCGTAAAACCAGCAAACTCATTTCAACGCTATCTGAGGGGGGGAAAACATTTGTTGTCCTGCATCAGGACGGCACCGCACGTAGCGGTCTCAACAAACGGGGAACAGGTTACAAACGAGTGGCGCGTCAACTCCCACGGACAGTGCTTTCTGCAGGCGATGCGGACAGTCCCACGGTTCTGTGCGCCCGTGTCGAACTGCGCAGTTGGGAGCTGTTGCAGTTGGAGCCTTCCGCGATGAGAGAGAGCGATAGCATCAATCAGTCCACAGGGGTGGATGCTAGTGGCGCTCACATGGCCGCGACCCTTTATGAACTTGGCCGAACGCCCGTAATTCCTGGAAAGCCTGCCGATCCAGAAGCCATCTATCAACGAGTGAGCAATCGTCTTTCGGAGCTTCTGGGAGATGTTCGCGGCGTCGGAGTTGATGTGGATGAAAAGCGGGAGTTGCTTTCTCTTTATTTGGTAGACCGCATGGGTGTACATACCCCGGCCCGCTCCCTTTCTGATGGCACGCTAAGTTTCATCGCTCTGGTAATCAAGCAGATGGAAAGCCGTGGCAACCGGCTGCTATGCATGGAAGAACCCGAAAATGGCATTCATCCGCGTCGCATTCCGGCGATTCTCGACCTGCTTCAAGATATTGCGGTAGATGTGTCGTGTGCAGTGGACGATGCCAATCCGCTCAGGCAAATCATTGTTAACACACACTCTCCGTCTGTTGTGCAGCAAGTGCCAGATGAGGCTATTCTGTTTGCGGAGACCATGCCAGCATGGACTCCTGGTCGTAAAACCTTCGAGCGATTGGTTTTTCGCATTCTGCCTGACACCTGGCGCTCATCTGACAAAGACGAAGAAATGATTGTCAAAAAAGCTTCCTTGCTCGCCTTTTTGCGTGTGCCTGGGAAAAGACGTGAGTCAGAGGATGAACGACACGAATATCGACGTGTGATTGATAGTGATTATGTGCAGCCGCTTCTGAAACTATGAGGAATGAGCAGATGATTATGCGCCGGTTTACACTGCTTGCTGATGGTCCGGGAGATGAGGCTCTGATGCCGGTTCTAAACTGGCTTTGGCAACAGCATCGTCCTGATGAGCTGTGCATCGGTCAGTTTGCCGATCTGGAATACAGTGGTCTTAGGAGCCGTGCATTGAAGGATCGGCTTGCACCAGCATTAGATTTGTATCCGTGCGATGTGCTGTTCGTGCATCGCGATGCCGAAAGAGAGAGTCTGGAAAGGCGTGTACAGGAAATACTTTCTGCGTTGGCGGTGGCATTTACCGTAGGAGCTCATCCTCCCGCTGTGTGCGTGGTGCCGGTACGAATGAGCGAGGCATGGATGATGTTTAACGAAAAAGCGATCCGCAAAGCGGCGGGAAATCCAAATGGCTCCATGCAATTGCATCTGCCGCAATCTTCCAAGATCGAACAGATGCCGGATCCCAAGGCTAAACTACGAGAGTTGTTGCAGATAGCGTGTGGTCTCCCTACACAACGGCTTCGTAGTTTCAATGTGCCCCGCGCTGCAAAGCTTGTGACCGAATTTATTGACGACTTTTCCCCACTCCGACAGCTTCCAGCCTTTGCTCGAATGGAGGAAGAGTTTAAGAGAGTGAAAATTTAGATCGAGCTACACCACCCGCACCGCCGCCTGGGCATCCATGGCCTGCCAGACGCCATGCACCACACGCATGTAGTTCATGCCTTCACCAAAATCCGGCCTGGGTCGCGGGGCTTTCGGATCACGAACAGCAGCGATGAAATCCCGCTCCACCGTCCAGCTTCGTTGCAGCTCGGTGGGAACCGGCACTGACTCCAGCTTGCCGCCGCGTTTGCCCAGCTGAAGATCATCCGTGGCGAAGTCATAGCTCAGCGTGCCTTCGGAGCCGAAGATCCACAGCTTGTCCGTCGGCGCATGCGCGGCCACGCCGCTGAAGAGCATCGTGGCCTCGATGCCGCTGCGGAATTTGGCCATCACGTGGACGAAATCCGGAATATCCACCTCCACGCCCGCACGTTCCGGGATCACCACATTGCCGCGTGCCTCCACTTCCACGATGTGGCCGAGCCACTGCTGCAGCACCTCGGTGTAGATGCCCAGCGTGAGAATTTGTATGCCGCTCAAGTCGGACTGCTGCCGCCAGTGCGCGGGCTTCGCCGCATCCAGCCAGGCATCATTGAAACTGTGCAGCAGCACCTGATGCGGCGTGCCGATGGCCCCTTCCGCGAGCAGCTTCTTCACCAGCTCACCCCCATGCATGCCCTGCGGTGCCGGGCAGATCGCGGTGACGAGTTCAGGATAACGCATGGACGCCTCCCACATCTGGTTCGCCTCCGGCACAGAGGCCGCCATGCGTGCCTGCGTGAAGACATGCTTGCCGTGCTGCAGCGCGTAACAAGTCATCTCCGCATGCATGTAGGGGTGCGTGCCGATCCAGACCACATCCACCTCATCGCTCGACGCCACTTCCTCCCAGCGCGCCACCGCCTTGGCTTCCGGGGCAAACTCACGGCAGAAAGCTTCGGCACTTTCCAGCGAGCGGTTCGTCACCTGGGTGATCTGCACATTCGGGATCGCCCGCAGGCCGGGCATGTGGCGGGATTTGACGATGCCACCGGCGCCGATGATGCCGATGCGGATGGGTTGCTCAGTTGCGGTCATAGACGTATGGATTGGGCACACCTTGGAGCCAACATTCAAGCCCCGCATGCAAATCCTGCACATCTTCCTTTCTCCGGAGCACATCTACGTCGGTCATCACGGCCTGCCACCCGGCACCACGCCCATGATCGAAGTGCCGGAGGCTGAATGCGTGGCGGGTAAAGGCCTGCGCGGTGACCGCTATTTCGGCTGGAAGGAGGACTTCAAAGGGCAGGTCACCTTCTTTGAGCACGAGCAGTACGAGCGCCTCTGCGAACAGTTCAGCGCCATGGGCCTGCCACCCTCCGTCTTTCGCCGCAACCTCATCACCAAGGGCATCGACCTCAACACCCTCATCGGCACCGAATTTGAAGTGCAGGGTGTGCGTTTTCTCGGCACGCAGGAGGCTGCGCCCTGCCACTGGATGAACCAGGCCTTCGCTGAAGGCGCCGAAGCAGCCCTCAAAGGCCACGGCGGCTTGCGAGCCAAAATTCTGAGCGACGGCATCCTCCGCAAGTCATGAACACTCCCTTCGCCGCCGTATTGCTCGCCGGGGGTCGCTCCACCCGGATGAAACAGGACAAAGCCCTGCTCCACTGGCATGGACAGGATCTCTGGCAGGCCCAATTGCACAAGCTGCAGTCGATCGGTGCCGCGCGCGTGCTGCTCTCCTGCCGGCGCGAACAACCCTTGTTTGTCAGCCCCAGTGATGAAGTCGAAGTCATCCATGATCCCGACGGCGCGGATGACGGTCCGCTGGGTGCCATCACCCGTTGTTTGGAGCAGGTGCAGATGCCGCTGCTCGTCCTCGCCGTGGACATGCCCTGGATGACCGCCACCTTTCTGCGCGAGCAGCTTAACCAGCACGAGAGCCCGGAGAAGGGCTGGTTCTTTCGCGGCCCGCACGGCGATGAAACGCTCGCCGGTCTCTACGTCCCCGCCATGCTGCCGCTCATGCGGGAGTCGCTTTCCAAGAAAGACTTCAAGCTCCAGCACGTCATCGAGACCGCCGTCCATTCGGGTCTGGCCATCACGCACGCCCTCGGAGACGAGCAGATGCCGTTTTTCCAGAACGCGAACACGCCGGCGGATTTAAAGCATTAAGGCACCAGTCATTGCCTTCGGGCTTCGGCTCACCGTTCAAAGGGCTCATCCACCACCAGGCGCTTGCCCAGGCTCACGACATCATCGATGGCAAATCCGAGCCGTTGGTAAAACTCAATCACTTGGGCGTTTGTCGTGCGCACCTGCAGATTGATTTTGGGGCAGCCCAGCCGGCGCAGCAGGTCTTCAGCGTGCCGCATGAGGGCGCGTCCGTGGCCCGACTTTTGCAGATGTGGAGCCACGGCCAGATAATTGATCCAGCCTCGATGCCCCTCATATCCAGCCATGACTGTGGCGATCACCTGTGAGTCCAGCACCCCCACAAGAAACAGCTCGGGAGAGTCAGCGAGTTTGCGCTGGATGTCCTCGCGCGGATTGTTCTGCGGTTTCACCAGTCCGCAGGAAGTCCACAGGTCAATGACCTGGTCCTCATCGGCAGGCTGGTAGCTGCGGACCTCCATGCAGCGCAACATGGCCTGAAGCCCATGCCGCTGCAAGTGCGGGCCTGCCTGCACTCCTCAGCTCACTGTTTCTTCAGCTGTGCCGTCAGGTATTCACCGCACGGCGTCTCTTTCCCATCCTTGAAGCGAATCAAATAAGCCTTCCCGGAAGTGCCTGAGGCGGAGGCCACCTTCGCAATGAAATCCGTCGCGGTCTTCACCTCCTTGTCATTCCGCTCCCATTTGGCCCGGAGAAACTTGGCCGCATTCGCCGCGCTGTAGTCACTGCCATTCCTGACAAATGTGGCGTTTTCGAGCCCCTGAATGTGCGTGATCAGCGTCTCGATCTTCGCCTTCTCCGCCGGCTCTGCTGCGGGCAGGGTGACAAAGAAACAGAGAAGGCAAAAAAGCTGGAGGATGAGTTTCGATGTCATGGTGGTATTCTTTTTAAACGCACCTGCTCAGACAAAAGGATGTCCAGATTCAGCGCAGCTCATGCCCCAGGATCGCCAGCGTGGCGATGCTGGCAGTCTCGGCACGCAGGACCAGCGGCCCCAGCGTCACTGGTACAAACCCTGCCGCAAAAGCCTGCGTTTCTTCTTCCGCCGTAAAATCACCCTCGGGGCCGATCAAGATGGCCACACTGTTCGGTTTGTCCCCAGTCAGCGCTTGTTTGAGCGTGCGGGAGTGCTCGCTCAGTGCTGGGATAAGCTTGAGTCCGGCTTGAAACTTCACACCTGCGGCGAGGGTGATGGGCGCGTGAAGCTCCGGCACAAACGGCGTGTGGCATTGCTTCGCGCTTTCAATCATGTGCCGCCTCCATTTGGCCAGCTTCTTCTCCGTCTGTGCCGCATCGAGATGGATCACGGTCCGTTCCGTGATGATGGGCTGGATGCTCGCGGCACCGAGTTCGACCGCCTTTTCCAGCAGCCACTCAAAGGGCTCCGCTTTGATCAGCGCAGGCAGCAGATGAATCGATGTCTGAAACGGCTCCACGCGCGTTTCAGCGGTGATTCTGGCCTGCACGGTCGATTTGGTCACGTGCGTGATCTCGCAAACGGCCACGCGTCCCGCACCATCAAAGATCTCGATGGTGTCGCCCGGCTGCTTGCGCATCACGCGGCCACAATGCTGCGCCTCATCACCGGTCAGCGTGAGATGCGGCGTGGTCCAGTCAGTGGCGGAAAGATGGAAGCGCGGCAGCGACATGTCAGCGTTTCATCAGCGCTTCAATCTCATCCGCCTCGATAGGAATATGCGCCATGAGATCCATGTTTTCGTGTTCGCCAATGAAGATGTTGTTCTCCAGGCGGACGCCGAGTTTTTCCTCCCGGATGTAGATGCCGGGCTCCACGGTGAAGACCATGCCGGGCTGCACGGGCTTCCACATGTGGCCCACGTCATGCACATCGATGCCCAGCGGATGCGAGGTGCCGTGCGGGAAGTATTTTTTATACGCCGGCTTGTCGGGGTCCTGCTTCGCGATGTCCTCCTCCGTGATCAATCCGAGGCCGAGCAGCTCCTTTTCCATCAGCTTGCCCACCTCCTCCTGATACTCGCGGATGATGACGCCGGGGCGCAGCATCTGGCAGCACTTTTTGAAGACACGCAGCACGGCGTCATACACCTGGCGCTGGCGCGGCGTGAACTTGCCGTTCACAGGAATCGTGCGCGTGAGGTCCGCGTTGTAGTTGCCGTAGTTCGCCGCCACATCGAGCAGCAGCATCTCACCGTCCTGACACTGGCAGTGGTTGGTGATGTAATGCAGCACGCAGGCATTGGCACCGCTGGCGATGATGGGCGTGTAGGCAAAGCCGCGCGCACGCTGGCGGATGAACTCATGTGACAGCTCGGCCTCGATCTCGAACTCCTGCACTCCCGGCTTCACGAACTTCAGCAGGCGGTCAAAGCCATCGCCCGTGATGCGAATCGCTTCGTTCAGCGCCGTGATTTCATGCGGGCTCTTGATCACGCGCAGCTCGTGCATGAGCTGCGCCAGTCGGCGGTAGTCATGCAGCGGATACTCACGCTGGCAGCGCTGCGTGAAGCGCATCTCCCGCGTTTCCGTGGGGATGGTGGCACGGGGGTGCTCGTTCGAGTTGAGGAAGACATGGTCCGCCTGGCACATGACGGAGCGGAACTGCACTTCAAAGTCCTCCAGCCAGTGCACGCGTGAGATGCCGCTGCGCTCCTTCGCCTGCTCCTTGCTGAGTTTTTCACCCTCCCACACCGCGATGTGCTCGTTCGTCTCGCGCACAAACAGCATCTCCCGCTGCTTCGGATCCGCCGCATCGGGATACAGCACCAAAATCGTCTCCTCCTGATCCACGCCGCTCAGGTAAAACAGATCGCTGTTCTGCACAAAGCCGAGCGAACCGTCCGCATTCGTCGGCAGCACGTCATTGGCATGAACGATGACCACCGACTGCGGCGGCAGCTTGGCATAGAGATGCTGACGATTGGAAACAAACAATTCGGCGGGCAGAGGTTGGTAGCGCATAGGTGTAGAGCAAGCGTCCCGCTTGCAGCAGGAGGCGATTGTGGCCGACTTTCTCCGAAAGTCGAGGCCGTGAACGTGCCCCATCAGGACTTCAGTACGCTCGCTGGAAGCTTGAGCCTCTGAACGGACGCGAAGAAAGGCGGGTCTTGAACTTTTGGAAATATGCGCATACCCTCAAGGCATGTCCGTGACATCGACACAAACTGCCAGCGCCTCTGGAGAAAATGCCGAAGGTTTAACCATTCACCCGAAGCGCGAATGGATGAGTACCTTTGGAGCCTTCGCCAAAGATCCAATTTTTGAGTCAGCGATGGATGCAGGTGAGGCATGGGCGAAAACGCAGACTTGGGAGAAGGAACAGACCGCGCCAAAGACCCATGCTGGTGCTTGATGGCAACATGCTCCGGCAGTTTCTGAGCGCCTCCGAATCAGGTGAACGTTTGCGCGCGCGAGTCGATGCTTCCGGTGACGACGCGTCTCTGACAGTGGTGACCATTGAGGAATCCATGCGCGGATGGTTGGCAGAGTTGAACCGCAGATCCATCAATCCGCACGGGCAGATCGAAGTTTATAGGCGCATGCATACGAGTGTCGAAGTGTTTGCCAAATGGACGGTGCTGGCCTGGGATGTGGAGTCATCCATTTATTTTTGAAGCTTCGCCGTGATGGCGTGCGCATTGGGACGCATGATTTAAAAATCGCCTGCATCACCTTGGCGCATGATGCCTTGCTGCTGACGCGGAACACCGTGGACTTTGCGCAAGTGCCGGGGCTGCGCTTTGAGAACTGGGCGGATTAAGCCCCTTTATTGCGCCAGCACCGCTTTCGGCGGATGGCGGTCCGCCTTGATCCAGAGCTGGGCTTCGGTCCAGAAGGCTTCCACCGGCAGGGCAAAGGTCGTGACCCGGTCCACACGCGCGATGTTGATGCCGACGACCTTGCCTTCGAGCGTGGCCACAGGGCCGCCCATGTCGGCAGGGAGAAGGGGGATGTCGTGCTGGAGGACTTCGGGGAAGTTGTCGCTGCGCAGGGAAATGCCGCCATTGGCGAAGTCCTCACCCTCCCAGTTGTTCAGCACCTTGGAGCGGCTGGCCAGGCGGACGCGGCAGCTCTCCTCCTTGTCTTTGCGCAGGTAGCGGATGTCGATGATCTCCCCGGGCTGGCGCTTTTTCACGATGTCATAAACACGATCCAGCGCCGCCACCTTTTCACCTGCGATGGTGATGAGGATATCGTCCTCCTGCAAACCGGCGGCCTCGGCCGGGCTTTCGCTGGCGATGCCGACGATGCGCACCCCTTTGCCATCTTTGGACGCTTTGACATCCATGCGGATGCCCATGGCGGCTCCCTCGCCCGGAATGCGGCGGAATTTGGCGCTCACAATGCCGATGCGCGTTTCCTTGCCTGCATCCGCCACGCTGCACAGCCACTGGCCGAGGCCGAGTGAGTGTGCGCCACCAAACGAAACCGCACGCAGTCCGGTGATGCCCACCGCCTGGGCCAGCACCAGGTCCAGCCGCGTTTCACGGTGCACCTCGCGCAGGTCCGCAGTGCGCCCGTCGCTGAATTTGATGCGCGTCTTGTGCAGTTCGGGCACCTCGCTGGCCTTGATCAATACATAGCCGTCCTCGCCCACAATGGTGGCGGTGCAGATGGTGCGTCCCAGCGGGCTTTCGATGCGCGCGGCACAAGCGACGGTGAGCGGCTTGAGCCTCTCCACAGCCGCGAGTGTGTGCTTCCCATTGGTGCGGTCCTCCTGCGGCAGAGGCAGGCGCGGCGGGTCCGCACGGATGAGAAGGGGGATGAGGAGTACAAGAAAAGCTGAATGACGAAGTCCAAATGACAAAGGAGCCCACGCACGGAATGCGGTGGAGCTGTCCTTCGTCCTTCTGAATTCGTCCTTCGTCATTTGCTTACTGCCCTTCTTCCTGCGGCTTTTGTGCCAGTTGGACGGAAACATCGCGTTCCTTGTCGTGGGTGCGCAGTCTGAGCTTGAGGGTGTCGCCGGCGGCCCGGGCGCGCACGGTGGCGCTGAACTGCTGCTGGTCGGTCATGGCTTCACCATTAACGCTCAGGATGACGTCTCCGGCGCGAATTCCGGCCTTCAGCGCGGGTGAGGCGTCGATCACATCCGCCACTTCCAGATCCAGTCGGTCGTTCATCACGGTGGCCACGCCGAGGTAGCCGCCCGCGCCCGTGCCCCAGGTTTTGATGACCTGGGATTTCTGCATCGCCTCCCAGGACCGGAGAAAGGGTGCCATGGACACGTGGACGTTTTGGTCCCGCCCCTCCCAGATCTGGCTGTGAATGCCGATGACCTCGCCATTGAAGTTAAAAAGCGGGCCGCCGGAGTCGCCGCCCATCAGCACGCAGTCGCTGTGCAGGCTGTTGGCGGTTTGTTTGATGATCCTGCCCACGCGCAGCACGGGGCCGCGTGCCTTGTCAAAGCCCCCGGGATGCCCCAGTGCAAAGCACCACTCACCAGGCTGCGCCTTGGCCACTTCACGGCTCAGATTCACAAAGGGCCAGGGTTTGCCCCGGTCTTTCAGCTGGGCCAGCGCGGCGTCGGTCGTTTTGTCCAGCCCCAGAGACTTGGCCGTCGTGACGGTGCCGTCTTCCAAAATGACCTTCATGTCCTTCCCCGGGCCGTTGGGAACGTGGGCGGCCGTCAGCATCAGCCCGTCAGCGGAAATGACGACCCCGCTGGCCGTGCCGTCCCCGCTTTGGATGGCCACCAGCGCCTGCCGCACCCGTGGCAGCAGCTTTTGCACGTCACTCTGGATCTTCAGGAGCTCAGAGATGTCCGTTTTCGGCGGCTTGTCATTGCTCTGCCGCTGCTCTGCCGCACTTGCCTGCCAGGACAGCAGGAATGTGATTAGCAGAATATGGAATGAAGTGCGCATTTTTGAACCAATCAAACCAACGGCCCAACTGCTGGAAAGTTGCCAGATTTGGGACTCTGTTCAAGGCAAGTCTCAGTCTTCTTCGGCCGGTTCCCATAACTTTGCCGCTGCAGGCAGCAGCGCCGATGAACCGGGCGGCACCAGAGCGATGACCAGATCCACCGGAATGAGCACGCCATTGAGGTCACGGCGGAAATTCCGTGCATGGGCATCGGTGATGAGAATGCCATCCCGCTGGCGATACCACGTCACCCCATGCACCTCGGGATTGATGATGTGGGCGTCGTCCACCCGCTCAAACCCATGGGCGGCGAAAAACGCCTCCGCGTCCTCCAGCGTGGCCGGCAGATTCTCATCCTCCGGGATGAACGGCTGCTCCACCGCCATCTGCGGCTCACGGTCAGAGCCGGTGACTTTGCCAAGGTAATGGGTGGTCATCCCGAAAACGTCATCCATGACAGCCCAGCGACGCAGATATTCGGAAGGCAGCGCTGCCCGCATCATAAGCCGGGTTTTGTTCTGAAAAGTGCGTGGATCGAGCAGCTTCGTCTCGTCCATAATCCGGCCATAAAAGCCGGGCAGGGTATGTTTGATGACGGTTTCTGACTGATCAGGAATAAAAACCGTGTGCTCTCCGCCGATAAAGGAAGGCGGATAGCCTGGAACGCCGACCTCAAGTTCTTCCCAAAGACGGCTCAGCTCACTCTCGCGGGCGGCGGGGATGAGCTTGCCCGATTGGCAGCCAAAATGGAGCGAATGGCCTGCTCCCGCGAGACGCGCGGCTGATTGGAGCAGATCGCCCGTAACTTTTTTGGGTCCGTGATGATGACCGCCTTGGGTTTCATGCTCGTAAACTAGCACGAGTCCCAGGAGCGTCATCTGGAAAATCTCCCATCCAGGGAACACTGATTCACCGGTTGAACATCCCTTCCGGCTGCGCTTCTCTCCTCCCTCACTTTCTCTCTCAAAAAAACATGAACTACGACCTCATCGTCATCGGCGGCGGGCCTGCGGGCTACGTCGGAGCCATCCGCGCAGCGCAACTCGGCAAAAAAGTGGCCTGCGTCGAAAACGACCGCGCCGGGGGCACCTGCCTGAACTGGGGCTGCATTCCCACCAAGGCCCTGCTGAAGAACGCCGAGCTGTACCACACCATCACCCACCGCGCCGAGGAGTTCGGCCTCAAGATCGGCAGCGTCGAGTACGACTGGTCCAAGGTCATCGGCCGCAGCCGTGGCGTCAGCGACAAGCTCAACAAGGGCATCGAGTTCCTCTTCAAGAAGAACAAGGTCGACTACCTCAAAGGCACCGCCAGCATCCCCGCCGCCGGCAAGGTCGAAGTGACCGCCGCCGACGGCACCAAGGCCACCCACGAGGCGGCCAACATCCTCATCGCCACCGGCGCGAAAACCCGCCCAATGCCCGGCTTCCCCTTCAACGGCAAGACCGTCATCGGCAGCAAGGAGGCCATGACCCTCGACAAGCAGCCGAAGAGCATCATCGTCATCGGCGCCGGCGCCATCGGCATTGAGTTCGCCTACTTCTTCAACGCCTACGGCACCAAGGTGACCGTCGTTGAAATGCTGCCCGACATCCTTCCCGTCGAGGACACCGAAGTCAGCAAGACCCTGGAAAAGAGCCTCACCAAGTCCGGCATCCGCATCCTCACCAACACCAAGGTCACCGGCACATCCGAAGACGGCAAAGGCGTGAAGATCACCGTCGAAGGCGCTGCCAACGAAACTCTTGAGGCAGACGTCTGCCTCGTCGCCATCGGCGTGGCCCCCGTGCTGCCCGGCGGCATCGAGCTCAAGCTCTCCGACCGCGGCTGGCTCCAGACTGACGAACGCTATCAGACCTCCGTCAAAGGCATCTACGGTGCCGGCGACATCATCGGGCCACCCTGGCTCGCCCATGTGGCCAGCTATGAGGCTGTGCAGTGCGTCGAAGGTCTTTTCACCAAGCACAAGCCCAAGAAAGTCGGCGTCTTCCCCGGCTGCACCTACTGCCATCCGCAGGTGGCCAGCATCGGCCTCACCGAGCGCGCGGCCAAGGAAAAGGGCCTCAAGTTCAAGGTCGGCAAGTTCCCCTACGTCGCCAGCGGCAAGGCCCTCGCCGCCGCCGAGCCCGAAGGCTTCGTCAAGATCCTCTACGGCGAACCCCACGGTGAAATCATCGGCGCGCACATCATCGGCAGCGAAAGCACCGAGATGATCGCCGAAATCGGCCTCGCCATGAACCTCGAAGCCACCTGGGACGAAATCGAAGCCACCATCCACGCCCATCCGACCCTGTCTGAGATGGTCAAGGAGGCCACGGAAGTGGCCAAGGGGCATCCGATCCATGTGTGAGGAGGGGTGAAACCTTGTGACACGAATCTTGTTCTGGAACATTCGGGGCAGGCCGCTTGAAGCCATTGTTGCTCAAGCGGCCATCGAACAGAACGCGGATATAGTGATCATCTGTGAACATGGAAGTCGCATAGCTCATATTGAAGATGCGCTGAACAAGGCGGATCCGAACAAGCGTGCGGCATATGTAAAGCCTGTCCTGAAAAGACACGCATCGCTGGCGTTGTTTTCTCGTGTGACGGTAGGGAAGCTTGCCACGGTAACTGAGCATTCCCACTGCCTGGTTCATGCTTTGCAGCGTTCAAACGGCGACGAATTGTTGATTGCCTCCGTTCACTTGTCGAGCCCGATGCATCAGTCAGAGAGAGACTTGATGATTCTTGCTCAGGACTCTGCTGATCTCATCCGAGATCAGGAAAGTCAACGAAGGCACCGGCAGACACTTGTGGTGGGCGATTTCAATATGGACCCGTATCACCCAGGCATGATCGCGAGTCATTGTTTTCACGCCGTTATGGATCGCCGTCTGGCTATGGAGGAGTCCAGACTCATCCAAAAACAAGAACATTACTTCTTTTACAATCCGATGTGGAGCAGACTTGGGGATGATTCGCCAGGCCCGCCCGGCAGCTACTTTTATCGCAAAGCCAGTCCAGAATGCCACTTTTGGCATGCTTGGGATCAAGTGCTTGTGAGACCTGCCATTTTGGGGCACTTTAATAATGCTCGGCTTTCAGTAATCACTCAAATTGGGCCCACCCAATTGCTTGATCAAAAAGGACGACCTAATTTCAAGAAATATTCGGATCATCTGCCAATCGCATTCGAAATTTAACCTCGATTTTGCCATGTCTGCAGCCACCAAAAACCTCTGGGGTTCGATTCCCGCCGTCGCTAAGACAAAAACGCCGCTAACCGTTCTACGAGAGCAGGGGCGCATTTTGGAGAAAGAAACCGGTGGGCGGCTTGTGGGTATTGTGACAACCAGAACTAATTCGCAAGGCGACATGGTGCACAACTTTTACATCCAGGCTCCCCTCCTGGATGACTACTCTCATCTGCTGCTTTCCGTGCTGCATGGTGCAAAAATGTTTCCGCTATCTGTGCATTTTGAAGGCAAAAAACCTTCGGTTAAAAACATGGTGGCATTTGAAAATCTGCTCGGTCTGATACTGAAAAAACCTTCAACAAAAGAGGTGATCAACAGCCTTCTGGCACAGTCAGGTGCGTTGTAAGGCTTCAGGGTGAACCAAGGAATCATCATGAAGTGGTCGGAGCCTGTGTTCTGACAAGGAGGTGCCTTGCATCACGTATCAGATGCTTCTAATCCTCCACCATGAACCGCCGCCAGTTCCTCCACACCGCCTCTGCATCTGCTGCTTCCCTTGCCGCATCATCCTGCACCACGACGACCCAACGGGCGGACAAGCTGATCATCGACACGCATCAGCATCTCTGGGGCGGTGATTTCGTGAACCCACCCTGGGTCAAAACAGCTCCTGAAGTGCTGCAGCATGATTTCCTCACTCCCGAGTACCTGGAGGCGATGCACGGGCTGAAGGTGAAGGCCATCTACATGGAAGTGGACGTAGCTCCGAAAGATCACATCAAAGAAGCCGATGCCATCGTGGCGCAAATCCGTGCCCGCAACACCCCGACCATTGCCGCCACGATCGGCGGGCGTCCCGCCTCAGCAGATTTCGAAAGCTACGTGCAGCGCTACGCGGGCAACGGCATCATCAAAGGCCTGCGCCAGGTGCTGCACGGGCCCTCCACTCCTGCGGGCTACTGCCTGCGCCCCGATTTCGTACGCGGCGTGCAGACGCTCGGCAGGCGCGGCCTCAACTTCGAGCTCACCATGCGCCCCACGGAGCTGCACGATGCCGTGAAGCTCATTCAGCAGTGCCCGGAGACCCACTTCGTCCTCGACCACTGCGGCAACGGCGACCCCAAGGCCTTCAATTCCAAGCTCGGCCCCGGCCTGAAACGCAGCTGCACCGCCGACGGCTGGAAACGCGGCATCGATGCCGTCGCCGCGCAGCCCGGAGTGATGTGCAAGATCAGCGGCATCGTCGCCTTCGTCCCGCCCGGCGAATGGCGCGCCGAAGACCTCGCCCCCGTGGTCAACCACTGCCTCGATGCCTTCGGCCCCGACCGCGTCTTCTTCGGTGGCGACTGGCCCGTATGCCTTCTCGGCAGCCGCGTGCGCGGCTGGGTCGAGGCCCTGGACCAGATCGTGGCCTCACGCCCCTTTGAAGATCAGCGCAAGCTGTGGTCCGGCAATGCCATCAAGTTTTACAAGCTGTGAATCCTGCGTAGGACGGATGTGGCGGCAGCCCGTCCGTCCATTAGCGCGCGGCAAACACTCTGGCCTGCGAATACTCCCATGGTCGGCGGCTTGGCAGCGTGAGTTGTGCAGCATGGGTGTCTCGGTGCATTCTTGACGCTCCCGAAATTCCTTGTCTCGCTGACGTTGTTTCTCCCCATCACTCCGCCTTACACCAGCCCCAACGGGGCTGCGGAATATAGCCCAGGGTCAGCCGAGCCTAGGCGAGGCGACCCTGGGTATGGACGTTCACGACGGGGAAGCAAACCCAGCGCCTTCTATGCACACCGCGCTCACCAGCAGCGTCTGCCACGCCATTCCGCCGCAGAGACGGGCGGATTTCGCGTGAACACCGGGTGGGTCCGTTGATGCAATCAATTTAATGACATCAATCCAGTGTCTGCCGGTAGCGAAACACCCCAATAAACAACGCCACAATCGCAAACAGCCCGATCTGCCAGAGCTGCAGCGAGATGTCGGCAAAGTTGTTCCCCTTCAGCAGCACCCCGCGAATGATGCGCAGAAAGTGCGTGAGCGGCAGCACCTCGCCGATGTTCTGCGCCCACTGCGGCATGCCGCGAAAGGGAAACATGAAGCCGGAAAGCAGCAGTGAGGGCAGGAAGAAAAAGAACGAACCCTGCACCGCCTGCAGCTGGTTGGTGGCCAGCGTGGAGAACGTGATCCCCACCGCGAGATTCGCGGCGATGAAGACAAACGCGGCAACAAAGAGCAGGCCAAGATTCCCCACCATCGGCACATGAAAGAGGAAATGCGCCGCGATCAAAATGAGCACCACCTGAATGTAGCCGACGAACATGTAAGGGATGATCTTCCCCAGCAGCACTTCAAATGGCCGCGTCGGCATCGAGAGCAGATTTTCCATCGTGCCACGCTCGCGCTCACGCGTGATGGCCAGCGCGGTGATCATGACAATCGTCATCGTGAGCACCACGCCCATGAGACCGGGGACAATGTTATACTGCGTGACCGCCTCCGGATTGTACAGCGCGTGAATGCGCAGGTCGATGGGAGCCTCGCTTTGCGCCAGATAAGCGAGAGGGCCCTTGAAGTCATTCATGAGCGCCGTGGTCAGCAGCGGGCGCATGATGTTGATGGCATTGCTCGTCGCCGCAGGGTCCGTGGCATCCGCTTCGATCAGCAGCGTCGGCTTGTCCCCGCGCAGCAGGTCCCGTGAAAAATCCTGCGGGATGGTGATGACAAACCGCACCTCCCCATGCTCCAGCACCTCGCGTGCTTCGGCCTCACTTTTCACCTGCCGCACAAACTCATAGTAGCCGCTGTTGCGGATGGCGCTGAGCAGCGTGCGTGCCTGCGGCCCGCTGTCATTCATGAGCACGGCGGCGGGCAGGTGCTTCGGGTCCGAGTTGATGGCAAAGCCAAACAGCAGGAGTTGCAGCAGCGGAATGCCGACCATCATGCCAAAGGTCACGCGGTCCCGCCGCATCTGGATGAACTCCTTGATGATGATCGCCAGAAAGCGCGTGATGGAAAAGTAGCGGTTCATGCGGCAGCGAAGTTGTCCTTCGATTGATCCATCAAATGAATGAACACGTCCTCAAGGCCGGAGCGGATCAGCGTCCATTCATGATCATTGCGGAACGGCGCAATGGCTTGCTCCAGCGCCGCCGCATCACCACCGCTGACATGCAGCGAGGTGCCAAACGCCACCGCCTGATGCACCCCCGGTTTCCCCCGCAGCTCCCCCGCGAGTTTCACCAAATCGCCGCCCTTCACTGACCAGGTCGTGAGATGCGCGCTCTCCACCACCTCCTGCACCGTGCCATGCGTGAGCAGATTGCCATACGCAATATACGCCAGCCGATGACAACGCTCCGCCTCGTCCATGTAGTGCGTGGTGATGAGAAACGTCAGCCCTTCAGCGGCAAGCTGATGGATCTGCTCCCAGAAATCGCGCCGCGCCTTCGGGTCCACACCTGCCGTCGGCTCATCGAGCAGCAGCAGCTTCGGCTCATGAATCAAACAAGCCGCCAGTGCCAGCCGCTGCTTCCATCCGCCAGACAACTGGCCCGCCAGCTGCCGCTCACGCCCCGCCAATCCGAGCCGTTCGATGGAGGCACTCACCGCCCTCTGCCGGTCCTTGATGCCATACATGCGCGCCACGAAATCCAGATTCTCTCGAATGCTCAGGTCTTCGTAAAAGCTGAAGCGCTGCGTCATGTACCCCACCTGCTTTTTGATCTCCTCGCTCTGCTTGATGACATCAAATCCCAGGCACGTCCCGCTGCCTTCGTCCGCCTTTAGCAGACCGCACAGCATGCGGATGAAGGTGGTCTTGCCACTGCCATTGGGCCCCAGGAAGCCATAGATCTCCCCCTTGCGCACCTGCAGGTCGATCTTGTTCACAACCGTGCGCGTGCCGAATCGCTTCGTCATGCCTTTCACGTCGATGGCCAGTTCTTCGCTCATCTTCAGGGCGCGAATTCCACATCAACTGGCTGCCCCGGGTGCAGCTTCGCCGCCACCGCATCCTCGAATCGCAGTTCAATCCTGAACACCAGCTTGCTCCGGTTCTCCTGGCTGTAGATCACCGGCGGCGTGTATTCCGCCTGCGGCGCGATGAAGCTCACCTTCGCATTCAGCGCCTCGGCCACTCCATCAAGGCGGACCTTCACCGCATCACCCACTTTCAAGGTCGTCAGCCGCGTTTCCGGCACAAACGTGCGCACCTTGATATTCGTCGGCGGCAGCAGGGAAACCACCGGCCTGCCCGCCGCCACCATTTCACCTGTACGGTAGAGCGTGTCATTCACCACTCCCGCCTGTGGCGCACTTTGCTGCTTCTGCGAAAGATCCCATGCCGCCTTGGCCAGCGCCGCCTCGCGCGCTTTCACCTCGGCCTCCAGTGCCGCCACCGCATCACTGCGCATGCCCAGAGCGGCGGTTTTCAGATCCGCCTCCAGCTGCTCCACCCGCTGGTGATTCTGCACATTCGCGCTGCGGGCTTGATCCGTGCTGTCCACCGCCACAGCGCCGGATTTCGTCAGCTCAAGCTGTCGTGCGAATTCAATCTCCGCCAGGGCCGAAGCCTCGCGCGCCTGCTTCAGCTGCGCCTCCAGCGACGCAATCTCCGTCGGCCGCTTGCCTTTCTTCGCATCCTCCAGCGTGTTCTTCGCCTGCTGCAGCCGGTGGCTCGCCTCATCCCGTGCCGCCGTTTCAGCCACGTCTTCCAGCGCAAACAGCACGTCGCCCTCCTTCACCTGCGCGCCACGCTGCACATTCAGCTTTGTCAGCTTGCCACCCAGCGGCGAGGAAACATACACAAACTCGCCCTCCACATAGCCTTGCAGCAGATTCGACGGCGGGCGCTTGCAACCAAGCAACCCGAAGACCAACACCATGGTGCCGAAGAAATGGAACAACTGCTTCATGTGTAGTGGGAACGGGACAGCAGTTATCCCGTTCCAGCCCCGTTGCAAGATGAGGAGACTTTAAGGCTTCTTTACCACGCCCAGCACTTCCAGCTCATGAATGGACCAATAAGTCCCTTTCTGTTCCCCGGTCTGCGAGATCCGAATGGACTTGGCCTTGGTCGGTTTTGGGAAGAGGTATTCGATGGCCCCAGCATCACCCTTGCCCTGAAGAACGGGGTTCTCCCATTCCGTGCCGTTGAGTGACAGCTCGATCTTGTACTGGCGCGGGTAGTCGTTGTGAGATTTTCCGGTGTCGAGTACGAGGCCGGAGATGTCGGTGGCTTCAGGAAGATCAATTTGAAACCACATGTCAGGCGTTTGAGAGCCATGTGTGTCCCAGCGGGTGGCGATGTCGCCATCAACGGCTTTGTTAACATCCTTTGCGCCATGGCTGGCGGTGAGCTTCCAGGCCGCACGATTTTTCAGCGGCTGCGGATAGAGCGCCTGCAGCTCTTCAATGCTCCACGGAGTAATGCGCTTGGAGAGGTCTTTGCGCAGCTTGGCCACTTCCTGCTTGGTGACGAGCTTGCCATTGTTGCCAAAGGCCTTGCGGATGTAGCTCGTCACGTCGGCGATCCACTGGTCGTTGTTCGTGGCCATGGGCACCATCTGCGCCTCATAAGTCTTGCCATTGATGGGGCCGCCAAGGCCGTTCATCATCACACGCACGATGGCATCTCCCTGCACTGCCGTCTTGGAACCAGCGAGCGGCGGTGCCAGCGTCGCACCCTCACGCCCGGCGATCGGCATCCCGTTGCCGTCGAAGCCATGGCAGGCGAAGCACAAAGAGCGGAAGATCTCCTGCCCACGCTCCAACTGCTTCTTCTCATCCTTGCTGAAGCTGCCGCTGATCTTCGGTGCCTCCACCAGCAGCTGCGCGCCGATTTCCCTCACACCGATGCTGGGAGATGTCATGAGCATGGTCTGCGCTTCGAGTTTCCAGTTGGGCCAGTTGAAGTGACGGCTGGTGTAAAGCGTCTGCAACACCACGGTCGGATCTTTGTCAGCACGCATGGCTTTGATGTCGGCGATCAGGGCGGTGTCGCCTTTCTTCAGCAGCGATTCCGCCACGCGGATGGCATTGGCGCGAAGCTGCGGATGCGCATCCTTCATCGCGGTGTGGATGATGTCCGGCGTGATGGCATCGAGTCCTTCGAGCGTCCACAGCGCGTGAAGCCGGGCAAGGTGGTTGTCATTCTTCGCCGCCATCTCAATGAGTGCAGGCACCACGGATTTGTCATTCTTCACCACCAGCATGCGCTGCGCAGTGTCACGCCAGAAACCGTTCGGATGCGTGAGGTGCGCCACCAGTTGTGCGGAAGTCTCGCCGATCATCTTCGGCTGCGGGCCGGGTTTGAAATCCTTGTGCACCAGACGCCACACACGGCCATGACCGGTCACATGCTGCATGCCCGTAGGCTCGATGGCCCCGCGCAGAAAGCTTCCCGGCTTCACCCAGTTGCCTTCCTGGATGATGCCACGATACGCATCCACAATATACAGACAACCATCCGGCCCCGTGGTCATGTTCAACGGGCGAAAATTCGGATCACTGCTGCGGATGAACTCGCTCATCTCCGCCTCATAGGGATTGGTCACCGTGGTGATGCCATCCTTCACTTCGACGATGGAACGGCGGATCAAACGACCCACAGGCTCCGGCAGAAACACATTGCCATACAGCTCCTTCGGCAACCGGTCACCGCGATAGATCGTCTGTCCGGCGCAGCCCGTGAAGTGATTCAAACGAAGGTCTTCCGGCGAGTGAAATCGGCCCGGGCCGCCTTGGAAATCACCGAGTGCCACAATCGGCCACACCGTATCAAACTTCTCGCTCTTCTGCTGCGGCACATTGATCGCCGCGTAGAGGATCGGCGCCTGGTAGTTCCACAGGCCCTTTTCGCCACCGGCATTGCTCCACCACATCTTGCCGTAATCATCCTGCGTCAGACCCCACTGCCCGCCATTGGGAGCGGTGTTTTCTTTCAGCGGCGCATCCTTGCCATTCCAGCGCAGGCGGTAGCCGTTGTAGGTCGTGTAAATCCAGTTGTCCAGACCCCACACCAAACCGCTGGGCTGATGCTCCATGTTGCCGCCGCGCGGTCCGCCCACATACCAGGGCGACTGCTCATCCGCCACGCCGTCGCCATTCGCATCGCGATGCAGCGTGATGTCATTCGTGTCCGTGATGCCCACCAGCACGCGGTCATCCAGCGGCAGCACCATGCGTGGAAGAAGGATGTTGTCCATATAGACACTGTGCTTGTCATACACCCCATCGCCCTTCGTCGATTCATGCAGCGAAATGCGGCTCTTCGGCGTCAGCTCGTCTGTGCCGTCGATGTCCTGCATGTACGTGCGCATTTCGACGATGTACATCTTGCCGTTGCCATCGAAGGCGATCGCCGTCGGCTCCTTGATGATCGGATCACTCAGCACCAGCTCCAGGGAATAGCCATTCGGCAACTCAATCGTTTTCAGCTCCTCCTCGGCGGTCAGCGCCTTGACGGGGAAGGTGTAAGTCGGCTTCGTTTGAGCGAATGCCGCAGCGCTGGCGAAGGCGAGTAAGGAAAGGAGACGGAGGTGCATGACGGAC
Organism: Prosthecobacter sp. Pr1; assembly: GCF_057652315.1. Taxonomy (NCBI): domain Bacteria; kingdom Pseudomonadati; phylum Verrucomicrobiota; class Verrucomicrobiia; order Verrucomicrobiales; family Verrucomicrobiaceae; genus Prosthecobacter; species Prosthecobacter sp. Pr1. The sequence continues at coordinate 98,681 of NZ_JBYFBS010000018.1, read as the reverse complement.
AGAGGTTGAAATATCGCCATGTACATACTTACGACAACCCCAGTTCGTTTGGTGACAGACTGCCAAATTTTGTTAAAATCCGGCCATGTCGCTGCCACGTCTCCAAGCCGATTTTTTCGCTCAGATCGCCGATCCGCAGGGCGTGCGCGCCATCTTCGAGCACATGCCGGGCGTGTTCTTCTTCATGAAGGACGACTCGGGACGGCACATCGCGGCAAACAGCGCCACCTATGAACGCTTCGGCATCAAGAACGAGCGCGAACTCGTCGGCGCGATGGACGAGAAATTCTTCCCGCCCGAGGTCGCCAAAGCCTACCGCGAGGACGACCAGAAAGTCATCCGCAGTGGCAAGCCGCTCATCAACCGCCTCGAAGTCTGGTATGACGAGCAGCACAACCTGAGCTGGTTCCTCTGCACCAAGCTCCCCGTGCTCGACAGACGCGGCAAGGTCATCGGCGTCATGGGCATCACCCGGCGGGATGAAGACCGCATGCGCCAGCACGATGTGCGCGAAGTGACCGCCGCCATTCAATACGCACGCGCGCATTGCCATGAGGTCGTCACCGCGGCGGAACTCGCCCGTGCCGCCGGAGTCTCAGAGCGCCACCTTCACCGCAAGCTCCGCGCCGCCCTCGGCCTCAGCCCTTATGAGCTGCTGCTGCGAGCACGCGTTCAATCCGCCGCCGAAGCCCTGGCCAAAACATCCACGCCCATCATCCAGATCGCCCTCGACCACGGCTTCTGCGATCAAAGCGCCTTCACCCAGCAGTTCCGCAAACGCACCGGCATGACGCCCAAAGAATTCCGTACCCGGCACCACGGGTGATGCACGCAATCAGCCATCAGAGGATGCCGCGCGAAGAAAAGCCAGCCTTTGGCGCAAACTGTTGGCCGCAGAGGTGTCCGGCAGCAGGGCCTCATCAAGCATGAGCGTCAACTCCCATCCGCCATGAGGCTGCCTGACATGGGCCGCGCCAAGACTGCTCCACCACGTGAGCATCACATGATTTTCATCCAGCACCTGCGCCACAAACTTCCGGATGCCAATCGAGTACGCATGCTCCCAGATTGCAGCCAGCAGGATCGTTCCAGCACCTTGCCCCTGAAACTCATCCGCCACTGTGAAGGAGACTTCCGCCGTGTCTGCCTGCTCTCCCATGCGCCAGAATGAGCCGCCTCCCACGCCGGGAACATCATCGTTGTTTTCGACGACAATGATCCAGCTCGCATGCTGCCCATGGTCTTCCGCGCAGAGCCGGTCGATGAAAGTCGGGTTGGCCCCGCGAAATCTCGTCCAGAACCTGAAGTATGTAGACTCAGGCGAGAGCCTCCTGAAGGCCTCAATGATCCGTTCCCGATCATCCGGCAGCAGCGGGCGCAGGATCACCGGAAGTTGGTCACGAAGTTGCAGTCGATAGTGGTCCAGCAAAACAGGGAGGTTTGATTTGCACCCAAATAGTGGCCAAATGGGCATCAGTTCAACCACGACAAAGCGGACATCTGGCAATCCGATTTGTGTGCTTTTGCGATCAAAGCGCCTCCACCCAGCAGTTCCGCAAACGCATCGGCATCACGCCGAAGGAACTCCGCACGCAGCATTACGGGTGAGGTTGCGCTCGTTTCAAACCCGGGTCGCCATTCCATGAGTCGGGATCTTCCGGCGGATGGGATAGGAGCCTGAGTTCTCCAGAATATTCGATAAAGCGCATCGTGGAGTCGATTCCCTTGGCTGCGAGATGCAAATTCCAGTCATACCTCTCCCATTTTCCAGCAAAGCCTTCGGTATCAGAATGATATTCGAAACTGTGATCCGCCCGGAGGATGATGGTCTCGGAAAAATCCATCCAAAAGTTTCGCTCTCGCAGCCAGGTTCCGAGCACAGCCTTGTCCTCACGCACGAGGGGATTCCATTCTACGAGAGAATTCATGACCACATCCGCAGTGATCAAGCCGATCACTGTGAGTGATAAGACTGCACCCATCATTTGCAGGGAGCGCCGTCGAGTACGCCAGCCAAGGACAAAACACGTCACACCCACGAGCAAGAGTCCACCCAGGAAGAGCGCAATGAACAGATAGCCAAAGGGAATCGCTGTTCTAAACATGACGTGAAGTAGCATGTTGGCGGTGATACTGGCAATCAGATTTCCGCAGTGCTAGCCTGCACCCATGCCAGCCCCGCGAAACACCCCCAAATCCGAAGTCCTGCGCGGACTTGTGGACCGCGTGGTGTTTCACAACGAGGACAATGGCTACTGCATCCTCAAAATCGTCCCCGAAGGCCGGCGCGATGTCGTGAGCCTGATCGGCAAAGCACCGCGCGTCGTCGCCGGAGAGGAGTTCGAAGCCCGTGGGGTGTGGGAGCCGAACCGCGACTTCGGTCCGCAGTTCAAAGCAGACGCGCTCAAGCTCCGACGCCCCGATTCACTCGCTGGCATCGAGCGGTACCTCGGCAGCGGCTTGATCGAAGGGATCGGGCCGAAGTATGCCAAGCGCATGGTCGAGAAGTTCGGGCCCAAGGTCTTCGACATCATCGAGAACGAATCCAAGAAACTCGAAGACGTGGAAGGCGTGGGCAAGAAGCGTCGCGTGGAAATCCGCGAATCATGGATCAAACAAAAGTCGATCCACGGCATCATGCTCTTCCTGCACCAGCACGGCATCAGTTCATCGCGTGCCCTGCGCATCTATAAAACTTACGGCGAAGAATCGCAGGCGGTGCTGAAGGAGAACCCCTACCGTCTGGCGCAGGACATTCGCGGCATTGGTTTCAAAACAGCGGATGACATCGCCTATCAGCTCGGCGTGGCCGAAGATGCGCCGGAGCGGATCAAAGCGGGCATTCTACACGTGCTCGAAACCGCCGCCGGAAGCGGCCACTGCTGCGTCCCAGAAACCGAGGTGATCAAAAAAGCCATCGACCTGCTCGGTGTGGAGGCCTTGATCGCACCGCAGATCGACGCGCTCATCGCCAGCGATCAACTCGAACGACACGACACCTTTTTATACCTGCCCTACCTGCGCGCCGCAGAGCAAAGCATCGCGGCGAATGTGAAGTCACTCGCCGCCCTGCCCGCAGCCTATCCCAGTATTGATGAAGACGCCGCCCTGGCCTGGGTGATGAAGAAGACCGGCAAAGAACTCGCCGAAAGCCAGCAGCGCGCCGTGCGCGAGGCCCTGCGGCATCGTCTGCTCATCATCACCGGCGGCCCCGGTGTGGGCAAGACCACCATCCTGCGCAGCATCCTCCTCATTCTGCAAAGCAAGCAGATCAAACTCGTGCTCGCCGCGCCCACCGGCCGTGCTGCCAAGCGCCTCACCGAAAGCACGGGCCTTGAGGCCAAGACGCTTCACCGCCTGCTCGAATACCAGGGCGAAGGCCAGTGGGGTCGTCATCGCGGCAAGCCGCTCGCCGGCCATTTGTTCGTCGTCGATGAAGCCTCGATGATCGATGCACCCCTCATGGCGCAGTTCCTCTCCGCGCTGCCCGACGGCGCGCATTTGCTCATCGTCGGAGATGCAGATCAGCTCCCCTCCGTCGGTCCCGGCATGGTGCTGCATGATCTGATCGCCAGCGACAAAGTGCCCTGCGTGAAGCTCACCGAGATCTTCCGCCAGGCCGCCAGCAGCCGCATCATCACCAGCGCACACGCGATCAATCGCGGCCAGGTGCCCGATCTGAAACCCTCACGCAGCAGCGATTTCTTTTTCCTCCAGGAGTCCGAGCCGGAGGAGATCAAGCACACCCTCGTCGAACTCGCTCACACACGCCTCGCCACCAAATACGGCCTCGATCCCATCCGCGACATCCAGGTGCTCACGCCGATGAATCGCAACCTCCTCGGCACCATCTCGCTCAATCAATCCCTGCAGCTCGCACTCAATCCCCCCAACGAGCTCAAGTTCGAAATCGAGCGCTTCGGCGTCACCTTCCGCGTCGGCGACAAAGTCATCCAGACGCACAACAACTACGACAAGGAAGTCTTCAACGGCGACATCGGCCACATCGTCACCATCGATGCCGATCCCGTCAAAGTTCACGTCCGCTACGATGCCGACCGCCTCGTCGCATACGAACCCGGAGAGCTTGATGAACTCCAGCTCGCCTATGCGCTCAGCATTCACAAAAGCCAGGGCAGCGAGTTTCCCTGCGTCATCATCCCCGTCAGCACGCAGCACTACGTTCTGCTGGAGCGCAGCCTCATCTACACCGCCATCACACGCGCCAAAAAACTCTGCGTACTCGTTGGCGATGAACGGGCTCTGTCACTCGCCGTGAGCAAGCAGGAAAGCCGCAAACGCTGGACCGGCCTGCGCCAATTATTGTGCTCGTCATCCGGCGGTTGATCGGATATGAATCCCGGCATGACGGATCAAGCTCAGCTTTCCACGGCCTGGTTGAGACAGGCGCGCCGCACGCGTCGCAAAGTGAATGCCGGCTGGTGGCTTGCTCGGGCCATGCCTCTTCTGGTGATGGCGGGAGTGCTCGGCTTTGTCGTGATTTTTGTGCTCCGCTCGCGTGGCATGGAGCTGGGATGGAGCCACGTCTGGCCATGGGTGACCTCTGGCTTTGTGGCTTTGATGATCACAGCCTGGCTGCTCGCGCGGCGGCAGTTTGTTTCCACATCCCAGGCCTTGGTGCGGCTTGAGTCAGAACTCCAGCTGCACAATGCCCTGACCACCGCCGCCGCAGGCCGCGGTGTGTGGCCCGCACTGGTTCCATCTGCGGACGACGGCTGGCGCTGGCGCTGGCAAACCGTGGGTGGGCCCATCGCAGCATTCGCCGGCAGTCTCGCCCTCGCGATCTTCCTGCCCGTTGCCCAGGACGCTGAAGCCAAAGGACCGACGGTGGAGCCCCAGGCCTGGGCACAGATGGAAGACTGGCTGGAAAAGCTCCAGGAAGACAAGATCGTCACCGAGGAGGAAAAAGACGAGCAGCTCGCGAAAATCGCGGAGCTGCGGGATCAGCCGCCGGAAAAGTGGTTCAGCCATGAGAGCCTCAATGCGGGAGACACACTCAAAGAGCAGCTGCAGCGCGACATCAAACAACTGGCTCAAAATCTCGCCACCGCAGAACGCAGCCTCAATGCGCTGAAAAATTATGCCGACCAGCTTTCGGTGGAGGCCAAGGAGCAGCTGCTCAAAGACTTCGATCAGGCACTGGCGGATATGAAGTCGAGCTCCTTGGAGCTTGATCCTGAGCTGCTGAAGTCGATTGCGGGCCTCGATCCCAAAAATCTGAAGAGCCTTTCCAAGGAGCAGATGAAACAACTGGGTGAGTCGATGAAAAAGAAGGCGGGCGCCTGCAACGGCATGTGCAAAAACCCCGGCTTTCTGGGTGATGGCGAAGGCGAGGACGACGAACTGGCTGAGGCCTTGGGACTGCTGAAAAAACAAGGTCAGGGCATGGGGGGAGAGGGTGAGGGCCCCGGCAATGGCGGCGTCTCGCGTGGCCCGGGCACGGCACCGCTGACACTCTCCGATGAAGAAAACGATTTCGGCACAAACAAGAACGAAGCGGTGTCGAACACCGACATGTCACGTGCCCAGGTGGGCAACATGCTGGCATTGCAGAATGGCAAACATGAAGTGGACCAGACCTCCAAAGGGCCTCAGGCTGCCGGTGCGGTGCAAAACGTCGGACAGGGCGGCGAGCAGGTCTGGCGTGAGTCGTTGACACCTGAGGAGAAGGCCGTGCTGAAGCGCGTTTTCCGCTGAGCGTTTGCTTCCGCATCTGCACTCGGCGCGCATTTGTGAAATGTGTGTGAAGTTCCCTTTTCAACTCGACTTCATGCCTTGGTTCTTGTTTTAGTCGGATGAATGAACGACGCCTACGCTTCAGACTCAGAAATTCAGTCGGCATCCCTACCCGTCGATGCCCTGCGACGAACCCTGAACGAGGTGCTTTTTGGGCAAAGTGAACTCATCGAGCTGGTGCTCTGCGGCGTCATCGCACGCGGCCATGTGCTGCTCGAAGGCTTGCCGGGCTTGGGGAAAACCGAACTGGTGAAAGGCCTCTCCAAAGCCCTCAATCTCACCACCCGCCGCGTACAGTTCACGCCCGACCTGCTTCCCGGCGACATCACGGGAAATCCCGTGCTGCAGGAGGTGGATGGCAAGCGCGAGTTCGTGTTTCAACCCGGCCCCGTGTTTACCAACCTGCTGCTGGCGGATGAAATCAATCGCGCCTCTCCCAAGACGCAATCCGCACTGCTCGAAGCCATGCAGGAGCGCCGCGTGACCGTGCTCGGGCAGACGCACACGCTGCCGGATCCTTTCTTTGTGCTCGCCACACAGAACCCCATCGAACTGGAAGGCACCTATCCGCTGCCCGAGGCGCAGGTGGACCGCTTTTTGTTCAAGCTGGAGGTGCTGCGCAATTCAGCGGAGACGCTCGCAAAGATCGTCACCCAGCGCGAACTCGGCGTGGAGCCGCAGGTGGCTTCCGTGGTCACGCGCGAGGCGTTCGCGCTGATCCAGGCCACTGCACGGCGGATCTTCCTGCCCGACATCGTCGCGGACTACATCGCGCGCATTGTCGATGCCACACACCCGGGGCAGTCGCACGCAGCGTTGGGCGTGCGCTTCGGTGCCAGCCCGCGCGCGGCGTTGAGTTTGGCGGCCGCGTCCAAGGCGCGCGCACTGATGCATGGCCGGCCGAATGCAAGCTTTGAGGACGTTCAGGCGTTGGCGCTTCCTGTGCTCAATCACCGTGTGCTGCTGGACTACACCGCCCGTATGGATGGCAAAACGAGTGCCGGAGTGGTCCGTGCCATCCTCGCTGAAGTGCCCGTGCAAAACCTCGCCACACCACGCACCCTGAAGGAGGCCGCATGAAGTCTTTTCACCGCCTGCTTCTGGGCGTGCTGCTGCTGGGGGCCACGGCGGCGCATGCGCAAAAAAACATCGCCAATGAGGAGCTCGATCCGCTCTCCGGCACTCGAGTACAGGTTCGCAGCGTGTTTGATCCGCTGCCTCCCTCGGGATATGCGCCCATGCGCATCGTGGCCACGAACGGCACCGGTCGGAATGCGAGCTGGGGCTTTGATTTTCATTCGCAGACCCAGCACTACCGGCAAAACGCGCACCGCAGCAGCTTTGCGCTCGATGTCCCCGCGCGTTCCACCCAGTCGGCATTGTTCATGGTGCCGCTGGCCGTGGACTACGGGGACAGAAGCGTGAGCGTTTCCAGCCATCTGCTGCGCGTGGATTTCTCAGGCACGGGTTTTGATGTGGGGTCAAAATACGAGCATGAGAGCCGCGTCACCGGTCGCACGGCCCTCGCCCTGAGCGAGACGCTGGCCGAGTTCAGCATCACCCAGCTGAACAAAGAGATGGAGTCGAGACTTCGCTCCAGCGGCGGCGGCTACTACGGCGGCCCCGCGACTTTTGGCAGCCGCTTTGACGTGTCGGATCTCCCGGACTCCTGGTTGGGCTACAGCGGTTTTGACATCATTCTCCTCAGCAGCATCGACTGCCAGAAGCTGAAGCCAGGCGTGAAGCGCGCGCTGCTGGAGTGGGTGCGGGTGGGCGGTACTCTGCATGTTTATCTCTCGCCGGGCGTCTCGGCTTCATCGCTGGGGCTGCCCGAGGTGACGGATGCAGGTTCAAAGTCGGTCTCGCTGGGAAAAATCGCGGTCTTTGGCTGGGATGGCAAGACTCTGCCCGCAAGAGAAACCATCAACCGCTACTGGGGTGAGAAAGCGCGTATGGAAAGTCTCAGGTCTGACCATGCCACGTCGGGCTCATGGCCGCTGTTGTCTCTGCTGGGCACACGCAGTTTTGCCTCATGGCAGGTCATCGTGTTCCTCGTCGTCTTCGGCCTGCTGGTGGGTCCGGTGAATCTCTTCGTGCTGGCTCCTGCGGGCAGACGGCACAAGCTCTTCGTCACCACGCCGCTGCTTTCCATCGGCGCCAGCCTTGTCATGGTGGCGCTCATCCTTCTCCAGGACGGCATCGGCGGCAGTGGCAGGCGTTTTGTTGCCATTGATTTGGAGCCGGATGAAGCGGCAGCTTACGTGACGCAGGAGCAGGTCTCCCGCACGGGCGTGCTTCTCGGCGCGGCTTTTGAGATGAAGCAGCCCGTGCTCATCGAGCCCCTCACCATGCCAGACACACCCTGGGCAAAGCTGAAAAACACCAACAACGTGCAGCCCACCGACCTGACGCAGGACGGACGTGAACGTCGCGGAAATTTCTTCCAAAGCCGCGCAGAGCAGGGGCAGGTGCTGCGTGCCGCCGTTTCCACTCGCGCACGCTTGGAACTCAAGCCCGGTGCGGCACCTGACGCCGCACCGACACTGATCTCAGCGCTCGGCTTCACGGTGGAGGAACTGTTTTACACAGATCCAGCGGGCGCGCATTGGCGGCTCGAAAAACCGCTGAGCACCGGCCAGAGCGCCACCCTGGTCAAAGCAGATGACAGCTCTCAACGGTTGTGGTGTGAGGCCGCCGTCAATCCTGCCGTGGACTCGCTGCGCATTTCGCTCAACACCACCACCACGAACCGTCGCTCCTTCTTCGTCGCGAAGGCCCGGAAGGCACCGGATTTCACACTCGACACCCTGCCCTCCATCCGCTGGGAGGACGATTGCATTGTTGTCTTCGGCCCGGTCACGCAGCCCTGAACTCCGCCTCTTCGATCTTCATGTCATCGCCTGTTTCAAACTCCGCCCCCGCCCACGAGATGGACCGCAGCCAGCCTGCGGTCGTGGTGGAGGATCTGCATCGTACCTTTGGCACCCTGAAGGCGGTGGACGGCGTGTCCTTCAGCATTGATCACGGTCGGGTGGTCGGCTTCGTCGGTGCCAATGGTGCGGGCAAGACCACCACCATGCGCATCATGGCCACGCTCGATTCTCCCGGCAGCGGCCGGGTTTGCATCGGCGGGCACAATGTCGTGCATCATCCGGCCAAGGTTCGCCGTCTGCTGGGCTGGATGCCGGACAGCTTCGGCACCTATGAGCACATGACCGTGCTCGAATACCTCGACTTCTATGCACGCGCCCTCGGCTTCAAAGGCGCGGATCGTCTCCGCCGCATCCAGGAGGTGATGGACTTCACCGATCTCACGCCGCTGGCGGATCGCATGAGCAACAAGATGTCGAAAGGCCAGACCCAGCGTCTGTGTCTGGGCCGCGCGCTTTTGCACGACCCTCAGATCCTCATCCTCGATGAACCCGCGGCGGGTCTCGATCCCAAAGCGCGCGTCGAACTGAAAAACCTCATCCGCATTCTCGCGCAGGAGGGCAAGACCATCCTCATCAGCTCCCACATCCTCAGCGAACTTGGCGAGATGTGCGACAGTCTGCTCTTCATCGACAAAGGCCGCATCGTTCACCATGGAGACGCCGAAAGCATGGTGCGTGGCACCGAGACCGCCGGCGAGACACTGGTGAATGTGCAGATCGCCGGCGAACCCGCCAAGCTCATCGAATGGGCGCTCACCGCCCCGTTGATCAAGGTCGAAGAAGAGACCAAGCGCGGCGCGCGTCTGCGCATTCAGTCCACGGACGATGCCACCCTGGCAGGAGTGCTGCGCCGCATGATCCAGGACGGCCTCCCCGTGCTCGACTACCACCGAGAAGAGCGCCGTCTCGAAGACGCCTTCATCGACATGCTCGGGCAGATAGACAAGAACACGTTCAAATCTCCGCCGTCCGGAGGGTTGCCGCAAAAAAACACGGAGGACGCAAAATAATGCATCATCACCGGCTCCTCATTTTTGCAGCTTTTGGCGCTTCTTTGCCGCCATCCCAAGCATGAACGCTTCATTTGCCATCACGGATTTTCCCGACCGCCTCTCACCCATGGTGGTCAAGGAGCTGCGGCAGGGGCTGCGCACTCGTCTGTTCGGCGGTGTGATGCTCACGCTGCATATCATGCTGGTGCTGCTCACGCTCATGAGCGGTGGGGCGGAAAATGCCAGCGTGGTGAGCGGATGGTTCGATGGCATCGTCACACTCGTGCTCTGCATCATCATGCCTTTGCGCGGCTTCTCCGCCGTGGCAGATGAGATCAAGTCCGGCACGCTGGACATGCTGGCGCTCACACGTCTCTCAGCCGGTCGCATCATCTTCGGCAAATGGGCCGCCATCGCCTCTCAGTCGCTTCTGCTCATGCTCAGCATCCTCCCATATGTGGTCGCACGTTTTGTGTTTGGCGGGTTGGATCTCTTTGGCGAGATCGCGGCGCTGTTTTACAAATGGCTGGCTGGCGTCGTGATTGCGGCGGTGATCGTGGCGCTCTCCACCCAGCGCCAGTTCTGGCTGCGGGCTCTCGTTGTTTTCCTCCCACTGATGATCGGCGGCTGTGGCGCGTTTTCTTTGATAATCATGTCACGCATGGGCGGCGGCATGTCTTCCGGTAGGGTGTTCACTTTCTTCACCAAGTCGGGTGGGGCCAGTTCCCTGCTGGTGGTGGTGGCATTGGCGGCATGGGCCATTTTTTTCTTCCTCAGTCTGGCGGCAACGCGCATCGCCCCGACCGCTTCGTTCCTGAGCGTGGTCAAACGGTCCGTACATCTCGTCATGATCCTGTCCTTGCTGCTGCTGGGCTGGCTGACCGGGTCGGGAGCCGACATGGGAATGATCGCTGCGGGCGTGCTCACCTTGCTCATGATCGACGCCTTGACCGAGCGCGTGAACGAAGTGCCCTCCGTGTATGCCGCCTTTTATCAGCGCGGCTGGCCGGGCCGTGTCGCCCTGTGGCTGCTGGCGCCGGGTTGGGTTACGGGTCTGGTCTACTCGGCGCTGCTGGTGGTTTTGGTGGCGGTGTACGTCGGGTGGACTCGCAGTGTGGAAGAGGCGAAGCTGGTCGTCGTGAGTGCCGCCGGCACGTGGATGATAGCGGTCTTGGTCCAGGTGTTTTCCACACGCAAATCGCGTGATCTTCTGCCGCCATTCATCATCTTCTGGCTGTTTGTAAATTTGATGATCGCGATCCTGGGCATTCCGCTGCTGGCGTCGTTGAGCATGAGGAGCGCCACAGCTTGGTTCACCTGCGCACTCCCGCAGTTTTTGGCATCGGGTTACAAGACCGCACAGGCGGGCGACAAGGCGGTCCTTCTCCAGCTAGGCATGCTCTCCGCCTCCATCTGGCCCGCACTGCTGCTGATTGCCGCAGTGTTTGCCTGGCGGCATGCACGCGGTGCCCGGCAGGAAGGCTGGCGCATGGTTCACGCTGTTAAAGGAGGCACCGAAGTCTGACATGAACGCCACTCTGCCCATGCTGCGTGATTTCAGCGATCGCTTCAGCCCCATCGTCGTCAAGGAGCTGCGCCAGGGCCTGCGCACGCGGTTCTTTACCTCGGCGCTGATCTTGTTTCACACCTTCATCATCCTGCTTCTCATCACAGTGACGTTTGGTGCGCCAGTCGAGGCGGTGAACGGCATCTTCTGGGGCATCGCAGGTTTCATGCTGCTGGCGGTCATGCCGCTGCGTGGATTTGCCGCCCTGCATACCGAAGCTGCGGATGGCACACTGGACATGCTGACGCTGACCTCCATCGCGTCATTCCGCATCCTCTATGGCAAATGGGTTGCGCTCTACAGCCAGACGCTTCTGGTCGCAGGCTCCATTCTTCCATACATGGTCGCACGCTACTTCTTTGGCGGCGTGGAAATCCTGCAGGAGGTCGTGGCGCTGGTGGTTCTGGCACTTGGCTCCGGTGTTATCACGGCGGCGTTGCTGTCTTTTTCTTCTCAGGGGCCCTTGTTGCTGCGCATCTTTCTGGCGCTCTGCGTGGGTGCGGGGGCGGTCCCACTGGGGTTCTTCACCGCATTCCTCGTCTCGGCATCACAGGCAGACTCGATGGTGCGCGAATTCTTTGCGCTCGCTCTATGGGAGCAGTGCAGCCTCATTGGCGGCATTCTGGCTCTGGTGGTGTATGCCGTGTATTACTTTCTGGCGCTCGGCTCCTCACGCATCGCTCCGCCCTCAGAGAATCACAGCACGTTGAAACGCCTCGTCGCACTGGCCGTGCATGGCGCGTTGATGGTGACGGGCCTGCTGCTGTGTTTCCTCAACACCGATCCCGATGTGGCTTTTTGGGCCTACATTCCACTCATGGTCCTGACGCTCATCGTTTGCATGGATGTGCTGACGGAGGAAATGCCGCGCTACCCCACGGCTGTGACCGTGCTGGCACGGCGCGGGCGTTTTGGCAGGCTGGCAGGCAGACTCCTGTACCCTGGCTGGGCTTCCGGCGTGATCTTCTCCGCCGTTATGTGTCTGATGGCGTTGAGCATCATGGCTGGCATCACTCTCAGGCATTCTTCCTGGGATTGGGACGACGGCCCGGGCGTTTACATGGTCTGCCTGCTCCTGGCTGTCTTCGTGCCGGTGATCCTGCGCATCAACCGCACGAACACCTTTGTAAACTGGTGGGTGGTGCAGTTTTGCTCAGTGATCTGCGGGATCCTGCTGTCGCTTTTTTGCTTCACTATGAATGCACGTGAGCTGGGCGTCATCGGCATTTTCACCCCCATCACCACGTTGTTTGGAGTCGAGTGCGTGGGCTACAGCAACCGTGAAGGACTCATGGTCCTTGGCTGTATGTTCAGCGCAATTTGGCTCCTCGTCGCCATAGTGCGTGCTGCCTCAAATTTCAAAACCTACACCACGCTCGAATCCGAAGCGCTTGAGCAAGCCGCTCAGGAAACCCCTCGCACTCATGACGCTGCTTGAAGATGCCGGCGCATTGCGCACGCTGCACGTCCGCGCACGTGGCTGGGCGCGCGTGCTGAAGCTGCCCTTCCGTCAGCAGCGCTGGCGTGGCCATGCGGGTGAGTTTCTCGGCAGCGGCACCGGCGGCAGCCTCGACTTCCAGGACCATCGCCTCTACCTGCCCGGTGACGATCCACGCCAGATCAACTGGCAGGCCTACGCCCGCACCGGCACCTACTCGATGAAGCTCTATCGCGAGGAGGTGCGCCCGCTTGTCGATGTGATCCTCGATGTCTCGGCCTCCATGTTTGCCTTTGCCGCCAAGGAGCAGCGCGCGCTGGAATTGTTTGCCTACACCGTCGAGTCCGCACTGCAGTCCGGCGCCACCCTGCGCTGCTACGCCGTCGCCGGATCACAGCACCAATTGCTGGAGCCCGAGGTCATTCTCAGCGGCCAGTGGCACGCACGTGTCAGCGCCTTGATCCCCACGCAGGAAACTCCCGCGCTCAATCGTCTCCCCCTGCGTGCCGGGGCCATGCGCGTCTTCATCAGCGACCTGCTCTTTGCCACCGAACCGGAAGCCATGCTCGCCTGCCTCAGCACGCGCAGCGGTCGCGGCATCGTCTTCGCCCCGCAGGCGCAGGAGGAGGCCGATCCCGGCTGGGATGGGAACTACGAATTCATCGACCCCGAGACCGGCCTGCCGCATGAGCACCGGGTCGAAGCCGCGCTGCTGCAACGCTACGAATCAGCCTACCGCCGCCATTTTGAACTTTGGAAAGCCGCCGCCCAGAAACACGGCATCGCGCTGGCTCGTGTGTCAGCAGAGGCTGATTTTCAAAAGGCGTTGCAACTCGAAGGCCTTTCCAGTGGAGCTGTGGAAACCGCATGAATCTCACGCTCGCCAACACCTGGGGCCTGTGGGCGCTGCTCGGCATTCCGACCGTCATCGCCATTCATTTCCTCCAGCGGCGCAACCGTCGTGTTCCAGCCACCACGCTCTTCCTGCTGCAGCAGATGAAGCGCGAGAGCCGCACCGGCAGCCGCTTTGAGCGCCTGCGCACCTCCATCCCGTTCTGGCTGCAATTGCTCATGGTGCTGCTGCTCACCTGGCTGCTGGTTCAGCCCCGCTGGCTCAAACACGATGCCGTGCAGCGCATCGTCATCGTGATGGACTCCTCTGCAAGCATGCAGGCATTTCGCGAGCCCGCTGTCAAAGCAGTGGATGATGTTCTCGGCCTGCTCGAAGGGCCGCTCGCACGCGCGGAGCTCACGCTGCTTTCTTCGGATGCCGAAGCACCTAGCCTTTATCACGGCACACTGGCCGGTGAACTGCGGCAGGCGCTGGATCATTGGGAGCCCCTGCTCGGCGTGCATGATTTCACACCCGCCTTGCGCGTCGCGCGCGGACTCGTCGGGCAGCAGGGCGTCGTGGTGCTCGTCACCGATCACCCTCTGCCAGTGCCACCGCTCTTTGGCGCGCAAGTGGTATCCGTCGGGCAGGAAACCGACAACGTCGGCTGGGCCGGCGTCACCGTGGAAGAAAAAGACGGCCAGTGGGTGTGGCATGCGCTGGTGAAAAATTACAGCCGCACCGCGCAGGAGCGGCAGTGGCGTGCGCAGGCCGGTGCTGCGGAATCTCCATGGAAACCCGTCAAGCTCGGCCCCGGAGAAACCCAGACGCTCTCGGGTCCTTTCCCCACAGGTGAGATCCAGCAGATCGCGCTGCACCTCAGCGACGACGCGCTCTCACTCGACAACGACCTCCCCCTCGTGCGTCCGCAGCCCAAGGTGCTCTCACTCTGTCCGCTTGAAGGCAAAGTGCCGCTGCTCGCTGAGTTGTTCAGCCGCTACGCACACCTGCGCATGGTCGCTGTGCCCGGTGAGTCAGATCTCGTCGCCGCCGTGATGACACCAAGCTTCGCACTGCCTGAGCAGCGGCATGGCTGCTTTTTTCAAGCACCGGCAGACGAAACCGCTCCCTACCTCAAAGGCAGCATCGTCGCCGAACCCCATGCGCTCGTGGAAGGACTGAACTGGCAGGGCCTGCTGGTGCGCGAATCGAAAACCATGCCTCGGCAGTCGCAGGATCGCGTCCTCCTCTGGCAGGGCGAGCGCCCGCTCATCGTCCTGCGCATGATGCCCGCAGGCGGACGCCAGCTGATCTGCCTGTTTGACCTGGAAACCTCCAACGCCCGTAAACTCCCCGCCTTCGCCGTGCTGCTGCATCGCTTTCTCGAAGAATTGCGCACGGACAAACTCGCTCCCGAAGCCGCCAATTTCGATGTGCGTCAGCACCTCGTCGTCGCGCATCGTCAGGATGCCGAAGCCGGGCCATTGAAACTCGGAGAACAGGAAATCCCCCTCGCACAGGCCCGTCTCCTGCGCGCCCCCGCACGACCCGGCCACTTCACCGTGCGTCAGGGTGAAACGCTGCTCCTCACTGCGGCCGCACACTTTGCAGATACACGCGAAGCCGACCTCACCCAGGCAAAGCCGTTCAACGAACTCGACAAGATCAAAGCCGTGCAGATCGAAACCCTGCACGAGGCCGATCCCAACTGGCGGTTGTGGCTCCTCATCCTGCTGCTCCTGCTGTTGGGCAGTTGGTGGTTCACGAATTCCAGACGCGAAGCTCAGGAGGTGGCACGGCCATGAAACACCCGTTCATTGGCCGCAAAAAAACGCAGAAGCCGCAAAATGGGACCATGTACGGAAATCTCTCCTGTCCCTCTTTTTTGTGCCATTTTGAGTTTTTTGCGGCCATTCAAAATGAGGCCCCGACATTATGATGTTCCGCCACCCAGAATGGTTCGCGCTTCTGCCCGTGCTGCTGCTCGCAGGCTGGCTCCTGCCACGCCTCATGCTCATGCGGCCGGTGCGGCTGCTGCTCGTCGCTTTGATCACGCTGACCTTGGCACAGCCGCAATGGAGACGTCTCGCAGACGGCGTGGATCTCTGGGTCCTGCTGGACTCCTCCACCTCAGCCGAGCAGCCGATGGCCAAGGGCATGCAGGAATGGGAGAAGCTGCTCGAAAAAAGCCGGGGCCGCGAAGACCGCATCTTTTACCTCAACTATGCGGCGGAGGTGATGAAGCGCGGCGCTGAAGGCGCGGAGATGTACGCACGCAATCAAACACAAACCCGCACCGCTCAGGCCGTGACTCAGGCGCTCGCTTTTGCCCAACGTGAAGGCCGCGGTAGGCCGGCGCGCATCCTCGCCATCACCGACGGTTATTCCACCGAGCCCCTCACAGGCCTCGCCTCCAAACTCACGCAGCAGGGCGTGGAGCTGGACTACCGTCTCGCCCGTGAAATCGAGACCACCGACTACCGCGTCTCTGGCATGAAGCTCCCTGCGCGCGCGCAGTTGGGCGAACCCTTTCTGATCGAAATCGAACTGCGTGGCACCACCGATGGCAAGGTCCCCCTCACACTGCTGCGCAACGGGCGTGAACTCAAAACGAGCGAAGTGGCTGTGAAGCTCGGCAGCGGCATGATTCGTTTCACCGACCGCCTGCCCGCTGCCGGTGTGGCGCATTACGAGGCCATCATCCAGCCCGGCAAAGACGCGCATTCGGGCAACAATCGCCATGAGGCCATGATCGAGATCGCCGGCGGTCCTCGCGTTCTGCTGCTCACCAAGTACACCGCCGATCCTGTCGCAGCCACCCTGCAGCGGCAGGGCTTCACCGTCGAGACCGTCACAGAGTTGCGCTCACTGCGTCCCGGCCAGCTGGCTGGAGTGAAGTGCGTCATCTTCAACAACGTCCCTGCATTCGAACTGCCCTCCGAGTTTCTCCCGGCCATGGATTTTTATGTGCGCGAGCAGGGCGGCAGTGTCCTCATGGCCGGCGGCAAGCAGAGCTTTGCAGCCGGCGGCTACTTTGAATCTCCACTCGATCCACTGCTGCCGGTATCCCTCGAAATGAAGCAGGAGCACCGCAAGCTCATGGTGGCCATGGCCATCGTCATGGACCGCAGCGGCTCCATGGGCATGACCGTGCAGAACGGCTTCACCAAAATGCAGCTCGCCGACGAAGGCGCAGCGAATGCCATCCGCTTCCTCGGTCCGCAGGATCTGCTCGCCGTCTATGCCGTGGACAGCGAGGCCCATGAAATGGTGCCGCTCCAGCAGGTGGGTCCCAACCGCGAAAAAATGGAGAGCGCCGTGCGCCGCATCGAAAGCACCGGCGGGGGCATCTATGTTTACAACGGCCTCAAAGCCGCATGGGATCAGCTCAAATCCGCGCCCGTCGGCCAGCGCCACATCATTCTCTTCTCAGACGCCGCCGACTCCGAGCAGCCGGACGATTACCAGATCTTGATCGATGACATCACCAAGAACGGCGGCACCGTCAGTGTCATCGCCCTCGGCACCCGCAAGGATGTGGACGCCTGGCTGCTCGATGACATCGCCAAGCGCGGCAAAGGCCGCATCTTTTACACCGACAAAGCGGAGGAGCTGCCGAGCATCTTCAGCCAGGAAACCGTCGCCGTGGCACGCAGCGCCTTCATCATGGAACCCGTCGGCACCAAGGCGGCAGGCGGCTGGTTTGAGATCAGCAGCCAGACGTTCGATTGGCCCAAGGAGGTGGATGGCTTCAACCTCAGCTACCTGCGTGAATGGGCCAGCCAGGCGCTCATCACGCAGGATGAATACGCCGCACCGCTCGTCGCCTTCGGTCCGCGTGGCACCGGCCGCACGGCCGCCGTCAGCTTTCCCCTCGGCGGCGAGCACTCCCAGCGTGTGCGCGACTGGCCCAAATACGGCGATTTTCTGCAAACGCAGGTGCGCTGGCTCATGGGCGAAACCGTGCCGCCCGGCATCGGCGTGCGGCACCGCATTGATGGCAATACCCTCACTTTGGATCTGCTCTACGACGAGGAATGGGAGCCCAAACTGCGCACCAAAGCGCCGCGTGTCGTGCTCGCACATGGCCTGCGCGCCGAAGGCTCGCATGAGCTCGCTTGGGAGCGTGTCGCCCCCGGCCATTTCCAGACCAGCACCGAACTCCCCGAAGGTGAAATGGTGCGCGGCGCCGTTCAGGTAGGTGGTCAGGCCATCAGCTTCGGTCCCGCCATTGTCGGCACCAGCACCGAGTGGGCCTTCGATGAGTCACGCGTGGAGGAACTGCGCCGCGTGTCCCAAACCAGCGGCGGTCGTGAGCTGCTGGAAATGAGCCAGGCCTGGCGCAGCCCCACCATTCCCCGCTTCACCGATCTCGGTCTATATCTGCTCATCACCACGCTGCTCCTCCTGCTGTTCGAAGCCTTCGTCACACGCACCGGTTGGAAGCTGCCCCAATGGGCCCGTGCCGAGGCCCGGCAGCGGCCCAAAGTCGTCAAACCCACCCGCGAGACCGTGCAGCATCAGCAGCGCCTGCAGCAAACGCCGCAGCCTGAAGCGCCCCAAACCACTTCAGTGGCGTCGGAAACAAAACCCGAACCCATCACTGATGCCGAGCGCCAGAGCCGTTTTCAGCGTGCGAAGAAACGCTGAGGTGGCGGAGAAGGGTCGGATGAAAGCTTGAGTGCTCTGATCCAGATTCTTTTCCAACGGCTCATGATACTAAACTGCCGTTCTTTGTCTTTGGAGACAAAGAATCAGGCGTGGCAGCGTACGTTGGAGTGACTCCAATCCATCGAAGATCATGCCCACCTCTCGCCGCTCCTTCCTCAAAAACTCCACGCTCGCCTCAGCCGCTGTCGCCTTTCCGGCCTTCGTCCGTGGGCAGAACCTCAACAGCAAGCTCCAGGTCGCCTGCGTCGGCGTCAATGGCATGGGTTACAGCGATCTTCACAATGTGGGCTCTCATGCCGCCGTAAAATTCGTCGGCTTCTGCGATGTGGATGCCAATCGCTTCGACAAGGCGGACGCCGAGTTCCCCGGCGTGAAGCATTTCTCCGACTATCGCGAAATGTTCAGCACCCTGGGCGATGGCTTCGATGCCGTCACCGTGGGCATCCCCGATCACATGCATGCCCCTGTGGCCGTGGCTGCCATGCAGAAGGGCAAGCATATCTATTGCCAGAAGCCCCTCGCTCACACCGTCTGGGAGGCACGTCAGATGAAGCTGTGGGCAGAGAAGAAGAATCTCACCACCCAGATGGGCAATCAGATCCACTCCTCCATTGAGTACCGCATGGGCACACGCCTCATCAAGGAAGGCGCAATCGGCAAAATCAAAGAAGTCTACTCATGGGTCGGCGTCACGGGCAATGAGCGCACCCGCATGTTCCAGCCGCCGCCCCCCGCTCAGGCACCGGCCAATTTGAACTGGGACCTCTGGATCGGCGCGGCTCCGATGCGTGACTACGCACCCGCCTAC
The DNA here is from genome assembly GCF_057652315.1 of Prosthecobacter sp. Pr1. NCBI lineage: Bacteria > Pseudomonadati > Verrucomicrobiota > Verrucomicrobiia > Verrucomicrobiales > Verrucomicrobiaceae > Prosthecobacter > Prosthecobacter sp. Pr1. The sequence goes on along the minus strand of NZ_JBYFBS010000018.1, from coordinate 79,683 downwards.
CATCCCTTCATCTGGCGCGACTGGCAGGACTTCGGCGGCGGCGGCCTCGGCGACTTCGGCTGCCACATCATGGACCCCGTCTTCACCGCGCTCGATCTCACAGCGCCCATCAGTGTCCACGCCAAAAACAGCGGCATCAACAACCAGATCTGGCCCACGCACGAGACCATCAACTACGTCTTCCCCGGCACCGAATACACCGCTGGCAAGACGATGAAGCTCACCTGGATGGATGGCGGTCTGAAACCCAGCCACAAGCTCGCGCAGATGCCCGGAGACGTGGATCTTCCCGCCAGCGGTTCCATCTTCATCGGCGAAGGCGGCACCATGGTGCTCGCCCACGTGGCCGGCCCGCGCCTCTACCCGCTCGACAAGTTCACCGGCTTCAAATATCCCAAGGAGGAAGGCCGCAGCCACTGGCACACCTGGGTGGATGCCTGCCTCGCCAGCAAAAAGACCAGCGATGGTTTCCACTACGCCGGCCCGCTCGCGGAAACCGTTCAGCTTGGCAACGTGGCCACACGCCTCGCCATTCCGAAGATCGACCCCATCACGGGCCGCATGGAGGAGGCAAACAAGGTGCTGGAATGGGACGCCGCCAATCTGAAATTCACCAACGCCCCCGAGGCTGACAAGCTGCTCACGAAAACCTACCGCAAGGGTTTCGAAGTAGCCGCTGCGTAAGCATCCGGATGCTCTGATCTCAACAGACGCGCGCTGAACTTAAAATTCAGCGCGCGTTTTTTTTGATGGCAATTGAGTGACTGGCGTAGTTATTGCGTCAGACATCGATATGAATTCGGAACACACCAACGAATCATCGTCTTCCCTCAGCGGAAGCCTCCTGCTCGCCTCACCGGCCATGCGCGACTCCAACTTTGCCCGCTCCGTGGTCTTCATGGCGGCGCACAACGCGAAGGACGGGGCCTTTGGCTACATCCTGAACCGGCCGCTGGAGCAATGCGTCGCTGATCTCCTGCCAGATCAGGATCTAGGCCCGCTCGGTGAGGTTCCCGTCTTCATGGGCGGCCCGGTTTCCACCGACAAGCTCGCCTTTGCCGCGCTGCACTGGAACAAGCGCCGCCGCACCCTGCGCTGCCAGACACACCTGTCAGTGACTGACGCCCTGCATGCGCTCAGCCTCGGCCATGACGTGCGCGGCTTCGTCGGCTACTCCGGCTGGAGCGGCGGCCAGCTCGAAAGCGAGCTCGAAGTCCGTTCCTGGATCACCACCACCGCACGTCCGCTGGTGCTCACCGTCGAAAAACCGACCCAGATGTGGTCCGCCATCCTCAAGGACATGGGTCCGGTCTACCAAGTCATGGCCGGCATGCCTGAAGATGTGAGTCTGAATTGACCTACTTCGTAAACTCCTTGTCGATCGCATCCAGATACTTCGAGATCGGATCGGTGCGCGGCGGGAGTTCTTTCTTGATGGTGTCGGGCAGATTCAGGAAGTCGTCAAACTTGCCTGACAAACGACCGCTTTCACTGGCTTCAAACCAGTCAAGGTAGTCGCGCACAGCGATGGACTTCTGATACGCGACGAGCGCAAATTCATGCAGCGCGGCCAGGCGCTTGTCCATGTCCTTGGTTCTCCCGGCTTCAATGTCATGCACTGCCACCAGATAGCCTCGGATCACAGGACGGAACAGGATGCTGACACGCAGCTCCAAGGCACGCAGTGAGGCGGTGTTGTAGGCCAGTATCTTGGCGCGGTCCGGGTGCTTCAGAATGTGCTGGTACTCTTCCAGCGGCAAACTCACCGGCACCAGGGTGGTCGAGGCGTCAGCGTTGGCTGCAGTGGCTGCGGCCACGACTTTCATCTGTTCGGGCGGCAGGGGTCTGGCGTTTGGATTGCTGGTCTGCGGTTTGTCCGCAGGATTGGCAGATGATTTGGAGGCCGGTTTAGAATTGGGATTGGTCGTGCGCGGCTTGCTGCTTTTCTTGACGGGCGGTCTGTCATCCTCCGTTTTCGGGGCAGGCGCTTCCTCTTTGGGGGCTTCTTCGGCCTTGGGCTTGCGTTTGCGGAAATCAAACAGCGGCTCCGCAGTCGGACGCGCAGCGGCAGGTGCGAGCATCTGCCACGCATCCGCCATCAGGGGCGAGATCAGTCGTGCGACATCGAAAGTGTCAGGCGGTGTGAGAAATGCCTCCTTCTCCTTGGCGGGTGTCTCCTCTTTCTTCTCCTCAGTTTTCTTGCCGCCACGAAACCAGTTCATGGGATTGAGCTTGGTGGGCTTCTTCTCCTCTTTGGGCTCTTCCTTGGCTTCCGGTTCTTTTTTGACAGGTGTCTTCGGTTTTTCGATGGCTGCAGCCTTCTCTTTTTCGGCCGTCTTTTTCTCTGCAGGCGCGGGTTTGTCCTCAGGCTTCTTTTCGCCACCGCCTGCACCGAAGAGACGCCCCATGAAGCCAGGCTTCTTCTCCTCTTCTGCCTTCGTCTCCTTTTCGACAGCAGCAGGAGATTCAGCCGGCTTCGCAGCGACCTTGGCTGTGCTCTCTTTGACGCTCGGCTCATCCTGCACCTTTTTCTCGTCACTGCCCGCACCGAAGAGACGCCCCATGAATCCGGGCTTCTTTTCCTCTTCCGCCTTCTTCTCTTTTTCGTCTGAGGCAGGAGTTTCAGCCGGCTTGGCAGCCACCTTGGCTGTGGTCTCCTTCACGCTTGGCTCATCCTGCGTCTTCTTATCGTCACTGCCCGCACCAAAGAGGCGGCCCATGAACCCAGGTTTCTTTTCTTCCTCAGTCGGCTGTTCTTTGTCCTCGGAGGTCTTGGCCGGTTTGTCACCATCCTTGGCTTCGCCTTCTTTTTCTTTGGCATCTCCCAGGAAAAGCATGCGCCGGAGGAGACTGCGTTTCGCTTTGGGATCTTCTTCACCCGGCTCGTCCTTGGCTTCGGCGGTGGCTTCTTTGGTCTTGGGCTTGGCCGGCGCCGCAGCCGTGTGGGGTTCCGGATGGGATTCGCTAGATGGGATGACTGCCAACGGTGCCGGGATGACAAACGGGTGCAGCTTCACATTCTTCGGGACGGCGGAGGGAAGTGCTTCGTAGTGAATGGTGATCGCTTCCTCGATGGCCTTGAGACTCTCAGACGCAGTGAGGGGTTCGCCGACACCGGGATTAGCCAGCGCGGCAAGCTGCAATGACCACCACTTGTTCAGACTTGAGGCCGAGGCGGCAAAGTTTGGAAAGGCGGCACTGAGCAGTTCACGTTCGGAGCGCGGGTCGCTCGCCAGGGAATTGAGAAACTTGTTCAGGCTCTGGGGTCCGCTGGGCTGATCCACGAGCGCCAGCACCAGGGCACAGCAGGAGGTCTCGTAAATCGTGCGGGACAGGTTGTCCATCTCCACCGGAGAGGCTTCGATGATCTCCTCGATGCCATAGATCTTGCCGCTGCGGAACAGCGTCGCAAACATCGCGCTGGGCGTTGGGCTGGCACGGAAGTCCAGCGCGTGCAGCACGCCGGTCATGATCCAGTCAGGCAGCAGCAGCCGTTCTTTCGGCGTCTCGATCTTCTGATGATTGCGCAGGATGCGCTCGGCCAGCAGCGCACGCACCAGCTCCTTGCGCAGATCCTCCGCTTTGAGACCAGGCCCTTCATTGATCGTCACCTGCAGGTGAAAGCCGCCGAAGCTAAGCTCGGAAATGGTGGTGCTGATGGGCGGTCCTTTTGATTTCGCCGCCTCCTCACCCGTGTTCAGCAGCACGACGATCGGCAGCACCCACGGCTCCTTGTCATTGAGCACCTTGCGCACTTCCTGGGAAACTTCCTCACAGCGCGTGGACATCGCGCTGCGAGTCTCAAACACTTTCCCATGCACGATGAACTGCCGGCTCGTGCTGGTGGAACTGGTGACCGGGAGCTTGTCCGCAGGAGTTCCCACGCGCGGCACTTCTTTGACCGCAGGCTGCTGGGTGACGGCTTCCAGCACCTGCATTTTGCTGGCGGAATTATCAGATGCCGCCGGAGCTGCGGGTGTCTCCGCCGCAGGTTTGGCAGGAACTCCATTCTGCAACTGGCCTGGCTGAGGCGGGGCCGGGGGCACAGCAGTCTTCGGTGCCTCAATGGCAGCCGCAGCTTCCTTTTGCTCCTTCGTGAGCGCTGGGACTGGCGGCGCGGCGGTCTGCCCCACCGCAAGCAGTGTGGCGCAGGCATACGAGAGCACGCTCGCAAGGGCGGTTGAAAAACGGCGGTTCATGCGGGAGGGAAACGGGGATCGAGCACGAGCTTGTCCTTGGCGATGGTGATCTGAGTCATTTGAAACAAGGCTCGAATTTCCGGGTCCAGCGCCTCAGCCAGCGCCTCGAGGGACGGGTAGAGCGGCCGCATCATGCCACGTGGCATTTGCAGATGGCCGTAAGCACCACGCAGCACATCCACGCGAAAGTTTTTATCGTCACGACTGATGGCCAGATCAACACTCGCCGTGTGGGTGTAGCCCTTGAGCTTCCAGATGACGAACAAGCGGGCTCTGTCAGGTTCCAGATCAATTCGTGCGCCTTCAAAACTGACCCAGCTGCCAAGCATGCTCGGGATTTTCCCTGACAGCGTCGTGGCCAGATGCCGGTTGATTTCAGCCTCGCTGATCTCCACCACCGCTGCACGTTTGATCGTCGTCTGGCGCAGGCTGTCCAGCAGGTCATCCGTCTTGGCATTGCTTGGCGCGGCGACATTGGGCAGATCGGCCGGTCGGTAAGCCACCCAGGTGGCTCCGGCCAGCAGGCTGATCCCAAGCAGCCGCAAAGTCTGAAACAGGTGGCGAATCACGGCGGCAGGGGTGGGGGGTAAATGCAGGCTTGGGTCTAGGCGCCCTAGGTCTTGGCAGGTGCCGGCGGAGTGGCAGCCGGAGCCGGTGTCGAACTCGTGGAGGCTGAGGCGCTTTCAGAATCCTTCTTCGCCGCCGCTTTGTACGAATCACTGCGGTAGTCCGTGATGTAAAAGCCGTTGCCTTTGAAGATGAAACCTGAGCCCAGTCCAATCAGGCGCTTCACCGGACCTGGGCAGCCCTCTTTCGGGCAGTCCGTGAGATGCGGATCCTTCATCGACTGTTTGGCCTCAAACTTGTGGCCGCACGTCTGGCATTCGTAATCGTAAGTGGGCATGGTGTGTGGGTAAGTGCGTGCGCGGGGGTAATTAAGTGCGCAGCGGGGGATTAAGTATGCCGCTTTGCACCCTCTGCTGCAAAAGGATTTTCCCCCTCCGTGGGGTTCCGGACGCAATTCAATGCTCGACACCCGCGTGCTGCTGAATGTATTATCCGGCCATGGCTGCGCTGTTCCAGGAAACCGTCTTCATGACGAATCTTTACGCCACACCCGCTGACTGGCAGCGTGATTTGTTTTATTCCGTGGTGCGTGCGGGCCATTTGAAGGCGGGTTTCGAGCACCGCATCGAGCGTGAAACCTACCCCGGTCATGAGCTGATCCTCTGCCTCAGAGGCTGCGGCTGGGTTCAGATCGCAGGCAAACGGCATGCCGTCGGACCCGGTGCGCTGCTATGGGTGAACTGCCATCACCCGCACATCTACGGTGCCGCAAAAAAAGATCCGTGGGAGCTCTACTGGATGCGCATCGAAGGCAGATCCCTGGACCGCATCGCCGAACTCCTCCAAGTGCGCTCGCAGCCCGTTCTCGAAGGCATCAATGAGCAGGCAGTGAAGCAGGAGTTTGAGCGCGCCTTCCAGTACATGAGCGGCACCCGCCCCAGCGATGCCGCACTCGCCAGCGCCGCCGTCGCCTCCATCATCGGCCTCGCATTCCACGTGCGCCTCTCGGAGCCGGGCCTCGTGCAGCCCGAGCTCCCCTCCGCCGTCTCCAAGGCGCTGGAGCGCATGCGCCTCTACTTCCATCTGCCCATGCGCGTGATCGAGCTCGCCCAGCTCAGCGGCATGAGCGAAAGCCACTTCAGCCGCCAGTTCAAATCGGCCATCGGCACCAGCCCCATCGACTGGCTCCGGCGTGAGCGCATCAATCAGGCCAAGCGCCGCCTCATTGAATCCGACGATCCCGTCAAAGAAATCGCCCGCCAGGTCGGCTACCACGATCAGTTCTTCTTCTCCAAGGACTTCAAGAAAATGACCAAGCTCACCCCCACGCAGTTCCGCGAGCAGGAAAAGCAGCCCTAACCCACCAGAGTCTTCGGCTTCATCCGCTGCTCCACCCACGCATGCGTGCGGCGGAAAATAAAGTCCAGCAGCAGCGCCAGCATCGCGCCTGCAAACGCCCCGCCGATCCCGCCATACACGGCGATCATCCAGCTCTCGTCCACGTGCTCCAGCACTGACCGCCCCACCCAGGCAGTGACAGCTCCGGCGGGAATGCCCGCCAGAATCCCGCATTGCAGCAGCAGCGCCCGCACCGCCGTGGCAGGCCGCTTCGTAAAGAAACCCAGCGCCACCGAACTGGACACCACCCCCAGCACCGCCAGCCCCGCTGCAATCGCGCAGGCAAACAAACCAATGCCGATGCCCGCGCCGACAAGGACGACCATGACGAGCAGCATGATGAGGCCGGGAATTCCCATGGCAGCAGCATCAAACCCAAATCTCGAATTTCAAATGCTCATTTCATCGCCACTGTTGCACGTATGATCACCCCCCCCGCACCCCAGGGACTCCTCGGCATGAAGCCGGAGGAGATCGCTGCCGTGTTCGCAGAGCTGGGCCAGCCCGCTTTCCGTGCCAAACAGCTCGTCGAGTGGGTCTTCGCCAAACGCGCCGCCACCTTCGAGGAGATGACCAATCTCCCCAAAGCCACCCGCGAAGCCCTCGCCACCCGCTTCGTCACGCGCACGATGACCATCGCCAAAGTTGCCGGCTCCAGCGACACCACGCGCAAATTCCTCCTCAAGCTCCACGACGGCCGCTACGTCGAAACCGTGCTCATCCCGGCCAATCCCGCCCTCTACGGCGGCAGTTCGGATCGCCGCACCCTCTGCGTCTCCAGCCAGGTCGGCTGTGCCTACGACTGCAAATTCTGCGCCAGCGGCCTCGCCGGTTTCGCCCGCAATCTGACCGCTGCGGAAATCGTCGAGCAGATCGTGCAGGTGGAAGCCTATGCCGGAGAACGCGTGGACAATCTCGTCTTCATGGGCATGGGAGAGCCCCTCGCCAATTACTCGAACGTCACCAAGGCCATCGAGATCTTGAACGCCGAATGGGGCATCGGCATCGGCGCACGCCACATGACCGTCAGCACCAGCGGCCTCGCCCCCCAGATCAAAAAACTCGCCGATTTCCCCCTGCAGATCCGCCTCGCCATCTCGCTCCACGGCGCCACCGATGAAGTGCGTGAGAAAATCATGCCCGTGAACCGCAAGCACAATCTCGGCGAGCTCTTTGAAGCGCTCGACTACTGGAACCAGAAGCGGAAGCAGTTCCTCACCTTCGAGTTCATCCTCATCGCCGACGTGAACGACAGCCTCCAGCAGGCCCACGCCCTGGCCAAACGTGCCCGCAGCGCCAATGCCAAGGTCAATCTGATCCCCTACAACACCGTCGATGGCCTGGACTGGGTGCGCCCCAGCGAAGCCAGCCAGGATGCCTTCCTCGCAGTGCTCACGAATGCTGGCGTCACCGCCACCCTCCGCCGTGAAAAGGGCCACGACATCGCCGCCGCCTGCGGTCAGCTCCGGCTGAAACAGGAAACCGAACTCGGCATCATCGAATCCCCGATCCCCGCCAAACGCATCACGATTGGCGGCGGAGCGGACTGATCCGACGGACTACCTCACCCGCGCCGGTTTCCTCACCACCTTGGCAGGCGCACGTTTCACCGGTCGCTTAAGCTTCGGCGCAGTCGCCGGTTTGGCCGCAGCTGGCTTCGCGCCAGCCTTGGCTTCCTTCAGCTCGCGCAGTTCCTTCTCGACCTCTGCCAGACGGCGCGAAGTGGCCTCCAGCTTGCGCACAACAAGACGCGCGACGAATTCATAAAGCGCCGCATGGAAATCCGGGTCTTCCTCGCGCGGATGGATGTCCTGCAGGAATTTCTGATCCACCGCGAGGCACACCGCCTTCGTGGACGCGATGACGGACGCGAGACGCTTGTCATGGTTCACGAGCGCCAGCTCGCCGAAAACTTCCCCAATACGGGTGATGGCAGCCACTTTCTTGGTGCCGACCCGCACCTCAAGCTCACCGCTGAGCAGGACGTAGATGCGGGAGTCGATGCTTCCCTCCTTGATGATGTGATCGCCCGGCTCGCATTGCAGCAAGCTGCTGGAATTCAACACATCATCAAGCTGGTCATCGCTAAAACTGGCGAGAGCAGGCACCGCGCGCAAAGGCGACGGGCTGTTTTTCTCGTCATGGATGTAAGCAAACTCTTTCATGGAATTCGCCCGGATTCTGTCAGGAGGAAGGCGGGGGGGAAAGATAAATTTTGGTCATTTTCCGCCACTCTTCACCGCCGCATCATACGCGGGCCAGAAACTGGCCGGCGGCATCAGGTCCTTCCCGCCGTCATCAAATCGCGTCCCGATCTCCTGCAACGGCAACGATTTCGCCACCTCAATACCCGCCGTGATGTTCGCCGGAGTAAAAACAAGACGCGTGAGCTTCATGCCCTTCAGCGGCGTCAAATCCGTCACCGGCGTCTCAGCAATGTGCAGCCTCTGCAAGCCCGTGCCGCTCAGCGGAGAGAGATCCTTCACCTTGGTGCGGTGCAGCGTCACGCTCACCAGCGGCACCGTTTTCAGCGCGCTGATGTCCGCCACCGGGCAGTCCGTCAGCCACAGCATCTGGATAGGACATTTGTCTATGCCCGAGATGTCACCAATCGGGCAGCCCACTGCATTCAGCTCCACCAGCGGCATGTTTTCCAGCGCCGCCAGATTTTCCACCGGCGTGCGGCTCAGATAGAGTTTTTCCAGCGGCATGCCACGGATCGGCGAGAGGTCCCGCACCTTCGTGTCTTCAAGATAAAGCTCCACCAGCTTCTTGCCCTGCATCGGCCTCAAATCGGTGATCGGCGTCTCGCTCAGGTCCAGCGCCAGCGGTTCGATGTGTTCGAGAAACTTCACGTTCTCAATCTTCGCCCCCCGCAGGCTCAGCGCCACCACGTTCCCGCCTTCGATGTTAAACTGCCCGTTCCCCGCATACCCCGGATTGTGAAACTTGATCTCCGTGTGCATCATCTCCTGCGTCCAATACACCTTCTTCGGCGCATCCTTGGCCGGAGCCGGGGCAGCAGGAGCTGCCGCAGGCTTTTCCGCCACGGGCTTCGCCGCAGACGCAGGTTTCTTGGGCTCATCACCACACTGGGTCAAAAGGAGAGGAAGGAGGAGCAGGCTGGGCTTCATGCCATGGGCATGCCGGATTTCCTGGTGCGATGCAAGCCGGAAGTGAAACAAGGACCGCAAACCCTCGTTTACCGCGCCTCACTATGCGACCGCTCCTTGTCCTCGCCTCCATGCTGCTCACCGCATCCGCCTTCGCCGCCAAACCGAACGTGCTCCTCATCGTCGCAGACGATCTTGGCTACAATGACGTCGGCTTCCAAGGCTCCAAGGAGATCCCCACCCCAAACCTCGACAAGCTGGCCGCACAAAGTCTCGTCTGCACCAACGGCTACGTGTCGCATCCGTTTTGCAGTCCCACCCGGGCGGGCATCATGACGGGCCGCTACCAGCAGCGCTTCGGGCATGAAAACAATCCCGCCTGGCTGCCGCAGGACACCGTGGCGGGCCTGCCGCTGACAGAAACAACCTATCCGCAGCTCATGCAAAAAGCAGGCTACACCACAGGTGCCGTAGGCAAATGGCATCTCGGCGCGCATCCGCAGTTTCACCCCAACAAGCGCGGCTTTGACGAATACTTCGGCGCTCTCGGCGGCGGGCACATGTACTTCCCGGGCACCGGCGGCGGCGCGGAATACAACATCCCGCTGAACCGCAACGGCAAGGATGAAGCCCAGACCAAGTACCTCACCGAGCAATTCGGCGATGAAGCCGCATCATTTGTCGAACGTCACGCCGCTGAAGCCAAACCATGGATGCTCTACCTGGCTTTCAACGCCCCCCACACACCACTCCAGGCTCCGCAGAAGTGGCTGGACAAGTTTTCCCAGATCACAGACAAAAGCCGCCAGACCTACGCCGCCATGGTGTGTGCCATGGACGAAGCCGTGGGCAGCGTGTTGGACAAGCTTGACGCCACCAAGCAGCGCGAGAACACACTGATCTACTTCGTCAGCGACAACGGCGGCCCCAATCTGCAGGCAAAGAGCGGCAGCAACTTCACCAATAACTCCCCGCTGCGCGGCGCAAAGGGCATGGTCTACGAAGGCGGCATGCGCGTCCCCTTCCTCGTGAGCTGGCCCGCCAAAATCAAGCCGGGCAAATACGACCAGCCCGTCATCTCCCTCGATTTCCTGCCCACCTCACTCGCCGCCGCAGACTCGGCTGAGTTGACCCCGAAGGATCTGGATGGCGTCAATCTGCTGCCCTTCCTCAGCGGTGAAAAAACCAGCGCCCCACATGACACCCTCTTCTGGCGCACCGGCGGTCCCGGCGGCAACAACGCCATACGTCGCGGCAGTATGAAACTCGTGCGCCTCGGCAAAGCAGAGCCCGAACTCTACGATCTCGCCACCGACATCAGCGAATCCAAAAATCTCGCCGCTGAAAAGCCCGAGGTGGTGAAAGAGCTCGTCTCCGCCATCGCCGAATGGGAGAAAGGCACCATCGCCCCCATCTTCGAAAGCCCGAAGGCAGGCAAACCTGCGGTGAAGAAGAAAAAGAAATAGGCAGCCCCGTGGCGTTTCTGGCAGGATGAATTTCTTCATGCTGCGCTCGCTCACTTTTCTTCTTCTCTGCTCCTTCGCGCACGCGGATGAGTTCGACTCACTGCGTGCCGTGGTCAGCAAAGCCGTGGCCAAAGGCAATCCGCCAGGGGCCGTTCTCTGGTTCGAGAGCGGAGACAAAAAGATGACAAGGGTCGAAGGCCAGCGCGCGCTTGTCCCCGCGAAGGAGCCCATGACCGAGGACACCGTCTTTGACGCCGCATCCCTGACCAAGGTGGTGGCCACGCTGCCCAGCGTGCTGATCCTCATCGAGCAGGGAAAGATCGATCTGGAGGCCGAGGCGCGGCGCTACCTCCCAGAATTTCGCAGCGGCATCACCGTGCGCCATCTTCTCACCCACACCTCCGGCTTGAAGGCCGGCCTTCCCAAGGAGCCCGAATGGACGGGTTATACGACCGGCATCACACTTGCCATCGCATCAGAGCTTGAAGGCCCGCCCGATCGCTTCTTCCGCTACTCCGACATCAATTTTATCCTGCTCGGCGAGATCGTTCGGCGCGTCAGCGGCATGGGCTTGAATGAGTTCGCCGCAAAGCACGTGTTCGCGCCTTTGCACATGGACTCCACGCGCTTCCTGCCGCCGGAAGATTGGCGGCCACGCATCGCACCCACCGAGAAAGATGAAACCGGCGTCATGCTTCGCGGCGTGGTGCATGACCCCACTTCGCGCAAGATGGGCGGCGTCACCGGCCATGCAGGCCTCTTCACCACCGCCGGCGATTTGGCAAAGTATGCGCGCATGATTCTCGCGGGCGGCGCCGGCATACTGAAACCGGAGACCGTCAAACTCATGACGGCACCGCAGACCATCGCCACAGTCTTCGAACGCCGCGGCCTCGGCTGGGACATCGATTCCACCTTCAGCAGGCCCCGTGGCAAAGTGTTTCCCATCGGTTCCTTTGGCCACACCGGATTCACCGGCACCAGCCTGTGGATCGAGCCCGCATCAAAGACCTTCGTCATCTTCATGAGCTCACGCCTCCACTCCAATGGCAAAGGCAGCGTGCGTGATTTGTACGAAGAGATCGGCACCGCAGCAGCAAGCTACGTTAAACTCATACCCACCAGCGCCCCCCCATGGCCACGCGCCGAAACCGAAGTACCCACCGTGTTGAACGGCATCGACGTACTCGCCCGGCGCAAGTTCGCCGACTTGCACGGCCTCCGCATCGGCCTCATCACCAATCAAACCGGCATCGATTCCCAGCGCCACAGCACCATCGATCTTCTGGCCCATGCCCCCGGCGTGAAGCTGAAAAAACTCTTCAGCCCCGAACACGGCATTCGCGGTGAACTCGATCAGGAAAAAATCAGCAACTCCACCGACAAGAAATCCGGCCTCCCAGTGCTCAGCTTGTTCGGCGAGCAGCGCGCCCCCACGCAGGAACAACTCGCAGACCTGGACGCCCTGGTCTTCGACATCCAGGACATCGGCTGCCGCTTCTACACCTACATCGGCACCATGCGTCTGTGCATGGAAGCTGCTGCCAAGGCAAAGAAGACTTTCTACGTGCTCGATCGCGTCAATCCCATCGGCGGCCTCCAGGTCGAAGGCCCCGCCGTCATTGATGCCGAAAAACCCACCGCCACGCATGCCATCCCGCTCCGCCACGGCATGACCGCCGGCGAACTCGCGGCCATGATGAACGCCGAGCGCAGCATCGGCTGTGATTTAAAAGTGATCCCAGTCGAAGGCTGGCAGCGCCACATGCGCTTCGATCACACCGGCCTCCCCTGGATCAATCCCTCACCCAACATGCGCTCATTGAATGCCGCCTTGCTCTATCCAGGCATCGGCCTCCTCGAGTTCAGCATCACTGTCGGGCGCGGCACCGACACCCCCTTCGAAGTCCTCGGCGCACCCTATGTGGATGACCTGCGGCTGTCCTATGAGCTGAACAAGCTCGGCCTGGCAGGCGTGCAGTTCACCCCCATTCGCTTCACGCCCACAGCCAGCATCTTCAAAGGCGAAGCCTGTGGCGGCGTGCGCGTATCGATCACAGATCGCTCCGCCTTGAATTCAGTCGATGTAGGCATCGCCATCGCCAGCACCTTGCAACGGCTGTATCCAAAAGAGTTCAAGCTCGCACTGGTGGACACCCTCCTCAATCGTGCCGCCAGCGTGAAGGCCCTGCGTGGTGGCGATGCATGGAAGAAGGTCGTGGCAGACTGGTCCGCGGAGACACAGGCATTTGAAGCAAGGCGGCGGGCCTTTCTCCGCTATTGATGGAGAAGACGAGCTCGTGTTAGCATGCTCATGATGAAACTCCGCCAAATCCTTCTGGCCTCCACCCTCCTGCTTGCCGCCTGCGGCAAGACTTCGGATCAACATGCGGAATCCAAAGGCACCATCGCGGTGTCCCTGCTCTCCTTGCAAAATCCTTTCTTCAAAGTGATCGGCGACAGCATCATCGCCGATGCCAGGAAGAACGGCTACGACACGCTCGTGGTCAGCGCAGATGGCGACGTGGCGCGCCAGAGCAACCAGATCAAAGACTTCATCGTGAAAGATGTCGCCGCCATCGTGCTGAGCCCCACGGACTCCAAGGCGATTGTAACCGTGATCCAGGAAGCCAACGCCGCCGCCATTCCCGTCTTCACCGTGGATGTGCCCTGCAACGAGCCCGGCGTGAAGATCGCCACCCAGGTGGCCACCGACAACTTCGGCGGCGGCAAAATGGCGGCAGAGGCCATGATCGAGGCGCTGCAAGGGCAGGGGGGAAAGATCGGCGTGCTCGACATGAAGCAGGTCGAGTCCTGCATCCTGCGCGTCAAAGGCTTCAAGGAAGTGCTGGCCGCTCACAACGCCACGGCGGCGAGAAAAATCGAGATCGTGAGCGAGCTCGACTGCCACGGCGCCAATGACAAAGGTTACAAAGCCACCGAAGACATGCTGCAGGCGCAGCCAGACCTCGTCGGCATCTTTGCCATCAACGACCCCGGCGCACTCGGCGCACGCGGAGCCATTGAGAAGGCGGGCCGCACCGACAAAGTCGTCATCATCGGCTTTGATGGCCAGCCCGAAGGCAAGCAGGCAATCAAAGAAGGCAAGATCTACGCCGACCCCATTCAGTTCCCGGACAAGATGGGCGCCGAAGTCGTGCGCGCCTTCATGCGCTACTCCAAAGGCGAAGAACTTCCTCCTCAGATGCTGATTCCGACAAGTCTTTATCGCAAAGCCGATGGCGTGGCAGATGCTTCGCTGAAATAGTCCCATGCTCAATCTCATGAACCCGCTCACCGCCCTCGCCCTGCTGGCGCTTGCCACCTCCATCGTCTCTGCCGCGGATCCAAAACCCGAGTCTGAATTCACCACCACCGATCCCAAGAAGGTCAAAATCCTCGAAGACTCGTCGCGCGAAAAAGATCCCGAGATCGATCACTTTAGGCATCTCTGCCCCGGTCTTGGCGGCTATCAGGTCATCCATGAAGGCGGCGATCTGCGCAGCTGGATCAATCTGATCTACGACGGCAGCAAGACCGACCTCATGAACGATACCCTCACCGCCTGCCCCGGCCAGTTCCCGGCCAAGGCGAACAACGTCGTGCAGTGGCGCGGCTTCCGCAAAGGCGGCTCCTTTGTCCCTTACGCCATCATCTATCGCATGATGTCCAGCGCCGATGACGAAAAGCAGACACGCCTGGAAACGCTCGTCATCATCAAGCTCGACAAGGACAAATCAACCGTCGTCGGCCATGTGCCCGCGAAGGAAGGAAACGAAAAAGCCGAGCTGCTCGCGGACAAGCTCTGCAAGCCATGAGCAAACACCCATGAAGGCAGGCTCATCCATTCCTTGGTCCCGACGCGCACTGCTGCTGGCAGCTCTCGCCGCTTGCTGCTGCTGGCCGGCGAAAGCTGCCGACGAGCTGCCGCACGTTCGCATCCTCTTTCTCGGCAACAGTTACACCGCGTTCAATCTCCTGCCCGGCATGGTGGGCGAGCTGATGCTCTCCTCCCAGATGCTGGCGCCGCACATCGGCAGCAATCTGCAGGGCAACTACACCCTTGAGCGCCACACCACCAATGCGGAGGGCATGGAATTGCTGAAAAAAGGCGCTGACGATGGCAAGCCCTGGGATGTCGTCGTCGTGCAGGAGCACAGCGTCGTCTCCGCCGCAGCAGCCGTGGATGCAGATGCCAAAATGCTCATGGAAAACGGCCTCGCCAAGCTCGTCAAATCCGCCCACGAATTGAACCCCAAAGTGCTGGTCGTCGTCTTTCAGGTGTGGGCCCGGCACGAAAAGCTCTGGAAGGAAAAATCCGCCGATGCACTTGCCACCGGCAAAGATCCTGAGCAGGCCCTGGCCCGCATCCACGTCGCCAATGCGAACGCCGTGAAGGCGGCCCAGGAAAAAATTCCGGGTGCACAGATCATCGTCAGCCCGGTGGGAGATTTCTGGTGGCGCGTGCATGATCTCTATCCCGCCCTCTCGCTCTATGCCGAGGACGGCACGCATCCCGACCTGCTCGGCACCCTGCTCAGCGCCTACGTCATTCTCGGCAGCATCGGCGGGCGCGAGGTTCTCGAACAATCCTCATGGCTGCCGCCAGACTGCCCCGCAGTTCAGGCAGCACGCGTGAAAAAGATGGTTCTGGATCACCCCGAAGTCTTCAAGGCGGCAGGGAAGTAGCGCACGCGCAGCTTAGAGCATTTTAATAATTTAGTGTCCGATAAACCCAGGGCAGCCAAAGCAATCTCCCTCTCCCCGCCCCTGGCACACGACGACATCAAATCCTTTTCTTCGGGGGAGAGGGCTGGGGTGAGGGGACTCCCTTTGTGCCCCACGATGGCATGAGTTAAGAGGGCTATAAAAGTGATTAAAACGCTATAGCATAAACGTCACGCCCCGGGCTCCACACTCCGAAAGCCCGGAGGGCTGGCACAACAGTAGCCGTGGGTGCCAACCCACGGAAACGCATCACCCACCCCTCCAAATCTCGTGGAACCGCGTAGCGGTGACACAAAACGCCAAGACGCCCAAACGTGACAACGGCACGTCAAAGCAGGTATTCAAACACCCTCTTGGCCGTCTCATTTGGGCCGCCAGGACGTGACGTCATCACTCGTGCGTGGGACCTGATCCTTGCCGCTGCTATAAACAGCCACCTTGGTGACCAGATGCGCCGCCTGACCCGTCGAAATCTTGGGGTCGGTATTGGTGACATCGGGATTCTTCACCTGATTGTCACCGTTCGTATCCAGCAGGATATGATAAGGCTGGCCATACATGTCAGCGAGCTTGAAGGGCCGTGCGGCTCCTACCAGACCGTGGCGGCCATTGTTCGCAGGGGGAAATGACGCAAACGGCGTGCGCTTCGGATTCAGATCCACCGCGCCGCCCGATGCAGGAGGGATGCCCATGAGAGTATCCACCAGCGAATTAGTGCCATCGGTCAGCAGTTCGGGTGCGTCCTCACCATTCGCTCCGGTGACACTGGAGTCGATGGGCCAGCGGTTGTAGTCGGTCTGGTAGTTGTAGATGCCATTCTTGAGATCCATCAGCACCGTTCGAACTTTCAGGCGATTGCCTTGGTCGATGGCATGGCTGATTCCCGCAGCTGTCATGCTCGCGAGGATCGCGATGATGGTGATCGTAATGAGCAGTTCGATCAGGGTGAACGCTCTCGTAGCAAATTGCCGGTGCGTTTTCATATTCAGATTTTACCTGAAATGCCAGTGGCAGGTCAATCCTGCTTTTTTCACCCTTGATCCCCCTCTGGAAACAGCGCACGGCTTGCCTCCCCGTGAACAAACCAGCCGTCCTCGATCAAATCCTCTCCGTGCTCAATGCCGAACTCGCCGCCCTCACCCGCGCCGCGCAGGGAGCCTTTGCCGCCGCCACGGACCCGGACAGCAAGGCAGAAAACAAGTACGACACCCGCACCCTGGAAGCCTCCTACGTCGCCCGTGGTCAGGCCCAGCGCGTGGCAGAGTTGCAGGAGGCCGTGAGGGCCTTTGGCGCCTTGTCTGGAAACACCTTGGAGGCAGGTGCCGCCGTCACCCTCGGAGCCCTCGTGACCTTGGAGACCCCCGGCGAAAAAACACACTACTTCCTCGGCCCCTTCGCAGGCGGGACGGAGATTGTGCATGCAGGCCAGGAAGTCGTCGTCATCACCCCCGCATCCGCCTTGGGTCAAAAACTCATCGCCAAGCGGGCAGGGGACACCATCGCACTGCGCCCCGGTCTTTCCGCCAAGGTGATCGCAGTGGCCTGATCACGTCTAGCAGTCACAGCCGCAGCATCCACATCCGTCGCCGTCGCAGGGATTGCAGTCGACCATGGAACTCCCGCCTCTGGTCCATCCAGGGCGGCAGCAGCGCACCACGTCACAGCATTCGCAATTGCACCCATCGTATTTGTCCCAGCAGGACCGTTTGCGCTCGGTGCCTTCAATGGGTGACTGCACATGCTTCGTGCCTTTCTCTTTTCCTCCCGCCACCTGCGCCACTCGCGCTTCCGCACCTGCGATCAGCACCGACCGCAGCAGATCGCGATGTCGCCGCAGCGGCAGGGCATCAAACGCACGCCGCAGGCTGGCCAGTGCTTGCTCAAGCGCAGGCAGCAACGCGGCACGCCGCCCCGCGAGATCAGGAAACGCATGCAGCGGGTTGAACTGGCCACGCTTCTTGTCACGCGCCCAATCCTCCCACGCATCCTGCGCGTAGATGAGAAAGCCCAGACTCTCACCGAGTTGATGCAGCAGCGGTTTGGCACCCGGTGCACCAGACACCTGCGCCAGGTGCCCCACGATCTCACCATACGCCGAACACGTCGGCCCGGCGCATGCCTCGAGGCTCGCTGAGGGATGCTCGATGTCTCTTTGTCCGGCCATCCAGCCGCGAACATCTTGCACCGGAAAGCGCATCGCATGCAGCAGGCCCAGCGCATCGCCGATGGGCCTGTCGAGCGCACTCGATCCCGCACGCGCCGCATGGCGTCGCCACCCCCGCTCATCCTGCGCTTCGTCGTCCAGCTTCGCGCTCAGGCCGCAAATCGTCACAGCGGCGGCATATTGCAGCACCGGGCTGTCCGCCACCAGATCACGCGGCGTTGCGAATGCATTGCAGCAGGTAGTCTTGCACAGCTCCGGCGGCGCTTCCGCCAGGGCGGAGCCCAGCAGCGTCAGAAAAGCGCTGTCCCTGTTCACCAGCCAGCGCGCCCACGCGCCATAGTGTCGGTGCAAACTCGTGCCGAGACCGCAGAAGTGCGCTCGATACAAAGACGCCGCCTTCTGGCAGCACATCGTGGGACCCGGGAGATGGCCGAACATCGCCGAAGATGGCGCAAACACCCCCGGCGACGAGTGATTTTCTCTTACCCCGCACGCCGCATCTCCGCGATCCACTCCGGCGGAATGCCCTGCCCGGGCACCGAGCTGTCCGGCTGCCGCTTCAGCCCCACCGTGTGCTCCAGCAGCCACTCCAGCCCCACCCAGAAATGCAGCGCATCCAGCACCGGGTTCAGCGCATTCGTCACCGGGCAGTAATGCACCTCCTTCGGATTCGTGTGGTGCGCTGTATGGTGCTGCGGCGTCTGCAAAATTCGGAG
The DNA here is from genome assembly GCF_057652315.1 of Prosthecobacter sp. Pr1. Lineage (NCBI taxonomy): Bacteria > Pseudomonadati > Verrucomicrobiota > Verrucomicrobiia > Verrucomicrobiales > Verrucomicrobiaceae > Prosthecobacter > Prosthecobacter sp. Pr1. The sequence continues at coordinate 61,332 of NZ_JBYFBS010000018.1, read as the reverse complement.
ATCCTGCAGCCGCGAGATGAAGCGCCCGTTTTCCTTCCGGGTCCGATGCGACCACTTGTGCACCTCGTTCGCATTCCCACCCACCACAGCAAAGAGCCACACATGCCATGTCAGGCAGCCCAGCCATGCCGCCGCGATGATCAGCACCCCCATCGCCACCACCAGCTCCTTGTTGCTCTCCCACCACGTGTTCCGCGTCATCCGTCTCGGCAGATGATGATGCACAATGTTAGGCCGCCCGATCCACTGGCCCAGCCACGGCGTATCTTCGCGGATGTAAGCATCCTCCATCCAATGGACAAAACCGGCGGCAAAATCCGCAGCAAGCACCACGCCTGCCGCCTGAAGAGTGAGTGAGATAAGGTCATTCATGACCCCTCATCACTTGCCCACAAAAGCACACCTCAGGACATTGATACTCTTGAAGCTTCGATTGAGGAGATCAATGGCTCCGACTACTGCAATGACTCGGAACGCATGCAAATAAACTTGCACGCGTGGTTATAATTTATTCACCGCAAGCTTAGAGCAGAATTATGCGTTGAGGTGCCGGGGCTTTGCCTCGGCCAGTCTGTGGCAAAGCATCTGCGAGCGCCACCGGTTTACCAATGCGAAGTTTTGACCATCCAATGAGGTCGTTATGTTCAAGGTTATCGCGGTGGAGGAAATAGCTGTTGCGATGGCTATCTTCTGCGAAGCAGTAAGCGGCGATTCCGTCGAATCCCGCATTTGGGATATAGCTAATATTGGCAAGAAGGTACCCCTTCGATTCCAAGGCTTTTGAGAAAGCTGGGTCAAAGCCAGAAAGACCAAGCCATTTCAGCCAGAACGCATCTCTAAATAAACTATTAACATTTCCCTTACCCGGCGGGGAGACGGCTGTAGCTAATGAGTTAATATTATCATAACACTCTTCATCCAAACTATCATCGTCGATCATTGCATGCAGCCCCGTTTCTGCTTTTTTAAGAGCAGCTTCTGAACCGCTAATGCCTACAATGCTGTGAAAATGCTTCAACTCACGGCAAAGCAAGCTGACTGTTTTCGATAAAGCTCTCTTATAATGACCCGCTGACGAGACTAAAGTTAGCTTCTGTGTGCTATCAGAAAGGCCAGCGGTCACTTTCATAGGGTCCGAACTATGCAATCCAGAAACTTGACGTATCACGGCTTCGGCTTTGCAAAGGCGATAGCAACACATCAAGCGTTCATTAGACAACTTCGAGACTTCCTCACCGTTAACTAATTCATATTTGGAATCGTCAAGCGCAGCTCGGAAATGAATTTGCCAAGTTCTGGAGGCCATGACCTCATCGGTCCTTTTTGGATTACCCCATCCATCTTTGATAAGCTGAGTGGTCAGTGCCAATGCTTCGCCTGCTTTATGAGACTGAACGTAAAATTCTGCGAGATATAAACGAGGGGGCAATGCGTTCGCATCACTAGAACAAGCCTTCTTGAGATAATCTTCTGTAGAAAAATCATCTTGAATCTTCGAACTTAAACGTCCCAAAAGCGTGAAAAGACGCCAATTTGAAGCATTGCCATACAAAAACTGCATCAATTCTTTAATCAATGCATTCGCTTGTTGGTAACTCGTTTCGCGTGATCGAAGAAATCTAATTGCTTTTGTCAAGGCAGACCCCAACGCTGTTGGCATGTCAGCAGGCAAATAAGCTTCGGAGTATTCGCCAACCCCTTGGCCCTGTAGAATCGCTCGATGTTGCTGGAGCGTTTTACGTTGTTCCTCGAGTTTGCGAGATATTCTACGTCGTGCAGATAAATCGAGCGGCACATCTCGAAGCAAATCTCTGATTGATGGGCTAAGCTCGAATAATTCGTCATCGTGCTTGACGACACGGGTGACAAGGCTGGTGCGGGCCAGCCTTCTAGCGGATTCCACCGCTTCTTCAGGCGATAGGCCTAGAGTGGTCACAATTTCTCCACGAGTAAGAGGGCTTTTCACAAACAAGCATTCTAAAACTTCCCGTGAATGCGAAGGAAGTGTTTCGATGAGGTTTTGAAATGAAAACTGCACCACGTCTTTCTGGGCTTGCCGCGTTGCAGTCGCGACACTAGAACCATTCGAAATTTGATCAATCGCAAGGCGAAGTGCTAACGGGTTACATTGGCTCGCATTAGCAATCGCTTCGGCCCCTGAAGAATCAAGATCGACTGCTTTTGAGTCCGCATAACGAAACGCAAGTCCTGTTGCGTCTCCCTTGGACAAGGTTGGTAGCGGAATTGCTTTTGATGCATCAACGGTCACTCGCGAAGTGGCCAATAGTGTCCAGTCACGCGGCAAATCGTCTGCAAATGATAAGAATGCATCAGGAGAATCACGGAGGAGAGTTTCCAAATTATCTATGAAAAGCAGAATAGACTTATCTCCCAATGCTCCACAAATTTCTTCAAAATTGTTTGCCGTAACTTCAGGGAAAAGATCGATCATTTCCTCAAAAAGCTCGTCCAGTAGTTCGGCAATGGATTGAGAGGCGGTCAACAATTCGATGCCGCCAGCGGTAAGTTTCTCCTGCTTCAGAGAACAAAACACCACAGCTTCATGAACTGGCTCTACAGAATAGTCGTGAACATATTCACGCAGCGATTGAACGGCTAGCGCGGTTTTACCTAAACCACCCGGGCCTGTGAGAATAACAAAAGGGAATCTGCGATTCCGTATGATCTTTAGGAGGTCGCTCTTCTCTTTATTGCGTCCGATAAGGCCTGTAATATCATGGTCGGATTGGCTTGGAAGATTCGTTGGAATAATAGTGGAATCCACCTCAAACCATTCATCAGGAGGCAATGCAATCTTGTCGGCTAAAGCGGCTTGGAAAGCCTGAGTGACATCGACCAAGCCTAGCTGAGCAACAGGAGCAGAAGTCGCGATAACAGCACATCTATACCAAAAGTTTTCAACAAATTCTCGATTCGGATGAGCCACTGCGTTACGAACTTCCAAAAGGCTTAATGAATGAATCAAGTCTCTCAGTTTAATTAAAGGGGCTTCAGCATCTGTCCCAGTTGCCAAACCAACTGCTATTCTCAATAGCTCATCCAAGTAACTATCCGCAACTGCCTTCGATACTCTTTGTTTACGGCTTATAGGTGCGGGAGAACTGCCCCGAGACAAGATCTCAGAGATAGTCGGATTAGTGTCAGCATCAGGGGCGGCTGCATGCTTGGTTTTGATGAGTGTGCCTAGGCCTTGTTCAATGGCAAATATAACCATCGTCGCCCGTTGCCTCAAAAGATGGTTTGATTCAGGTTCTCCCATAGGTCTGAGTACTTTTCTTGAGGTTTATTAAACGTTACTTCACCAGCCTCACCATCAAATCCTTGCTCTCCACACTCTCACTGATCTTCACGCAGATCTCCTTCACCGTCCCCGCAATCGGTGACGAAACCGCCGCAAACATCTTCATCGCCTCCAGCGTCAGAAGGGTCTCCCCTTCCTTCACCTTCTGCCCCACGCTCACCGCAATGCTCGCCACCATCCCCGGCATCGGCGCACCCACCTGAGTCGGGTCCGCAGGATCCGCCTTGGTCTTGGTCACAGCATTCTTCGCCAGGGACTTGTTGGTCACCGTCGTATGGCGCGGGTAGCCGTTCAGCTCAAAGATCGCCGTCTGCTGACCAGCAGCATCCGCCTCGGTCATGTTGAGCAGGCGCACGAAGAGCGTCTTGCCTGCTTCCAGGCTGATGTGGATCTCTTCCTTGTCCTGCAGGCCGTAGTAATACGCCGGCGTTGGCAGGGCGGACACGTCACCGTAGGTCTTGCGGAATTCAGCAAACTTCAGGAACACATCCGGATACATGAGGTAGCTCCACACATCGTCTTCGGTAGGCTCCTTCTTGAGCTTGCCCTTCAGCTCGGCGCGCACGTCCTCCAGCTTGATCTTCGCAGCATGCGTGCCGGGGCGGCCTTTGATCCGCTTGCCGCCTTTGCCCACGATGGCATCAGCCAGCGCATTCCACTTCTTGCGTGAATCCGCCGCCTTGGCCGTCTCCATGCCGTAGAACGGTTCGCCCAGCCAGCCTTCAAACATGCTGGTCACGTCTTTGCTCCACTTGGTGCCTTGCAGGTTGATGATGTCCGTGGGCTTCACGCCACGCGCCACGCACTCGATGGCCAGATCGCCGACGACCTTGCTCGATGGCGTCACTTTGACGATGTCACCGCAGAGCTGGTTCACCTCCGCATACGCATGCGCGATCTCCGGCCAGCGTGGTCCGAGGCCCATGCCGATGGCCTGCTCCTTGAGATTCGTGTACTGCCCGCCGGGCATCTCGTGCAGATAGACTTCCGCCGTGCCGTAAGGCTCGGAGGTGTCGAAAGGCTTGTAGAAGCTGCGCACCGCAGCCCAGTAGTCGCTGAATTCCTGCAGCGCCTCGACATCCAGTCCGGTGTCACGCGGCGTGTTCTGCATGGCAGCCACGATGGAGTTCAGGTTCGGCTGCGAAGTGCCGCCAGACATGGATGCAATGGCCGCATCCACCACATCGACACCCGCCGTGGCGGCTTCGATGATGCTCGCGGCGTTCAGCCCGCTGGTGTCATGCGTGTGGAAGTGAATCGGGATGCCCACTTCATCCTTCAGCGCCTTCACCAGCTTCTTCGCGGCAAACGGGCGGACGAGTCCGGCCATGTCCTTGATGCACAGCATGTGCGCGCCCATCTTTTCCAGCTCCTTCGCCAGGCGGACGTAGTACTTCAGGTCATACTTGTCGCGCTTCGGATCCAGGATGTCGCCCGTGTAGCACAGCGTGCCTTCACAGATGGAGTTCGTGTCCTCGCGCACCGCATCCATCGCCGCCTTCAGGTTCGGCAGGTAGTTCAGCGAATCAAAGATGCGGAAGATGTCCATGCCGTTCTCGGCGGCATGTTTGATGAAGCCCTTCACCACGTTGTCCGGGTAGTTCGTGTACCCCACGGCATTCGAGCCGCGGAAGAGCATCTGCAAAAGGATGTTCGGCACCTTCGCGCGGATGTCGCGCAGGCGCTCCCACGGATCTTCGCGCAGGAAGCGCATCGTCACGTCAAAGGTCGCGCCACCCCACATTTCGAGCGAGAACAGGTTCGGCGTGCGCCGTGCCACGCTGTCCGCCACGGCCAGCATGTCAAAGGTGCGCATGCGCGTGGCCAGCAGCGACTGGTGCGCGTCACGCATCGTCGTGTCGGTGATCAGCAGCTTCTTCTGCTTCGCAATCCAGTCGTTGCAGAACTTCTCCGGCCCCATCTCCGTGAGCAGCTGCTTCGTGCCCTTAGCAGGCGCGATGCGGTGGTCAAACTTCGGCGTTGGCGGTGCGGTGAAGGCCTTGTTGACCTTGTGCCCTTTCGCGAACGGATTGCCGTTCACAATCGTGTCAGCCAGGTAGTTGAGCAGCTTCGAGGCGCGGTCCTTGCGCGCCACAAACTTGAGCAGGTCAGGATTGTTGTCGATGAAGCGCGTCGTGGCCTGCCCCGCCATGAATTCGGGGTGATGCACCACATTCATGAGGAACGGGATGTTCGTCTTCACGCCACGGATGCGGAACTCGCGCAGACCGCGGTCCATGCGGTCCAGCGACTGCTGGTAGGTGCGGGCATACACCGTCATCTTCACCAGCATCGAGTCATAATACGGCGTGATGACCGCGTTCGTCGCGCCCAGCGCACCATCCAGACGAATGCCAAAGCCACCCGCGCTGCGGTAGGTCAAAATCTTGCCAAAGTCCGGCGTGAAGCCGTTTTCAGGATCTTCCGTTGTGATGCGGCACTGGATCGCAAAGCCGCTCTTCTCGATCTTGTCCTGCGGCGGCAATGCCAGCGGCTCCTGATGCACCTGATAGCCCTGCGCGATCAGGATCTGGCTGCGCACGATGTCGATGCCCGTGATCTCCTCCGTCACCGTGTGCTCCACCTGGATGCGCGGATTCATCTCAATGAAGAACCATTCGCCCGTTTCATGATCCACCAGGAATTCCACCGTTCCCGCGTGCGTGTAGTTCACCGCATGCGCCAGCTTCACGGCAGCATCGCACAAGCCATCAATGATCTCCTGCTTGATGCCGTAGCTCGGCGCCTGCTCGATCACCTTCTGATGCCGGCGCTGCACGGAGCAGTCGCGTTCATGCAGGTGCAGCACGTTGCCATGCTTGTCGGCCAGGATCTGCACTTCGATGTGCTTCGCCTTGCCCACAAATCTTTCGAGGAACACCGCCCCGTTGCCAAAGGCGCGCTCCGCTTCGGTCTGCGCCTCATCCAGCAGCTTTTCCAGGTCCTTGGACTCGCGCACGATGCGCATGCCGCGCCCGCCACCGCCAAAGGCCGCCTTGATGATCAGCGGAAAGCCGATTTTCTTCGCCGCCGCCAGCGCTTCCTTGCGGTCGCTCACCGGCTCGTCAGTCCCTTCGAGAATCGGCACCCTCAGCTTGCGGGCCACATTGCGGGCCGCCGTCTTGTCGCCCATCATGTCGAGAATCTTCGCCTCAGGCCCGATGAAGATGATCCCGGCGTCTTCGCACGCCTGGGAGAACTTCGGGTTCTCAGACAGGAAGCCATAGCCGGGATGGATCGCGTCCACGCCCTTCTCCTTCGCCAGAGTCACGATGCCTTCGATATCCAGGTACGCTCCCAGCGGCCCCTTGTCCTTGTTCAGCTCATAGGCCTCGTCCGCCTTGAAGCGATGCGGGCAGAAGCGGTCTTCCTGCGCATAAATCCCCACCGTTTTCAGCCCCAGTTCAGTGGCCGCACGCATGACGCGGATGGCGATTTCAGAGCGGTTCGCGACCATCAGCTTCTTGATAGGGCGGATCGTGGTGGGGGCAGGGGTCTTCTTGGACATGGGGTGGGTTGGGAAATGCGGGCGCATAGTCTCGCGAAATCGTGGGGAGGCAAGGTGCGAGCGCAGTTTTCCGACGCCGGAATCCAAGATTGGCCGTTAACTTGCTAATAATGACGTAGCGGGCATTGAGTTCCCGTCCGCCCCCAACCCTTTCGCATGTCCATCCACGTCGCCCTTCACCACCGCACCAGCTACCGCTACGAGCGACCCATCGAGCTGGGCCCCCAGATCATCCGGTTGCGCCCTGCACCGCATTCCCGCTCACGCATCCTGAGCTACTCGCTCAAAATCACCCCGGAGAAGCATTTCCTGAACTGGCAGCAGGACCCCCAGTCAAACTTCCTCGCCCGGCTGGTCATCCCGGAGAAAACCAAGGAGTTCAGCGTCGAGGTGGACGTCGTGGTGGAGATGGCGGTGTTCAATCCCTTCGACTTCTTCCTGGAGCCTGAGGCTGAAAATTTCCCCTTCGACTACGATGCCACGCTGGATCATGAGCTCGCCCCCTTCCTGAAGTGCGGCGAACTCACCCCCAAATTCGCGGAATACTTCACCCAGGTCGAGAGCGAGCTCCTCGCCATGAAACCCTGGCCGCCGCGCACGATTGACGCCCTCGTCACCATCAATCAGCGCCTCTGGAAGGACATCGGTTACACCGTCCGCATGGAGCCGGGCGTTCAGACGCCGGAGGAGTCCCTCACCAAGCGCACCGGTTCCTGCCGTGACACCTCATGGCTCATGGTGCAGCTCATGCGCCGTCTGGGCATCGCCGCACGCTTTGTCAGCGGTTACCTCATCCAGTTGAAGCCAGACGTGAAATCCCTTGATGGCCCCAGCGGCACTGAGGTGGATTTCACCGACCTCCACGCCTGGTGTGAGGTCTATCTGCCCGGCGCTGGCTGGGTAGGACTCGATCCGACCTCCGGCCTCTTCGCCGGGGAAGGGCACATCCCTCTCGCGGCCACCCCGGACCCGGGCAGTGCCGCACCCATCAGCGGCATGGCTGAGCCTTGCGAAACGGAGTTCGAGTTCGACATGAAGGTCGACCGAATTTACGAATCACCCCGCGTCACCAAGCCCTACACCGAGGAGCAGTGGGCGGAGATTGCCGCCTTGGGGCATGCCTTGGATAAGGAGCTCGAAGCCAACGATGTACGCCTGACCATGGGTGGCGAGCCCACCTTCGTCTCCATCGACGACGCCGAAGGTGCCGAGTGGAACACCGCCGCCGTGGGGCCCATGAAGGCCAAGCTCTCGGACATCCTCCTCAAACGCCTGCGCGACCGCTTCGCCCCCGGGGCCTTCCTGCACTATGGCCAGGGCAAATGGTACCCCGGCGAATCCCTCCCACGCTGGTCCTATGGCTGCCATTGGCGCAAAGACGGCCAGCCTTTGTGGGCCCACCCTCATCTGTATGCCGACATGCAGACGGACTACGGCGTGAACGAGACTCACTCCGCACGCTTCATCCACGCTCTCGCCGAGCGCATCGGCTGCAGCACCAAATGGATCATGCCGACGTATGAAGACGCCTTCTACTACCTCTGGCGCGAGCGCAAGCTGCCGGTGAACGTCGATCCGCTCAAATCCAACCTCAAAGACAAGGAGGAGCGCACGCGTCTCGCCAAGGTGTTCGAGGAAGGGCTCGACAAAATCATCGGCCACGTGTTGCCGATCAAACCTGTGGACAATGGCTGGCAAACCGGCCCCTGGTTCCTTCGTGCTGAGCGCTGCTACCTTGTGCCAGGGGATTCCCCCATCGGCCTGCGTCTGCCGCTCGATTCCCAGCCCTGGGTCAAGACCACCGACTATCCCTACCATCACGAGCAGGACCCCATGCAAGACCGCGATCCGCTGCCCTCGCGGCAGCAGTTTGTGCGTGGCATCGCCGGAGTGCCGCCCTCCTTCTGGAAAAAACTCGCTCAGCGCCCCGGCCCCTCCGGTGCCGAAGGACTGACCGAAGAAATCGGTGAGGAAGATCAGCAGGGGATTGACCCTGCCGCGCAGCCACCTGCCGTGGGACAATCTGCCGATCAGGTCGTGCGCACTGCCCTCTGTGTGCAGCCGCGTGATGGCAAGCTCTTCATCTTCATGCCGCCCACCAAGACGCTGGAGGAATACCTTTCCGCCCTGGGTGCCGTGGAGGATGTGGCGCTGGCGCTGGATCAGCCCGTCGTCATCGAAGGCTACCCGCCTCCCTATGACCCGCGCCTGCACGTTCTCAAAGTCACCCCCGACCCCGGCGTGATCGAAGTGAACGTCCATCCCGCCAAAAGCTGGGATGAAATGGTGAACATCACCGAATCACTCTACGAAGAGGCCCGTCTCACCCGCCTCGGCACCGAGAAATTCATGGTCGATGGCCGCCACACCGGCACCGGCGGTGGCAATCACATCGTCATGGGCGCGGAAACGCCCAAGGACAGCCCCTTCCTGCGGCGTCCCGATCTCCTGCGCAGCCTCACCAGCTACTGGCAGAATCATCCGTCGCTCTCGTTCATGTTCGCCGGCATGTTCATCGGCCCCACCAGCCAGAGCCCGCGTATTGATGAAGCGCGCAACGACTCGCTCTACGAACTCGAAGTGGCCTTCAAGGCCGCCTCTGAGGCCATGGCAAAGGGCGGAGAGGTGCCTCCATGGTTGGTGGACCGGTTGTACCGCAACCTCTTCATCGACTCCAGCGGCAACACCCACCGCGCCGAGTTCTGCATCGATAAACTCTACTCGCCAGACAGCAGCACCGGCCGCCTCGGCCTGCTCGAAATGCGCGGGTTTGAAATGCCGCCCCACCCGCACATGAGCCTCGCTCAGGCGCTCATGCTTCGCACCCTCATCGCCCGTTTCTGGAAGGAGCCCTATGAGGCGCCGCTCGTGCGCTGGGGAACGGACATCCATGACCGCTGGATGCTGCCTCACTTCGCCTGGAGCGACATCGAGGACGTCTGCCATGACACGCAGCAGGCCGGGTTTGAACTGAAACCCGAATGGTTCGCCCCGCATTACGAGTTCCGCTACCCGCTCAGCGGCGACTGGGCCACGCGCAACGTGAACGTGGAAATCCGCCAGGCGCTGGAGCCCTGGCACGTGCTCGGTGAGGACAACGGTGCCGGTGGTGCCGTGCGCTTCGTCGATTCCTCGCTCGAACGCATCCAAATCAAGGCGCAGGGGCTCGTGGAAGGCCGTTACGCCATCACCTGCAACGGCCGCACCGTGCCGATGCATCCCACCGGCACCAACGGCGAATACGTCGCAGGAGTTCGCTACCGCGCCTGGCAGCCGCCAAACTGCCTGCACCCCACCGTGGGCGTCCATTCACCGCTCACCATTGACCTCGTCGATCAGTGGAACCAGCGCTCCCTCGGTGGCTGCAGGTACCATGTCGCCCATCCCGGCGGCCTGAGCCATGAAACCTTCCCGGTGAACGCCTACGAAGCCGAAAGCCGCCGCTACGCCCGCTTCTTCCGTCACGGTCACACGCCCGGAAAGATGAAAGTGGAGCCAGCCAGGCCAAATCCCGAGTTCCCGTTCACTCTGGACCTGCGCAATGGATGAAAGTAAAGAATCGGGATGCACAATGCTTGAACGGTTCCTACTATCGCCAATCGCAAAGCTGTCCTCGCATTGATCTTCCAATCTCAAAGCTCCACCGCCGCTGCTCCCGTTCCACAACGGGCGGTGATGTCGCGCTTGGATGGTCCTGACACCCGCGGGCATTACGATGAACTGCGGGATGCCAGCGGCAAAGTGCGCCCGCATTACGAGCCGATCATCGCCGATCTCCACCGCCGGGATACCGCCGGCGTTAAGCGCCTGGCAGACACCACTCGCCGCCTGCTGGCGGAGCGCGGCGTCACCTTCAACATCTACGACGACAAAGGCCTCGACACCCCCTGGAAGATGGACCCGGTGCCGTTTGTCATTTCGGCTCGCGAATGGGAGGGCATCGAGAAGGCGCTGATTCAACGTGCGACCCTGCTGAACGCGATTTTGAACGACAGCTACGGTCCGCAGCAGTTGATCCGTGAGGGCAGCATGCCTGCGGCGCTCGTGCTCGGGCAGCCCGCCTATCTGCGCCCCTGCCACGGCATCAAGCTGCCAAACGCCAAGCCACTCCAGGTGTACGGTGCGGATCTCGCACGCTCGCCCGACGGCCAGTGGTGGGTCATCTCCGACCGCACCCAGATCCCGACCGGTTCGGGCTACGCTTTGGAAAACCGCCTGATCACGTCGCGATTGCTGCCAGACGTGTTTCGTGATGCTCGCGTGCGCCGTCTCGCCGGGTTCTTCCGCCAGATGCAGCAGTCCCTGGCCGCCCTCGCGCCACGCCCGGTGGAGGAGCCCCGCGTCGTGCTGCTGACCCCCGGGCCCTACAACGAAACCTACTTCGAGCAGGCCTATCTGGCCCGCTACCTCGGCTACACCTTGGTGGAAGGCGAAGACCTCACCGTGCGCGATGACCGCGTCTATTTGAAGACCCTCAACGGCCTCGAACCCGTGGATGTGATCCTGCGCCGGGTGGATGACGATTTCTGCGATCCGCTGGAACTGCGCAACGACTCGATGCTCGGCGTTCCCGGCCTCGTACGCGCCGTGCGTGCCGGCAATGTGTCCTTGGGAAATGCCCTCGGCTCCGGTCTCGCTGAAGCCCCCGCCATGATGGCCTTCTTGCCGGGCCTGTGCCGCAAACTGCTGGGCTCGGAGCTGCTCATGCCCTCGGTCGCCACCTGGTGGTGCGGACAGGAACGCCCACGTGGCGAAGTGGAAAAAAACCTCGACCGTCTGGTCATCAAGAGCGCCTTCCGGGTGCGCGGACGTGAGGCCTGCTTTGGCGGGCGCCTCAGCGGTGCCGAGCGTGCCTCCCTTGCTGAACGCATGCGCTTTGCCCCGGACCGCTGGGCGGCTCAGGAAAAGATCGCCTTCTCCACCGCTCCGGTGTGGGAGGACGGTCACCTCGTCCACAAGCCCGTGAGCGTCCGCGTTTATCTCGTCGCCACCAAGGACGGCTACATGGTCATGCCCGGCGCCCTGACGCGCGTCGCCGCCTCGATGGATTCCCCTCTGGTGTCCATGCAGAAGGGTGGCACCAGCAAAGACACCTGGGTGCTCAGTGAAGGGCCGGTGGAAAACGTCACGCTGCTCTCCAGCACCAGCACTCCGGTGGAACTCCGCCGTACCGGCCACAACCTGGGCAGTCGTGTGGCGAATCATCTCTACTGGCTCGGTCGCTACGCCGAACGCGCTGAATCCAGCGCACGCCTCCTGCGCTCCACCCTGCTGCGCTGCTCTCCGGAAAGCGGCATGAGCGAAACACCTCTCCTGCTTCCCTTGCTGGAGGCCTTGAAGAGTCTCACCGTTCTGGATGATGTGCCGGACGCCGCCTCACTCGCCTCCCAGCAGGAGCAGCTGGAGGCCCGGCTGCTGGAGGCCGTCTTCGATGCCAATCACCCTACCAGCATTCGTTCCAGCGTGGCTCACATCCAGCGCATCGGCGTCCTGCTGCGTGATCGCATATCCATCGATACCTGGCGCGTCATCAGCCAGCTTGGCGATGCGCTCGACGCTTACGACAACACGCCGAGCGTCACACCCATGTCGGACGCGCTGAACGTCCTCACCCGCATCATCCTCGAACTCGCCTCCTTCCACGGCCTCGCCAAGGAAAACATGACGCGCGCCCAGGGCTGGATGTTCCTCGACATTGGCCACCGCATTGAGCGCACCGTGTACATTTGCGAGCTTCTGCGCGCCGGACTCCGCAGCGCCGACGCCGAAAACCCCAGCCTGCTGGAGGCCATTCTCGAGGTGGGTGACAGCACCATCACCTACCGCAACCGCTACAGTCTTCTCCCGCAGCTCGCCGCCGTGTATGACCTGCTCATGCTCGACGACCTGAATCCTCGCGGCCTGCGCTTTCAGTTCGAGCGCATCCGCCAGCAGTTCAAGCATCTGCCCCACGAGCAAAACTCCGCAGTTCTCACGCCGGCGATGCGCGTGTTTTTGGAAAACAGCACCCGCTTGCAGCTGTGTGATCCCACAGAGCTCGCCCGTGTCGAGCCGGGTGGCTGGTCGCAGACCCAGGTGGCCAAGCTGCTCACCCAGCTCATCGAGGCCATGCCGGTCCTCAATGACGCGCTCACCGCCGGTTATTTCGCGCATTCCACCATCAGCAGCAGCGATGATGTGCCTGCTGACACACTGTCCACGTGATGAACTACCGCATCACTCATCGCACGACGTACGTCTACAGCTCGCGGGTGGTCGTGTCTCACCATGCCGCGCGTCTGCGCCCGCGTGATACCGAAACGCAGCGCTGCCTGGAGTTCAGCCTCAGTTTTGATCCAGAACCCGATCTGCTCACGGAGCATACCGATTCCTTTGGCAATCTGGTATCCTGCTTCTCGGTGCAGAAGCTCCACAAGCAATTTGAAGTGATCTCGCGCAGCCTCGTTTCTTTGATGCCGGTGCTGCAGCCCGATCCCCTCCAGACACCGCCTTGGGAGAACGTTGCCGCGATGTTTCGTGACCCCGTGGCTGTGGATCTCCTGGACCCTTGCCAGTTCGTCTTCGGCAGCCCGCTGCTGACCCATGAAATGCCGCTGCGTGATTTTGCCCTGCCCAGTTTCACCAAAGGCCGTCCCGTGCTCGCCGCCACCGCCGATCTCTGCCGCCGCATCTATCGTGAGTTCGTGTTTGATCCGAAGGCCACCACCATCAGCACCCCGCTGAACGAAGTGCTTGAGAAAAAACGCGGTGTCTGCCAGGACTTCGCGCATCTCGCCATCGCCAGCCTCCGCGCCATGGGCCTGCCTGCACGCTACATCAGCGGCTACTTGCGCACGCATCCGCCCGCAGGCAAACCACGGCTTCAGGGAGTCGATGCCTCACATGCCTGGGCCTCCTGTTTTGTTCCAGGCTTTGGCTGGGTCGATTTCGACCCCACCAACAACTGCTTCACTTCTCTCGACCACATCACCGTGGCCATCGGTCGTGATTTCTCGGATGTCAGCCCCGTGCGTGGCATCATTACTGGCGGTGGCAGGCACACCGTCGGCGTAGGCGTGGATGTCGAGCCGGTGGGAACCTGATCAAGACCCTCCAGCCGATGCCATTTTCAAAGACATTCAAACTCTGGCACAGGCCCTGCTATATTATATCACCTCATGTCGTCACTGTTTAACGACTACCAACCAGAGGGCTTCTTCGACGAAGTGTTTTCCAAATCCGGGAAGGCACGTCCGCACTACGGAGCCATGCTTGATAGTGTAGGTTCACTCACTCCGTCCGAATACTCCGCTCGCCAAAAGGCCGTGGATGCCGCGTTCCTCCGCCAGGGCGTGACGTTCACTGTTTATGGTGACGACCAAGGGACGGAACGAATATTTCCCTTCGATCTCATGCCGCGCATCATACCGCAGCGTGAATGGGAGACCATTGAGGCCGGGCTCATCCAGCGCATCACCGCGCTGAACCTCTTCCTCAATGACATCTACCACGGTCAGAAGATCATCACTGACAAGGCGGTCCCTGCCGAGCTGGTACTCTCCGCCTCGCATTACCGGCCTGAGTTCCGTGGCATCAAAGTGCCGCACGGCATCTACATCCACATCTGCGGCACCGATCTCGTACGCGATGGCAAGGGCGACTACTACGTCCTCGAAGACAATGGCCGCTGCCCCTCCGGCGCCTCCTACATGCTGGAAAATCGCAATGCGATGAAGCGCGCCTTCCCCGGCCTGCTGCAGCAGCTGCCCGTGCGTCCGGTGGATGCCTACGGTTCCATGCTGCGTGAGACGCTCGCCCACCTCGCCCCCAGCGGCGTTCTGGACCCTGCCATCGTCGTCCTCACTCCCGGCATCTACAACAGCGCCTACTTTGAGCACTGCTACCTCGCCAAGCAGATGGGCGTGCCCATCGTGGAAGGCCGCGATCTCATCCTCCGCAATGACCGCGTCTTCATGCGCACCACCAAAGGCCTGGAGCAGGTGCACGTCATCTATCGCCGCATCGACGACGACTTCCTCGACCCCCAGGTCTTCCGCAAAGACTCCCTCCTCGGCGTTCCGGGCATTATCAATGCCTATCGCAAAGGCAACGTCGCCCTCGCCAACTCCATCGGTACCGGCGTCGCCGATGACAAGGCGGTCTACGCCCTCGTGCCGAAGATGATCAAATACTACCTCGATCAGGATCCCATCCTGCCGAACGTGCCCACCCATCTCGGCGTGGATGAAAAGGAATGCTCCTACATCCTCGACAACCTCGACAAGCTCGTGGTCAAGGCCGTGAACGAATCCGGCGGCTACGGCATGCTCATGGGGCCCCACGCTTCCAAAAAGGAGCGCGCAGAATTTGGCGAGCGCATCAAGAAGAACCCGCGCAACTACATCGCGCAGCCCGTTCTCCAGCTCTCCCGCCATCCCGTCTTTGTGGACGACCACTTCGAAGGCCGTCACATCGACCTGCGCCCCTATGTGCTCTGTGGCGACCGCGTTCGCGTCGTCCCCGGCGGTCTCACCCGCGTGGCGCTGAAAAAAGGCTCGCTCGTCGTCAATTCGTCTCAAGGAGGCGGCAGCAAAGACACCTGGGTGCTCTGGGATGATCCCCTCGACATGCCTGCCGAAACCCCACCCGCCGCCTGATCAAACGCCATGCTTAGCCGAGTCGCAGACAGCATTTACTGGATGGCACGCTACGTTGAGCGTGCCGAAAACCTCTCACGCCTCCTCCTTTCCACGCAGGACCTCCTGCTGGATGCCGGAGCCGAAGGCGTCGATGAAGCGCAGTTCTGGCAGCCCCTCCTCGCCACCACCGGCGATGAAGAGGCTTATTCCAAGCTGCATAAAAAAATCAAAGGCAAGGACGTCACCGAATTCCTCGCCGTCCGTTCTGACAATCCCAACTCGATGCTCAACAGCATCCGGGCCGCCCGTGAAAACGCGCGCACCGTGCGGGATCAGATCTCCGATGAAATCTGGGAATCGCTGAACTCCCTGCGCCTCTTCGTCGAATCCGCCGAAGGCAAGGCCATGCATCGCACCCAGAGCGCCGCCTTTTACGAGCGCGTGCTCCGCGGTTCCTATCAGTTCCAGGGCATCGCAGATTCCACCACCCCGCGCGGTGAGATCTGGCACTTCCTCCGCCTCGGCACCTGCTTGGAGCGTGCGGACAAAATGTCCCGCCTGCTGGACACCTGCTCCGGCCTCTCCTTGGAGCTCCCGCCCCACGCACAGGCCCGGCCTCTGCGCTGGGCCGCCCTGCTGCGCTCCTGTTCCGCCTGGCATGCGTTCCAGGCCCATCACCGCCGCCTGGATCCTTCCAAAATCATTGGCTATCTTCTGCTCGACGAAACCTTCCCGCGCTCCATCGCCTGCTGTGTCGCTGAAGCTGAAACGGCCCTGAAATCTCTCTGTGCGGATGCCGGCCTCAAAGGCATGCCCTTGCCCCTGCGCCACGTGGGCCGTTTGCGCGCCGATCTGGCCTACACCACCGTTGAAGAAGTGCTCGCCACCGGCCTGCATGAATACATCGACGATCTTCAGCTTCGCCTGAATCAGATCGGCGAGGCCATCTTCCAGACCTTCGTACAGCACGCCGAACTCTCGCAACTGAGCGACGACGATGCCCCGGTGGAAAGCGTTGCCCCAGGTGCCTACCACGCCCACACCGACGAAGATCTCCAGGTCCAGCAACAGCAGCAGCAACAACAACAGTAACAGATCCTTGGCATCCCCTGCTGCTCGCCATGCGATTCCGAGTCTTCCACCGTACCCGCTACGTTTATCGTGCTGCGGTACGTGACAGCTACAACGAAGTGCGTTTGCGTCCCGTCACGGACGACAAATCACGTCTCGAATTCTTCCTGCTCAACGTCAAGCCGCCTGCCCGGCTCCAGCACTTCCGGGACAACTGGCTCAACTACGTTCACTACTTCGACATTCCAGAGCCGCATAAAGATCTGATCATCGAGTCCCAATCGACGATCAACACCACCAATCCCTACAAGGACGGCAAACCCCTCGGTGTGCGCTTTGAAGCACTCAAAAGCGAGACCGACGAAATGGTCTCCCCTTTTTTAGGCACCAGCCGCTACGTGGAAGTCACGCCCGAAGTCTGGCGGCTCGGTATCGACATCCGCAACGACAGCAACGATGTTTTTGAAACCGCCGAGGCCGTGATGCACCACATCTTCCGCGAGTGGACCTACGCCCCCAGCAGCACCACCGCCTCCACGCACATGAATGAGGTGCTGGAGAAGAAACAAGGCGTCTGCCAGGACTTCACCCATCTCATGATCGGCGTCTGCCGCTCCCTCGGCATTCCGGCCCGTTACATCAGCGGTTATCTCTACAACGGCCCCGACTCCCACCTGCGCGGTGCCCAGGCCTCCCACGCTTGGTGTGAGGTCCACATTCCCGGCAAAGGCTGGTTCGGCCTGGACCCCACCAACGACACCCTGGCCGACGAACGCCACATCAAAATCGCCACCGGCCGTGACTATCAGGACGCCGCCCCCGTCTCCGGCCACTTCGACGGCCCCCCCGGAGCCACGGCCGCCCTTCAAGTCGAACTCGAAGTGCGGCGCTTGGATGCATAATTCCTCGCGAGAATCTTCCGTTGTCTTTCCCCCCCTGCCCGCTACATTTCTTCCATAGCGGGCCGCGCAACGGGGTTGGAAAACTTCAAAACCGATTCTGGAGCGAGGCTCCCAGAATCAATATTAAGTTTTTATGGGGTTGTTCTCTCTTCCGGTGGTGAAAATAGGGTCTGTGTCGATGGATGGCACGGAACCGGTCCTGATGCTTGGCCCTTGCGTAATCGAGAGCGAGGAATTCATCTGGGATGTCGCTGAAAAACTGGGTGCCATGGCGCAGCAGTACGGCTGGCGCTGGATTTTCAAAGCCTCCTACGACAAGGCCAACCGCAGCGCCATTTCCTCCTACCGCGGCCTCGGCTGCGAGGCCGGCTGCAAGCTGCTGGCCCAGATCGGCGCGAAACTCGGCGTCCCTGTCACGACAGACATCCACAGCGTCGAGGAAGCCCGGCAGGCCGCAGAACACATCGACCTCCTGCAAATCCCCGCCTTTCTCTGCCGCCAGACGGATCTGATCGTCGCTGCCGGCGAAACCGGCCGCGCAGTGAATGTCAAAAAGGGCCAGTTCCTCGCCCCGTGGGACGTGCGTAATATTGCTGACAAGCTGGTCAGTGCCGGCTGCCAGAATTTCATGTTCACCGAGCGCGGCACCACCTTTGGTTACAACAACCTCGTCGCCGACATGCGATCTCTCTACTGGATGCGCGAGCTCGGCTACCGTGTCGTCATGGATGCCACCCACAGTGTGCAGCGCCCCGGCGGCCTTGGCACCGCCACCGGTGGCGATGGCAAGCTGGCCCCCGTACTCGCCCGCGCCGCAGTCGCCACAGGATGCGACGGTGTGTTCATGGAAACGCACCCGGATCCTGCCAACGCCTTTTCAGACGGCCCCAATCAAATCCCGCTTTCGCAGATCGCTGAAGTGGTGGAAACCTTGCGGAAGATTCATGGCCTCGTTCGTGACATCACTTGAGCTGCTCTACCACCGCAGACTCGCGGTCTCCATCACGCTCGGCGTGCTGGCGGGCCTCGTCATGTTCGCCACCGCCCAGCAGCCGGCGCCGGCAGACTCCGGCATCAGCGCTTTTTTGCAGATGGTCCCGCCCGGAGCCGTGAACAAGGGCGCGTTCATCCCCTCCTTTGACTCCACCGGCCGTCGCACCTCGCTCATCACCGCAGACACGCTCCGCCGGGTGGATGACGAACGCATCTACGCGGAAAATCTCGTGGTCCAGATGTTCAATGCCGATCCGAAAAACGACGTCCGCATCGACCTCAAGACCGCCTTCTATCAGATGGCAGCCAGCGGCGGCATCCTGCGCAGCACGGAGCGCAGCCACGTCAGCAGTCCCACCTTCGACATTGAAGGTGACAGCCTCATCTTTGACACCGCAAAAAATCAGGGACGCATGACAGGAAACATCCACATGGTCATCTTTGACAGCAGCACTCTCAGCGGCGAGGTAACCCAACCTGCTGAATCACGCCCCACCAAGTGATATGAAGACGTCGTCCATACTGTACATTGCCCTGCTGGTCAGCAGCGTTGGCGCGTTGGCTCAAGGCCCCGGCGGCACACGCCCGCTCTTTGATTTTCGCAAAAAGAAGGTCGATGAAGACACCAAGGCCAAGGCGATCGATGCCGCCAAGGATGCCGTCAAACAGGTGCCGGACGCGGTGAAGGACAAGGCCAAGGAACTGCTCCTCTCGCCCGACAGCGCCGAGATGCGCCAGAAGGCCCTGCAGGCTGCCCAGTCGATGATCCAAGGCCAGGGCTCGGCTTCCAGCCCAACAGCGACGACGCCCCCCGCCGCCGCAGATACCCCCCCTGCTTCTGTGCCAGCACCAGCCCCCATGGTGGCTGTCGTTGAAGCTCCTCCTCCGCCGCCCCCGGGCCCGCAGCCCAAACCTCTGCAGCCCTTGAACTTGGACGAGGCCCCCAAGGCCACCAAAGGTCAGATCGACATCACCGCGACCAAGAGCTCCTTCTTTGATGCCAACAACAACTATGGCATTTTTACCGGCGACGTGAAAGCACGTCACCCCCAGATGTACATCGAATGTGAAGAGTTGGAGCTCTTCATGACCAAGCAGGAAGGCGGAGTCCTCGGCGCCCCCAAGCCCAAAAAGGTCGGCCCAGCGGCCAAAGACGCGGACATCCTCGCAGCCCCCAAAAAGCCTGCCAACACCGATCCCCCCATCGACAAGGCGGACGCCCGCGGCCCGATGGTTACCATCGAGAAAATTTCGGAAGACGGTGAACTGCAGATCGGCCACTGCAAGCACCTCATCTACGATGGCAAAACCAAGCAGACCACCCTCCTCGAATGGCCGCAGGTTCAGGCTGGCAATCAGCTGCACAAGGCCACCGAAGCAGGCTGTATCATGATCATCGACAAGAATGGCAAGCTGACCACCACAGGTGGCCATGAGACCCTCATCCTCCAGGGAGATGAAGTGACGCCTCGTAGGAGTGGCTCGAATTCGCCCGCACCCGCACCGCAGTGAACATGGCTCCGCGAAAGAAAAGAATGAAGGATGCTGGTGGCCGGGAATCCCTGCCCGCCTCAGAACGTGCAGAATCCTGGCAGACCGCGCCTGATGCGGGTACGCCAAGGCCCATCATTCCAGACGAGAACACCCTCCTGCACACCGAAGGATTGAAAAAAGTCTATGACGGCCGCGCCGTGGTCAATGGCGTGGACATCGAAGTCAAAAGCGGTGAGATTGTCGGCCTGCTCGGCCCCAACGGTGCCGGCAAGACCACCACCTTCTACATGATCGTCGGCCTCGTGCAGCCCAACGGCGGCAAGGTCATGTTCGATGGCAAGGACACCACCAATCAGCCGATGTACATGCGTTCCCGGCTCGGCATGGGCTACCTCCCGCAGGAGGAGTCCATCTTCCGCCGCCTCACCGTCCGCGAAAACATCATGGGCGTCATGGAGACTCAGCCCTACACGCGCCAGGAGCGTGAGGAGCAGACCCAGTCCCTGATGGAAAAGTTCGGCATCGACCATGTGGCGGACAATCTCGCCATCACCCTCAGCGGTGGTGAAAAGCGCCGCCTCACCATCGCCCGCTCCCTCGTCACCTCGCCCAAGCTGCTCATGCTCGATGAGCCCTTCAGCGGCGTTGATCCCATCGCCGTCAGCGAGATCCAGGAGATCATCCGCATGCTCCGCAGCGCCGGCCTCGCCATTCTCATCACCGACCACAACGTCCGTGAAACCCTCAACATCGTGGACCGCGCCTACCTCATCTTTGAGGGCAGGGTGCGCCGCCACGGCAGCAAAGACTTTCTCGTCAATGACGATGAAGCCCGTCGCCTCTATCTGGGCGAAGGGTTCACCATGTAATTTTTAGTCCAACCAAAAAAGGAGAACCACCATGCAAAAACACAACGTCAACCTCCCCATCATCGTCACCGCACGACACATGGAAGTCACCGATGCGATCCGCGATTACGCCCACAAAAAGATCGAAGGACTCCACCTTGATTACCCCCGCATCATTGAGGCCAAGGTCGTGCTCGACGTGCAGAACCATCACCGCCACATCGCGGAAATCATCCTTTTCTGCGCCGACCACATCGTCATTGAAGTGAAGTCCGTCACCGAAGACATCTATGCTTCGATCGACGAAAGCGCCGCCAAGATCGCCCGGCGCATGCGCAAGTACAAGACCCGCCTGCTCAAAAACCACCGCCCGCGCAAGGAAGTCTCCATCCGCCACATCGAGGAGCAGGTCTTCCATCAGGAAGTGCTGCACACCGAGGACGAGCACATTGAGCCCGCCTATGTGCACCAGGAAAAATACAAAATCCGTCCTCTCTATGCCGACGAAGCCATCATGGATCTCGAAATCAGCGAGCGTCCCTTCGTGATCTTCCACAATCAGAAGACCCACAAGCTCGCCCTCCTGTTCCGTCGCAAAGACGGCGACTACGGCCTCATCGAGCCCGAAATGGAAGCCGCCGCCAACGGCGCTGCCAAGTAAGGCAAAAACAGTCAATTAACTCACCCACGGAGCGGCCTGAATTCAGGCCGTTTCTTTTTTGTGGCTCGCCAGATACTGCCGGCAGCATGTATACCACAATACATTGAAAACGGGTCTATTTCGGAGCCGATGAAAGTTCGGCTCTGAAGAAGAGACTTTGTTTTCAGTTGGAGACTTCAAGGCAAATCG
This sequence comes from Prosthecobacter sp. Pr1, assembly GCF_057652315.1. NCBI lineage: Bacteria > Pseudomonadati > Verrucomicrobiota > Verrucomicrobiia > Verrucomicrobiales > Verrucomicrobiaceae > Prosthecobacter > Prosthecobacter sp. Pr1. The sequence goes on along the minus strand of NZ_JBYFBS010000018.1, from coordinate 39,726 downwards.
GGCAGCCAATGCTTGCATGCCCGCCATACGTAGGATGGGTGTGGCGACAGCCCGCCCGTCCATCAGCGTTCCACAAACATCGGGGCGTGCGAACACCCTCGTGGTCGGACGGTTTGGCGGAGGGAGTTGTGGAGTGAAGAAGCGGTTGCGACGCCAAACACATCCAACCTATGACCGGAGCGCCACGCTACCCGTACAAACCTGCTCAGACCCGTTTTCAATGGCGCGTGGTAGTACTTGGCTAGGAGCCGCAATTAATAGCATGCCATGCCATGAGTGATTGAAATGGAGCCTGGCTGAACCTGCTCAGTGAATGCACTTGCTCGCTGCTGACATGAGGCCTGAAGCTCCGCCATTCCTCGCCACGGTACTGCTCTCTTTCGTCATCCCGTTCCGCTTTACACCAGCCCCAAAGGGGCTGCGGATTACAGCCCAGGGTCAGCCGAGCCTCAGCGAGGAGACCCTGGGTTGGCTCCCACCAAATGGGAAAGCAAACCCAGCACATTCTTCATCCACCGCGTCCACCAGCAGCGTCATCCCGCCTCCCCGCCACAGGGATTGGCGAGCGTTGCCACACCCTCCCAAGTTCACCGGTGATGCCCGCGGACAAACCCGACTCACCCCACGGAGCGGCCTGAATTCAGGCCGCTTCTTTTTTGTGGCTCGCCAGATACTGCCGGCAGTTTTCTTCGCCCATGTACTTGGCCAGCAGCCGCGCATCCGTCTCCGTGAAATCGACCATGATCAGGCCATCCACCACAGACGAGAAATCCTTGTCCACGTTGAAGCTCAGCAGCGTCGCGTTCAGCTTCAGGTAGTGCTTCAGCAGAATCGGGATGCCCTTGCCGTCCGTCTCCAGGCTGGAGATCAGCGCCGAGCAGTCGTCCACGTTCTGCAGATCCGCGCTGATGAACTCGCGCATCATCCGGCGCGTGCGCATGTACCGGAACGGATTGCGCGCCTTCACAAAACTCGAGAGGTGCGGGTGCATCCGGTTGTCCTGCAAAAACTCCACGATCATCTTCCGTGACAGGCTGCTGTAGTCCTTGCTGATGCTCACCGGGCCAAACAGCTTCTTGTAATGCGGATTCCGCGCGATCCAGTGCGCGATGCCCTTCCACAGCAGCGGCAGGGAGGCCAGATTGCGCTGGTAGGCCTTGATGATGAAGCTGCGCCCCATCTCCACCGCATGCTCCAGATTCGCCAGGAACGGCTTTTCAAACCGGAACAGCGTGCTGGTGTACAGACCTTTGGAACCATACTCGCGCAGAATGATGTCCGCACGCCCGAGCCGGTAGGCCCCTGCCACCTGCTCCTTCTCCTCATCCCACAGAATCAGGTGCTCGTAGTACCGGTCGTACTTGTCGATGTCCACTTCGTTGCCGCTGCCCTCACCGACTTCACGGAAAGTGACTTCGCGCAGACGCCCGATCTCCGGCAGCAGCACCGGGATCTCATGCGAGTGCGCCTGATAGACCGACAAACCGCCCTGCCCGACCAGACGGCCGCCACGGGCACGGATGCGGTCGATCTCCTCCACCATGTGTGCCTGCGTCGTTTCAGACGGCGGTGTGATCGTGACGTTTTCACCCGTCACAGTCAGCTTGGCCGTCTCTTCCTTGCCACGTTGGTGCAGCACAAAAGTGTGAATGCGCAGGTAGCGCGTGAGTGATTCATCATCCTCAAATTTCTTCAGGCGCGAGAAGGGGATGGGCTGCCCCACGTTCATCTGCACCATCGTGTTGGCACGGTTGCAGAATTCACGCAGCAGCAGGCCGGTGCGCAGGCGCGGGTGGATCATCCCGGCGGCATGAAACAGCGCACTGTTGGTGCCGGGGAAGTAAACCGGCAGCACCGTCGCCTGAGTGCGGCGCACCAGGGAGCCCACATGGTTGCTCCACGCCGGTTCATCGATGCCGCGCCCGGGTTTGTAGGAGGCCACTTCACCTGCGGGGAAAATGATCAGCGCGCCACCACTGCGGAGCAAACGGATAGCCTCCTTCATCGGAGCCAGATTGCGCTTCGCGGAGCCTTCACCCCCAAAGGGGTCCACAGGGATCACGTGATCTGCCAGCTCCTTCATCGCCAGCAGCAGTGAATTCGTCATCACCTTCAGATCGGGCCGGAACTGCCCCGCCCAGCGGGCCAGCATGATGGGGTCGATCACCCCAAACGGATGATTGGCCACGATGATCAGCGGCCCCTGTTTCGGGAACTCAAACTCAGCCGGCAGATCCACTTCCTCCTGCAGGCTGAGCGAATGCGCCACGGAATCAAACCACGCGAAGGCATTCGGGTGCTGCGGGTGCATCTTGAACAGCCGCGCAGACTCCTCGTAGCATTCATTGAAACCGCGCAGCCCCAGCGCCTTTTCCAAGGCAGGGCCGACCAGTCGGTAGATTCGGCGCTGAAAAGGGGTTTTGAGATGCTCGCTGAGATCGATAACCATGAGAACGGCTCACCCATCCTCTCGAATGCGCTTCAATCAAGCGCCATCCGCGTTTCGATTTTGCCATTCTTAAAAATGAAAATTCAGTTGAGTGCATTCTGGATTTGACGCATCCAAAACTCCGCTCGGGCGGCAAAGGTCAGCTCATCCTTTTGATAAAGCACGCCCCGCGACACATTCACCAGCAGCGGCGCTTTCCGCCCGCTGCCCTTCAGCGCCGCCAGATCACCCCCCTGGGCGCCCAGACCCGGAATCAGCAGCGGCACATCGGGGATGTGGTCCAGCACATCCGGTGCCGCATTCGTCAAACCCACCACCAGGCCCGCCTGCGGATGCCCGGCGGTCATCGCGGCCACCAGTTCATACACCTGGCGGTCACCCGTGGGCTGCAGTTCGATGTCCTTCGCACCCGGATTCGAGGTCACCCCCAGCAGGTACAGCCCCTTGTCCGTGTATTTCAAAAACGGCTCCAGCGTGTCCCGGCCCATGTAGGCGTTCAGCGTCACCGCATCCACGTTCATCGCCTCAAAACACGCCTTGGCGTAATAACCCTGCGTCTCACCGATGTCCCCGCGCTTCACATCCAGCACCACCGGGATCTCCTTCGGGATCTCTTTCAAAATCTCCTCCAGCATCTTCATCCCGCGCCAGCCCAGCGCCTCAAAGTAGGCCGAGTTCGGCTTGAACGCCGCCGCATACGGTGCCGTCTGCTCGATCACATCCAGAATCCACCGCTTCGTCGATTCCTCCGCATTTTCCGCCCGCACATCCAGCCCCACGCAGAGATTGGACCCAGTCTTGGCGATGCGCTGATTCAGTTTGTCGAGAAAAGTCATGGCAAATGGCTTGGCACAGCCTGCGGCCTCGGGCAAGGGCCTTGGTAAACGATCACGAGGCCGGCTCTCAAAAAGATTGTCATCAATGCCACCCGGTTAAGGCCATGTTTCGTGCGCTTTGGCACCATTAGAACATCCTGCCCTCCCCGCTGGTCCCCTTGCAGAATAACACAATTTTTCGCCATTCCGCTCCGCACCACACCAGCTCCAACGGAGCTGCGTAATATAGCCCAGGGTTGGCGAGCCTTGGCGAGGCTACCCTGGGTTTCAGCCATCGAAGCCGGGAAGCAAACCCAGCGACGCGATGCACACAGCGTTCACCAGCAGCGTCTGCAACCAGTCCCGCTGCGTTCTTGCGCCATAATAACACAGCTCTCCGATGCCATCCAGAGAACCCGTCTGACAGCCGATGCCAATCAAAACTAAATTCCCTCAAAGGTCCTGACCTTAAAACGAACGTTCCCGTTGTGGCGGCTGAAATCGATCTTCTTCATCAAGCTGAGCAGTAAAACCTCCCGTTCCTGCCCTGGGTAATCCGAGGGCCCCTGCCACTTGTTCGCCGCTTGCAGCATGGCCAGCAAATGCACAAGCTTCTGTTCCACTCCGGCCTCATCCGGGACGAGATTCCGCAAGCGATGCAGGCTCCTCAGCAGCAGCAGCGGTCCAGCTAGGAAGGCCTGGCTCAGCGCATAAGCCAGTCCCGTCATCTTGGCTCCGCGGTGAGCACCTGCTGTTTCTGCGCCTCCGCCAAAATCATGATAAAAAGCTGACTCCGAGTAGCTTTGGAACCCCTCGCCGTTTTTCCAAGTACGCCAGCCACTGAAGGTGATGCAGGCCAGCCCCAGCATGGCTGTCCATGGAGCGGCCCTCGTGGACAAGGCGCATGAGTCTAAAACCATCGTCGCGCCCTGCTCGAAGAAAACCCACGCCAGCACATAGCACAGCACGCTGCCCGCCAGACCGAATACCCCCCACACGACCTGTCTGCGGTTGAATGCTGAAATCATGACCGGCACCCTATCAGGCCCGGGCAAATCTCATCCAGAAAAAATTTGTGTCGGGCCACCCTGCCGCCATTCTGCCACCTTTCCCGATGAGCAACACCGCCGCCAGCAAGCCCCTCGTGGGCATCATCATGGGCTCCAGTTCCGACTGGCCCACCCTCCAAAATGCCGCCCAGGTGCTCACCGACTTCGGCATCCCCTTTGAAAAGAAAGTCGTCAGCGCCCACCGCACGCCCCAGCTCCTCTACGATTACGCCACCACCGCCTCGGAGCGCGGTCTCAAATGCATCATCGCCGGTGCCGGCGGTGCCGCCCACCTCCCCGGCATGACCGCCAGCATGACCACCATCCCCGTCCTCGGCGTCCCCGTGCAAAGCCGCGCCCTCAGCGGCGTGGACAGCCTCTACTCCATCGTCCAGATGCCCGGCGGCATCCCCGTCGCCACCTTCGCCATTGGTAATGCAGGCGCCCTGAACGCCGGACTCTTCGCCGTCTCCATGCTCGCGAATGACAATCCCGAGCTCGTCGAAAAACTGAAAACCTTCCGCGAGCGCCAGACCCAAAAGGTGCTCGAAAGCCAGAAGGAACTCGAAGTCGAAGCCGCACCCAAGGCATGAAGTTCCCGCCTCCCTCGACCATCGGCGTCCTCGGCGGCGGCCAGCTCGGCCGCATGCTCGCCCTTGAGGCCCGCCGTGCCGGCCATCGCATCGCCATCTTCACCGACGAACACCAGGGCTGCCCCGCCGGCCAGTTCGCCGATGTCGAAATCAACGCCGCCTACGATAACACCGCCGCCCTGAACAACTTCCTGCAGCAGGTCGATGTCGTCACCGCCGAGTTCGAAAACATCCCCGGCACTTGCCTCGCCGCCGTCGAATCGGTAAAACCCCTGCGCCCCGGTGCCAAGGCCCTCATCACCACCCAGCACCGCGAGCGCGAAAAGAACTTCCTGCGCGATCAAGGCATCGCCTGCGCCCCCTTCCGGGTGATAGACGATCTCGCCGGACTCGAAGCCGCCGTCGCCGAACTCGGCCGCCCCTGCGTCATCAAAACCGCCGCCTTTGGCTACGACGGCAAAGGCCAGTGCAAAGTCACCGCCGAAACCAATCTTGCCGAAGCCTGGAGCGGCTTCACCGGCCAGCGCGCCGTCGTCGAGCAATGGGTCACCTTCGTCTGCGAAGTCTCCGTCGTCGGTGCCCGCGGCATCGATGGCAGCATGGCTACTCACGGCTGCGTCGAAAACCAGCACACCCACCACATCCTCGACGTCACCATCGCTCCCGCCCGTGTCGATCCCAAGATCACCGAGCAGGCCATCGCATTGTGGAAAGCCGTCGCCGAAGGCCTCGACTACGTCGGCACCATGGCCGTCGAAATGTTCGTCACCACCGCTGGCAAAGTCATCGTCAACGAAATCGCCCCTCGTCCCCACAACAGCGGCCACTACACCATCGACGCCTGCCGCACCAATCAGTTCCAGCAGCAGCAGCGCGCCATCTGCGGCCTCCCCCTCGGCGATGCCTCCCAGCACACTCCCGCCGTCATGATCAATCTCCTCGGCGACGTCTGGCCCGCCCCCCTCACGCACCCCGACTGGTCCCCCGTCCTCAATCACCCCCGCGCCAAGCTCCACCTCTACGGCAAACGCGAAGCCCGCCCCCGCCGCAAAATGGGCCACTTCACCGTCCTCGGCGACACCATCGACCAAGCCCTCCAAGACGCCCTCGCCATCCGTAAAGCTCTGGGAATCGGCGATTGAAGCATTCGCGAACGCGACAGCGTCTTGGAGTGCGGTGGGAAGCGCAGCGCCACACCGCTTTCGAGGAGGTGAAGAAAGCACTAAGTCCGGAAAACCCACGTCCGGCTGACAAAGCGGTGTCGCCGATGCAGGCTTGCGCCGTGCATCTCTGTCACCGCACTCCACGACGCTGCCGCGCTTGCGTCACCCTCATCATTTCGTAGCGTCATGCGATGCATCCCGATGCCGATTCCAAGCTCACATGGCCCCATGCACCGCTCCATCGCCTCGGAACACACGGCATCTACTTCGTCACAGCTGGTACTTATCTCAAAGAGCACCATTTCCGCAGAGCCGAGCGCCTCGCAGTACTGCATCGAGGCCTGCTCAAACTCTGCACTGACTTCGGCTGGCGCTTGGAAGCCTGGGCAGTGTTCTCCAATCATTACCACTTCATCGCCGAATCGCCTGCCACCGCAGAAACCCTTCCTGAAATGCTGGGCTCGCTTCATGAGAAAACAGCCAAATGGGCAAACAAGCTCGACCGTACACCCGGCAGAAAAGTCTGGCACAACTACCGCGAATCCCTGCTCACTTATGAGCGCTCCTATTTCGCACGCTTGAACTACACCCATCAGAATGCCGTAAAACACGGCCTGGTTTCCAAAGCCGCCGATTACCCATGGTGCTCCGCAGCTTGGTTCGAACGCCACACTAGCAAGCCAATGATCGAATCCATCTATCGTTTCAAAACACAGCGCATCCAAGTTCCCGACGACTACGAGGTTCACACGGACTGGTAAAAGAACGCGACAGCGTCGTGGAGTGCGGTGGGAAGCGAAGCGCCACACCGCTTTCGAACTGGTGTAGCACGCACAAAGTTCCAAGAACTCCGTCCGGCTGCCAAAAGCGGTGCCGCCGATGCAGGCTTGCGCCGTGCATCTCTGTCACCGCACTCCACGACGCTGTCGCGCACTCGTATGCGCCATGCTTCATCTCTCCAGCACCTCCCTCTTCAGCATCGGAAAAAACGCCTCAAAGTCCTCCCGAAACCCCTCATGCTGCGCCCCCCCGGCACCGCCAACGACGCCGCCAGATCAAACCGAAACTTCAGCCTTCGCGACATCCGCCCAGCGTCGCTTCAATGTCCGCCCCCGTCGCAAAATGGGCCACTTCACGTTGCTGGGTGACACCATTGAGAAGGAGTTCCAGGATGTGCTTACTTTGATGGCACCAGTTTGATCGTCATTGGCTCGGTCTGCTGCTTCGGTGTGAAGAGCGCCGTTTCGAACGATTCGTAGCCCTCCGCTGTGATGTGCAGCTTGTGGTCCTCGCGCATCCACCACACATCCAGCTTGAACGAGCCGTCACGAAAACTCTGCGTTTGTTCGCTCTTCCAGAAGATGTCATTCGCAGAGCGTCGGGTGTCGCCGGGAGTGACTTTGAACGACGTCACAGGCTGGCCGGTGTGTGCATCCAGCACCGTGCCGGTAAAGCGGATCGCCGGACGCAGCGTCACGGTCTGCAACTCCGCCACAGGCAGCAGCGGAAAGTCACGCAAGGCGATGTTGTCCTTCAAGATCTCCCATTTCACCTCATCCGCAGGCGCACCGTTCCACTCAAAGCGGCCCAGAGCATCCGTCGTGGCTTCAAACCACAGCGGGCGCTTCTGCTGCCAGCGGTTCGCCACCACCCACACTGACGGCACCGGTCGCCCGGCTTCATCGATGATCTGTACCCGCAGCACGCGGCCTTTCGTGAGTTGGGCGTCAAGCTTCACGGATTTGCCAGAGACGATTTCGATCTGCTTTGTCTGTGGCTCTAAGCTCGGCGCTTCGAAGGTGATCCAGTTCTTGCCCATTTCATGGGTGCGCACCCTGTAGCGACCGTCCGTCCCGGTTTTGGCCTGCGGCTTGTCCACATGACCATGACGGTCCTCACCCAGAGTCACCGCACAGCCCGCCACCGGCTTCCCAGTTTCATCCGTGACGAGGCCGCTCACCTCGGCACTCTCGCCATGCAGCACCACTTGGCTGCTGCCGTCACGCAGCGATTCGTAGGCCTGGCCTGTGGCGGTCCGGTAGTCCATCGCCATGCGTTGGTGATTCGGATGTTCCACCCGGATGATCGCGCCGCTGAGATCTTCCGCGTAGCCTGCCATGCTCCAGCGCCCGTCAGCACCGGTTTTCACAGTGTGGCTCGTGGCATGCACATCAGCAAAGACATTCCATCGCTGCGGGCCTCCCGTGTGTTGGATGTTCACCTCCGCACCACTCACTGGCTGTCCTTCCTCATTCACCACGCGCCCGCCGATGGGCTTTCCGGCGGGGTAAAGTTTCACCGTGTAGATTCCTGGCAGCTTCAGCGGATCTCCGTAGCGACTCCATTGAACACGTTGCATCACATAGCCAGCCTTCATGCCCCAGAAGCGCAGATGCTTCACCTCTTCGGGTGGCAGCGGGAGGCGCAGCATGCCATCGAGATCACTCATCGCCTCCAGACGCTTCCCTCCATTGACCTCATAGTGCACCTTGACCTCCGGCACCGGTTTTCCGGTCGCAGCGTGCACAAAACGCGTCTCCAGCTCCTCGCCATGCAAAGCCTTGCCATCGGTCGCCACATAGGGCGAGACCTCTTTTGGCGGCGGTGCCAGCAGCGTGGCGGGAATGCCAGAAATCGTCTCCAGCGAGGTGATCTGCCGCGTGTAGGTGCCCGGTCCGTCGCTGGAGTAATACTTCCACATCATGAGCATCGGATACGGCGTGCCGTCATCAAGCGCTGCCCACTTCTGCACAGACCACTCGACTGAAAACGGCTCCGGCCGCTTGGGGAAATACTGCCGGAACAATGCCAGCCCGCGCTGCTTCAGATCCATCTCCCAGTGCTCCATCTGCCCGCCACCGGGCCAGTGACGCTCGATCACGACACGATCGCTTTCCTCACGAATGACATGCCTGGTCAGCCCGAACTGCTTGCACCCGCTGGCAAGCATCTGCTGCAAAGCCTCCCTCAGTTCCCGCGCACGTGGCCGTGCCTCCCACAGCGAGAAGAATGCATCTTGCGGGTCCCTGCTGAAACGCACCTCATTCGACTCACTCCCTTCATAGCTCCAGCCACGCAAACCATCGGTGGCCTCGGTTTCGTCTTTGATGTACCACGGTGCCGCTCCAGCAGTCCACTGCGTCACACGCGGCCGGTATTCAGCGCGTGACTGCCGTGCGGACTCATCCACCCACGCCTCGATCACGCTGGGCTGGGGGCTGCGCACTGTTTCCTTGCCTTCAGCGATCCAGGTCTCCGTCAGTCTGACATGCACCCGCTGCAATTTCTCGATCTGCGGCTCCAACACGGCCAGACTGCGTTGAACAAGGTCCTTTTCGGCCTCGGTGAGCGGTTCGGATGGTTTTTCCGCCTGCATCACATGCCTTACTTCCACGCCCGCAGCCATCACTGCCGCCATGGCGGTCACCATGAGTGTCAGCTTCGCTTTGCGGCCAAAAACGCCGTGTTGCCCGGCACCGTTCAAGAGGGCCTTCACACGATTTTGAATGCTGCTGCGGCCCAGCATGGCCACGCCCGTCGCTGGCGCACTCACATCGCCCTCCGCAGCGATTTCCACGAGCACTTGCGCGTAATCCGTCGCTGCAATGTGCTGGGAAAGCGCACTCTCATCTGCGCTGAGCTCCGCTTCGGATGTCAACTGGCGTAGCGCCAGCCATGCGAGCGGATTCCACCACCACACCGATGCTGTGAGCCAGCCAAGCCACTGCCACGTTCCATCATGCCGCGAGTGATGCGCCATCTCGTGCAGGCACACGGCGCGCAGCTTCGCATCAGGCCATTCCGCAGCCGCCTCCGGCAGCCAGATGCACGCCTTGCGCCATCCTGTAACCACTGGCGAAACAAGCCCGCACACAAGACGGTGCCCTGTGGTGCGCAAAACACCCACAGTGTTTTTGCGCAGCCAAAAATGTCCGCACACTGCGCGAAATGCCCTCCAGGCCAGCAGCAGCAGCGCCACGAACCACCACCCATGAAACACGATCTGCTCAAGGCGCTCCATCCAAGGCACCCGCATGGTTGCCAGCGGCACATCAGGCCTTGCCGCAGTGGTGTAGGCAATGAGTGGAGCAGCGGCTTCAGTGACCGGCTGCGTATCGGGTGTTTTCTTTGCGAGAAGATCGAGTACCTGGGCTTGCGCCAGCGCCTGCGAGACCATGGGCGTCGGATACACATGCACATTCATCCGCCACGAATCCACGAATCGCGGAGCGAGCGCCCACAGCAGCACACTCAGCAGCGCCACGCTGCAGGCACGCCACATCCACAGACGCATCAGCGCCGGTTTCCGTCCCAGAAACGCCGTCACGCACCAGGTGAAGAGCACGATGGCCGTGCTCTTCATCGCCGCAGTGACCACAAACGTCAGCGCCGGATAGGTGAGGCCGCCGAGCAGCCACGAATGAATCAAAGTGAAGAACGGGTTCATTTCTCACGAGCCTCCTGGATGAGTTTCATCAACTGGTCAGCTTCCTCTTTCGAGAGCTTCGATCGGCGGTCGCCCAGCAGAGCCATTGCTGCAGCCCCGACAGAGTTGGAGAAAAAATCTCGCACCATCTGGTGCAGCGCTTTCACCCGCGCTTTTTCAGGCTCCATCGGCAGGGTAAACTCATCCGTGCGCCCATGCAGCGATTTCACCAGCAGTCCCTTTTCCACAAGGAGCCTCAGGATCGATCGCACCGCCGAGTACGTCGGCGCATCCGGCATGTCCTCCTCGATTTCTCGTGCCGTCGCCTTGCTGCGCCGCATCACGATTTCCAGCACCTGGCGCTCACGGCGGCTGACATTTTTGGAAGCTAGATTGTCCCACATAGATGTGTTGATAATTCAACACATCGGCATCCCGTCAAGCTCTATGTGTTGATATTTCAACACATAAATTTCTCATCAAAAGCTGCCGGATGCCCACTTTCATTAAAGCGTCACATGTGTCTTCACCTCCGGAAAGAACCCCTCAAAGTCCTCCCGAAACCCCTCATACTGCGCCTCCAGCACCGCCACTGACGCCGCCAGATCAAACGGAAACCGCAGCCTCCGCGACATCCGCCTCAGCGTCATCTCAATCCCCTCCAAAGTCGCGTAGGAGCACAGCCAGTCTCCTGCCCGCATGTGCGCCAGCACCGCGCACGCTTCCGCGGGAATGTGCTCCTGCACCTGCTGCACCGAGTCATAAAAACCGTGCACAAATTCTCCCAGCGGTTCCTTGCTATGCACATTCCAGCCCGCCGCCAGGAAGTGATCATAAAACACATCCGTCAGCACCCCGCCATAGCGTCGAAACGGCTTCTCAAACCGCCGCACACTCCGCCTCACCAGCGGATGTGCATCCGTGAACGCATCGATTGCCCGATGCCTCTCAATCCCCCGCTGAAACCCCTCCGGCAGCCCCACCATCTCCCACGGCCCCAACCAGTCCGGCAGCAAATTCCCCACCTGAAACTCCACCTCCGGCTCCGACAAGTAAAGATGGGCCAGCCAGTTCATTGAAGCAGGATGACCGATTTTCTGCGAAAATCGAGCCCTTCATATGTTCAGACACCTTGATTGGACTGAAGCGGACTAGCGCAGCTTTTTCGTATTTAAGCGCTGGGCAAAATGCACCAGCGTGACGATCTCCACCTCATCCAGAAGTACTCTGTAAATGATGCGGTAAGACGCTACATGAACTTCTCGCACATCCAAATCCGGTGCCTCATGGACTGGATGTCCCACCTGCGGATGAAGCGCGAGAACATCCATTCGTTCGATGATTCTGGCTGCCATCCGATCCGCATAAAACGCCGAATCCTTGGCGATGTAGGCCCGGATGGCCCGTAAATCTTTCCGTGCCTGGCTGGACCAGAAAACATTCACGCGACCCCGAATTCGCGTTTGATGCTGGCCTGTGAATGACGCCGGCCTGCATTCAAGTCAGCAAGACCGGCCTCGATCTTCTGACGCACAAAAATCTGCTGCATCACATCGTCCCATGAAGCAGAAGCGGGAAGCTTGTCGATCAACCTCCGAGCTTGGTTCTTGGCGCTGACTGCCTTGGTCTTAGCTTTCATAAATTAAGATGCCCTTGTTAGCGCATTTCTCAAGATCGCACTTTAACTCGCCAGGGTTGCAGAAAGCCAACGCCACGACGCTTCGCGCACTCGTATGTGTCAGCTCCTACACCTTCACCCACGTCTTTGACTCACTGCTCTCCAAGATCGCCTCGCACAGTTTGATTTCGTGGTGGCCGTCTTCGGCGGTGGCGAAGAGGACGGGGGTCTGCTTGCCGCTGGCGATGTGCTCGTAAATGGCACGGTAGTGCATCTTGTGGCCGTCGCTGAAGCCTTCGGCGTGGCCGGGGGGGTAGTCGGTGTAGTTGGCGACGTCTTCGAGGAAGCCGGGCGTGCCACGCTGCAGAATCTGATTTGGCTCATCGCGGCGCCCCAGCGTGATTTCGTTCGGCTGCTGCAGGTCCCAGCGTACGCTGCCCTTGGTGCCGTAGATGCCGAAGCTCAGGCTGCATTTCCAACCGGCGGCCACCTGCGAGATGCTTGCATTGGCATGCACACCATCTGCAAAACCATGCTTCGCTTTGCCAAATTTGAGCAGCACGCTGCCGAAATCCTCGGTGTCCACCGGGTAGTCCACCATCTTCTTCGGATCCACCTTCGCAAAGGTCTTCACCTCGCCTTTGGGGCGCTTGCGGGTTTTGTAGAAAGTCTCGATGTGGGCAAAGACACTCTGCGTTTTGGCACCGAGCACGAAGCCGACGGCGTCGATCCAATGAGTCCCGACATCGCCCACGGCGCGCAGTTTGCCGCCTTCGCTGGAAAGGATGCGCCAGTTGTAATCCGTTTCATGCAGCAGCCAGTCTTGGAAGAAGTGACCCTGCACGTGGATGATCTTGCCGAGGTCACCTCGGGCCACCATGGCGCGCATCTGGAGGATGGCGGGGAAGAAGCGGCACATGTAGTTCACTGCGAAAACCGGGCCCTTCTTGCCGCCTTTGCGCACGGCATCCACCACCATCTGCGTGTCCTTGGAGGTCATGCCCAGCGGCTTCTCACAGATGACGTGCTTGCCCATCTCCAGCGCATGCAGGCACTGCTCCACATGCACCTTGTTGGGTGAGGTGATGTGCACCACGTCGATGTTCGGGCTGGTGTACATCGCCTCATAATCGTAGTCGCCGTAGATTTCCGGGATGCCCCACAGATTGCCCACCTGGCGTGCGCTTTTGGTGGAGCCGCAGATGCCGTTCACGGTGACGCCGAGGCGTTTAAGTGCCTCAATATGAACAGGTCCGATGAAGCCGGTGCCGATCACGCCGGCGCGAAGTTGATGAAGGGGTGTCATGCGGGTGCAGTGAAGCGCGAGGAGGGGCTTGGTCAATGCAGCAAAGTACTCGCAGCATGATTTGGTGTATCGCGCTGTATGATTTGGTGGATCATGCTGCGTTCTTAAGGATACTCAGCGTTACTCCATGCCTCCCGATTCCACAGATTTCTCAGCTACCCCACCCGACGGTGGGGATGGACCGTTGGAAAGGGGAGATGAAAAGCCCGGCGATGTCCTGGGCGACTTTCGGCTGATCGAAAAGCTCGGTGAAGGCGGCTTCGGCCTCGTTTGGCGCGCGGAACAGACGCACCCCGTGCGGCGTGAGGTGGCACTGAAGCTCCTGAAGCGCGGCATGGACTCGCGCCAGATCCTCGCCCGCTTTGATCAGGAGCGTCGCATGCTCGCCGCCATGGAGCACCCCTGCATCGCCACCATGCTGGATGCGGGCATGTCCCCGGACGGGCGGCCCTTTTTTGTGATGGAACTGCTGCGCGGCAGGCCCATCACCGCGTTTTGTGAAGAGCGCCATCTGACGCTGCGGGAGCGCATCACGTTGTTCCGAGAGGTATGCAGTGGCGTGCAGCACGCGCACCAGAAGGGGGTCATCCACCGCGACCTCAAGCCTTCGAACATCCTCGTCACCGAGGTGGATGGGCGGCCCATGCCGAAGATCATCGACTTCGGCATCGCCAAGGCGCTCGCCTCTGGCGGCATCGAGGCCATGACCTTCGCCACGCAGGCGAATTTCGTGCTCGGCACCCCGCAGTACATGTCCCCGGAGCAGATCGAAGACGTGGGCAGTGTGGACACCCGGAGCGACATCTACGCGCTGGGCACCGTGCTCTACGAAATGCTCACCGGCAGCCCGCCCTTTGCCGAACTCACCCGGCAGGGCCAGACCCGCCAGGAGTTCTGGCGCATCGTGCGCGACAAAAATCCGCCGCGTCCTTCCACCAGTTTCACCACCACGATCCTTGCTGCGCCGTCATGCGCCCAAGAGAGGCGCATGGATGTGTCCAAGCTGCCCGCGGATCTCGACTGGATCGCCCTGCGCGCTCTCGAAAAAGAGCCCCAGCGCCGCTACCAAAGCGCCACCGAATTCGCCGCCGATTTGCAGTGCTTCCTCGATGGCGCACCCGTCTCCGCGCATCCGCCCAGCAAGACCTACATCGCCTCGCGCTGGATCAGACGGCATCGCGTGGCTTTTGCAGCGGCTTGCTTCAGTGTGCTGGCCTTGGTGAATGGCGCGGGCGTCGCCATCTGGCAGGCAAAGCTCGCATTTAAGGCGCAGGCACGGGCCGAGTCCGAGGCGCTGCGCAGTCGTGAGTCCGCCACCTTCCTCACCGGCCTGCTCGGGGAGGTGGCCGATGAAGTGCGCAATGGCAGGAACCCCGAGGCCCTGCGGCTGGCGCTCATCACCAGCCAGCAGCGCATTGAAGACATGCACGAGGACCCGGATCTGCAGATCGAGCTCATGGGCCAGGTGGCGCGTTTGTTCGATCTCATGAGCGACCGCAAGCTGTCTCTGGGTGCACTAAGACGCACAGCGGAGCTCACCGCTGCACGATTGGGGCCCGAAAATCCAGCGGCGCGTGAGGCTGCCTTTCAGCACCTCATCATGGCCGTGGATCACGGGTCCCGGATCGAGGCCGTGGATCTGCTCAAGACCCTGCGCACGCACATCGAGCAGCATGAGGGGCGTGGCAGCCAGAACTGGTTCCGGGCGCAGGGCATGCTGGTGCGCGCATGGACGAAGCTGCGCCGTGGCAAGGACGCGGCGCAGGCCAGTGCCGAGGCGGTGGCGGAAGCGCGCCAAAAGGAACTCAGTGGCGTGGCGCTGCACCGCATTCTCATGTCCCATGCCGAGGCGCTGGAGTCGGCCCGGGAGTTTGATGCGGCTGAGAAGCAGATTTTGGAATGTGTCTCCCAAGCCAAGAAGGATGGTGATATCGGGAAGCATCAGTGGGAGTTTGATATTCGGCTGGTGGAACTCATGATCCATCGTGGCAACCATGCGCGTGCCGCTGAAATGCATGGCATCGTGGTGCAGCGCCTCAAGCAGCAGCAGCTGGACGCCCCCAATCTGCCGCATCAGCTCATCTGGCTGGCGGAAATCGAAAATCACGCCCGTTTGCATGATCAGGCCATCCAGCACACGAATGAGGCCATCGAACTCATCAAGCAGCGCACGGCGGCCATCTCCAAGGAGGATGCACGCGCCAACACCCTGCGGGAGGACATGCAGGTCGCGTTTGAGACGCAGAGCGCCGCGTACTGCGGCTTGAAGCAACCTGAGGCAGCCCTTGCCGCGGCCAAGGAAGGCCTGCGCGTGGCGCAGCAGGGAGGCAATGAAACCTACATGACCCGCGCGCTGGCCGCACTGGCGGGGGCGCAGGAGTCCGCCGGGAATCTCGATGAGGCCTGGGAGCTGCACCACCAGCTCTATGAGAACCACGCGGAGCACAACGCCACCTATAAGAACCGTTTGGATGATTTGAGGGAAATGAGCCGCATCCGGCTGCGCCAGAAGCGTTTTGAGAACGCCCTCAAGCACGCCCGGGATGCCTGGCGCCAGACGCTGGCCGAGCCCTCGTCCAAACTTGAGCCGGATTTTCTGGAGTACATGGCTGACTTCGCCCTCAAGACCTGGAAGACCGTGCAGGCCGCCGATCCGGGGGTGGCGGTGCCGGAGGAGGTGGCAGCCTGGGAGAAAGCGGTGGGGGTTAAGGGGGCACCATGAGGGGGTAGAGGGTGAGGATGGAGGTCAAGAATCGTCATGGCACTGGGGAGTGACAGAGGGCGTTTTTGTGTGTCGGATTCGGCAATCTTGCAGGTTGGTTGCGGTTTGGGTGGGCTTGGGATGATTTGGAGAAGATTTGGACAGGATTAACAGGATGGCAGAATTTCAGGATTTTTGTGGATGGGGTTCAGGCACCCCTTGTCGGCGTGTGTCAGGGGCGGGGGGGGCTCTGCCAACTTGGGCCTTGGCTGGGTTGGGGAGGTGTGGCAGACTGCTGGCATGACTGTGCTGCCAGCCACCACACCTGAGCATTATCTTACGGGGACGTCTGCCATGACGATCCCGGACGGGGAGGCTGCGTTTGTGAACTGGCATTTCGTGGACACGTTTCTGGAAGGGCGGGCGAGCTTCCGCATCGCGGGCCGGAATTTCCCGGACACGTCGGCGCTGCTGGGAACGGCGGGAGTACGGGAGTGCGCGGCGATTCTGCGCGGCAGCGGTGTGCCACTGCCTGCGGGAAGCACTTTTTATGCGGCGAACCGTGATCGCGCCTTCCTTGATCTGCTGCTGGGTAATCTCCAGCAAGGCCGCCGTCCGGATCATCTGCTCATTGATGACTACTCGGATGCCGACACTGACGCTGAGCATCTAAGAGTGGAGATTGGGCGGCTGCGTGAGCGCCTGGAGGCTGCGCAAATCCGGCTGCTGGACGAATGGCTGGCGCTGCAATGAACTTCACTGCTGCCCAGCAACTGCACGTGCGCATCATGCGTGAAGTCTTGCGCGCCGTGCAGGAGACGCCGCTGGTGCTGAAGGGTGGCACGGCGCTGCTGCTGTGCTACGGGCTGGACCGGTTTTCGGAAGACCTGGACTTCGATGCACCGAAGAAACTGAACCTTGAAAGCCGCATCGAGCATGCGCTGCGCCCGTTGACGCAGCAACTGCGCATCACACGGACGAAGGACACGGAAACCGTGCAACGCTACCGGATCGAGTATGAGTGCGCGGCGGTGCAGGGACGGTTGAAGGTGGAGGTGTCATGCCGTGATGTCGTGGCCGACGCGGATGTGGTGGAACGCGAAGGCGTGCGCACCTACCGAGCTGGGCGACTCATCGAACAAAAGACCCGGGCGATGGAGAATCGCACGACGGCGCGCGATCTGTATGACGTACATTTCCTGGCGACGCACTTTCGCGCGGAGTTCGAGCTGGAGGCGATTGAGCGGCTGCGAACGCTTACCGCAGACATCAACCGTCTTGAGGGCCGCTTCAGGCCAGCGTTTGAGGAAGATGATTTGTTCCGTGACCGGAAGGAACTCGTTGCGAGCCTGATCCTGGAGCTTCAGGCAGCGCTGGGGTAGCTCATGCGGGCCGACGACCGAGGAGTTGGAGGGCCTCGGCGCGGAGCAGGGAAATTTCCTCGCTCCATGCGGCGAGGGCGGCGAGCTCCTGCTTTTGCGCGGGCTGCAGGAGGCCGTCGTTGTTGCGGTCCATGAGTTCCTGCAGATGCCGGTCCGTCTCGGGCGGCAGGCGCAAATCACCGATGGAGCGGATCCATGTCTCGGGTGCGGGAATGGTGGCAGGCATGGGGGAAAATCGAAGATGGGCTTGGTTTGTCAATGGCCATCGAGCCAGGGCGATGGGGCGTTCGTTTTTGCCGCAGAGGGGCAGAGGGGGCAGAGATTGAATTTGTGAGGGAGCAGTTTTGAAGGGGGAGTTTTTTAACCACTGATGGGACACTGACTGACACTGATGAGGCAAGGGTTCTGGAATCGCCGGATTGATTGACCACGGAATACACTGAATACACGGAAGCCGGATGGAGGGGACGGGACAGCGGGTCGAAGGAGGTTTTGGTGCGTCCAGATTTTTAACCACGGATGACACGACCAGCACGGATCAGAGGAACCTCATGGAGGGCACGCAGAGAGGAGATGAGTTGAAGCTGTTCTCCCGGGGGTCGGACGTGACAGCGGGGAAATGCCGTCGGAGTGGATTGACCACGGAGCCGAGCGGAGCGAACCGGAGCGCAGCGGAGATAGCCGAAGGCAAACAGACGACTGAAAGAAGCCCGGAGGGTGAGCGAAGCGAATCAATACACTGAATACACGGAGCCGAACGAAGTGAGACAGACAGCCGAAGGCTGCCCGCAGGGCAAGCGGAGCGCAGTCAACCCGGATGGGCGGGACGGGAGAGCGGGCCGAAGGAGGCGCTGATTTTGGATGGGGAGGTGATCCAGGGGACGTGAGGGAGAAGCGAGTGGCTTGGCTGTGTTGAGCGGCCTTTGTGCGGCGGCTCTGTTTTTTTTGGCTGGGTGGCTTTGCCGTCCAGGCTGAACAAAGTTCACAAAGTTGCGAACTTTTACTTGCGGCTATTTTCCACACCATGCAATGTGGTGCCGTGATGGTATCCAGGAAAGGCCTCTTCAAAAATTGGAGTTCGCAAGAACTCGTGGGAGCTTCGTGCTCCCTCCATTTCCAAGCCCCACAGGCTCTGGCGCGGCGACGCGGCATGTCTGGTGCGGTGAGGAGATATTGCCGAGCGGGCCGTTCGCTCGGCGTTTCGTTGGAGGTTTACCCGCTTCGTTACCTGGTTCATGGCGCTAAATGTTTGGGTTCAGGGGCCGTCCTCAGCAATCACGCTGAGGCTAACCCAAAACACAGCCATGAAAATAAAAGCAAAGCCACCACCGAAGCGGGGCGCTATTCGATCAGTAAAACGTGGACTCCTCAGGAGTCTGCGAAAGCTGGTCGTCAACCGATGGTTCTGGGACTTTGTGCTCCGCACAGCTTCCTTGATCATCAGAGGTATTGAGATGTTCGATCGTCATTAGCGCTCCTCCAAATGAAAATGAAGGAATCAAAAGAATCAATTCAACTCAATGCAGCATTACGTTTGTTGCGGGAGTATCACGGGTTGAAACAAGTCGAAGCCGCTGAACGCTTGGGTTTTAAAAAATCAGTAATTTCTGAGTTGGAGAGTGGTACTCGGCCCGCGAGTTTGGATGTGTTGAATCGTTATGCGCAGTCATTTAAAATGCCTCTTTCGTCCGTAATGTTATTGGCGGAATTACAAGATGGCTCTTCGATTGAGTCTACTCCTACAGCTTCTTTACGTCGATCAGTCGCCGAAAAAGCATTCAAGATTTTGGACTGGTTCAACGAAAGAACAAAACTTGATGATGATGGCTAGTCCTCTACAAGTAAGCTATCCAATCTCAAAGAGTCACATCTACGGAATTCGGAGCAAAAAGCGACTTGCTGAAGTGCTCGAAACTGACTTGCCAGCATTAAAACGTACACAAAATCTAGGGGACTCTGCGTATATGCTTCGGCTTTGTCGTCCGAAGGCCGGGAAGAAACCCCGCCAAGTGCAGGACCCGATTCCAGAACTTAAAGCAATTCATAAGCGCCTGAATCGCCTGCTTCAGAGAGTTACTCATCCTGGGTATGTTCAGGCAGGGTTGAAAGGATTAAGTTACAAGACCAATGCTGAAAACCATTCTTCACATGAGTGGGTTTGCACAATTGATGTTCAATCTTTCTACCCAAGTTGCAAACGAGAGCGAATTTATCAGTTCTTTAAACAGACACTCGATTGCTCGCCTGATGTTGCAGAAATTCTAACCGACCTTAATACTGTTAACGGACACCTTCCAACAGGTGGTCCGTTCTCCTTGCTTTTATCCTATTGGTCACACCAAGACATATTCGACAAAATCCACAAAAGTGCAGAAGAGCATGGTTTGAAAATGACCCTTTACGTGGATGATCTTACGTTTTCAGGCAAGCGAGCCAGACGTAGTTTTTTAAATAGTCAGGTGAAGCCTATTCTATGGGAAGCAGGATTGGTTGGGCATAAAATCAAGAGCTACTCGCCCATTACTCCAAAGCACATCACCGGTGTTGTTAGGACAAAAATCGGCTCCAAAGTTCCGTTTACACGGGCAAGAAAAATCCGGGATGTATATGCGCTGCTAGCTAAAGCGACATCTCCGGAAGATAAATTGGTTCTGATGACCCAGCTTGTATCGCGACTCTCCGAGGCGGCACAAATTGACTCTTCCTTTCAGAAGGGTGCTGATGCAATGCGTGATTGTCGACGTAACTTGTTTAACATGCATCCAGAATTGAAACTGACACAGTAAAGACAATCTGAATTTGGAGGACAATGGCAGTGGACGGTTTTTATTACTTTCCGAAAACACGATACTGTCAAAATCAACATGCAGAATATTATCTAGAATAAATATTCAGATGTGATATGTTTAAATATCATCTTAAGATATGAGCCAAAATGATTATCTATTTTCGAATGTTGATTGTTTTTCAGTTCTGGAAAGCCAGAGAGTACGCCTTCAAAAGGAAATTGGATTGATTGGCCCGAATACAATTTTAAGCACGCCTATTGACGACATATGCGATGATTTGAAGAAACGCTTTTGGGTCGAAGTTCCTTCACTGGATAAAGACGGCATTCATGTGAAACAGAAGGAGGTAGACATTGACGTGTCTCACGACAGAAATCGTCTTTTTATAAGACCCGGGCCATTTTTTATTAAAGGAACAGAAGTTGCGGTGACGATCCCGTTTGTGGGAGATGCCGAAGTGTTTAGAATACGTCCTTCGACATTTACATCAATGCCTCCAAGAGGCGTCGTTCAAAACCAAAATCTTATCTTAAAATTTGTTGACGAAAGATTGGATCCAAAAATTGTTAGAACATCGATAGATCGTCAATTAGCTGAAATCGAAAGCTACTTGCGGTGCTTGGAATCTGATTTTCGGAGCTTTAATAATTCAATTGTTCAAAATTTTCGCCCTCAAATAGAAGGGAGAAAAACGAAGCTGCTTGCTGACCAAAATTTACTGGGAGAATTGGGATTTCCTTTGAGGCCGAGAACCAGCCAGCCGAGCACTTACGCTCCGCCATCTATTCGCAGAAAGCTCAAGCCTGAGGTTGAGATCAGGAAAACCGTTCAAGCTTTTAAGCCTGAGCCCGCTCTTCCCAACGATGATTATGAGCACATTTTGAAAGTGCTCGGTGACATGACGGTCGTCATGGAGCGCAGCCCAAGTGCATTCAAGAGCATGGATGAAGAATCTCTGCGCACTCATTTCTTAATGCAGTTAAACGGCCACTACGAAGGACAGGCCACAGGAGAGACGTTCAATTATGAAGGAAAGACCGACATTCTTGTTCGAGTGGACGGCCAGAACATATTCATTGGAGAATGTAAATTTTGGGAAGGACCGAAAAAACTATTGGAGACCGTTGACCAAGTTTTGAGCTATAGCAGTTGGAGAGATACCAAAGTGGCTTTGATTATTTTTAATCGGAACAAGAATTTTACTGCTGTGCTCAATGCGATAAAAGACACGATTCCAACGCATCCGAACTTCAAGCGTTCATTGAATATCGAGGGTGAAACTAGAAGCCGCTATGTTCTGTCTCATAAAAACGACCCATCTCGGGAGATGGTTGTTAGTGTTCTAGCATTTGATGTTCCTACAGGGTGAGGCTGCGCTTGGTTTGCTTCTGGGGTAGTGGCCGGTTAAGTAGTGGGGTCGGGCGTGCTGAGTTAGAGGGTTAGAGCGGTTGCTGGGACAGGCGGGGATTTCCCGCACCCCTTCAGGGTGCGACCTTCGGTTGAAAGGGGCATGTGATGTCGTGACCCAGGGCTTGCTGCGCTGCGCCCTGGGCTGAGTCCGGCGGCCCTTCAGGCCGCGATGGCAGGGGGGACTGGCTGGATGCTGGATGTGTTGTGGCGCGAGGCTGGGGATGTGGCGGAGCGCCGCACAGAGGATTCCCTTCGGGGCTGCGCAGGTGCGGACTACTTTGCTGGCGCATTCGCGATGCGCTTTGACGGAGGTGGGTTGGGGACAACTCGCGCTACCCATTGCGTTCACCCCTCCAAAATGTAGCCGATGGCGAGTTTTTGGAAGTGGTCGACTTCGTGGGCGGTGCGGGCGGGGGTCCAGTGGAGTTCGGTGGCCATGAGGGCGGCGACTCTTGGGGCGGCGGACATGGAGGCCTGGGCATCGAAGAGGAGGCTGCGG
Source organism: Prosthecobacter sp. Pr1 (assembly GCF_057652315.1). Taxonomy (NCBI): domain Bacteria; kingdom Pseudomonadati; phylum Verrucomicrobiota; class Verrucomicrobiia; order Verrucomicrobiales; family Verrucomicrobiaceae; genus Prosthecobacter; species Prosthecobacter sp. Pr1. The sequence goes on along the minus strand of NZ_JBYFBS010000018.1, from coordinate 17,526 downwards.
CTGCGGCGGGCGAGGACGTCTTCCACTGACAAGGCCATTTCGTGGCGGGTGTGGAAGATGACTTCGGCGCAGGTGACATCGAGCCAGGGGTGGACTTTGCCGGCGAGTTCGGGCTGCTGGGCGGCGAGGGCGCGGATCTCGGCGGCATCGCTGCCGTAGACGGCGAGGGGATCGTGCTGATCGAGGACGGTGGCGGAGCCGTGGATCATGAGGCTGGGGGTGACGCAGTGGCGCATGCCGAAGCCGCCGACCATTTCGGCGTGGTCGATGACGTCTTCGGCCATGCGGCGGTAGGTGGTCCATTTGCCGCCGGTGATGGTGATGAGGCCGGAGTCTGCGACGAGGATGGTGTGATCCCGGGAGAGGGCGGCGGTGGAGTGGCCGTCTTTTTCCTTCATGGCGACGAGGGGGCGGAGGCCGGCGTAGACGCTGAGGACGTCCGAGGGGTGGGGATCGCGCGTGAGGTAGCGTGCGGCGTGCTGCATGAGGAAGGCGATTTCGTCTGGCAGGGCGCGGGGCTCGAGGGAGGTGTGATGGACGGGGGTGTCTGTGGTGCCGATGATGACGCGGCCGTGCCAGGGGACGGCGAAGAGGACGCGGCCGTCGTCGGTCTTGGGGATCATGATGGCGGAGTCTCCGGGGAGGAACTCGCGGGGGAGGACGAGGTGGACGCCCTGGCTGGGGGCGACGATGTTTTCGGCCTGGGAGTCGTCCATGTGGCGGATGGCATCGACGAAGACGCCGGTGGCATTGATGACGCAGTGGGCGCGGATTTCGTACTGGCAGCCGGATTCGACGCACTCGGCCTTTACGCCGATGATGTGGCCGTTTTTCTCTTTCATGAGGCCGCAGGCGCGGGTGTGATTGAGGACGATGGCGCCGTGATTGACGGCGGTGCGGGCGAGGTGGATGGCGAGGCGGGCGTCGTCGAACTGGCCATCGTGATAAACGACGCCGCCGGAGAGGCCTTCGGTTTCGAGGGTGGGGAGGAGCTGGATCATGTCCTCGCGGGAGAGGGAGCGTGAGGGCTCGAGGCCGAGCTGGCCTGCGAGGGTGTCGTAGACCTTCATGCCGATGCCGTAGAAGGGGCCCTCCCACCAGTGGTAGCTGGGGATGACGAAGGGGAGGCTGTGGACGAGGTGGGGGGCGTTGCGTACGAGGAGGCCGCGCTCGCGGAGGGCCTCGAGGACGAGGGAGACATTGCCCTGCTTGAGGTAGCGGACGCCGCCGTGGACGAGCTTGGTGCTGCGGGAGGAGGTGCCTTTGGCGAAGTCTGACTGCTCGATGAGGACGACGGAGTGGCCGCGTGAGGCGGCATCGACTGCGGCGCCGAGGCCGGTGGCGCCGCCGCCGATGATGGCGATGTCAAAGGGGCCGGAGTGGGCGGAGAGCTGGGAGAGGAGGCGCTCGCGGTTCATGGGGGGGAGTTTAGGGAGGGGCGGGATTTAGCAACAGGGGATGAATTGGCCGCAAAGAGGCGCAAAAAGGGAGGAAAAAGCCGGAGGCCGGAGGGGGATGGGGGGAATGACGAATGAGGAAATCCGAATGACGAATGTCCAAGCTCGAAGGGCAGAGCTCAGTGTGGCTGGCGATGCGGGGATAAAGAGACGTGCACTGTAGAGATGGGGGGAAGGCAGCGAGGGGAGGTTCGGTTTGCCGCAGAGGGGCAGAGAGGCAGAGGGGGCAGAGATTGAAGGTGGCTCACGGAGATTTGAGATGGAGGCGTTTTTTGTGAGGTGCTCCGAACTCCGAGGGAAGCCATGCAGAGGAGGGATCGTGCATCAGGCGGATGAAGGAGGCCCTGGGCGTGCGTGATTGAGGATTGATGAGCAAGGATTGTTGATTTTTGAGGTGTTGAGCGGGTGGCAATCGGGGGTCGACAAGTGGGAGGGGGGTGCTAGGGTTTGGGTTCCTGTTTTACCAACCCCCATCTACCCACATTCCATGTCCGACATCGCTCTTGCCAAAGGTGAAAAATTTCTCGAAGACAACGCCAAGAAGGAAGGCGTGACGGTGACCGCGAGCGGTCTGCAGTACAAGGTGATCACGCCGGGGACGGGGAAGAGCCCGAAGGCGACGGACACGGTGGAGGTGCACTACGAGGGGACGCTGATTGATGGGACGGTGTTTGACAGCAGCTACCGCCGCAAGGAGTCGATCGAGTTTCCGCTGAACCGCGTGATCGCGGGCTGGACGGAAGGTGTGCAGCTGATGCAGGAGGGGTCGAAGTATCGCTTCTACATTCCTTCGAAGCTGGCGTACGGCCCGCGTGGCGCGGGGCGTGACATCGGGCCGAATGAGGCGCTGATTTTCGATGTGGAGCTGATCAAGGTGAAGTGAGGTCTTGCTGAGACTGAGTACTTTTTTTTGCCGGGCGGTGCTGTGGTGCCGTCCGGTTTTTTTTTGGGGGGGGAGGGCTATGGGGGCGCGGATGCGCTGAAATTTAGCAAGGGAATGGAGAGCAAGGGAATGTTCCGGAGGGGGGGCTTTGGCCTGGGGGATTTCGTGGCCAGAGGGAGAGGTTTTTAACCGCTGATTTGACGCTGATCATGTCGAATTAGGATCGTTGGACCGGTCAATGGGTGACGATGGGACGTTCGTTTTTGCCGCAGAGAGGCAGAGGGGGCGGAGGCAGAGGGGATCAACCACGGAATACACGGAATACACTGAAACCGGGAGTGGGTTCAGGGACGTGAACAACGGGCGGTTAGATTGCGGACGCGCTGAAATTCGGCAGAGGAATGGGTTGGCAGAGGAATGTTCCGGAGGGGGGCTTTGGCAGGGGATTCTACGGCGAGGACCAGAGGTTTTAACCGCTGATATGACGCTGATAAGGATTCAGAAAATCCGGACGATGATTATTGCGTGGGCAGGGGGGCGCGGAGGGGCCATGCGGCGGGTGGCATCGGAGCGGGGTGGTGTTTGGAGGTTTGGGTGGGCGTGCGCTGGGAGGCCTGCGAAAGCGGCGCTGAAGCGCCGCAGTCCGGGGACGCTGACGCGAGTTTTCGAAGAGGGGTGGGGTGTGCGAGGACGGGGTGGAAGATTTAGTTGGCTCAATCTGAGTAGTTTAAATGGCAAGAAACTGTCAAGAATTCGCCATAAATGAGAGTTTTTTAACAAATTGAGTGTGGGACGAATGCTGGAAATGTGGTATATAAGAAGTCTCCACCCAACTATGACCAGCGCCCCTGAGATGACATCATCCAAGCCCCAGGCCACGATTTCCGAATGGAAAAAAATTGTCGCCCCTTTTACGGTTCCTTCGATCCCGCGTGCCACCTGGCAGATCGTTAACACTTTCGTCCCGTATGCCCTGCTTTGGTATGCGATGTATTGGAGCCTGAGCCACACCTCTTACTGGGTGACGCTGGCGATCGCGGCGGTGGCGGGGCTGCTGCTGGTGCGTGTGTTCATCATGTTTCATGACTGCGGTCATGGGTCGTTTTTCAAGTCGAAGCGGGCGAACAGCGTGCTGGGCTTCATCAGCGGGATGCTGACTTTCACGCCGTATCTGCACTGGACGTGGCAGCATTCGGTGCACCACCAGACGTCGGGTGACCTGAGCCGCCGTGGTGACGGGGACATCTGGACGATGACGGTGAAGGAGTACCAGGAGGCGAGCCCGACGCGGCGCTTCTTTTACAAGCTGGTGCGCAATCCGATCACGCTGTTTGTGGTGGGGCCGCTGGCGCTGTTTTTGATCCATCAGCGTTTTCCATCGCCACGGGCGAAGGGCAAGGACCGCAAGTCGGTGATGATCATGAACGTGGCGCTGGTGCTCATGATTGTGGGCCTGAGCTATTTGTTTGGCTTCAAGAACTACGTGCTGATGCAGCTGCCGGTGACGATGTTTGCAGGGATGGCGGGGATCTGGATGTTTTATGTGCAGCACCAGTATGAGGATGTGTACTGGGAGCACCGTGAGGACTGGGACTACACGACGGCTGCGCTGGAGGGGAGCTCGTTTTACAAGCTGCCGAAGATCCTGCAGTGGTTCACGGGGAACATTGGCTTCCACCATGTGCACCATCTGAGCTCACGGATTCCGAACTACTACCTGGAGAAGTGCCACAATTCGCATCCGCTGTTTTATTCGATCAAGCCGCTGACGTTCTGGGAGAGCCTGAAGTGCATGAATCTGCGGATCTGGGATGAGAGCGACCGCAAGCTGATCTCCTGGAAGGAGTACCGCCAGCGCTATGTGCACCCGGTGGCTGCAGCTGCGAAGGTGGAGGAAGTGGATCCGGCGGATCTGCCTGCGCCGAGCGAGATTGGTTCGGGGATGTCGTAACAGGCGGAGTTTTATACCGCCCCCTTCGCTCAAGCGGCGGAGGGTATGCAGGGATTGGAAAGCCGCAGTGAGATCTGTGGGGTCTGATCTCTGAAGGCGAGGGGCACTCGATTAATAGTGTTGCTCGTGGGGTTTGGAGCTGGCGGCGTTCTTTGAGCGAGGCGGTGCTCTTTGCAGACGCTTCTGGTGGGCGTGGGGTGTTTCGGAGCGGGTACCAGGGTAGCCTCGCTGAGGCTCGGCAACCCTTCGCTATGATATGCAACCCCTTTGGGGTTGATGTGATGCAGAGTGGAGTGGCGAAACTGTGCTTTCTCCAATGTGGCCGACCTTGGGGCATTCGACAGCGGAAGGCGGAGGCGTTTGGAAAGGGGAGCGCTTTGAGTCGGCAGGTTACGCTGGGACGAAGGATTCTCCGGACGCGCACAGCGCATCCCTAGCTGCCTGGGGGCATGGCATCCTGGGAAACACAAAAGCCTGCCTGGGTGAGTGGCTGGTGGCGTGATTTATTCGGTGCATCGCTGAGCCCGCTGCTGTACGTAAGCTTTACCATGTCCGTTTTTCGGCTGAATACAGAGTATAGTCCGCAGGGGGATCAGGCGCAGGCGATTGCGAAGCTGACGAAGTCTGTGCGTGCGGGGAACCGGCACCAGACGCTGATGGGGGTGACGGGGTCGGGGAAGACGTTTACGATGGCGAACATCATCGCGGAGGTGGGGAGGCCGGCGCTGGTGTTCTCGCATAACAAGACGCTGGCGGCGCAGCTGTATTCGGAGTTTAAGAATTTCTTCCCGGAGAACGCGGTGGAGTACTTTGTCAGTTACTTCGACTACTACCAGCCGGAGGCTTACATCGCGCGGACGGACACGTTCATTGAGAAGGACAGCGCGGTGAATGATGAGATCGAACGGCTGCGGCTTTCGAGCATGGGGGCGCTGATTACGCGGCAGGATACGATCATCGTGGCGAGTGTGTCGTGCATCTATGGTTTGGGTTCTCCTGAAGATTATGAGGGGATGATGCTGCCGCTGAACGTGGGGATGCAGATGACGCGGGAGACGCTGCTGACACGGCTGGTGGACATGCTGTATGAGCGGAATGATGTGCAGCTGACGCGCGGGAAGTTTCGGGCGCGCGGGGATGTGATCGAGGTGGTGCCGGCGTATCTGGAGAACGAGGCGATCCGGATTGAGTTTTTTGGGGATGAGATCGACCGGATCAGCGCGGTGGATGTGCTGACGGGGACGGTGACGCTGAAGATGCCGAGCTACACGATTTTTCCGGCGAAGCAGTTTGTGACGCCGGGGGACAAGCTGAGGAAGGCGATCGTGAAGATCCGGGAGGAGATGGAGGAGCGGGTGGCGTGGTTTGAGAAGGAGGGGAAGCTGCTGGAGGCGCAGCGCATCAAGATGCGGACGCAGTATGACATCGAGATGATGCAGGAGATGGGCTTCTGCCAGGGGATCGAGAACTACAGCCGGCACCTGACGGGGCGTGCGCCGGGGGCGACGCCGGGGACGCTGCTGGATTTCTTCAAGGAGCCGCCGCTGATGTTTATCGACGAGAGCCACGTGACGATCCCTCAAATAGGCGGGATGTATGAGGGTGACAAGTCGCGCAAGACGGTGCTGGTGGAGCATGGGTTCCGGCTGCCGAGCGCGCTGGACAACCGGCCGCTGAGGTTTGAGGAGTTCATGGGGAAGGTGGGGCAGCTGGTGTATGTGAGCGCGACGCCGGCGAGGTTTGAGATTGAGAACAGTGTGGTGGGAAATACCAGCTACATCGCGAAGGTGACGGATGCTCTGCCGATGACGCGGACGGTGCGGATCAGCGGGAGCGCGGAGCCGATTGAGAAGTTTGATGTGACGACGAAGGGGCGGACGCTCGTGGTGGAGCAGATCATCCGGCCGACAGGGCTGCTGGACCCGGTGATCACGATCAAGCCGCTGAAGGGGCAGATTGATGAGACGATCGAGCTGTGTAGGCAGCGGATTGAGAAGGGGGAGCGTGTGCTGGTGACGACGCTGACGAAGCGGACGGCGGAGGATTTGACGGACTACCTGCGCAATTTGGATTTCAAGGTGCGGTATCTGCACAGCGACATCGATGCGATCGAGCGGGTGGAGATTCTGCGGAGCCTGCGTGCGGGGGACTGCGATGTGCTGGTGGGGATCAATCTGCTGCGTGAGGGGCTGGATCTGCCGGAGGTGAGCCTGGTGTGCATCTTGGATGCGGACAAGGAGGGCTTTTTGCGGAGCGAGTCGTCGCTGATTCAGACGTCGGGGCGCGCGGCGCGTCACATCAACGGGGAGGTGGTGCTGTTTGCGGATATTGAGACGAAGAGCATCCGGGCGCTGCTGAGCATCAGCGGGTATCGGCGTCAGGTGCAGACGGATCATAATGAGAAGCATGGGATCACGCCGCAGACGGTGCAGCGTGCGGTGCAGGAGAGTCTGCAAATTTTGGGCAAGGCGCGCGAGGTGGAGGAGAGCGTGGTGCGCGAAGGGGGTGGTGATTTTGCGATCACGGAGACGATCCGTGAGCTGGAGCAGGAGATGGCGGAGGCGGCGATGAAGCTGGAGTATGAGCGCGCGGCGCTGCTGCGAGACCAGATTCGTGAGCTGAAGAAGCGTGCGGGGCTGAATGCGGATGATAGCGGGGCGCTGCCGGCGCAGAGGAAGAGTGTGAGCTATGCGAAGCCGAAGAGGGGTGGGAGGAAGGGGAAGTAGGAGGGGGTGAGGTGGGGGTGGTGAATGATTTAAGGGCACAAAAAAGCGGCGGCACATTTCTGTGCCGCCGCTTCGGGGATTGGCCTAGCGTCCCTTGCCTCCGTGAAGGAGGTCATTGAGGGATTCCTGTCCGGTGCGTTCCAGGAGGGTTCCGAGGTGCATATCGCTACGCACGCCGAAATCCACGCCATACTGCTTTTCAATCGTGCCGACATGGGTGTCGTCACGTTTGTCACGCAGTTCGCCGTCCTGGTTGCGCGAGCGGTAGCCGCGCATTCCTTCAGCATCTGTTGCCATGGTGGGGGAGGTTCCTTTCTAGTCTTGAGAGTTCTCCCTTCCAAGCTCTGAGCTTGACTCGCGGCCAGTCTGCCAGGAAGCTGCCAGCAGTCGTCCAAAAGACTCAAGGCTGTTCCAAACGGGCGGAGTGATCCGTGCCGGGGAGCGGCCGGAATGAGCCGTCTCCGTTAATGCGGAGGCGGCTTTTTTGTGTTGCTGTGTAAAAAGCTTCACGAGTCGAAGGGTTCACTGGGTTAAAGCAGTAGTCAACACGGTTTTAACCCGAAGGGTTAAATTTGTTGCGCCCATGATGATTCTGGCTGAAGGTCTTTCTTTGCTAGCACGCCCAATGCTCATTCATTTCCGAAACAATAAACTACAGAAGGAGTTTTCCTCGGAAAGGGAACTAACGCGATCCTACGGGGTGGAGCTAGGCCGCATGCTCGTGCGGCGCGTTTCCGAGGTGAAAGGCGCTCGATGTCTGGCGGATCTGCGCGTGTTGCCACAGCTGCGCGCCAATGAGCTTTTGGGCGAACGTAAGGGACAAGTTTCGATTACTGTAGACCCATCTCACTCGCTTATTTTTCTGATCGCCAACGAGCCAGCTGCCAGGCCGAAGGATGGCGAACTAGACTGGACCTCAGTGACAGAAGTTACTATTTTCGAGGTGGTTAACTACCCCTGAGAAACAACACGCACGACATACGATATACATGAGCCCCCCTTTCAAACCCGATTACGCCTCACCTCCTGGAGAGACGCTTGCGGAGACCATCGGTGAGATGGGTCTCACGCAATCCGAACTGGCTCGGAGGATGGGTAGACCGATCAAGACTATCAACGAGATTATTCAAGGCAAAGCTGCTTTGACTGCTGACACTGCCTTGGAACTGGAACGCGTCCTTAGCATTCCGGCCTCGTTTTGGAACGGAATGGAAAGCAATTATCGCGAACATTTGGCTCGCCAGCGAGCTGCCGAAAAACTGGAAGTTGATGAGGAGTGGCTCGGCAGCCTGCCGGTGGCGGCCATGCAAAAGCGCGGATGGTTGTCACGGACAAAGAGCAGGCACGAGCTCATGGAGGAAATACTACGCTTCTTCGGGTGTGCTACTGTATCCGGGTGGCGTGAGACATGGAGTGGCCCTGTGGCAGCTTATCGCAAGTCGCCAAAACTTCAAAGTGAGCCAGAAGCATTAGCTGCTTGGCTGCGTATGGCTGAAATAGAAGGGCGGAAACAGATCTGCGCGCCTTATACTGAGGAAGCTTTCAAAGAAACGCTGGAGAAACTAAGAAAGGCTACAACCATGCCTGTTAACCAATGGGTTGAGACAATTCGTATGGCCTGTAATGCATGTGGGGTGGCCTACGTCCTCCTCCCAGAATTGGCAGGAACTCATGCTAGTGGTGCGGCTCGTCAGTTGAATGATAAGTGCGCGCTGATCGTTCAGACAGGGAGGTACAAAGACGATGGTCACTTTTGGTTCACGTTCTTTCATGAGGCGCGTCATGTGCTACAAGGCAAATTGAAGCGCGAGTGGTTGGTGGAATACGAGGGGCGAGAGGATGCTTTGGAAATTGATGCCAATCAGTTTGCTCGAGAGTTCTTAATTCCAACAGAAGAGATTAGAAAGTTGAGAGTGGAACACGGAGGCAAGATGCCCGTCGCTGCCGGTCGCGAATTAGCTAAAAAGTTAGGAATATCTGGTGGCATTGTTGCCGGACGTTTTCAGTTTGATCGTATCTGGCAGCCCTTCACAGGAAATGAGCTTAAATGCCGCTACCAGATTGCTGACTTATTGCCGGATTCAGTCGCTGTTTGAGATCTTTCTTTTAAAGGACGGCAGCAAAAACGCGCTGAGTTAATTGATCTCAAAGACCCAGGGCTGTCATCGTTGCGATACTTGGCTATATTTATTTTTAACTATTCAGTTCTCATTTGAGGTTTACCTAAAAATAAGAAAGCATTGAGGTGGTGTGAGGGTTGGTAAGATGGGGGTGTTGGCTGGGAAAAAAATCGCTACAACGTTTTTTGCTTGCAGGTGTAATAGATGTGCTGTTACAGTGGTCACACTTCGCGTATGCTGCCTTTTTCGATCCAGCTTCAGGATGGGAGTCCGGTCTCTGACCAGATTCTTGGGGCTGTGCGCAAAGCGCTTTTAACGGGGCAGATGAGGGCGGGGGATGCGTTTCCGAGTGTGCGGACGCTGAGCCAGGAACTGCGGATCAGCCCGACGACGGCGCACAAGGTGGTGCTGCTGCTGAAGGATGCGGGATGGCTCAATTCGAGGCCGGGCATCGGGATGGTGGTGACGGTGCCGGATCAGCCGGACCTCGCGGAACGGCTGGCGCAGATCACGCCGGAATGTCGGGCGCTGCTCAAGGAGGCGGCGGAACTCAATCTCACGCTCAACCAAGTCATTCAGCATCTCAAAAGTCTATGATCACGATCACCGATTTGCATAAACGCTTCCGCAAGACTGAAGCTGTGGCTGGTTTAAGCCTGGAGGTGCCGGAGGGGCAGGTGACGGCGTTTCTGGGGCCGAATGGCGCGGGCAAGAGCACGACGATCAAGTGTCTGCTGAATTTGCACCGGCCGGACAGCGGAAGGATTGAGGTGCTGGGCGGGGATTCTCGGAAGCTGGGGCCGGCGCAGTTCACGCAGATTGGTTATGTGTCTGAAAACATGGAGCTGCCTCTGTGGATGACGGTGAAGCAGTTCTTTGATTATTGCCGGCCGCTGTATCCGAACTGGGATGCGGCTTTCGAGAAGCAGCTCATGGTGCAGTTTGATCTGCCGACGGGGACGAAGCTGAAGGATCTGTCGCGTGGGATGCGGATGAAGGCGGCGCTGCTGAGCAGTCTGGCGTACCGGCCGAAACTGGTGGTGCTGGATGAGCCGTTCAGCGGGCTGGATCCGCTGGTGCGGGATGAGTTTATTCGCGGGCTGCTGGAACTGACGGAGCAGGAGGGGTGGACGGTGTTTGTGTCTTCGCATGACATTGAGGAAGTGCAGCGGCTGGCGGACCGGGTGGCGATCATCAATCGCGGAAAGCTAGCGCTGGATGAGACGAGCGACAGTTTGCAGGCGAGGTTTCGTGCGATCGAGGTGGTGCTGCCGGACGAGGCGAAAGCGCCGGTGAATCTGCCGAACGACTGGCTGCATGCGGAGCAGGCGGGGCGGATGCTGAGATTTACGGCGAGCCGGTTTGCGAGTGATGAGGCATTTGCGGCATCACTGCGGGAGGCGATGCCGGCGGCGGCGCATCATGAAGTGCGGCCGATGAGCCTGCGGGAGATTTTTGTGGCGCTGGCGAGGGCTTACCGACTGGAAGGGAAATGAGATATGCTTTCAATCCAACCAGTTCTCAACATGCAGGCCGGGGACCTTCACGAAATCAATGAGGTTTCGCGTGAGAATCGTGGCACCGTATTCGAGCGCGATGGAAGCGATGCGCATGTCGAGAGTGCCGATATTGAGCTTGGAGGATTTCAAGCCGTCAAAGATGTCAGCGGAATCTGCGCTCCAAGGAAGACAGGTCCATCGTTGCAGGTCAGCCAAGCTGTCCTGGAACTGCGCATAAGAACGCACGCCGCGATCCAACTGCCGATGAGGCTGAATCTCAGCGAGCCAGCCTTTGAGGACCTCTTGAGGAGTGATGATCGCAAGAAAGAAGTCATCGACATGGGACAAGTCCATTCGATCTCTCAATCGAAGCCCCGCAGCACTTTTCCGAACGAATTCAGAATAGTGATTGGTGTCGAGGAGGAACATTACGGACTTAAGAATCGTCGCGGTTCACTTGTTCGCGCCACTCCGCACCGAGGCGAACAGCCTCGTCGAAATGCTCGCTGCCTTCCATGCTGCCAAACGATTGTTTCCATGCGGTTCGTGGGGCCACTCGAACGCCAAGCTTTTTCAGCTTCTCGACCATGGCAGCGTACCTCTCGTCTTGGGACAAGGTGGGAAGGGCTGAATTTTCGAGAGCCTTCATGGGGGCATTTTAACAGCCAAGCCAGCACTTGCCAACTGGCATTTGGTCAGCGGGGCTGCGTCTCAAGAGACAGGGCTCGGCATTCGGATTTTAATTCATCTGGCCTATGACACTTCATCACTTCCGCAAAGAGTTTTATTATCTGCGGCTGCGCTGGCTGGCGTTTCTGGTGCTGCTGGCGCTGGATCTGGCGGTTAATCTGGAATGGCTGCTGCCGCTGAAGGCGGGAGAGGATGTGCCGGTGTGGCTGAGCTATTTGCCGACTGTACTGATGGTGGCTGGGATGACCTTGATGGGATCATGCCCTGAGGACAAGCCGGGGAGTGATCGCAGCTTTATCAGTACGCGGCCTCTGCCCATGCGTGCGTATTGGCAGGCGCGGATCGCGCTGTGGCTGCTGCTGCTGGTGGTGCCGGTGGTTTTGCAAAACGCGCTCTATCTTTTGCTTTCACACCGTCCAGCGGCGGAGATTGTGACAGGCACGTGGGGAAAGGCGGTGGAGACACTCAAGCTCACGGCGTGGGTGGTACCAATGACGGCGCTGTGGCGGCGGGGGGAGTTTTGGGCTGCGCTGGGATGCCTTGCCGCCGGGATGTATGTCGCGAATCGAATGGTGGAATTTGCTGCGCTGAACTGGGCGAATGTTTCGATGGATGGAAGTCAGAACCGGTGGGGCATGAATGTGGCGGCGATGGTATTTACCGCGGGCATCCTGAGGATGGCGTGGCGGCAACAGAATGGGTGCGTGAGGACCTTTCGGCGGCGGATTCTCATGATGCTGAGCCTTGGCATGCTATGCCTGACGACGGGCCGACTATGGCCATGGAATGAACAAGACCCTTCGCAAGATCAAGCGCGGGCGAGTGAACTGGCCCCTGAGCTGAAGGTGGACATCGACCTGAGCCTGCTTGAGTTCACCGGGTTTGAGGAGGAGCGGCAGAGAACGATCTTTGTGCCGATACGGACGCAGAGCCAGGATCCCCGTGTGTCGGTACAACTGAGACCGCAGTCCAGTGTGGTTGCGCAGGGGGAGAAGATGACGCGTTCCGAGCCGCCCTTTTTCTGGCGCAGCCGGAAAAACAACTTTCAGCTGCCCTATCAGACCCTGATGGCGATGGACAGTGTGCTGCGCGACTTGTTTCCGGCAGGCACTCTCTTCGCGACGAGCAGTGATCGTTCGCAATGGGGGATATACAGCAACTTTCAGAGCTACTTGGGCGAGTTTAAGCCGCCGTATCCAGATCCGCAGAAACCGCTGCGCCTCACGACAGACTATGAGATCGACTGGTATGAGCGTGAGATCGCGCTGGATCTGCCGCTGCAAGCAGGAGCGCATGGGGAGTCTGACGGGAATGCGATGCGGATTCTGCAGGTGAATCAAAATCAAAATGAAAATGGTGCGACGAGTCTCGGAAGCTTGAGCGTGGATCTGCATGTAAGCGCGCATGATCCTCAAAGAGGGGGATTTGGTGACACTGCGGTGATGCTGTATTCTCCGCAACGACATCTGGTCTGGGTGGAGCCGGCATTTCAAAAGCAGCAGCCGACCCGCGCTGGAGACAAAGGGTGGAGCCGGGAGGCGAAACGTCTCGGCTGGCGTGGCGTATTGAACTATGCGGACGGTGAGGATGCGAACGTGGATATCGCCGAGTGCAGGATCCTTCTGCTGCGCAGCCGGTTTCTTGGCACCACGAAGTGGACATGGAAATCGCCGGACATAAGGCTGGCTGATCATCCGCCAAGAAACGACACGCACCGTTTGTATGACCAGCATATTTATGTGGGGCGCGAGGTGAAAGCTTTTCAAGAACGGCTCGCTACTTTGAAACCGCCGACGGCGGAGAGTTCGGAAGCCGAGGCGCGGCGTTATCTTTATGATCTGCTCGCGACTGTGGCCGCGACGGGTGTGGCATACAAGAAGGCTGCGCTCAAAGAAGTGGGGGATGCCTTCCGGCCGCTGCTGCAGAATCATCTGGCGCTCATGCTGGAACTGCCGCCTGAACTGTGGCCTGGCTGGAACAACTACCCGCCGAAAAGTCTGCTGGATGAGTACCTCACTGAGGAACAGAGGGACACGATCATTGATCAAGTGATGACGAACACGGTGCTGACGGATACGATCATCCGCAAAGGCTGGAGTGAGCCCGCACGGCGCCTGCAACCGCGCCTGCTTTCTCTGCCAAGGCTGCCGCATGGGATCGACGACCTGCTGTTGAAATGGGGGGATGAAGCCTCGCTGGAAAAGCTGATGCAGGAGCTGCGGCGACAAGGACAGGACCACGACTATGAGGCGCTCAACAAGTTTCCTGCCCTGCGTCCGCGGCTGGAGGCGAACGCGCGCGAAGCCATCCTGCAAGACGTCCCCGCCCTGAGGAACGAAAACCACTGGACGGCCATGCGATTTGAAACAGCCGCCGAGTATGGCAGCAGCGAGGCACTGGAGGTCTGCCTACGGTGGATGGCCCTGGGAGGAGATGCGCCGTCTCCCGGCTGCAGCATGCCCTACCCCAAACTGCTGAAGGCCGATGACACCAAGCTTTGGCAGGAAAAGGTGGACGCCGACAAACAGTGGCCGCGCTACCGGCACCTGAAGGTGGCTGACTTTGAGTACCTGCCGGAACAACGTGCCTGGAGGCTCCGCAAACCATGACTGCAACCCTGCTCTTTCGCATCATGCATCAATTCCGCACGGAGTGGCGGCATCATTGGGTTTGGATCCTGGCATGGATCGCGGCGACTCTGCTGCATCGTTATTGCATCGCCGTCAGGGACATCGCCCAATTCGACTACGCCTTTGGTGAGTTTTCGATTTTGATGATGGTGCTGATTCCTGCGACTGTGGCCTGGCTGTGCATCCGTGGTGACTCGCCTTCGAACACGGACTGTGCGACGCTGACGCGGCCGGTGGGGCAGGTGGCGCTTTGGCTGGGCAAGCTGGCGTTTCTTTGCTGTGGGATCGTGCTGCCGCTGCTGATGGTGGAGAGCACGGGATGGGCTGGCTTTCAGCTTGGCATGGGAGCGTGGCTGGCGCTTGGCAGCGGGCTGATGCTGAGCGTGGGACTGGTGATCGGCATGGTGAGTGCGCTCACGGCTCTGACGAGCACGACGCGGCAGGTCATCGCCATCGCCGTGGTGGGAGTGCTCATTGCCGGGCTGTGGCTTACGGGTGGTGAGTCGATGGTGCAGGCCATGTGGCAGCCAGCCAAAAAAGATGCGGCAGTGGAGGAGTTGCGAACTTGCGGCCACATGGTTGCCAGCGTGGTGGCGTTTCTTGGAGCGATCACTGCGTGGTGGCTCGCGACGGTGCCGCGTCGGCGTGCGATGGCAGCGGCGCTGCTGGTCATCAGCCTGATGCAGGCGCCGATTGTCTCGGCGATGTGGAGCGTGGACTGGATCACTCCGCCGCCGCTGTATTACCCAGCCAAAAAACTGGGTGTGAAAACTGGCAAGGCGGATCCTGCGGACAAGATGCCGGGGCGTGCGCTGTGGCCGACGCTGCGCATCACGGGACTGAGCAAAGATGAGGTGGCGAGTGTGATCGACCTAGCGCCGATCAACGAGGGGCAAAAGGAGTGGCCGCCGCTGGGCAGCTATAGTGATCTGGTGCCGAATACCAATGGCTATGATTCCTGGCTGCACCTTGATCACTTGCGTGTGTTGCTCAAACATAGTGCGCCAACCACGCTGTGGCGGCATCATTTGAACAACACCGGGGTCTACAACGGGAGGCTCAAAATTCAGGAGGCCCTCAAGCCGCTGCGCCTTGACCCGAAAACGATGCCGGCGCGCTGGCGGCTGCGGCTGGCGGTGCATGAGATGCGGCGCATTGGCAGCGTTCCTTTGAGGGAGCTGTGGTCGAAAGGGGTCCTCTTTCCAGTGCGCCCGGGCCTGCGAGTTGAGTTCCCGCCGTTTGTTTATTCGTTTGGCTCGTGGGAGTCCAAGGGTTGCCTGCATCGGGTTTATCCACTGGCTCTGCCTCCCCGGGAACACAGGCCTGCGGTGTCACGCGGACAAGCGCTGGCGGACGGCTTTCTTTTTGTGCTGGAAGATCCTGAACTGCGCGAGAATGAGGCGCACGATCTTGGGCCGCAGCGGCGCGAGTATGCGTGGAATCGCACTCAGGGGCAGGGCTTTGCTTTGCAAGCGGACGAGTCCCAAGGCTTTGATCTCCGTCTGTGGACGCCGGTGGTGCAGCATGAGCTGCTGAAAACCACACATGAAGAGTGGGTCAAGAGACTCAATGTGAGCCTGTGGCATGCGGAGGAGCGGGGCACGATTGATCTGGAACTTACGGCGGCACAGATGGAGGAGGTGCTGACGGAACTGAAGCCTGAGGTGAAGAAGCCCTGAGGTCCGTTTGATCGTGGGTGCGCACATTGAGGGAGTGGCGGTGGTTTGTGTCACCGCTACGCGGTTCCACAGGAGCCGTTCTGTGGGCTGGCGCCCACGGCTACCGTTATGCCAGCGCTACGCGCTTTCTGAGGTTTTGCGTCTTGCGAGGAGGAGGCAGGGGCTGCTGTGATTTTGTGCCGGGTTTTCAACGAAGGCTTTCAAGCATGGCGTAGCCTGCATGAAAGCAGTGGGGCGTGCATGGACGGCCAATGAGTGGATTGGCCGTGGCAATGCAAGCATGCAGAGGGTCAATGAGGGGATTGGCGGGAGGTGGGTATCTTCTCTATCATGAAAACGAAACTTATCCGCTCTCTTTTTGTCGTCGTGGCTGGTCTGAATCTGAGCAGCTGTGCCAGTGCCGGGCTGGAATTTCGCAACTCGTTCCGAGGAAGCGTCTCTCCCGGGGAACGCATTGCGGCAGGGGCTTTTGATGTGGTGACGCTGCCGGTGCAGCTGCCGGTTATTGTGGTGATGAAGCTTTCCGAGTGAAAGGGGTGGCAATGAATCCATGCGGCGGCGCTGGATGATGCTTTTGAGTGTTTTGTGGTGTTCGTGAGGTGAGTTGCCTGCGGAAAGCGGTAGCTGCGCTCGTTCCTCGCTGCGCGACCGCACTCCAAATGGAGCTGCTGCTTTCGCCACGGTTCGTGGTTTGCGGCGGATCTTGGTGTGAAGAACAGGGCGCTCGTGGCGTTTGAGAGGGACTCTTATGATGAAACGACGCGCTTTTCTCCTCGCCTGTGGTTCCACTGCTTTTGCCGCTGGTGGCGGTGGTGGTCGATTGCGCATTGGGCAGATCGGGACGGAGCATGCGCATGCGGCGGGGAAGATGGCGGCGATGCGTGCCTTGAAGGATCTTTGGGAGGTGGTGGGGGTCGTAGCGGAGAAGGGGTATGAGGGGGTGCCGTTGATGACGGAGGCGCAGCTTTTAGGCACGCCGGATTTGAAGGCGGTGGCGGTGGAGACGCGGATGGAGGACTCGTGCGCGACGGCGCTGCGGTGCATCGAGGCGGGGAAGCATGTGCATCTGGACAAGCCGGGGGCGCTGAAGCATGAGGAATTTAAGGCGATGCGGCTGGAGGCGGAGAAGCGCGGGCTGACGGTGCAGATGGGGTATATGCTGCGCTATAATCCGGCGTTTGAGCTGCTGTTTCAGGCGGTGCGCGAAGGATGGCTGGGAGAGATCACGGAGATCGATGCGGCGATGGGGAAGCTGGGGGATGCGAAGCAGCGGGGGATCATCGGCGCGCTGCCGGGCGGCGGATTGTTTGAGCTGGGCTGCCATGTGATCGACGCGGTGACGACGATCTTGGGCAAGCCGCAAGCGGTGACTGCTTTTTCGACGCCGACGCAGAGTGATGGGGTGAAGGACAACCAGATGGCGGTGCTGCAGTATGCGAAGGCGACGGCGGTGGTGCGGGTCAATCATGCGGACCCGTTTGGCGGGCCGCGCCGGAGATTCAATGTGACCGGGACGGAGGGGACGTTTGAGATTGTGCCGATGGAGAGCGGGAAGGTGAATCTGTCGCTGACGAAGGCGCGGGGGAGCTACAAGAAGGGGGTGCAGTCGTTTCAGCTGGAGGTGCCGAAGGATCGGTATGCGGGAGAGTTTACGGATCTGGCGAAGGTGGTGCGCGGGGAGAAGAAGCTGGCGTGGGATGCGGCGCATGACATCAGCGTGCATGAGACGGTGCTGCGGGCGGCGGGGGTGTGGAAGTAGGGGGGAAGGGGCAGTTGACGGTCCATCCTTACTAAAGCTACGGAGGATGACTGGTTTACGGTTGTTGACGTCCGTCCTACGCAGTGCCTGCTACGGAGGACAGGGTGGATGAACGGGTGTTTGGAAACCAAG
>NZ_JBYFBS010000017.1:0-162833 GCF_057652315.1 Prosthecobacter sp. Pr1 | reverse complement strand
CAAAATGCTCTAATCTGAGGCTTCCCTGAATCTACGGGGAAAATTCTCCCCTCCATCCAGAAGTAAAACGGATCCAGCCCTCCCTGGCGATGATTCAAAAGCTCTTCTCTGCGGCGTTCCAGCCTCTGCGGTGTTAAATCCGTGATTCCTCAGCGTAGTGCTCCGCATACGCCCATGAACCTCCGCCTCCTCTTCTCCCTCCTGCTGTTCCCCCTCACCACTTTCTCCGCAGTGGCAGCCGAGACCCTCATCCCCGCCGGTGCCGCCTCCATAGACATCACCCCCGACTACCCCGTGCGCCTCAGTGGCTACGGCGGCCGCCGCGCCCCCAACACTGGCGTCTCCCAGCACATCTTCGCCAAAGCCCTCGCCCTCGGGAGCGACGCCGAAGGCCCCGCCATCCTCGTCACCGTGGACAACGTCGGTATCCCCGCCTCCATGCGCGCCGAAGTCCTGCGCCGTCTCACGCAGGACACCAAAGCCACCGACGCCCGCTTCGCCCTCTGCTCCAGCCACACCCACTGCGCTCCCATGCTCATCGGCGTGCTCCCCAATCTCTTCGGCATGGACATCCCCGCCGAGCACCTCCCAGCCATCGAGCGCTACACCCGCGAACTCACCGACCACATCGAGAAAGCCGCCCGCGCCGCCCTCGCAAATAGAAAGCCCTCCTCCCTCGCCTGGGGCATCGGCAAAGTCGGCTTCGCCGCCAACCGCCGCCTCTTCCCATTAAAGCCCATCGACCACGACCTCCCCGTCCTCCGCGTCACCGGCACCGATGGCAAAGTCCGCGCCATCTTCACCAGCTACGCCTGCCACTGCACCACCATCGGCATCGATGAAATCCACGGCGACTGGGCCGGCGTCGCTCAAGAAGCTCTCCAGCGCGAATTCCCCGGAGCCATCGCCCTCACCGCCCTCGGCTGCGGAGCCGATCAAAATCCCAATCCCCGCCGCACCATGGAGCTCGTCAAACAATACGGCGAAGATCTCGGCACCGAAGCCAAACGCATCGCCACCAGCGAACTCAAACCCCTCAACGGCCCGCTCGCCTGCCAATCAAAACAAATCGAACTCGCCTTCGACACCCTCCCCACTCGCGAAGAATGGCAAACCCTCGCCGCCTCCAAAACCCCCGCCATTGCCTACCACGCCAAGAAGAATCTCGCCCGTCTCGATCGCGGCGAAAAGCTCCCCACCCAACTTCCCTACCTCGTCCAACGCTGGAGCTTCGGCAATGACATGGCCATGGTCTTCCTCCCCGGCGAAATCACCGTCGATTACTCCCTCCGCATCAAGCGCGAATTCGACCGCTCACGCATGTGGGTCAACGGCTACTCCAACGACGTCCCCTGCTACGTCCCCTCCCGCCGTATCCTCGAAGAAGGCGGCTACGAAGGCGCGGGCGCCATGGTCTATTACGACCGCCCCACCAAGTTCGCCCCCGATGTCGAAGACCGCATCATGGCCGCAGTGCACGCCGTCACCCCCAAAGAATTCCTCACCCGCCCAGAACAAATCAAACCCGCTGAATCACCATCAGCCATCGCCTATCCCGACCACTCCAACCTCCTCATCGTCCGCGACTCCAAAGGCACCGAGCGTCCCGTCCAAACCGCCGCCGACTGGGCCGAACGCGTCACTCACATCAAAAACAACATGCAGCAAGTCATGGGCCCCCTCCACGACACCTCCCGCTGGACCCCGCTTGATGTGAAAATCATCTCCGAAGAAAAAACCGCCAAATACCTCCGCCGCAAAATCCACTTCACCCCCGAACTCGGCGACCACGTCCCCGCCTGGCTCCTCATTCCAAACGAACTGCCTGCCAGCGGCAAAGCACCCGCCATGCTCTGCCTCCATCAAACAACGAACATCGGCAAAGACGAACCCGCCGGCCTCGGCGGCAAGCCTTCGCTGCACTACGCCCACGAACTCGCCGAACGCGGCTACGTCTGCCTCGTCCCCGACTATCCCTCCTTCGGCGAATACTCCTACGACTTCAAAACCCAGGGCGCACATCGCGCCAGCGGCTCCATGAAAGCCATCTGGAACAACATGCGCGCCGTCGATCTCCTGCAAACCCTCCCGCAGGTAAACAAAGACCGCATCGGCGTCATCGGCCACTCCCTCGGCGGCCACAACTCCCTCTTCACCGCCGTCTTCGACGACCGCATCAAAGCCGTCGTCACCAGCTGCGGCTTCACTCCCTTCCACGACTACTACGGCGGCAAAGTCGCCGGCTGGACCAGCGACCGCTACATGCCCCGCATCCGCGATGTCTACGAAAACAACGCCGACAAAATCCCCTTCGACTTCTACGAAATCCTCGCCGCCATCGCCCCCCGCGCCGTCTTCTCCAACTCCCCCATCAAAGACAGCAACTTCGACATCACCGGCGTCCGCAAAGCCTTCACCAAAGCCGCCGATATCTACTCCCTCCTCAAAGCCGAAAACAAACTCACCCTCGTCACCCCCGGCGCCCCCGGCGCCCCCCACGACTTCCCCGACCCCGAACGGAAAGCCGCATATCAGTGGCTCGATCAAATGCTAAAATAATCTCAGGCGCGAATGGCACTCAGTTAAGAACCATCATCGCGAATAGAGCGCCGCAGACCAAAGCGCCCCGGAGCGCGGACTTCCAGTCCGCAGCACTCCGCAAGCACCCATGCCTCCGCACGTCTCCTCATCCTCTCAACCTCCAGCGAGCCCTCCTGCTCCTCATTTCTTCACCAACGTCGGCTCCGCCCAGATCGCATAGTTGCTCTTGGAATCAACACCGCGTGAAGTGAGCGCAAGCTGAAGCTCCGAAATACCCGTGACATCACACTCCAGCAACTTTGCCGGATCAGTCCCATTCAGAATAACTGTCGTCAGCACCTTGCCATCCCCGCTGATCGTAAATTCAACGCGCCCCTTGGTCCCCAATTCCGGATGCAATCCGGCCAGCACCGTGAAGCGCGAATAAACATCTTTCGGCAGCAAAAAAGTCAGCGCCTTCCCCATGCCCGCGCTGATCCCGTTTTTGAACTCCTGATTGCCGGATCCGACACAAAGTTTGAGCGGCATGTCCGTGTTTCCACCCGCCAATATGACCCCGCTCCGCGCATACCCCCAGTTCGGAGAACTGAAAAACTGCGACTGCGGATAGTAGCAACTGGCCGCCTCCAGCGGAAAGAAGCTGCCAATTTGCACCTGCTTGAGCGCCGCCTGCTCTTCCGCTGCAAACTTCTGCATCCCGAGGCAAAGGATCGTATAAACCGCATCCGCCACCACCTGCGCATCCATCGTCGCCGCCCGCAGCTGATGCTTCACGACACTTTCCTTGTCCTCCTTGTACAGCGCCTGGATGATCGGCACCGTGGTGCTGCGCGCATTGAGAATTTCATCGTGCACCCGGTGCATGAGCCTCCATGCAGCTTCATTCACCGTGGTGCCAAGCAGTGCAGGCTTGTACCCCTCAATGCTCACCTTGAAGTCCCCGTTCTCAATCGGTCCATGCATGAGCTGGCCCTTCATGGCATCCGTCGGCGGCAGGAACTGCTGCAGCAGCGTAAACATGTTGTCTCCGGGCACCGTGTGCGAAGGGCTGCCATAATCTTCGATCTGATGGCAGACCGTGCCCATGTAACGCGCTGCATCGCCAGGCTTCCCGTTGCGCAGAGATGCAACCGCCTGCTCCATGAAGTAACGCATCGCTTCAAGATATTCCGGCTGCTGCGTCGGCAGGTGCAGGATTTTCAAATACACCTCATTGGGAACTGACTCCATCTTGGCATACTTTGCGTTTTCCTTGTCCGAGAACACATGGTCCGGAATCATGCAGTAGTTGTCGCCAAGTTGCGTCAATTCACCACCCAGCACCTCCTTTTGCCACGCCGGCAAAACCTCCAGCGCCGCTCTTGTGATGGCATGATGCGGCTCACCCCAGCCCAAGACCAAGGAGGGAGTTGCAAGGGGCAAAAGAGCGGCAAATGCGAGCTGTCTCATTGTGATTGAAGTTAATACTAAAGTTACTGAATGCGAAAAAGGGGTGCGCCAAACCGTAGGTTTGAAGTGATAACAATGAAAGCACCTCTTAAAGCATGGATGATCGTGATGCTCGCCGGAACGAGTTTCGCGGCGGAATCGTCGCGCCCCTTAAGCTTCGTCAATGATATTCAACCCATCCTCACCAAGGCGGGATGCAATGCAGGCGTGTGCCATGCCAAGGCGATCACAGGGCAGCGCGGCTTCCGTCTGAGCGTGCTCGGTTTTGAGCCTGAAGAAGATTACGAGGCCATCGTGAAGCAGGGGAAGGGACGGCGTGTGTTTCCACCGGCACCTGAGGAAAGTCTGCTGATCACCAAGGGCGCAGCCATCGTGCCGCACACGGGCGGGAAGAAGCTGGAACCGGGCTCCGAAGACTACAAGATGCTCGTGCGCTGGATTGCCGAAGGCATGAACTATGCGCAAAAGGATGAGGCCAAGCTGAGCAGCATTTTGGTGGAGCCTGCGCGCGTGACGATGAAAGTTAAAACCACGCAGCAGCTTAAAGTAACCGCACGCTACTCGGATGGCAGCAGCCGGGATGTGACCAAACTGGCGCTCTTTGAAGCCAATGACCGCGCCATGGCCGAGGCAGGAGAGCAGGGATTGGTGAAGACCTTGGATATTCCCGGCAACGTGGCCGTGATGGTGCGCTTTGGTGGCCGTGTTTCCGTTTGCAGCGTCTCAATTCCACTGGGTGCGCCCGTTGACTCGCTGCCCCCGGTGAAGAATTTCATCGATCAGCATGTGTTTGCCAATCTGAAGCAGATCGGTGTGCCACCTTCGCCCCTCTGCGATGACTCGACCTTTCTGCGCCGCATCTCCCTCGACATCGGTGGTCGCCTGCCCACAGCAGAAGAGACAAAGGCTTTCCTGGAGAGTCAGGCGCCTGACAAGCGGGACCGCGCCATCGAGACCCTTCTGAACAGCCCCGACTACGCGGACTACTTCGCCAACAAATGGACTTCGCTTCTCAAGAACACCCGTTCGGAAGCGGCGGACATCACCTCGAACTTTGCCTTCCATGCCTGGATGCGCGACAGCCTTCTGGCAAATACCAAGTACGACCAGATCGTGCGACAGATCCTCGCCTCCACCGGTACCATCGTTTCAAATCCTCCGGTAGCTTGGTACAAGCGCGTGAAAGAGCCCACCACGCAGCTGGAAGACGTTGCACAGCTTTTCCTCGGCGTGCGCATGCAGTGCGCGCAATGCCATCATCATCCCTTTGAGCGCTGGACGCAGGCTGAGTATTATCACCTCGCTGCCTTCTTCAGCCAGATCGGTCGCAAACCGACCGCCATTGCCGGTGAAGACCTCATTTTCCACAAACGCGGCACCGCGCAGACCGAGCATCGTAAAACCCGCGTGATGCTGAAGCCAGCAGGTCTCGGCGAGCCGGAACTCGACATCGCTCCCGATGACGATCCCCGCCTCGCGCTGGTCGACTGGATGAGCAAGAAGGACAACCCCTTCTTCGCCAAGTCGCTCGTGAACCGCTACTGGAAGCATTTCTTCAAGCGCGGTCTCGTCGAGCCCGAGGATGATCTGCGTGACACGAATCCGCCGACCAATCCCGATCTCTTCGAGGCGTTGGCCAAAAGCTTCACGGACAGCGGCTACGATTTGAAAGCACTCGTGCGCACCATCACGCAAAGCCATGCATATCAGCTCAGTTCCACGCCGAACCAGTACAATGCCGTTGATCGGCAGGCCTACTCCCACTACTACCCAAGACGCATGACGGCCGAGGTCATGCTCGACAGCATCGACATGGTCACCGGCTCCAAGACCGACTTCGCCGATCTGCCGGCCGGTACACGCGCCATATCGCTGCCGGACAACAGCTACAACCGCGCCGCGCCTTTCCTCAAGGTCTTCGGCCGTCCTGAGGGGGCCAGCGTCTGCGAGTGCGAGCGCGTGTCGTCCGCCAGCCTGGCGCAAAGCCTGCATCTCATGAATGCCGCCGACGTGAAGGCCAAGCTCACCGCCAGCGGCGGACGTGCTGAATCCTTGAGCAAGGCCGAGATGCCCGAGCCCAAGCGCATCCGTGAACTCTACCTTGCCGCCTTCTCCCGCGAACCCACCGCCGATGAAGTGCGAATCAGTGAAAATTATGTCGTCAAGCCCCGCACTGATGCAGCCGGTAAACCGCTCGATTCCCAGCGTGCCAAACGCAACGGCTACGAAGACCTGCTCTGGGCTCTGCTGAACACGAAGGAATTTTTGTACAATCACTAATCTATGCTCGCGAAATCCACACTCACACTCGCCGTCTTCACTTGGATGGCTGCTTCGGCCCTCGCCCAGCAGGTCACTCTGCCGTTGCCACGTCTGCTCACGGTCATGCCCATGGGCGGACAGGCGGGCACGACTGTTGAGGTCACGATCACCGGAGAGAACACAGAGAACATCAGCGAGCTGATGTTCTCGACGCCAAAGATCACCGCGAAGCCAGTCGCAGGTACGGAGAACAAGTTCACGGTGAGCATTGCGGCGGATGCACCGGTGGGCGTTTATGATGCGCGGGTGATGTCACGACTTGGCGTCTCGGCGGCGCGGGCGTTTTCGGTGAACAAACTGCCGGAGGTGATTCGCACCAAGGCGAACAACACGGTGGAGACGGCGATGCCGCTGCCTCTGGGCACCATCTGCAATGCGACGATGACGAAGCGGTCGGTGGATTTTTATGCATTCCAAGGCGTGAAGGGGAAACGCGTGGCAGTGGATTGCGCCGCGACGGGCATCGACTCCCGGCTGACGCCGGTGCTGATCCTGGCGGACGCCAAGGGTGGTGATTTGAAAGTGAACCGAACAGGAGGCGTGATCGACTTCACCCCACCTGCTGATGGCACCTACCTGATCAAGGTGAGCGATCTCACCTATCAAGGGGGCGAGCGCCTGTTCTATCGCCTCGCTTTGCAGGAAGTGCCGGGCACCGGTCCTGCACCACGCCAGCCGCAAACGCAGACGGTCAGCGCCATGTCCTGGCCGCCAGCCGGTCTTGCCGCGACTGCGAAGGCGAATGAAACGGAGCCCAACAACAAGCCTGCTGAAGCACAGAAGATCACGCTGCCCTGTGACATTGCCGGTTCCTTTTTCCCAGCTGCGGATGTCGATACCTTCGAGTTCACCGCCAAGAAAGGCGAAACCTGGTGGGTCGAAGTGGCCTCAGAGCGCCTTGGTTTGAACACGGACCCCTTTGTGCTCGTGCAGCAGGTGAAAACAACGGCTGGAAAAGAAACGCTGACCGATGTGGCCGAGTTGTATGACATCGCGCCGCCCATGAAGGTCACCAGCAACGGCTACTCGTACGACGGCCCGCCTTACGACGCCGGATCACCCGACGTGAACGGCAAGTTTGAGATCAAGGAAGACGGCACCTATCGCCTGCAGGTGCGCGATCTTTTCGGCGGCACGCGCAGCGATGCGAACAATGTCTATCGCCTCCTCGTACGTCAGGCCACGCCGGATTTCTCGCTCGCTGCCTGGGCCGTTCACATGACACTGCGCAACGGCGACCGCGCTGCGCTTTCCAAGCCGATGGCTATGCGTGCGGGTGAGACGCGCGCCTTTGAGGTCGCGGTGCAGCGTCGCGATGGGTTCGATGGCGAGATTGAGATCGGCATGGAAAACCTGCCGCCTGGGGTGAGTGCCGCCGGATTGAAGATCGCGAAAGGCAAGCCCTACGGTCATCTGATTCTGACTGCCTCAAGCGATGCGAAGCGCGGCTTCTCGCTGGCGAAAATCACTGGCAAAGCCACGGTCAATGGAGCGGTCGTGACGCGTCCGGTGCGTGTGGCGAGCATGGAATGGCCGGTCAAAGATGCGAAGGGCGAGATTCCTGCGCCGCGTCTCATGGCCGACGTTCCGGTTTCCGTGAGTGATTCCGAGCAGGCACCACTGACCATCGCCACTGCTGAAAACAAGGTCTTCGAGGCGAAGGTGGGCGAAACCTTGAAAATCCCGCTCAAGCTCACCTGGCGCAATGAATTCAACGGCACCTCGATCAAGGTGAAGGCCTACGGCGAAGGTTTCAGCGCCATCAAGGAGTTCGACATTCCACTCAAAGCAGCCACTTACGACGCTGTGCTTGATCTTGCTGCGTTGAAGATCGCGCCGGGCGATTACACCTTTGCGTTCCAGAGCCTGGGCATCTGCAAATACCGCTACAATCCCGCCGCCGTGCCACTGGCCGAAGCTGAGCAGAAAAAGGCCGAGCAGCTTGCGGCCACGGTGGCCGCCGAAGCCAAAAAACTCGCCGCCACGGATGCAGAAGCCGCGAAGAAAGCCGCTGAGAAGCAAAAGCAGGCGGAAGCCGCGATGACTGCGGCGACCAACCGCATGAAGGCCATCACCACGGCGGCTTCGCCCACCGACACGGTGGAGATCCTCATTTCGGAACCGATTCGCGTTTCGGTGAAACCCGCTGCAACCACCACAGCCAGCAAGTGATGAAGCCGCACTCACTCCTCGTTCTCCTGTTCACCTCGACCGCAGCTCTGGCGGCCGATCTCGACTACTATCGGGACGTTTATCCGTTCCTGAAAGCGAACTGCATTTCGTGTCATAACAAGACGACGACGAAAGCAGATCTGAACATGGAGACACCGGAACTGATGATCAAAGGCGGCGAAAGCGGTCCTGCGATCATTCCAGGGAAAGGCGCGGAGAGCCTGATCGTCACTGCCTCGCTGCACACGAAGGACATGGAAATGCCGCCGCCGAACAACAAGTCTGGCGCGGTGAATCTCATCCCTGAGCAGATCGCCACCCTACAGGCGTGGATTGACCAGGGTGCAAAGGGTTCGGTGATGGTGGAGCGCGCGGTGGTGCTGCAGGCATTCTCCGCCAGCATTGATCCGATTTACAGCGTGGCGATGACGAAGGACGGGCGTTACGTTGCCTGCGGGCGTTCGAACCACATCTATGTTTATGACATGGCCACGCGGCAGTTCGTCGCGCAGATCAGCGACCCTGCGGAGAAAAATGGCGCAGCGCACCGCGCGCTGGTGCAGTCGCTTTCATTCAGCCCGGACGGCACGCGCCTCGCGAGCGGCAGCTTTCGTGAGGTGAAGATTTGGAAACTGGCAGAAGGCAAGCCAACGGCGAGTGCCGCGAAAGCGTCCTCGGCTCCTGCGAGCGCCGAGTTGATCAAGAAGATCGCCACTGCAGGCAAAGTCACTGTCCTGAGCAGTGCGATGTCTGCCGATGGCAAGCAGGTGGTCACAGGATGTGAGGATGGCTCCGTGCGTGTGTGGGATGCGGCGACCGCGAAGCCTGTCATCGAACTGCGCGGCAGTGTGGCGGCGGCAAAGAAGATGGCGGAACTGGACTGGGTCATCGCGGCGCAGACCTTGGAGCAGGCATTTCAAAAAAGTGAGATCACCCGAATCGAGGCCCAGGACAAGGCTCTGGATATTCTGCTGGGCAAAGCCAAGGAGGCCATTGTGGCCATGAACAAGGTGCTGCCCGAGAAGCAGAAAGCCGTGCCGCCGACCACCGAGGCGAAAACGACGGCACAGAAAGCTGTCGATGAAGCCGCCGCCAAAATCAAAGCATTGCCTGGCGGCAAACCTGATGCTGCGCTTGAGAAGGAGCTCAAGGCCGCGCAAGAAAAGCTCATCACCGCAAAAATGACGGAGGTTTCCGCGCTCGCGGCCGTCTCCGCCACGCAGAGCAATGTGAAAGACGCCGAGGATGACTTGAAGCGCATCACGGATTCCAAAGCCGTCAATGCGAAGGTCGTTGCTGCTGCGAATGCCGCCATCGCGGCCGCGAAAACTGTGCAGGACAAGGCCACGGCCGATCTCGCTGCTGCGAAGCTGGCACTGACGAAGACCACCGCAAAACCCATTGCCGTATCATTCTCCGCCGATGCGCTGCGTGTGGCCTCGATGTTCGATGATGGCAGCCTGCGCGTCTGGGGAACTGCCACTGGTACGCCGATCGAAGAAAGCACCGGCAGTGCTGCCGCGACCACGACCATCACCTCCTCTCCCGATGGTTCATTTGTGGCCACCAAGGCTGTCACACAGTCGGCAGGCAGTTCACCGCGCTGGGCATTGGAGCGCAAGATCGATCAGAAGGGACTCTTTGCCGATCGTGTGAATGCGGTGCGGTTCAGTCCCGATGGCAAAACCCTCGCCACAGGGGGCGGTGAGCTGTCACGCAGCGGCGACATTATTTTCTTTGACGTCGCAACTGGCAAGGCCACACAGACTTGGAAGGAAAAGCACGCCGACACGGTGCTCTGCCTTGATTACTCGCCAGATGGCAAACGGCTCGCCTCCGGTGGGGCTGACAAGATCGCGCGTGTCACCGACATCGCCACGGGCAAGCAGTTGAACCTTTTCGAAGGCCACACTCATCACGTCATGGGTGTTGCGTTCCGCAGCGATGGCCGTGTGCTTGCCACGGCGGGTGCGGAGGGCACGGTGGTGACTTGGAATATGATCATCGGCGAGCGGAAGAGAAAGATCGAAGGCTGGACCAAGGAGGTCACTTCGCTGCAGTTCATCGGTGCCACGAATCAAATCGTCACCTCGGCCGGTGACAACCGCATTCGCATTGTCACCGATGACGGCACCGAAGTCCGTGCCATGGCCAACCTGCCGGACTTTATGCAGGCCGCCGTGAGCGCGCCCAATGGCAGCGCCATCATCGGCGGTGGTGAAGACAGCATCCTGCGCGTGTGGGATGGCGCAGGAAAAGAGCTGGTGGCGTTTGGGGCGAAGTAGCTCATTCGATGGGAGGAAAGGCCGCTTTTTATTTCGTGAATTTCTCTCATGTCCTCCCTCATCCAGCCTCCTTCTTCTGTGCGTTGCGCCGGTCCCATACAGCGCCGCGCTTTCATGCAGTTTGGTCTGACCGGCATGGCGACCCTGAGCTGGCCGAGCCTGCTCAAGCTGCGTGCGGCTAACGCGGCGCTGCCCAAGAGTGAGCGTAAATCCATCATCATGGTCTGGCTGCCGGGCGGGCAGTCGCACATCGACACCTACGATCCGAAACCGGAGTCCAGCAGCGAGTACCGTGGGCCGTTCAAGACGATTGCCACCAAGATTCCGGGCGTGCATTTCACGGAGTTGATGCCGTTGCAGGCGAAGATTGCGGACAAGATTACGGTGCTGCGCTCGATGAATCAAACGGCGGGCGGACATCCGGCAGGAACGCTGCAAATGCTCTCGGGTGATCCCGATACGCGCGACAAACCAGTGCCGCGTTTGCCGGACTGGATGTCCGTGGCGCACTACCTGCGCTCCAAAAATCCACAACGGCCGCAGGCGCTGCCAAACTATGTCAGCGTCAATCCGATCAATGCGTCCTACAGCGGGCCGGCGTATCTGGGCGCATCCTATGCACCGTTCTCAGTGAGCGAGGATCCGAACCGCCCGAGTTTTGAAGTGCCGAACATTGGCCTGCCGGATGAGGCGGAGACGCGCCGGCTCAGCGACCGCGTCGCGCTGCGTCGCAGCCTCGACAAGATGGAACGCGCGTTTGATCGCGAGGGGGAACTCGGTGCGCTCGACCAGTTTGAGTCCCAGGCGATGTCGCTGCTTACGAATGCACAGACGCGGGATGCTTTTGACCTGAGCAAAGAAGACGGCCGGACACGGGACCGCTATGGACGCAATCGCTGGGGGCAGCAACTGCTGCTCGCGCGTCGTCTGGTGGAGGCGGGCGTGGAGATCATCACCAGCAGCCTGCATGGCCCTCTGTGCGGCCGCACTCAGGTGTGGGATGATCATGCGGTGGACCACCACATCTTTGAGGCGCTGCGATTCCGCATGGGAAACTACGATCAGGCGGTGTCCGCGCTGCTCGAGGACGTTTACGCGCGGGGTCTCGACAAACGCGTGCTGGTGGTCGTCACGGGTGAGTTTGGGCGCACACCGAAAATCACCTTTGACCGCAGCACGGGCGCGGGAGATGCCAGCGGACCTGCGGGCACGCTGCAACCGGGCCGCGACCACTGGCCGCGGGCTTTTTCCAACATCTGGGCCGGCGGCGGCATCCAGACGGGTGCGGTCATCGGTGCCACGGACAAACGCGGCGAGGACGTGATCGAGCGGCCGTGCAGCGCGGGGGATTTTCTTGCGACGATCTATCACCATCTGGGCATTGACGCCTCCAAGGTCACAATCAATGACTTCAATGGACGCCCGACGCCCATTGTCGATCATGGCCGGCCGATTCCAGGCTTGATGGCGTGAGTTTGCCGATGCATTGCCCGATAAAGAGATGCATCTCCGAGCGTAGGTTTCAGTGCATGTCATCCATCATTCAGCCCCCTTCTCTCGTTCGCTGCGCCGGTCCCTTGTCGCGGCGCAGTTTCATGCAGTTTGGATTGTCAGGAATGGCGACGCTGAGCTGGCCGGGCCTGCTGAAGCTGCGTGCGGAAAATGCAGCGAAGCCGAAGGGTGAACGCAAGTCCATCATCATGGTGTGGCTGCCGGGCGGTCAGTCGCACATCGACACGTACGATCCAAAGCCGGAGGCCAGCAGCGAGTATCGCGGGCCGTTCAAGACGATCAGCACCAAGGTGCCGGGCATGCAGTTCACCGAGATGCTGCCGATGAATGCGAAGATCGCGGACAAGTTCACGATTGTGCGCTCCATGAACCAATCGGCGGGCGGACATCCGGCAGGGACGATGCAGATGTTTTCCGGTGACAGTGACACACGAGACAAGCCGAAGCCGCGTCTGCCCGACTGGATGTCGGTGGCACACTACCTGCGAGCCAAGGAAGGCGGCCGAGCCAATCCGCTGCCAAATTACATCGGGGTGCCAGCGGCATCTCCGGAGTATTCGAGTCCTGCCTATCTGGGCGATGCGTATGCGCCATTTGCAGTGAGCGATGATCCAAACCGTCCGAGCTTTCAGGTGCCTAACATCGGTCTGGCTGATGAATCGGAAAATCGCCGCCTCAGTGACCGCATCGTATTGCGCAAGAGCCTGGACAAGATGGAGCGTGCGTTTGACCGTGAGGGCGAACTCGGTGCACTGGATGAATTTGAAGCACAGGCGGCCACGCTGCTGACGAATCCTAAAACGCGTGATGCTTTTGACCTGAGCAAGGAGGATGCCGCCATCCGTGATCGTTATGGACGCAATCGCTGGGGGCAGCAGCTTCTGCTGGCGCGTCGTCTCGTCGAATCGGGTGTGGAGATCGTCACCAGCAGCCTCAGCGGCCCGTTGTGCGGCCGGGTGAACAACTGGGACGACCACGCGGTGAACCAGCATCAATTTGAAGCGCTGCGTTTCCGCATGCCGACTTACGACCGTGCAGTGTCCGCGCTGATTGAGGACATTTATGCACGTGGTCTCGACAAACGCGTGCTGGTTGTCGTGACGGGAGAGTTTGGGCGCACGCCAAAAATCAGCTTTGACCGAAGCACGGGCGCGGGTGATGCCAGCGGACCCACTGGCACACTGCAGCCCGGACGTGATCACTGGCCACGTGCCTTCACCAATGTGTGGGCCGGCGGTGGTATCCAGACGGGTGGCATCATCGGCGCCAGTGACAAGCGCGGTGAAGACGTGGTCGAGCGCCCCTGCAACGCGAGCGACTTCCTGGCCACGATTTATCATCATCTCGGAATCGACTACTCCAAGGTCACCCTCAACGATCTCAATGGGCGTCCTGTTCACATTGTGGAGAATGGAAAGCCGATCGCGGAGCTGATCGCGTGATGATTTGCAGCCTTTGAGAGCGTAGAAGAGAGCCATGCATCTCCGCCCGGCACTTCTTCTTGGTGTTTGCTTTCTCCTCTCCAGTGCGCAGGCACAGGAGGTCAGGGATGGCAGTTTTCCCATCATCTCGAATCTCAAAGCGGGGGTGGCCAAGGTGGACATCACCCCGCCTGATGCGGCGGAATCCAAAATTGTCGGGCATGTGCGTCAGGTGGGCGGTGTGCGAGATCCGCTGCGTGCAGGAGTTTTGATTCTGGACGATGGCGATACGAAAGCTGCCATTGTCACAATGGACACCATTGGCGCGTGGGATGACATGGTGCGGGATGCGCGGGCGCGGATCGAGGCGGAAACAGGAGTGCCGTCCGCCAACATCCTGATCTCCGCCTCACACAATCATTCGGGGCCTGGGTACATGGAAAACATGCGGTGGGCGGCGGATTTGATCAAAAAACTGGGGCAGGCTGCGAAGGAGGCTGCTGCCAGCATGAAGTCTGTAAACATCGGCTACGGCGAAGATCGCATCAGCTTTGGCATCAACCGCCGGAAAACATACGATGGCCGGGCGGTGGTGAGCTTGAACCCCGACGGACCCAATGACAAGCGTGTTAAGGTGCTGCGCTTTGATGATGGCAAGACGCTGACTCCGCTGGCGGTCATCATGCACGCGGTTTGTCATCCGTGCTTTTTTACCTGGGGCGACAAGGGCTCGCAGCCGTATCCGAAAGGGTATCCGAAAATGAGCGCCGACTTCCCTGGCGAGGCGCAGACGTTTGTGGAGATGTGCTACGCGCAAAAGACCAGCGCTTTGTTCATGCAGGGCTGTGCCGGAGACATACGGCCCAATCTGCCCGGGTATCCGTATCGCTGTGCTGATGAGGCGGACATCCAGTGGGCGGGCCGTGATCTCGGAGGCGCGGTGGCGCGTGCGGCGTCATTCAGCGTGACGCGTGAGCAACTGCGCAAACGCGAGACCTTTTACCCCATCCGTGTCGCCAGCGAGGTGGTGGAACTTCCAGGCAAAGAACAGCCGGTGCGCGCTGAACTGATGGCGATGAAGATCGGCCCGTTTCTTCTGCTGACCATGCCGGGTGAGCCGATGGTGGAATACGGCTTCAAACTTGAACAGGCCATCGCCAACCGGGCCACGCCCATCATCGTCGGCTATGCGAATGGAAACATCGGCTACATCGCCACTGCAGATGCCCATACGGTGGGTGGTTACGAGCCCAACTTGTCCAAGCTCAAGCCCGAAGCTGAGGCGATCATTTTGAAGAAGCTTGGCGCGCTGGCGGATCGAGTGGTCGGCGATGTGTTTGAGAGTTTCTCGAAACATCCGAAGGATATGCAGAAGCGCGAAGCCGAGGAAAAGGCGCGCCTGCAGTCCGCGCCAGCCGGCAAACCCTGATCTTCTTATCATCATGACCCATCCGCTTGTCTCTTATCCTCAGCTGCCTGACACGCCCACATCACATCTGCCCTTCAGTCCCTGCGTGGTGGTGGGCGATTTGATTTTTGTTTCAGGCCAAGCCTCCGTGGATCAGGAGGGTAACATTGTCAGCGATACTTTCGAAGGGGAGTTTCGACGCAGCATAGAAAACGTGCGCAAGGTGCTGGAAGCCGCGGGCAGTGATCTCGCCCACGTGGTGCAGACGCGGAACTATGTGCGCGATGCGGAGGACGTGCCGCTGTACAATCAGCTCTATCGTGAATACTTCCCGCAGCCTTCGCCTGCGCGCACCACGATCACGAACTGCCTGCCGCCCACGCTGCGTTATGAGGTGGAGGCCGTGGCGGTACGCAAAGCCAACTGAACCAACTGCTTATGAACAACGACGAAGCAGCACGCCGTGCCTACTGGGCGGATCAAATGGAGCAAGGCTATGCGATTGTGCAGAAGCTCATCGAGTTTCCGGTCAATGAATGTGGCGAGCGGTTTGCCTCGATCCCTGATGCCGCTGCGGCGGCGGATGTGGAGATGATGTTTTCCACCAGCAAGATCGCCGGGGATCTGGACCGCGTTTACTTCCTGCGCGAGAGCCTTGTGCGAGATGTCATCACCATCGGGCGTGAGATGAATGAGCGTGGCTGGATCTTGAAGATTGAGGATGGGTTTCGTTCGCTGGACATGCAGCGGCAACTGGTGCGCAAGCCTTCGGTGTTTGACACGGTTTTGAAGAAGTGCATCTGGGAACTCGGAGGAGAAATCCCCAGCACGGAGATGATGTTTCGGCGGGCCATTGTGCTGACGGCGAACATGCCCAAGATCGGTGCGCATATGTCGGGTTCAGCCATCGACATTTCTGTGTTTCGTCGTGATGACGGCACCGAGGTCAGGCGCGGCTATCCGTATCTCGAAATGAGCGAATGCACGCCGATGAGGTCGCCCTTCGTCGCGCCCGAGCACGTCGCCACACGGCTAGAGATCGCGGCGATGATGGAGAAGCATGGCTTCATTCATTTCCCGTTCGAGTTCTGGCACTTCGACAAAGACGATGCCGGGATGCACATCCTGACTGGGAACCCAGCACCCTGCCGCTTCGGCCCGGTGAACTGGGACCCACGCACCAACGAAGTCACGCCTGTGCCCGATCCACTCACCCTGCTCAATCCGCTGCCGGTCATCGAAAGAGAAATCGCCGCTGCCTTGGAACGCGTCCGCAATGCATAACTCTATGAAACCACTCCACTTGCTTCTTCTTCTGCCAGCTTTCGCCGCGCTGGGTGCCGCACCGACCAAATCACCGGAAGTGCCGGCGCAGCTGCCGCCGCAGATCGAAACGTTGCAGCCGGGCGTCAAACTCACGCTGCTCGCAGAGCATCCTGATCTGGTGACGCCGACAGGCATCGCTGTGGATAAAAATGGGAACATCTATTCGATTTCCTGCCACACGCATTTCCGGCCGGAGGACTATGACGGCCCGGTGCATGATGAGGTGGTGATCTTTGATGCGAACGGCAAGAACCGCCGGGTGTTTTACAACAAGACTGATGCGACCATGCATGTGGAGATCGGGCCGGATGGCTGGATCTACCTTGCGGAGCGGGACCGCGTGCTGCGTGTGAAGGACACCAATGGTGATGGCGTGGGTGATGTGGAGGAGAATCTGGCCACGCTCGATTCCGTGGCGGATTATCCGCACAACGGACTGAGCGGCATGGCCTGGCATCCTGATGGCGGCCTTGTCTTTTCGCTCGGTGAAAATTTTGGCAAGGACTGGACGCTCACGGCCAAGGATGGCTCCAAGGTCAGCGGACGTGGTGAGGGCGGGGTGTTTCGTTGCACGGCGGAGGGTGCGCAGATGCGCCGCATCGCCCGGGGCTTCTGGAATCCGTTTGGACTGATGGTGCGCAAAGACGGCGAGATCTTCGCTGCTGAAAATGATCCCGGCAGCCGTCCGCCGTGCCGGTTGTTGTATGTCGTGGAAGGCGCAGACTACGGTTTCCAGTGGGTGTATGGCAGCGCACCGGTGCATCCTTTCGTAGCATGGAACGGCGAACTGCGCGGTACGCTTGGCATGGTGCATCCTTCTGGCGAAGGCCCCTGTGCCATTGTGGAACTCGGCGGCGGTGTATTGATCCCGAGCTGGAGCGATCACAGCATTGATTACTTTCCTCTCACTCGAAAAGGTGCGGGATATACTTCAGAGCGGATTCCGCTGGTCAAGGGCAGCGATTTCTTCCGGCCGACGTGCATGGCGGTCGGTCCCGATGGTTCCTACTATCTGAATGACTGGGTGTTCAGCTCTTATCCGATTCATAAGCGCGGGCGTCTTTGGAAGCTGGAGATCGACAAGGCGAAAGCGCCCTGGGTGAAAGACAAACCGGATGTGCCGAATGAAGATGCGCGTCTTGCCGAAGATCTTCGCACTGGCAAAGCCACGCTGGATACCCACAAGCTGCTCCAGCTTGCGCGTGGCAAGGATGCGTATCTGGCTGATGCCGCTTTGACTGCACTCGCGCGTGTGAAGTGGACGGTTGATAAGCTGAAGCAGCTGCCGGCGCAAGACCGTCTCTGGGCCTTTGTGGCGCTGCGGCGGGTAGATTTGAACGATGACCAATGGGTGAGCGCCTTCTTGGGCGATGGAGATCCTGAAATGCGGTTCGAGTGCCTGCGCTGGATTGCGGATGCGGTTTTGACCAAGTTCACGCCGCAGGTGGAGGCGATGTTGTCAGACTCGACGCTCGACTATCATCTGTTTGAAGCTGTTCTGGCCACTTGGAACACGCTGCGCGGTGAACCCGCCGCAGGCGTGACGAATCCTGAGGTGCTTGTCGAGCGCATCATCAATCCCAAGACGCCCGCACGGCTCAAAGGCTATGCGCTTCGTCTTGCGCCAGCAACGCACAAGCAACTCACGGTGCCGTTGCTGCGTGAGCTTTTTGCTAATGGCGATTCCGTGCTGTCACAGGAAGTGGTGCGCACTCTGGTGGCACGCAATGCTGATGATGCGCGCGTGGTGCTGACGGAGATTGCGGCCGATGAATCCCAGAAGAAGGAGGTTCGTGCGGATGCCATCATGGGGCTCGCTAGTTCCACCAAAGCAGAGGAACAGGCACTGCTGGTGAAACTCGCTGCAGGCACGGAAGCCAGCCTGCGGGATGAAGCGCGGCGCGCGCTGCGCTATACTGACAAGGACAAGTCGTTTGTGATGAGCACGACCCGCCCTGTGTTTGATGACACCGCTGCGTGGCTGAAACTGCTGGATGCGCTGCCTGGCAAGGCGGATGTGGATGCTGGCCGTCGGATTTTCTTTCATTCCAAAGTCGGGCTTTGCGCCACCTGCCATCGCCACAGCGGGCGCGGCAATGTGGTGGGTCCTGATTTGAGCCTAGTATCGAAGCAGGGGGATCGAGCGGCGATTCTGCGCTCCATCTTAGAGCCCAGCCGTGAGGTGGCCCCGCAGTACTACCCCTCACAGGTGAAGCTCAAGGACGGCACCGAGTTCATCGGCATCATGCTGCGTTCTTCCAATACGGAGGTCTTTCGTGATCTCACCGGCAAGGAGCGTTCCTTTCCGCAGACGGACATTGTGAAGCGAACGGAGCTGAAAACATCGATCATGCCGCAGGGGCTCGCGGTGTCTCTGACAGATGAAGAATTGAGAGATTTGCTGGCGTTCCTCACCGTTCAGTAGGGGCATGCGCCCCAACTTGCTTCTAGCTGCCCTGTGTTTCACGGCCTCTTTGATGGCTGACGATTCGGTGATCCTGGTGCCCGAGACACCTTGGAATCGTCATACCATCGACAACACTTCACGTGGGGCCGATGGGGTGAAACTGGGGGATCTGAACAAGGATGGACAGCCGGACATTGTCACAGGCTGGGAGGAGGGCGGCGTGGTGCGGGTGTATTTGAATCCAGGCGCGGCGAAGGCGCGTCAGCCGTGGCCGCAGGTTACCGTGGGTGAGGTGAAGAATGTCGAGGAGGCGATCTTCACCGATCTGGATGGTGATGGAGAGCTGGAGGTTGTCAGTGGCACGGAAGGCAAGACCTGCACGCTGTACTGGCACCGACGGGTGGACGGCGCATGGACGACGCAACCCTTTCCTGCAGCGACGAACACGCAGATGTGGATGCAGGTGGCTGCGCTTGATCTCGACGGGCAGCATGGGGCAGATCTGCTGGTGGCATCGAAAAACAAAGGCGCAGCGGTGAGCTGGCTGCAGGCGCCGCAAAAAGCGGATGATCTCAAAGCATGGTCACTGCACAAGCTGCGTGATGCAGGCTGGGTGATGTCACTCACGCCGCAGGACATGGATAAGGATGGTGACGCGGATGCTGTGATCAGTGATCGCAAAGGTGAGCGCACGGGTGTTTTCTGGCTGGAAAATCCCGGGGCGGCGGGGAACCGCGAGCATGGAGCGTGGAAAGAGCATGCCATCGGTGGTTTGGGCAAACAGGTCATGTTTGCCGACCTTGGCGATGTGAATGGTGACGGCCTGCTGGATGTCGCGGTGGCCGCCAAACCGGTGGAGATCGTGCTTTGTTTGCGCAAGGCCGATGGGGGCTGGGACGAGCACGTATTGAAACTGGATGGCGCAAATTTGGGCGATGCCAAGGCGGTGAAAATTGCGGACGTGAATGGTGACAAGCTCGCGGATCTCTTGTTCACCTGTGAAAATGCCAAAGGGAAACTTGAGGGCATCGTGTGGCTGGAGCAGCAGCGCCATGGGCCCTGGAAGCAGCACACGCTGGGTGGGCCAGAAGGCTTGAAGTATGACCTCATGCAAACGCTGGATCTCGATGGGGATGGCGATCTCGATGTCATCACCTGCGAGGAGCGGGATCAGCTTGGGGTGATTTGGTATGAGAATCCGCACAAGTGAAACGTATTGGAGAGCCATGAAATCTGCCGTCTTTGCCCTGCTACTCATTGCCCCATCCCTGTTTGCGCAAACCAAAACGCTGCGTGCCGGAGCAGCGGCGGTGGACATCACGCCCACGGAGTTTCCGATGAACATGCCGGGAGGATTCAGCGCCAATGCGGCGAACAAGGCGCATGATCCGTTTCATGCCCGTGCCCTGGTGCTTGATGATGGAAAAACGACGGTGGCGATGGTGGTGGTGGATGTTCTGGGTGCGGGGCCGGATGTGCTCAATGAGGCGAAGGCCATCGCAGCGGCAAAGACAGGCATGGCGGCGAACAAGATGCTCATCAGTTCCACGCACACGCACAGCGGTCCTTCGGTGAACACTCGAAGCGAGATGGCAGCGCGTTATTACAAACGGTTTGTCGAGGGGATCTCCGAATCAATCATCAAGGCGCATGGGGCGCTGAGGCCGGCGTCGGTCGGTGCGGCGGCGCATCCTCTTGCAGATGAGGTTTTCAATCGTCGCTGGTATTTGAAGCCAGGGAAAATGCCGCTGAATCCCTTTGGCCGGATGGACAAGGTGAAGATGAATCCTGGCACCGACCCGAACACCCTGGATCATCCTGCCGGACCCACGGATCCTGACATCACGATCATTTCGGTGCAGGATGCCAAGCGGAAGCCCATCGCCCTTTATGCGAACTACTCGCTGCACTATGTCGGTGGTGCGCCAGCAGGGGAGATGTCGGCGGATTACTTTGGTGAATTTGCCCGCGTCATGCCTTCGCGTGTGCGTGGCGATGAGAACTTCGTGGCGATGATGTCGAACGGGACCTCCGGCGACATCAACAACATTCCCTTTGGCGTGACGCGTCCGCCACGTGAGCCCTTTGAGCAGATCCGCATCGTGGCGCAGAAGGCGGCGGACACGGCCTGGTTTGCGCAGAGGAAGATCGAAAAGCATCGCGGCGATGTGACGTTGGGCATGCTCCAGCGCGAGATCACGCTCAAGTTTCGCCGCCCGTCGGAACAGGATGTTGCTGAGGCGAAAGCGGTGCTGGCGGTGAAGGACAAGGAGGCGGTGGAGAAGCTGCCGCGTCTGGCGAAGAACTATGCTGGCAGTGTTGTCGCTGCGGCGGAGCGCAAGGAAGAAACGCTCACGGTGCAGCTGCAAGCCATCCGCATTGGCGACCTTGTGGTGTGTGGCATTCCGTTTGAGACCTTTGTCGAAATCGGTCTCGACTTGAAGAAACGCAGCCCATTTCCTCAGACGATGGTCGTTGGTCTGGCCAATGGACGGCACGGTTATCTGCCCACATTGGAGCAGCACAAGCTCGGAGGTTATGAGACTTGGCTGGGTACAAATCAGGTGCAGAAGGACACGAGTGTCATTCTCACGGACAACCTGCTGGAGATGCTGGCGGAATTGAAAAAGGCGGACTGAACGTTGTTACGCCGCGGAAATGGAGATCGCGATTTCCAGGCCGGTTGGTTCGCGCAGTTTTGCGGTCACCGTGCCGCCGCAGGCCTCAATGCAGCGCTTCGTGATGGCGAGGCCGAGGCCGCTGCCGCCGGTGGAGCGGCGGCGTGCGGCTTCCGGACGATAGAAGGGTTCGAATAAACGGGGCAATGTTTCGGACGGCACACCCGGGCCTTGATCGGAAATGCGGATGATGGTTTTGCCATCCTGCTGCCCGGCATGGATTTGAATGGGGCCGGAATCGGCGGCGTAGCGTGCGGCATTGCGCAGGACGTTGCCGATGGCGCGATCGAGAGCGTCGCGCAGTGAATGCAGCTGAAGATCCGTGGACACAGCAAGCTGGATATCAGCCTCAGGGGCTTCACGAGCGATGACCGCCACAATCAAATCATGCAGGTTGATGTCTTCGGCGGTTTCGCGCTCGGGCAGCGTCTCTGCTTTGGAAAAGGCAAGCACCTCTTCAACAAGCTTCGCCATGTGCTGGAGTTCGGCGTCGAGTTTTTTTAGATAGCCCGCCTGTTCCGGCGTGCTGCGTTGTTCCACCACGCCGAGCGCCATCTGCATGCGCGCGATTGGCGAGCAAAGCTCATGCGCCACGTCCGCCGTGATGCGACGCTGCTCCGCGACGTATTCGCCGAGCTGCGCTGCCATGGTGTTCACGGAGGAGGACAGCTCGCCCAGTTCATCATTGCGGCTGCGTGAGACACGTTCGCCGAAGTTTCCCTGTGCTATGCGGCCTGCGGCATGGTTGAGACGTCCAATAAAGCCGGTGATGCCACGCACAAAGGGCATCCAGACGAGCGCGGAGAGCAGCAGGGCTGCGGCGGCGAGACCAAGCCAGGGCCATAGATCAAAAAACAGGCCGCCTCCGGTGATGGTGTTTGAGACCATGAGCAGGGTCAGCGGGAGGTGATCGATCTGCTGGGTGAGATCGAGATGCACGCCCGCCCAATAGTGTGCGGGATCACCGGCGCGCAGCATGAAGCGTGGTTTGGGCGGCGCATCGCTGGGTCTCTTTCTGGCAACGCCGGGTGGCGGGCGTCGTGGGGGCGGGCGGTCGTTCGGGCCACGTTTGTCGATGAGTTTTGGCAGAACTTCCGGTGGAACTTGGACCTGGGTACCCATGATCTGGGTTCCGTTGCTGCTGAAAAGAGCGAAGGTCACATCGTACTGCGCGCCATGCCGCTGCAGGACTTCTGGCCATTGCTGTTCGGGGAGCTGGGAGAGCTCGTCCGTGAGGCTGTCGCCGATGGCGGAGACACGCTCGCCTGCCTCCCCAGAAAGCATCCAGTCGAGGCTCATGCGAAACTGCATGCTGAGGAACCCAAAGACGAGGAATGCCAGCACCAGCAGATTCACTCCGAACCAGAGCAAAATCTTCAGATACAATGGCAGGCGCAGGCGGCTCATGAGGGGTCAGCGAGTGGGCGTGACGAGCTGGTAGCCGTAGCCGCGCACGGTCTTGATGAACTGCGGGTTCTTTGGGTCGTCCCCAAGCTTGCGGCGCAGCGTGGAAATGTGCATGTCGATGGCGCGGTCAAACACATCCCATTCACGGTCGGCGACATCTTCGATGAGCTGCTCGCGGGTGCGCACGCGGCCATGGGCCTTTGCCAATGAGAGCAGCAGGCCAAATTCTGCCGGAGTGAGTTCCAAGGGGGTGTCGCCGAGAACGACCACGTGC
This sequence comes from Prosthecobacter sp. Pr1, assembly GCF_057652315.1. Taxonomy (NCBI): domain Bacteria; kingdom Pseudomonadati; phylum Verrucomicrobiota; class Verrucomicrobiia; order Verrucomicrobiales; family Verrucomicrobiaceae; genus Prosthecobacter; species Prosthecobacter sp. Pr1. The sequence goes on along the minus strand of NZ_JBYFBS010000017.1, from coordinate 139,631 downwards.
GAATCCACATTGATGCGCAGCGGGCCGATGACGATCTCCTTCATGGGGGCCTGCGTGGAAGTTTCCGCCACCCAGCCGGAGCGCCGCAGCACGGCGCGCAGCCGGGCGAGAAGCTCGCGCGATGAAAACGTTTTCGGCAGGTAGTCGTCTGCTCCGAGTTCGAGACCGACGATGCGATCCACCTCTTCACCACGGCCTGTGAGCATCATGACCGGCACCTTGGATTTTGCCCGGATGCGCCGCAGCACCTCAAAACCATCGCAGCCGGGCATCATCACATCGAGGATGATCGCATTCCAAGCTTCGCTGGTGGCGCGTTCGGCTCCGCTGTTGCCCTCGTGTTCGCACTCGACCTCAAAGCCCATCGGCTTCAAGTAATCGGCCACGAGCTGGGAAAGCTCGGTGTCGTCGTCGATGACGAGGATGCGCGTGACGGGTACCATGTGGAACTATGGGCTTCAGCGACTGGTTTCGCGAGTTTCTTTACGGTTTGCTGACAAATCTGGAGCGATTCGCTGATAAGCGACTGACACCAGTGCTCCAGCATGAGGACTATGAAAGCCATCTTCGTTGCCGCCTTGTCCGTGGGATTGTTCAACAGTCCTGCGGCTTTTGCCCACACATGGAAAGCCGGTGCAGCCACCGACAAAGAGAGCCTGCGTGAGCATATTCTGGAGGAGTGGATGCAGGAGCATGGGAAATCTGCTCAAGGGGAGATCAAGCCGGTGCAGGTGGCTTCGACAGCATCCACTTTGAATCTTGCTGCGGCGACGGTGGCCAATGCGGCGAACGCACCGGCGGCGGCGAAGCCGTTCCTGGCGTTTCAGAGACTTGAATTGAAATGGGACAAGGATTTCCTGTTCGTTGGGTCCAATGGGATGCCTGATCACAACATGATGGTGGGCATCACCGCGTGGCAGCAGCAGGTGCCGCTGCCGCAGAACTACACGGGGGACAACATGTGGCGCATTCCTTTGCATCCAGTGCCGGCGAAAACTCCCGCGATAGTGGGAGGGCATTTCCTGCGAGGAGCCATCGCGCTTGGGGTGAACGGCATTCCCATTTTCAATCCGCAGAACAATCGCGGCGAGGTTTCCTATGAGATCGGGGAACTGGACAAGTGGGGCGGTCACTGTGGACGTGCGGACGATTACCACTACCACATCGCGCCGTTGCATTTGCAGACGATGGTGGGGAAGGGGATGCCGATCGCTTATGCGCTGGATGGCTACCCGATCTATGGCCTCACGGAGTCGGACGGATCGCCCGTGGGCAAGCTGGACGAGTGCCAAGGACATGAGGATGCGAAGGTGGGCTACCACTACCATGCATCGACGAAGCGGCCGTATTTGCAGAGTGCGTTTCACGGAGTGGTGGTGGAGGCCGAGGGCCAGGTGGACCCGCAGCCGCGTGCGCAGGGCGTGCGCCCGGATACGCCCCCTCTGCGCGGTGCAGAGATCACCGGGTTTGAAAGTACGGGAGCCAACAGCTACAAGCTCAGCTATCAGGTGGGCAGTGATAAGCGTTCGATCAGTTACAGCATCAACAGCGATGGCACTTATCCTTTTGAGTTTAACAACGGCAGCGAGGGTATCGTAAAGGAAGTCTATACGAGCCGGGGGGGCGGTGGTGGCGGAGGCAAAGGACCCGGTGGTGGCGGCGGAAAAGGCAAGGGCAAGGGTGGCCCTGGGAAAGGCATGAAGCCCGATGAAAATCCACCTGCACCTCCTCCGGAAGATGCGCTGCGCCCACCTCAGCCGCATGTTTCAGGGAGCCTGATGGATGCGAATGGTGACGGCATTGTCTCAGCGCAAGAATTTGCTGATAATGTGAAACGTGAATTTACCGCGAAGCGCAGTGGCGGGACGCTGGCGGCCGCCATGGTGAAGGCCCGCGCCGAATTCACCGCACTGGACCGCAATGCTGATGGCAAACTGGATGTGAGCGAACTGGCGGCGCTTATGGCCGCGTCTGCCCAGGAACCCAGCGGCCGGCGAGGTGGAGCATCTGCCGCAACGACCCGTGGCTTCGTTTTGACCAGCCCCGAAGTGGCAGACGGCGGCAGTCTGCCCGCAGACTATACCGGCGATGGCAGTGGTGCGACGTTGCCTCTCGAATGGCAGGGGGCGCCCACTGGCACGAAGAGCTTTGCCTTGATCATGGATCACCTGGCTCCGGGCAATGAGATGAAAAGCTACTGGGTGATGTGGGGCATCCCGGCGAAGGTGACGAATCTGCCGAAGAACGTGAAGGGTGTGGGCAAGCTGGGGGTTGGGTTCAAAGGTGAGGAAGGCTACGAGCCGCCGCATTCACAGGGACCCGGTGAAAAGACGTATGTGCTGCATGTCTATGCGCTTTCGGCTGAGCCTGCGCCCAAGGCCACGGGGCGCGGGGGCGTGACACGCGAAGATTTGCTCGCTGCGATTGATGGCAAGATTCTCGCCAAGGCGGATTTGAGCGTGGTTTACTCACGAGGTGGTGGTGAAAGTGGCGGACGCAGTGGCATGGCTCCCGGCGGAGGTCCCCAGCCGGCACGGCCTGACACGTCCATGCAGCCGACGCAGCCCATGGCTCCGCAGGGGGGGGGTGGCGGGCAGCAGGGTGGTCAGCGCAAGCCGTGGATGCAGATGCATGGAACTGAGCTCGATGGCGATCAGGACGGCATCGTGACCGCGGCAGAGGCTCTTGCTGACATGAAGGTCGCTGCTTCGAAATATGATGCGGACATGGATGGCATCATCACACCTGCGGAGATCGATTCGGCAGGTGACATCCGCGAAGGTGCTGCGTTTGCCGGTTTTATCTACCGTCATGCTTACGAACTGGATGCGAACCAAGACAGCCGTCTGAGCAGCGCGGAACTGGCGGATGCCGCCAAGTACATGTTCGGTGCAGCGGATCTGGACCACGATGGCAAGCTCACGGCGGAAGAGGTGCAAAACGCGCCCAACACGCCGTTGCGCGCTGCCGCTCCTGGCAGTGGAGATCAACCGCCCGCGCCACCTCCTGCCACGAATCCTCCACCCGGACCAACCGCAATGCCAACCGCAAACGGGGCTGGTGGCAGCGGCGGTATGCGCCCGCTCGACGGCATTTTCAATCCGACTGTGCAGACTGGCGCAGGCGGTGGGGGTGCGCAGGCCGGTGCAGGCCAGGGTGGGCAGCGGCCTGGGGGTGCTCCGGGTGAGACTGGAAAGGGTGGGGGCGGAAAAAAGAAGAAAGGTGGTGGTCCACCCGGACTCATCAAGCCGAGCATCACTGACACGATGAAGCTCAACGTGTATGCGGACAATTGGTTCATGCTTTATGTGAATGGACGCCTTGTGGCCGTGGATCCGATTCAGTTCACCCCGCATAATGTCGTCAGTGTGGATTTCCTCCCTGAGTATCCGATGACGATTGCGGTGCTGGCGAAGGACAACGCCGATCCGAAGACCGCTCTCGAATACGGCAGCAGCATAGGTGATGGAGGCTTCGTTTTGAAGTTTGCCGATGGCACCGTGACCAATGCCAGGTGGAAGGCAAAAAGCTTTTTCCACGGTCCGATCAATGGCGACACTGCAAACCCGCAGGTCAAACAGGAGCTGCTGCCGGCCAACTGGTGGGCCGTGGATTTCGACGACAGTTCATGGAAGAACGCCAAAGAGTACACGGTGGAGGAGGTTGATCCCAAGCAGCCTTATTTCGAGAATGATTTTGAAGGTGCCAAGTTTATCTGGACCGATGATCTCGCACTCGACAACACGATCATCTTCCGCACCATGATCGAAAAGCCTGAGTGGAAGCAGCGCTGGAACACGAAGCCTGATCTCGACGTCACCGGAGCACCCCTGAAATGAAAACACTCATCACATCTAGTCTGCTGCTTCTGGCTGGCAGCGCCTGGGCCAAGGCCCCGAACATTCTCTTCATCCTCGCGGATGACCAATCATGGAGCGGGACCTCGGTCCGCATGATGCCCAATGAGGCGGACAGTGCGAGCCGCGAATTTCGCACGCCGAATCTCGAAAAACTTGCGGCGCAGGGCATCACATTTTCGCAGGCCTATGCGGCCCACTGCAAATGCGAGTGCTCACGCGCGGCGATCCAGATGGGGCGCAGCACGAGCACGCTCAATGCGACTGACAAAAATGCGCGCAACTGGAGTGCTCCGGTCACGGACTCACTTGTGAACACGCTCAAGAAGGCGGATGGCACCTACCGTGCTGCGCATTTCGGCAAGTGGCAGTGGTTTCACACGCCGGAGTCGATGGGTTACGATGCCAGCGATGGCATCACGATGAATGAGGATGGAGACACGACAGATCCAGAAGATCCCAAGCAGTCCTTCAGCATCACTCAACGGGCGGGTGCATTCATGGAGTCGCAGGTGAAAGAGGGGCACCCGTTCTTTCTTCAGCTCTCCTACTATGCCGTGCATCAGACACCGCAGGCGCTTGTTGCGACGCTCAAAAAATATGAAGGCATGGCTGATGCGAGCAAAGGCGGGCGCGGAGATCGTGCGGTGATGGCGGCCATGGCTGAGGATCTCGACACTTGTGTGGGGGCGGTCTTGAAGAAGCTCGACGACCTACGCATCGCCGAAAACACCCTCGTCATTTACACCTCCGACAACGGTGCGCGAACGACGCTGCTTAACGGCGGCAAAGGTGATCTGGGCGAAGGCGGCATCCGTGAGCCGATGATCATTCGAGTTCCTGGCATCAAAGGTGGTGTGAACTGCACCACCCCTGTCATCAGCTACGATCTGATGGCCACGGTTCTTGATTTTGCGGCTCCAGGGTTTGTGCTGCCGAAGGGTGTTGAAGGGGGCAGTTGGAAGCCATTGCTGATGAGCGCTGGCAAGGCGCTGGTGAAGCGCCCTGTCGATCGATTCGTGTGGCACCAGACTGTCGAGGTTGAGCATCCGCAGTCCGCCATTCGCAGGGGAGACTACAAGCTGCTCTATTTTTGGGATACCAAGGAAGGTCTGCTCTTTGATGTGGTGAAGGACCTTGGGGAGACACGTGATCTCGCGAAGCAAAATCCTGAACTTGCTGCAAGACTTCAGGCCGAGCTCAAGGCCCACGTCCGTGCAGGCCTCGGGGAGCAGGCCTACGCAGCGCTGGAGCGTGGAGATTTTCCGCAGGGACGAGGACCGGGCAAAGGCAAGGGGCCCGGTGGAAAGAAGAAAGATGGCATGAAGAAGGTGAAGTGATCGGCCGCCGGCCCCGGAATCGCACATGTGCGTTTCGGTATTTGCAGTGTGGGTGTTGGAAGATTGTAAATCCGGCGTTTACTGCGGATGAAGAAGACGGGCCGCCAGTGTTGATCGACGGGCGGTTTTCGTCTTCACTGCAAATCACTCACGCCCCATGTCTGAAGCTTTCAATTCCAACTACCCCTCCATCGAACATCTTCGCGAGAGAGCGCGTCAGCGTGTACCGCGCTTTGCCTTTGAGTATCTGGAGGGCGGCTGCTTCTCAAACATCAATCTCCAACGCAACACAGATGAGATCCGGCAGGTGCAGCTGCGGCCTTGGTATTTGCGGGACTATCCGGGTTCAGACCTGAAGACGGAGCTCTTTGGCACGACTTACGATGCACCTTTTGGCGTCTCGCCCATCGGGCTGCAGGGACTGATCTGGCCCAAGGCGACCGAGATCATCGCAAAAGCGGCGCATCAGCACAACATCCCCTTTACGCTCAGCACGGTCGCGACGGCCAGCATCGAAACGGTGGCCGAACTCACGCAAGGGAAGGCCTGGTTTCAGCTTTACCATCCCGCCGAGGATTCGCTGCGCGACAAGCTGCTGGATCGTGCGCGGGATGCGGGTTTTCCAGTGCTCGTCATTCTCGCGGACACGCCCACCTTTGCCTATCGGCCCAAGGAAATCCGCAATGGACTGTCCATCCCGCCGCGGATGTCGGTGCGCAATGTGATTCAGATGATGCTGCATCCCACGTGGTCGTTTAGCCAGCTCGCGGCAGGTGCGCCGGAGTTCAAGACGATGAAGCCTTATCTGCCGAAGGGGCTGAGCATGAAACACCTCGGCCTCTTCATGAACAAAACCTTCTCGGGTCGCTTGAATCCGACGAAGATCAAAGCCATTCGCGAGCGCTGGAAGGGCAAGCTCGTGGTGAAGGGCGTCGTTACTGAGGAGGATGCCGAGACGGCGCTGGGCCTGGGAGTGGATGGTTTCATTGTGTCCAATCACGGTGGCCGTCAGCTTGATGCCGGGCAGTCCACCATCAAACCGCTCACCGAGCTCGCCAAGAAATTTGGACAGCGCACCACGGTCATGATCGACAGCGGCCTGCGCGCTGGTCCGGATGTCGCCTGTGCCCTCGCGAGCGGTGCCAAGTTTGCCTTCATGGGGCGGTCCTTCATGTATGGCGTCGCTGCACTGGGCAAGGCCGGTGGAGATCATACGATGACGATGCTGAAGCGCCAGATCAAGCAGGTGATGGAGCAGGTGGGATGTGAGCGCGTGGCAGATCTGCCGAAACATCTGGTGAGCGGGCCCGAGGCTTGAAAATGATTTCAGACTCGAACGATCTTCCCTATCTGCACGGCGGCCCTTTAGGTCGTGCGCGTTTCAAAGTGCAGCCGGAAGATTTTGTGGTGGAGGAGCTGCTCGGTTTCGAACCTTCGGGCGAGGGCGAGCACTGCCTTGTCTGGGCGGAGAAGCGTAATCTGGACAGCAATGCTGCTGCGGCTCGCCTGGCAGATGCAGTGGGCATTCGGCGGCGGCTGGTCAGCCACTGTGGGCTGAAGGACCGGCATGCGGTCACGCGCCAGTGGTTCAGCCTGCACATGCCGGGGCAGGCATCGCCGGAACCTGAGGCGCTGGAATCCGAAGGGCTGCGTGTATTGCGCATCACTCGTAACTTACGAAAGCTGCGGAGAGGCATTCATCTGGGCAATCGCTTCACGATCCGGCTGCGCGAGCCGAATTTCGATGCAGGGCTTGCCGCGCAGCGCTGGCAGGCGATCACGGAGAAGGGCGCTCCCAATTACTTCGGCACCCAGCGCTTTGGTAACGAGGGGCAAAATGTGGCGAAGGCGCAGGCGATGTTTCGCGGAGAGTTCACACCGGGGGATCGTCTGCTGAGAGGCATCCTGCTTTCTGCTGCGCGCAGTCATTTGTTCAATGCCGTGGTGGCTGGCCGGATGGCGGGCGGGAGCTGGGACAAATCGCTGGAGGGTGAGGTCTTCGGGTTTGCTGACAACGGCACGATTCTGCTGCCGGAAAATCAGCGTGGCGATGAGGTGGCACGATTCGAGAAAGGAATCGTTGAACTCACGGCACCCCTATGGGGCAGTGGCGAGCTGCAAAGTGCGGGCGAGGTACGCAGCCTCGAACAGGAACTGCTTGCTGGGTTTCCTGACATCACCGCTGGACTCGAAGCCTTTGGATTGAGGCAGGAGCGTCGGGTGATGCGGCTGCGTCCTCTCGACTCCACGTTTGAGGTGATGGGAAATGGTGACCTGAAGATTCGCTTTGATCTTCCCAAAGGGACCTATGCCACTACCCTGCTGAGCGAGCTGGCGGAGCTGGATGAATCCAGCCAGGATGCGGACGCATAATTGATTCATCGTAATGTAGGAGGGGGAGGACGCGTAGCTGATGAATCACCATGCTCATGCGCCGCTACTCATTCATCCTTCGTCTCCTTGCCGTCTGCCTGACTGCATCACTGTTTTGCGCCAACGGTGCTGACGCCGTTCCTGGCCAGCGAGTCTTTTACACGGGGCACAGCTTTCACATGTTTGTGCCGGGGATGATCGAAGCGATGGTCAAGACCACGGACATTAGGAGGCACAAGCTTGCCGGGCAGCAGGGCATCGGTGGTTCGAAGGTGATCCAGCACTGGGACTTGGCGGACGATAAGAACGTGGCGAAAAAAGCGCTCGGCGGCGGCGAGGTCGATGTCTTCACGATGGCGTCACACCTGCTCAGCCCGGATGAAGGCATCACGAATTTCGTGAAACTTGGTCTGGAGCATAATCCCAACGTGCGCTTCCTGGTGCAGGCCTCGTGGTATCCCTTTGATTTACCTGCACCTGCTTCCGGTGAGCCGGACCGGCGAATCAAGGACAATGCCCAGCGTGACAACGTGAAGATCGAAGATCTGCAAGCCGCCATCAATGGCTGGCGCACGCAGATCGAAGCGCAAGTGGCCGGACTCAACCAGAAGTACGGCAAAAAGTGTGTGTTCATTGTCCCTGTGGGCGATGCAGTGGTGAAACTGCGCGCCATGGTGGTGGCGGGTGAGTTTCCTAGGATCACGAAACAGTCCGCGCTCTTCCGCGATCCCATCGGCCATGGTCAGGGCGCCGTCATGGCACTGGCTGCCTATTGCAACTTTGCCGCGATCTATCGCATCAGTCCCGTTGGCCACACGGCCCCTGAGCGCAGCATCAATGCGGAGCAGCATGCGATACTTCAAAAAATCGCATGGGATACAGTGTCGAAGTATCCATTGGCAGGTGTGAAGTGATCACCGCACGAGTTCGAGCACCCCGAACGAAGCGGGCACATGAAAGTCTGGGCGTTCAGTTTGCGGATCCACCCAGGGCATCCAGCCGGAGTGAACGGTGCCATCGGGGCGGTGATGGAATTCGGCGCGGTAGAGGCCGGCGAAGAATTCAGATGAGCCGGGCTTGAGCACCTTCAAGGCACGCAGTGTGTCGAGCGGCAGGCTGCCGGTGACGGTGTAGCGATTGCCTTCGATATTGGCGGTGAGTTGCAGGCCTTCACACTGCCAGTCCCAGATCATTTCGCGGTAGAAATTTGCTTCGTAGGCCAGCACGTCACCACGGGGGGACATTTCGAGGCAGTAGTAGGGTTTCAGGCTCAGATCGGGGGCGAGGAAGATTTCGACGCGGTCGGAGCCGAGCACGCGGTCTTTGGCGGTGGGGCCTTCGGGCAGTACTAGATCGTCATCGATGCAGTCGAAGCGGAAATGAAGATGGGTTTCATTCCACAGGGCGCGGAACTCGGTGAACGGAGTGTGGCGCTCTTCCCAAGGAAAGGTGAAGTCGGTCAATGGTTCCACGGAAGACCAATCCAAGGGAGATGAGGAGGCGTGGCGGACGGGGTAGCGTTTCATGCGGCAGCTTTGGCAAGGTCACGCGTCAATTCAACGGCGGGTGGATAGTTGTCATCGAGTAGGTGCGTTGGTGCTGGATGAAATGGATTCTGGTTTGCCTGCCTGCACTTAGTTTATTGGCGGAGGATTTGACGGTGGAAGCCAAGCGGCTGCATCTCGGAAAGACGGGGCAGTTTGAGTGGGAGGCGTTCAAGGATCGCGCTGTCGATGCAGAGCGGCTTGAGCGGCGATTTGAGGCGAAGGCCAATGCCACTGAGCAGACGCTGCGGCTATGGCAGCGGGATGTGAAATTGACATGGCCGGTGCTGTTGAACGGGCGCAAGCTGGGAACGCTGGTGACGGCGGAAACGGCGATGGAGAGCCTGCTGGCGATCCCGGCGGGGGCTCTGCGTGATGGTGAAAATGTTTTGACGATCGAAGCACCGCCTAGTCTGGATGACATCGAGGTGGGGCCGGTGTTCCTTGCTGCGAAGCCGATGCCGGAGGTGATGAGAGGCGCGAAAGTGGAGGTGACGGTGACGGATGGTGAAACGGGCGGGGGACTGCCATGCCGGCTGACATTGACGCGTGCGGATGGGACGCTGCAGCCGCTGCTTGCGGAACCGGAGGGAGAGGTGGCGGTGCGGATTGGCGTGGTTTATACGCGGAATGGCAAGGCCATGCTTTCGCTGCCGCCGGGTGACTATGTTCTGCATGCGGGACGTGGTTTTGAATGGAGTGTGGAGCGTACGGCGATTTCGCTGCGCACGGGTGATACAAAGCAGGTGGCGGTGCAGTTGCGGCGTGAGGTGCCGACGGCGGGCTGGATCGCGGCAGACAGCCACATTCACACGCTGACGCACAGCGGCCATGGCGATGCAAAGATCGAGGAGCGGATGCTGACGATTGCAGGGGAGGGGATCGAACTGGCGATAGCCACAGATCACAACCATCACACGGATTATGCTCCCAGCGCTGCGAGCATGGGCGTGGCGGAGAGATTCGCGCCGGTGATCGGCAATGAGGTGACGACGAAGCACGGGCACTTCAATGCGTTTCCGATTGAACCGGGTGTGCGTGTGGTGAATCACCAGCAGGAGGACTGGGCGAAGCTGCTGCCAGAGATCCGTGCGACACCGGGCGTGAAGGTGATCACGCTGAATCATCCACGTGACCTGCACAGCGGCTTTATTCCGCTAGGCGGCATGCAGTTCAATCCGAAGACGGGCAGGCATCGTCAGGCGGACGCGCTGGACATTGATGCGATGGAGGTGATCACCTCAGCGGCGATGCAGTCGGACATTCATCTGCTGTACCGGGATTGGTTTGCTTTGCTGAACCGTGGTCATCGCATCGCGGCGATTGCGTCGAGCGACAGCCACGATGTGAATCGCTTCATACTGGGGCAGGGGCGCACGTATGTGGCGGCGAAGGATGCCGATCCAGCGAATCTGGATCGCGATGAAGTCTGGCGCAGCTACAAGGAGGGGCGGCTGCTGGTGAGCCTGGGGCTGCTGACGACGCTGAGGGTGGATGACAAGTTCACGGTCGGCGATCTGGCCACGGGACTGGGGAAGAGCATCCAAGTGGAGGCCACCGTCTTTGGTCCGGCGTGGACGCAGGCAGATCGCATCGAGCTTTTCGCGAACGGCGTTCTGATTCGCGAGCAGAAGATCGAGGATGGCCATCGTGCGGGTGAAAAGGCGCGCATCGTCTGGCAGCTGCCGAAACCGGCGCACGATATGCATCTGGTGGTGATTGCGACGGGACCGGGCGTCACCGAGCCGTTTTGGGAGATTCCCCGGCCGTATCAACCGAGCAGCAAGACTTTCGTGCCGCGTGTGGTGGGTTCGACGAATCCGATCTGGCTGGATGCAGATGGTGACGGACGGTTTGAGCCGGCGGTAGCAATCGCCCGGCGATTGATCCAGGAGAGCGGGGCTGATCGCGTGAAATTGCAGGAAGCCTTGAAGCGTTGCGATGAGGCCGTGGCGGTGCAGGTGGAGTCGCTGATGGTGAAAAGTGAACAATGATCTTGTCCAATTCTGCCTTTGATCTGACTTCTATACCATCATGAGCACTCCCAGCCCGTCCCCTGATCTCAAACGCCGCTCCTTTCTGGCCGCAGCATTCTCCGGTGCACTTGTCACCCCTGGAGTTATGAATGCGGCGGAGGTGGAGAAGGCCATTGCAGGGAAGTTTCATGAGCCTGCGCAGGATCTGCCGCTGGCGGAAGATGCCGATGTCATTGTCTGCGGTGCGGGACCGGCTGGAATTGCGGCGGCGATCACTGCGGCGCGTGCCGGGGCCAAGGTGCAGGTGTTTGAGTGGCGTGGCTGCCTCGGTGGCGTGTGGACGGCCGGGCTGCTGGGTTACTTGCTGGATTTTGACAAGCCGGGCTTCAACCAGGAACTGCTGAAACGGCTGGAGGAACGCGACATTCGCCGTGGCACGAACAAAAAGAGCGTCGTGTATGAGCCGGAAGGCATGAAACTGCTGCTGGAGGAAATGTTTGTGGAAGCGGGCATCAAGTTCCAGCTCCACACCAAGGTCTGCGCTGCATACCGCGAAGGGAAACGGCTCACGACGATCGTGACCGAGTCGAAGTCAGGGCGGCAGGCGTGGAAAGCGCCGGTGTTCATTGACACGACGGGTGATGGAGATCTCGGCGCATTGGCAGGCTGTGCCTTTGAATATGGCGAGGCAGATTCGTGTCCCTGCCAGCCGATGTCGCTCAATGCTCTGCTGGTCTGCAAAGACGCGGCGGCATTGAAGGATTTTATTCACGGTTCAGATCCGAGCAAGACGGATGGCACGTCAAAAGACGCGTTCCTTGCTGAGATCAAACGCACCGATCATTTCCCCTCGTATGCGAAGCCCACGCTGTGGCAGGTGCGGGATAATCTGCTGCTGGTGATGATGAACCACCAATATGGCGTGCCGTGTTTTGATGCGGCGAAGATCACCGAGGCCACTGTTCATGCTCGTGCGGAGATGAACAAGATCGTGAATGGCCTGCGCAATCTCGGCGGAGCATGGGAGGGACTGCAAATCGCCGCTACGGCGGAGCAGATCGGTGTGCGCGACGGGCGGCGCATTGCGGGACGCTACACGGTGAGCAAGGAAGATGTGATCGCCGGTGCGCGCTATGATGATGCTGTGGTGCGGCCGACCTTCAGCGTGGATATTCACGCACTGAGTGCGGACATGAACAAGAAGTCGGCCTACAGCAATGCGGGCATCAAAGTGAAGCCGTATGACATTCCATTGCGGGCCTTGATCGCGAAAGACGTGGACGGCTTGATGATGGCCGGGCGCAACATCAGCGGTGATTTCATTGCTCACGCGAGCTATCGGGTGACAGGAAATTCCGTGGCGATGGGCGAAGCTGCTGGCGTGACTGCAGCGCTGGCGGCGAGGACAAAGCGACTGCCGCATGATGTTCCTTGGAGTGAAGCCGAGGCCAAGCTGAAGGCGCTGGGGCAGCGGGTGTAGTTATTTTCCAGTGCGCTTGCGTTTGGCTTCCTGTTTGAGAAAGAGCGGTTCCAAAGTTTCGCGAATCCACGCGAAGGCGGCCTCCAGGCCTTCGCGCTGATAGATGACGCCGATGTCGGCTTCGACAGCGGTGGGATTGCCGGTGCAGGAGAGGAACTGATTGCAGGTGAAGCGCGTTTTCATCTCGGCATCCACCTTGCCCTGCTGCTTCAGGATGAGGCTGCGGACGTAGAGTTCGAGAACGGCATCGCCAATCCAGGCGTTTTCGCGCAGGCGCTGAGTGAGATCGAGGTCGGGTGGGGATGCCATGAGCGGGGCATCCAGAGCGAGCATTGAGGCAAGTTCAACCGGGGATCACTTGGTTTTGCCGGACTGAGCTGAACTGCTCAGCCCTTGGAAATAGGCGCTGATCCAGGTGTGCTGCAGGCGGGTGGCCTTAACGGAGACTGAGTTCTGTTCTTTTTTGAAGGTCATGCTGGGCTGAGGTGCGTCTGCAACAGGCTTGGTTTCGTCACCCTCAATGACTGTGCTGATGTCCTTGAGAATGGTTTCGATGCTGGCCTGCGTTTTTGGCAGGGCATATACTTTCGTGACCAGGGCGGAGTCATCGGCGATACGGATAAACCACCTGTTCTGATCAAGCACCAGCACCAGACCATTCGCGCGGCAAAGAGTCTCAAGGACCCCAAACGGGCTGCTGTTGATACTGAAGGTCACCAACTTTTGATTGATGGGATTGTCATCCGGCAGTGAAATGAAATTGATGCCGGCATCGGTGGCAAGAAAACGCAGCACATCGCCGAGGTTCGCCTTGGCGAAGTCATACTGTTGCGGACGGGCTTTGCGCAGTTCTGCGGCCTTTGCCTCGGCGGCACCTGGTGATGGCTGTGCAGCAGGGCTGGAAGCCTGATCTTTATTAGCCGGAGGTTCTGCTAAAACGGGAGTGATGAAAAAGGATTTGGCGTCTGAGGTGAGCTTATGGTTTGTGAGCTCCGCGCAGTAGCGCAAGGCTTCGGACAGCGGAACGTCCTTGAGAGACAGCGTGATTCGTGCCGATGCATCTCCGCCGGGCTTGATGAGGATGTTGGCACCTTTTTTATCGGGGCCGAGTTCGCGGGACTTGATGCGAATGAAGTCGATGCACTCGATGAGTGAGGCGTCGCGGAATTCGACGCTGGGGATGATGATTTTGGAGCCCGGGGCTGCATTGACAATCTCAGTGGGTTTGTCGAACGGGTCGAGCACAGGCGGTGCAGCCGCGGATTTCGCAAACACGGAGTCATCAGCAGGGACGATGAGAACAGCGTATGGCTGAATGATCATCTTGAGGCTGGCCAGTTCCACGACATAGCGCAGGGCTTCACCCAGTGGCACGTCTTTGAGATCCATGGAGATGGCAGCTTTCGAGGGTGGATTGCCTTGTCTGTAAATGATGCTTACTCCTGGTGCCTTGGGGCCGGGGCTGAGTTCACGGGTTTTGATGCGGAGGTATTCGATGGCCTCCTCCACCGAGGCACCCTGAAACTGAACGCTGGGGATGATGATCTCGTTGAGCTTGGTTTTGATGAAATCAGTCGATGCTGCTGCTTTCGTCTGAGCGTATGAGGTCATGTAACTCAGATCAAGCGCCCGGGACTTGGCGGCTTCTGCTTCAGTACCAAAGTAGATGCCGCCGAATGGCTTGTGTGTGAGGGTATCGTAGAAAGTGACGTGTGGCAGCCCTTGAGAGGGTGTCGGGAGATGCAGGACAAAGCTGCCCCGGCCTCGTTTCACAAGGACATGCTGCCGTGAATCAAAGGCGGATGCTTTCTGATCAGTGGTGGAAGTGATGTACAGGGCTGCGGTTGCTTCATCTGCGCTGCCGAGTTCATAATCCACCCCGACCGTGAGCATCTCGGCGGAGCGCGTCATGGAGGTAATGACCATGGAGTCGCGAGGACGAAAGGCGGATTTTCCCACGGCGAAGTCGCTGGGGGTGGCTGCCGGAAGACCGCCCTTCTTTGGATCGATCACGTGGGGGGTGATGATATAAAGCAAGGGACGTTTGCTTTGAGGTTTGCCGTCATGCCAACCGGCGATCACACAGGATTGTCCGTTCTGCATTTGTTGAGTGGACTTGTAAACCCGGCTGCGGGCGTTCGCATATTCACCTTTGACCTCGGAGACCACCGCACCTGTTGCCGGGTCAAAAAGCTCCGAGATGTTGATATCAATGCCGAGGCGGACCGCTTCACCACTTACGGTGGGCGTGAACTTGCAGACGAGGCCGATCGGCACATAGACAATTTTGCCATCCTTGTCTTTGCTGGGCTGATTCACGATGCTTTTAATCACGACTTCCTTTTCGTTGGCCGTGACTATGCGTGGGTAGGAGGTGACATTGGTTCTGTCATTCCTCAGCAGTTCCCGCAGTTGAACGGCGAACTCGTCGGGGGACAACAGCGCCGGGAGAAAAGACTGTGTTTCATCGGCTGGCAGCATGCCGTCAAAATTCCAGTCGGTGGCTTTCTTGAATTCCACGATTTTCACTTCGATCGCGATGAGCTGCGCATCCTCAGCGGGTTTCGGCTGCTGCGCTCGGGTGATGCCGAGGAAAGTCATGAGAAAGATGCACAACGCGATCAAGGTCTTCATGGCAGGATGAGGCGTACGATGCGTGGCAATGGACTGGATGCGGGAGCGCAAGGCGGAGCCGCGCTGGAAGATGCCGACAAAGCCGAGACTTAAGCCGCGAGGGGAGAAGGCGGTTTCGACTTTGAGGAGGGCATGGCCGTAGGCGATGCGGTGGTCACGGGTGGCATCCTGAAGTACCTGGGCATCGCAGGCGGCTTCACGGTCGGCACGGATTTTGAAGAACGCGATCCAGAGCAGGGGATTGAACCAATGCAGCGCCATGAGCACGCACATGAGGGCATTGAGCGGGAGATCGCCCCTCTTGAGGTGCATGAGTTCGTGCTTGAGGACGAGCCTTGCCTCGGCTGGCGTGAACTCGCGGTCAAACTCTGCGGGCAGCAGCAGGGTGGGGCGCAGGAGACCGGTGACGGCAGGGCTGCTGACACTGGAGGCGATCAAAACTCGCGGGACGTAGCGCAAGTGCATTTCGCTGGCGATTTGGGCGAGCGTGGCGAGAAGCTCGTCGCTGGCGGGATGGCGGGCGTGTTTGAAACGGCGGAGGGTGAGCATGAAGGAGACGCTGCCGAAGACGAGCATGCCTGCGGAGACGCCGAGCCAGGAAAGAAGGAGCACGTGCTGCCAGTTGGTGGGTTCGGGCATCGGGGCCGGTGCCTCGAAAACAACCGGGGCCGCTTCCACCATCAAAGGAGAGACGGCTGAGGGAGTTGGTAGTGCTGGCTGGGGTGGAGCTTGAAAGACGTGCTCGATGCTCCAGCGGCTTTGTGGCAACACGGGCATGAGGAGAACGACAAGCACAGGCAGCCAGAGGGCATAGTGCATGCTGGCGGTGAGGTGCCGACGAAAAGCCACCTGAACGAGCAGCGTCGCGAGTGTGAGTAGGGACGCACGAAGACTGGCGGCGAGGAGCCAGTCGAAGATCTGGGTGAGCGTGTTCATGGAGGGTTAGGAGTTGAGATTTTGGTCGAGCAGTTTCTTGAGCTCCTTCACCTCCTCCGCAGTGAGCTTGCTGTTCTGGGCGAAGTGGACGAGCAGGGGCTTGGCGGCACCGCCGAAGATGCGCTGCATGAAGGACTCACTCTCGGCGCGCACGCAGGCCTCCCGTTTCACGGCAGGGAGAAAGGTGCGGGTGCCGCTGGCGTTCTCGGCGGTCTTGAGCGCGCCTTTTTCCACCAGGCGTGTGAGCAGGGTGCGGACGGTGTTTTCCGCCCAGTTCATGGTGGGGCGCAGCGCCTTGGTAACTTCAGAAGCTGTCTGAGGGGAAGACTCCCAAAGGGCCTCCATGACGGACCATTCGGATTCAGCAATGTCGGGTGCGTTTGGCATGATTAATTGGAATTAAAACCATTTCACTACATTTGTCGTGAAATGGCAACTACAAATGTAGTGATGAGGCATTGGCTGGTGGAGCAGCAGCCGAATTCCGGGCGGCGAAACGAGCCGTGCGGGGGCAGGCCTAAAATGAAGGTTTCAAGATGATGGTTGTCTCGTCGGCTTCGATCCGATGAAAACTCAAACGGGCACAATGTTTGAGTGCTTCATCTGCGGGCATTCCACGTGTGAACATGGTGATGAGGGTTTTTTCCTCGGTGCCTGGCTGGATGACAATTTTCAGATCTTTGACCGGTGGGTCGGCTGCCGCCGCAGCCTGCTGAATGGCTTTCACAGCCTCGTTCAAGCTGGTCCGTCGCAGATCAAGCTGCGGCAGAACGATCTTCCCGGCTCTGGCAAGTGCCGCAGGCAGCGCGGGTGGTGGCGGAGGGGTTTCGTTCAGAAGATTCTGATCGCGCAGCCATTTTTCGGCCACTATGAAGTGTTCGGGTGTCTGTCTGTAGGTCAGAATGAGGTGCTCCCGATCCAGCGCCAAACCATCTTCTTCATAGATGGGGATGTTGGATGACCGTGCGGCTCTGTTGATGGCTGAATTGTCCTGGAAACGCTTCAGAATCTCCGACTTTACCTTAAACTGATGACGCAACAGTTCTCCTGGAGAGCATTCATTGTCTGTTGAGCCGGTGTGAAAGACCAGCGCGTGCTGTTCGATCCCCATGTCCATTTGGCTCAATTCGGTCAGCACGGTGAGAGCTTTTCGCAGAGTCGTGCCCTTCTCCTCGAAAAGTGAGTCGATGCCCAGCGGGTAGGAGTTTTTTACATCTTCCGCTGTCTCCAGCCGCCAGACCGCATTGATGCCGCGCCGGGAAGTGTGATCTGATGATCCGCCCTGCTTTCGGCTCTGCTGCACCAGCCATTCGAGTAGACGGAGCGAGGTCAGATTTTCCAGATGCGCCTGGGGAAGAATCAGGCGCTGCATCTGGTTGCGGGTGAGTGTAACCGAGTCCGTCCCGCATACGTCATAATGAGATTCTTCCATCAGGATCAGGGTGTGGTGCAGTAGGGGGCCTTTTGCCTCAGTACGGCAGAGCAGGCAGGAGGTGTCCTCGTACGACGGGGATGAATATTGCATTTCCACCACGGGATTCACCGAACGAGAGGCATCTGGGAAGGAGGCCAGCAGGCTGACCACATCGCGCAGGCGGCAGTTTAAAACTGTCTGCACATGCATTTCGAGTTTTTCAGTCGCGAAAGGAATGCTGAAGACCACTTCCTCGCCGATGGCTACCGTTTTGGTGACCGAAGGATGACTCCTGGCCCCGGAATTCGTCTCGAGTTCCTGCAGGATGCGCATGGCTTTGGCGGCAGGGAGAAAGACAGGAGCTGGCATCATTCCTGGCAGCATCGGTTGAGGCTCCGGCAGGACTCCTCCAATGGTTGGATTGGCCGGCATTTGTCTGGCAAGCGGCCCCATCTCTTTGAGCGGGACGGCGGAATCCAATGTCCAAACTTTTGCTGAGACCTGCACGTTTCCATGGTTGGGCTCGGCCGCAGGCAGCCTGAGTGTCAAGCAGGGGAGGTTGAGAAGGCAAAGGACCACCCTCGAGGTGAATAAAACAGGACTCATGCCTTAATTTTAATCGTAAGGTTTGTATTAACACCAGCTTTCTCGGGCCCGAATCCTGCTGCCTCGGCGGTTGACACCCTCTCCCCCCGGCGGTAATCCTGAAGCCCTCAAAAATCCAAACTACCTCAAATAACATGGTCAAAATCGGCATCAATGGTTTCGGGCGCATCGGCCGCCTCGTGTTTCGCGCAATCTGTGACCAGGGCCTCCTGGGCAAGGAAATCGACGTCGTTGCTGTGAACGACCTCGTGCCTGCTGACAATCTCGCCTACCTCGTCAAATACGACTCCACCCAGGGCAAGGCCCGTGAGAACGTTTCCTCCAAGAAATCCAGCCCTGATCTGGCTGCAGACGACATCCTGGTGGTCGATGGCCATGAGATCAAATGCCTCGCCGTGCGCGCAGGTCCTTCCGCACTTCCATGGAAAGAGCTTGGCGTGGACATCGTCATCGAGTCCACCGGTCTCTTCACCGAGCGCAGCAAGGCTCAGGGTCACATCGACGCCGGCGCGAAAAAGGTCATCATCTCTGCCCCTGGCAAGGATGAAGACATCACCATCGTCATGGGCGTGAACCATGAGAAGTATGATCCCGCCAATCATCACGTCGTTTCCAACGCAAGCTGCACGACGAACTGCCTGGCTCCTGTCGTTCACGTACTTCTCAAAGAAGGATTCGGCGTCGCCGAAGGCCTCATGACCACTATCCACAGCTACACCGCCACGCAGAAGACTGTGGACGGCCCGAGCGCCAAGGATTGGAAAGGTGGCCGCAGCGCCGCCATCAACATCATTCCTTCCGGCACCGGCGCCGCCAAGGCCGTGGGCCTCGCCATTCCAGAAGTGAAGGGCAAGCTCACCGGCATGTCCTTCCGCGTGCCAACGCCGACGGTTTCCGTGGTCGATCTCACCGTGAAGACGGAGAAGGAAACCAGCTACAAGGAAATCTCCGCCGCCATGAAGAAGGCCAGCGAAACCTACCTCAAGGGCATCCTGAACTGGACCGCCGACGAAGTGGTGAGCACCGACTTCATGCACGACCAGCACAGCTCCATCTTTGACGCCGGTTCCGGCCTTGAGCTGAACAGCAAGTTCTTCAAGCTGGTGAGCTGGTACGACAACGAGTGGGGTTATTCCAACCGAGTCGTCGATCTCGTGAAATACATTGTGAGCAAAGGCCTGTAATCTAAACGAACACAGCAACCTTCAAAGCCTTCGACGGGCCGGCTCATCTGAGCCGGCCCGTTTTGCGTACCTGCTCATCTCCCAACTTCCCATGAACCACTTTTTCTCTTTCCAACCATGTCTCTGTTTTCACAACTACAGCTCCTTCCCAGGCCCTTCTGGGTTCTCGTAGGCGCGACTTTCGTCAACCGGTTCGGCGTTTTCGTCGTGCCGTTCCTGGCGCTTTTCATCACGCGGAACGGCAACACGGCCACGCAGGCAGGCTACGCCGTGGCTGCGTATTCGTTAGGGGGCTTTATTGCCGCCGGGATCGGCGGCTGGATGGCGGACCGTCTTGGGCGGAATGTCACCATGGCTGTCTCAGCGCTCGCAGGCGCAGTCTGCATGATCGCCATGTCGCAGGCGGTGGACTGGCGGGCGCTGGCAGCGCTGGCGTTCATCACGGGGGCCATCAATGAGGCGGGGAGTCCGGCCAGCGCGGCGCTGGTGCAGGATATTGTGCCACCAGAGCACCGTGTCATTGCCTATGCGGTGCAGCGGTTTGCCGTGAACCTGGCGTGGTCCCTTGGACCCGCGACGGCCGGGTTTCTGGCGGAGTATTCTTTCTTCTGGCTCTTCGTGGTGGATGCCGCCTCATCGGCCTTCTTTGGCATCGTCGCGTGGCTGTTTTTGCCGCGCGGCAGACGCACCGCGCGCGAGCATGCGGGCTGGGGCCATGCGTGGCGGTCGATCCGTGCCAATCACGCCTTCCTGGCCTTGTTTGGTGCCTGCATCTGCACGGCATGGATCTTCCGGCAGACGAACACCACCTTTCCATTGCACTTTGAGCGCAATGGCCTGCCGCTGCATTGGTGCGGTCTCGTGCTGGCTTTGAATGGCGTGATGATCTGCCTCTTTGAGGTGCCGCTGGCGGCTGGACTGCGGTTGTGGCCGGTCAAGCAGGTGCTTGCGCTCGGCTACATTCTGATGGGGGCCAGTTTCCTGACCTTCCTGATCAGCGGATCGCTCACTGCTTTTGTGCTGATGATGGTGGTTTTCACGATGGGAGAGATGTCCGCGTTTTCGCGGCAGCAGGCCTATTCGGCGAGTCTCTCTCCAGAAGACATGCGTGGGCGTTACGTCGGCTTTCTCAGTCTGGCCTGGTGCGCGGGAAATACCGCCAGTTCAGCGCTCGGCATGCCGCTTTACGATCATCACCCCACCGTGCTGTGGGTGATGAATGCCGTGCTCGGCATTGTGGCGGCGCTCCTCATTCTCTACACTCGCAAAACCCAGCTGCATGAATCCTGAAAAATCATCCGCCAATGCAGTGCTGAGTGCTGTGATCGCCTTTGGCCTTTGGGGCGTGCTGCCAGTGTATTGGAAACAGATTGGTCATCTCGGCAGCGGCGTGGCCCTGGCGCAGCGTGTCGTCTGGACCCTGGCCACTGTGGTGCCTCTGCTGATGCTGCGCGGCGAGTGGACCGGTTTTCTGCGCTCCATGCGGGATCTGCGCCTGCTCAAAGCGCATGCCTGGTCCGCCTTTTTGCTGGCCATCAACTGGGGCGTCTTTGTCTGGGCGGCGCAGCATGGTCGCATCATCGACTGCAGCCTCGGCTACTTCATCAATCCGCTGCTGAATGTTCTCATCGGCAGCCGTTTGCTGGGTGAGCGTTTGTCGCGATTGCAAAAATTCAGCATCGCCTCCGCTGCTTTTGGGGTGTTGACGCAACTGGTCTTGCTGGGGAGATTTCCGTGGATCGGCCTGCTGCTGGCTGGGAGCTTTGCGCTCTACGGTCTGGCGCGGCGGCGCTCACCGCTCGGCTCCCTACCGGGGCTGGCGGTGGAAACCGTGGTCGGCATCCCGGTGGCGGTGCTCTACCTGATCTGGACGCAGCAGAGTGGCATGCCCATCTGGGGCACGGCTTCAGCGCATGATCTGCTGCTCATCGTCGGCCTCGGCATCATCACCACGATTCCACTGCTGGGTTTCGCGCATGGTGCACGACAGCTGCCGTTCGCGCTGCTCGGAGTGCTGCAGTTCCTTGCGCCCACGGGGCAGTTCATGGTGGGGGCCTTTGTGTATCATGAGCCGGTCAGCACCGCTTCCTTGGTGTCGTTTGGCCTGATCTGGCTCGGCGTGCTGCTGTTTTGCAGTGATCTTTGGCTGCGCAAGCCCTCCCGGGCCTGAGCGACTCAGGGTCTGGCCGCAATCGACAGCTCAATGATCTTCGCGCACAGATCGGGGAACTCAATGCCCACCGCCTTCGCAGCTTTGGGCAGCAGGCTGCTGCTTGTCATGCCGGGGATGGTGTTCACTTCGAGGACGAAGGGTGCTTGATCGCTGTCGCGCAGCATGACGTCCACGCGGCCATAGACTTCGGTGCCGCAGGAACGGAAGGCTTTCAAGGCGGCGTCCTGCACGGCCTTGGTCACCTCGGGGCTGAGGTTGGCAGGGCAGTTGTAGTTCGTTTTGCCGGTGCCGCCCATCCAAGGGTACTTGTTGTTGATGTCGTAGAAGCCTTCGACGGGTTCGATGTGAATGATCGGCAGCACCTGGTCGCCAAGAATGCCGACAGTCAGTTCTTTGCCGGCCACGTAGTCCTCAATCAGGGTGTCGTTGCCAAATTTCTTCGCGTCTTCAATGGCGGCATCGAGTTCCGCCTGCGTGTGGCAGATATGCACGCCCACGCTGGAACCTTCACGCGGTGGTTTGACGACGAGGGGCAGGGAGATCGCCAGCGGCTGGCTGCCATCGAGGGGATAGGTTTGCGAGAGCGGAGTCGGCACACCGGCGGCGATGAAGCGTTCCTTGCTCAGAAGCTTGTCGAAGGCGATGCGGCTGCTGGTCACGCCCGCACCTGTATAGCGGATGCCGCGCTGTTCCAGAATGGCCTGAATCTGGCCGTCCTCGCCAAAGGTGCCGTGGATCAGGTTCATGGCGATGAACACATCCCCGGGGACTTCGAAGTCCGGGCCGGTGACATCCACTTCGACGACGATGGCGCCTTTGCTGCGCAGCGCCTCGGCCACGCTTTCGGCGGTTTTGAGCGAAACTTTGCGTTCGGAGCCGGGGCCGCCCATCAGGAGGGCGATTTTCTTGTTCGTCAGGTCGATCATGGTGCGAAGATATGGAATGCGGAGGCCGGATTGGCAAAAGGAATCCTGGCAATGTCCGTGCCATCAGCCACGTCTTTCCCTGTCACCATGAATTCCGGCTTCTTTTTTGCCCTGCTGCTCGCGGGGTCCGCCCTGGCGGCGGATTTTGATCTTCTCATCACCAACGCCCAGATTGCGGATGGAGGCGGCGGTCCGCTGGCGCATGGCAGCATTGCGGTGAAGGGCGGGCGCATTGTGGCGGTCGGCCAAGTCGAAGGCTCAGCCGATACGGTCATCGATGCGGGCGGCAAAGTGGCCGCGCCGGGCTTCATTGATGTTCACACCCACTCCGAGGACATCTGCCTCATCCCCGCGGCGGAAAATTTTCTGCGCATGGGCGTGACGACCATAATCACCGGCAACTGCGGTCATTCGCGCACCGATGTGGCGAAGTTTTTTCAGGAGATCGAGGAGTCGAAAGTCGCTCTCAATGTGGCCACGCTGATCGGCCATGGCTCTGTGCGTGAGCAGGGCATGGGCGGCAGTTTCATCCGGGCACCGAATGAGGAACAACTCGCCACGATGAAAGGACTGGTCGATCAGGCGATGAAGGACGGCGCGGTTGGTTTGAGCACGGGGCTCATTTATGTGCCCGGCTCTTTTGCGAAGACGGATGAACTCATCGAGCTGGCAAAGGTCGCGGCAGCTCATGACGGCATCTATGTCAGCCACATGCGTTATGAAACCGTGCGCATTTTTGAAGCACTGGATGAGATCATCCGCATTGCCACAGAAGCAAAAATTCGTGCCGAAGTCTCACACATCAAGCTTTCAGGCCCAACTGCCTGGGGCAAGGCCCTCGAAGTGCTCGCTGTGCTCGACAAGACACGTGCCAGCGGTTTGAAGATCACGCAAGATCAGTACGCCTACACGGCCTCCAGCACCGGTCTGCGCCAGACTTTGCCAGACAGCGCCCTCGAAGGCGAGCATGCAGACTTCGTCGCACGAATTTCTGATCCTCAGAAGAAAGCCTCGATCATCGCCAGCATGGCCGAGATGCGTGCCCGCCAGGGGCGCAAAGATTACGGATATGCGGTGATCGCCCGCTGCAAGGCCGATCCTTCGCTCAACGGCAAAACCATTCCTGAGGCGGCAAAGATGCGGCGCGGAGCAGACACGCTTGAGGATCAAATCGAAGTCATCCTTGAGATCGAAGCGCAGGGTGGTGCCAGCGCCATCTTCCACGGCATGAACGAGGAAGATTTGCAGATCTTCTTGAAGCATCCGCTCACAATGACCGCCAGCGACGGCGGGCCGCGCCGCCTCGGCGAGGATGTGCCGCATCCGCGCAGCTATGGCAACAATGCGCGTGTGCTTGGCCGCTACGTGCGCGAATTGAAACTGCTCACTTTGCCAGAAGCGGTGCGCCGCATGACCTCATTGCCTGCGCAGATTTTTCATCTCAAAGATCGTGGCATGCTCCAAGTGGGTGCGCATGCCGACATCTTGATCTTTGATCCTGCCAGAGTCACAGATCCTTCCACCTTCAGCGACCCGCATCAGTACGCGGAGGGGTTTGATCATGTGATTGTGAACGGTGGTGTCACGATCCGCGATGGCAAACTCACGGAGGTGCGCAGCGGCGGTCCATTAAGGATGGGCCAGTGACTCACGGCTTGTCCGTCTCTGCACCCAGATGCCCGTTGCGGAAGAGCCATGAGGCGGACTGGTAGAGCGAGATGGTGTCATCCAGTCGCGACTGCAATGCTCCTGATTTGTCAGGTGTGATCGTCCCTGCTTTCAGATCGACCTTGCCGACAGTGGTCTCCTGCTTGGGCTTGAGCATGGCAAAGTCACCCTGGGTGATGTAGGCGATCTTTTGGTAGTTCGAGACAAAGATGCGCTCCTTGTCTGGTGTGTAGCCGGGAGAAAAAACGTCCTGGCCAAAGTTCCGCGTGGTGTAGCTCCAGTTCATCAGGCCAAAGAGTGTCGGAACCAT
Organism: Prosthecobacter sp. Pr1; assembly: GCF_057652315.1. Classification (NCBI taxonomy): domain Bacteria; kingdom Pseudomonadati; phylum Verrucomicrobiota; class Verrucomicrobiia; order Verrucomicrobiales; family Verrucomicrobiaceae; genus Prosthecobacter; species Prosthecobacter sp. Pr1. Next base: position 115,210 of record NZ_JBYFBS010000017.1, on the reverse strand, counting down.
GTCGATCTGGCTGCAAAGGCGGTCGTAGGAGCGGGGTTGGATCAGCTGAGGATTCCAGATGATGCAGGGGATGTGATACTTGGTGACATCCAGCTCCACCTTGCCTGCACTGCCGTGGCAATGATCTGCCACGACGACAAAGATCGTGTTGGCGAACCACGGCTTTGATTTCGCCTTTTCGAGGAAGTCGCCGATGCACCAGTCGGTGTATTTGACGGCGGCATCACGGGATCCCTGCGGCATGTCGATGCGGTTGTCCGGGAAAGTGAAGGGACGGTGATTTGATACCGTCATGACGTGCATGAAGAACGGTTTGCTAGCCGCATGGTTCGTGTCCGCCTCCTGCAGGGCCCAGCGGAACAGATCCTCGTCCGCCACGCCCCAGGCGTTTTGGAAAGTGATCTCACTTTTGGGTTTGGTGCTGCGATCGATCACCCGGTAGTTGTTGCGGGAAAAGTAGGTGCGCATGTTGTCAAACATCGCGTCTCCACCGTAGAGGTAGCTGACGTCGTAACCACGGCTGCGGCAGACGGAGCCGGAGGTGAAGAGATTCGTGTTCATCGGCCGCCAGACAATGGACTGGCCCGGCGTGGGCGGCACACTGAGGGTGAGCGCCTCCAGCCCGCGCACGGTGCGGGTGCCCGTGGCGTAAAGATTGGTGAAGAGGATGCCTTCATCCGCGAGCCGGTCGAGGTTCGGAGTGAGATAGGAGCGCATCTTGAAGTTCACCTTGAAGTGGCTCATGAAGGCGGCGCTCAGGCTTTCCACGGAGACAAAGACAATGTTGTACCGCTTTTCCGCGCCTTCGTGTTTGATGACACGACGCAAGTCGTGTGGATCAACGCTGGCACCCGGGGTGTCTGAAAGAGTGAGCAGTTCTTTAGCTCGGGCGAGCGCCTTGTCGGTGTCCTGCTTGAGGTAGAAGCGCTCGTAATCAATCTCGCTCTCCCAGAACGCGGCACAGAAAGCATAGGGGCCGTCCTTGGCCAGTTCGCGATTGAACTCGTTGCTGAAGCGCGGGAGCTGTGATTGCGAGAAAAGATAGGAGATGCCCACCACTGCAACGGCGATGCCGAGCATGGGCAGGCCGCGCAGTTTCCAGGCACTGTCTCCTGCGCATACCCAGCGCACCGCGCCTGTCTTCCACATTACCCAGACTACAGCAGAGCCGGCGAGTGCCAGTCCTGCATAGATTAGCGGCATTGGATAGGACTGCTGAATGTTGTCGATCACCTCCTGGGTGAAGACGAGGTAATCCACCGCGATGAAATTGAACCTCACCTGAAACTCATCCCAGAAAAACCACTCCGCCACGCCGATGAAAATGAACGCCACGGCGTACAGCAGGAGGAGAAAAGACACCACCCATGGGGCCGCCCTGCTGCGCCACATCACGGCTGGCAGCAGCAGGGTGAGCAAAAACCATGGCACCACTGCATGCCCGGCGGCCAGCAGATCATACCACAGGCCAAAGCCGAACGAGCCGAGCAGGGAAAGATTCCACGCGATGTCATGCCGTCCTTGAATCAAAAGCGCGACACGGATGAGCAGCGCAATCAGCAGAAACATGGCGGTGATCAACAGGGCACCCCGGGCGATGGTCGATCGTGGTGTCAGTCGTCTGGGCATGACAGTTGGTTGTGGGTCGGGAGTCATGGTTGGATAAGTAAAAAGAGCGTGGATGCAGGCTGACGAGGTGGTAATGAAATGCCGGGTTATGATTTTGCCTGCAAGATGAAAAACCTCTCATGAAGGCGGGGACGCTGTCATGACAACATGCTGGTAAAGCACTGGCAAATCGCATCTGGGCCACGGGCTTCGATGGTTTCCCGAATCACGAAGACGTGCTGAGCTTCGTAAAGAATGATTAGTTCTCGAATTGATGGAGTTTCACGGCCACGAGTTCTTGAGGTCTACGGCAGCGGTGGCATCGTCGCGCATGACCATGAAACCGCCACCCCGGTACAGATTGCCCGCCACTGTCTGGGCGCTGGGATGGGTGAGCTTTTTCACCGATGTCTCCACCGAGATGGTGTACCCGCTGCTGCCGGTGTTTCTCACTACGGTGCTGGGGGCCAGCATGGCGTTTGTGGGATTGGTCGAAGGCATCGCAGAGTCCACGGCAAGCCTGCTGAAAATCGCCAGCGGCTGGTTGTCTGACCGGGTGCGAAAGCGCAAGCCTCTGATGATCGCAGGATACGGCCTCAGTGCGCTCACACGGCCACTGATTGCCATTGCAGCAACAGGTGGACAAGTGCTGGGCGCACGTTTCATCGATCGCATCGGCAAAGGCATCCGTGCTTCACCGCGCGATGCCTTGCTGGCGGCCTCAGTGCCGGCGGAGCAGCGTGGTGCGGCCTTTGGTGTGCAGCGTGCCATGGACAATGCTGGTGCTGTATTCGGACCACTCATTGCGTGGATCATGCTCCATTGGTTCACGAGTGATTACCGGGTGCTGTTTTGGATCGCCGTGATCCCCATGGTTGGGGCAATGGGTTGTCTGATTTTTGGCGCACGGGACCAGGTGCTTCCTGCAGCACCTCCTGCGGACAAATCTGTGGTTCCTTTCAATGTCACGCCCGCCTTCAAGAGCTATCTCGGCGCCGTGCTGCTGTTCACGCTGGGAAATTCGAGCGATGCCTTCCTGTTGCTGCGCGCGCGGGCGGTGGGCATTCCTGTCAGCAGTCTGCCGCTGCTGTGGCTGGCGCTCAGTTTGGTAAAATCTTTGAGCAGCTATCCTGCAGGCGTGCTGAGTGATCGCATCGGCCGCCGGGGGCTCATCATCGGTGGCTGGTGTGTGTATGCACTGGTGTATGTGGGCTTTGGCCTCGCGAAACAGCCCTGGCACATCTGGGCCTTGTTTGTCGCCTATGGCCTCTTCTACGGCATGACGGAATCAACGGAGCGTGCGCTGGTGGCTGATTTTTATCCGGATGCCCAGCGTGGCCGTGCCTTTGGCAGCTTCAATTTCATCACCGGCATTGGAGCCTTGCCTGCCAGCCTGCTCATGGGCTGGCTGTGGACGGCGTACGGGCCTTTCGTTGCCTTTGGCACGGGTGGTGGGCTCGCCTTGTGCGCTGTGATCTGGTTTGGGCTCAAAGTCCCGCACGCTCGATAAAAACAAAGCGGCGTCTGGATCACAGACGCCGCCCGTGTGGATGCGATGCTCCAGCTTAGTGAGTTGAGCAATGATGCAGAGTGCCGCCGCAGGTCTTGCAGGTGTGAGTGGGCAGTTCGCCCTTCTTGCCCCAGGCGACGAGCTTCGTCTCGCAATCCGGGCAGCTCATGTGGCTGGAGGAGTGGAGGGTGATGATGCCTTTGTCACCAGGAGCTGAGGTGACCGAGGGGGATTTGAACGTAACGGTGTGGCACTTGCTGCAGGTCACGGCGCTGGTGGGGATGGCAGGCTTGGCGGCGGTGGCCTGGCAGGAGACGAGAGCCAATGCGCTGACGGCCATGATTCCTGTGATGATGGATTTGATGAGTTTCGTTTTCATGTTGTGGTTGTGTTGAGTGTTGAAGAAGCATCTGCTTCAACCAGACAAACCCCGGTGCTTCGGCAAACCCTTGAGGACCACAAGGCACGCATACTGCATGACAAGGCAGAGTCAGTCCGCTTGCGAACCTCCAAGTGCGGCGCGCAAAATCTGGCGCGCGCGATAGATGCGTGTTTCCACCGCTTTCGAGCTGCAGCCCACGGCGGCGGCGATCTCTGCGTAGCTCATCTCCTGATAGGTGAAAAGAAGCATGGCCTCGCGCAGATCCGCAGGCAGTGCGGCGAGGGCGGCTTCGACGCGCTGCATTTGTTCACTGCGCTCCATCTGCTCATCCGGGCTGGGCTGGGTCTCCATGCTTTCGGGCACATGATCGTCTTCGTTGTCGATGGACACCGTGGGGTGGCGCTGCTTCCAGCGTGCATGATTGCGAGCGAGATTGGCGGCAATGCGAAATAGATAGGTCGGAAACGGCGCAGACGGGTGATAGCGAGCGCGGCTTTGATACAGCTTCACAAACGTCTCCTGCGTGAGGTCAGTGGCAGCGGCGGCATTGCCGGTCATGCGCAGGAGAAACGCCGCCACCTTGTCCTTCCAGCGTTCCATCAGGCCGTTCAGCGCCAGATCATCACCTGCGGCGAGTCGCTGCATGGCGGCAATGTCGGCGTCGGGAGGCGTGTCAGACATGCAGATGAATCAGTGGGATGAATGGACTGACCCCAGCACATGGGGCAGCACGATCTTCAGGTACTTGTCCGCCTGCTCCGGCGCCATGCAGTCGGCTGTCTCATAGACATGCTTCAGCATCGCCTGCTGGCACTCCTGAGTGAGATCAGCGCGCTCATGCATTAGTTTCGTGACATCGGCCGTCACTGCACGGCTTCGAGAGGCAGCCTCCTGCAGTGCATGGTCTGAATGCTGGATGCGCATGCACAACTCCGCACATTTCGGCTGATAGGCCAGATGCAGTGCCTGCACCTTTTCAAATTGCGGGTCGGTGAGATGCAGGGAGGCGCGCAGCCACTGGAGTTCGGGCAGCAGGCTGCCGTTTTCGACTGGCATCTGCTCTGTCTGTACACAGTCGCATGGACGCAGCATCTGCTGCGAGCCAAAAAACATGCCAACCCCAAGGATGACAGCAACGATGAGGATGATCAGGCCGCGCTTCATGGCGACACCTCGTGGTCCATTTGCAGGAAGGGATTGATCGATTCCACATAAGCCAGCTCACCCCTCGCCGGGAAGGAATCGCGCTGTTGGATCAAACCAAAGCCGCCTCCTATCAGCATGCAGACGGCGATGGTGGCAAAAGCAGGCGCAGGCCGGGCGAGCGTGCCGAGCCATGCCTGCCAGAGCTGAGACAGGGCTGTGCGGAGAGAGGTGGCTTCGGCGGCCTCAATGCGCGCCCACACTTCCCGGGTGAAAGAACTGGGCAGTGAAACGGGCGCGGGGGATTCGCGCAGGAGCTGATGAAGCTGGTCGTCGTTCATGGAATCAAGAATGTTACCACGACTAACACCCAGGTCCGCCCAAACCCTTGCGGAAAGTGCACAAATTTTGTGATGGATTGCGAATGATGAGAATTACCGAGGGTTTCGGTCCGATGTGGTGTTTATCGGTTTGAATGCACACCCGCTTTACCATCCTCACCTGCCTCAGTTTGCTGACTGGAGCGCTGCCGTCTGCCATGGCCGCCACAGTGGAGTATGATCTGGAGATCGCGGAGAGCGTGTTGTCCCCCGCCGGCAAAGCCGTGAAGGCGCTGACCATCAATGGTACGATGCCCGGACCCACGCTCCGATTTCGTGAGGGCGACACGGCGGTCATTCATGTGTACAACCGCCTGAAGCATGAGGAAACCTCCACCCATTGGCACGGCCTGCTGCTGCCAAATGAACAGGATGGCGTGCCCTATGTGACCACGCCTCCGATCAAGGCCGGGCAGACACACACCTTCACCTTCCCACTGCGGCATGCGGGCACTTACTGGTTTCATTCTCACACCGGATTGCAGGAGCAGCGCGGGGTGTTTGGCAGCATCGTGGTGCTGCCACGTGGAGGAGAAGCCGAGCATGCGGATTTGGACCAAGTGATGGTGCTTTCCGACTGGACCAACGAAAACCCGCACGAGGTGCTGCGCAGTCTCAAGCGTGGCACGAACTGGTATCCAGTGAAAAAGGGCACGGCACAGAGCATCACAGGAGCGATGCAAATGGGCATGCTGAAGGATTATCTGGCGCGCGAGCGCTCACGCATGCCGCCCATGGACATCTCGGACGTGGCCTATGATGCGTTCCTCATCAATGGTGTCCGTAAATTCGAGGTTCCTGCCAAGGCCGGGCAAACCGTGCGCCTGCGCTTCATCAATGCCGGAGCGGCCACATATTTTTATCTGGAGTCAGCCACGGGCCCGCTGACCATCGTCGCCGCAGACGGCACTTCAGTGCAGCCCATGAAAGTGCAGCGGCTGCTCATGGGCATCGCAGAAACGTACGACGTGCTCCTCACCGTCCCGGCGAATGGTCGCTGGGAGCTGCGCGCCACGGCGCAGGATGGCTCCGGCAGCAGCAGCGCCTTCTTTGGCAGCGGGGCTGAACATCCCGCTCCTGCGGTGCCGAAACCCAATCTCTACAGCATGGACGACATGCTCATGGCAGCGCTGGATGACATGGATTCCGATAGCTCCGAACCGCCGCCGCCGCGCCCCATGGCACCTTACCGGCAGCTGCGCGCGGTGAAGCCCACCACGCTGCCTGCCGACCTGCCAGTGCGCGAACTGACACTGCGCCTCACCGGTGACATGCAGCGCTACATCTGGTCCTTCAACGGCAAGACCATTGATGAGGACGGCGTCATCCCCGTGAAGCGCGGTGAAATCCTCCGCATGGAACTCGTGAACGACACGATGATGCACCACCCGATCCATCTGCACGGGCATTTCTTCCGCCTGCTCAATGGCCAGGGTGCCTGGTCGCCACTGAAGCACACCGTCGATGTGCCACCCATGGGCCGCCGCACCATCGAGTTTGAGGCCAATGAGCAGGGCGACTGGATGTTCCACTGCCACATCCTCTATCACATGATGGAGGGCATGGCCCGCATCGTCAGTTATCAAAAGGAAACGCCGAAGCTGGGAGCTCCTACTCACCTCATGCCGCACATGCCTGCCATGGGAGAGCACGCCATGCCCATGCTCTACCCGTTTGCGGATTTCAATGTGCTCTCCCAGCTCTCCGACGGCACCGCCACGTTGATGAGCGGTCGCAATGCCCTGCGAGTGCCGTGGGAAATCGGCCGCAATCGTGAGCAGAACAAAACTGAATACGAAATCGACCTGCTCTACGAGCGCTACATCAATCCCAACTTCGGCGTCTTCACCGGCGCACGCCTCACTAATATCTCTGGCTCGGAGAACCGTGCGCTCGCCGGCTTCTGGTATCGGCTGCCCTATCTTTTCGTGCTCACCGCCAATGTGGGCAGCACCGGCGATTTCCGTTTCATCATTGGCAGAACCTTTCAGATCACCCCGCGCTTCAGCGTCAATGCCCGTGCTCAGTATGACACGCAGCAGATATGGGAGCTCGCCTTTGGCGCGGAGTACATGCTCACCAAGCGCCTGTCCCTTTCCACCGCCTATCATACTGATTATGGTTTCGGTGCCGGTCTTGGCTTCCGGTTTTAAGCCACCCTTCAAAAACAAAAACACACTCATGAAAACCAAACTCGCCATCCTTCTCCTGCTCACTTCCTTCGGCCTGCAGGCCGCCCCTGGAACAAAGTCCTACCCACTCAAGACCTGCCTCGTCAGCGGCAACACACTGGGCTCCATGGGCGATCCTGTGACGAAGGTCTACAACGGGCAGGAGATCAAATTCTGCTGCAAACCCTGCGTGAAAAAGTTTGAAGCCAATCAGGCTAAATATCTGGCCAAACTTTCCCGTTAATCCATCCGTACCACATCACCATGAAAGTCATCCTCGGTCTCCTCCTCGTCACCGCTCTTTGCAGCGTCAGTTTCCTGCACGCCGCCCCTGAAGGCATCCCTGCCTCCTACCCGCTCAAAACCTGCGCCGTCTCCGGCGAAGCTTTCGGTGGCGAGATGGGCAAGCCGGTCAAAGTCACCCACGAAGGCACGGACGTGTATCTTTGCTGCAAATCCTGCCTCAAGGACTTCAAGGCCGATCCCGCCAAGTATGTGAAGATGGTCAAGGACGCTGCCGCTAAGAAATAGCCGCAGCACCTCAGGCCAGTCTCAGGCACACCCATTCGCCGATGCCGCGTGCGTCCTGATCGGTCACGCTGGCATCGCTCTGGCATTCCTCCGCGCTGAATTCGCCGCGCGGAGCGATGCGTCCGCCTTTCCAGACGTGAGCACCAGACGGATACGGACCGACTTTGCGCGGATCACTCCACGTATGGATGCCGAGTGTCTGCGGATTGACCGCTGCAGCGATGTGCATAGGGCCGCTGTCCACGCTGATGCAAAACTTTGCCTGGCGCATGATCCAGATCAGCTCGGGCAGGGAGGTGCGCTGGCTCCAGTCGTGAATATGGCTTCCGGTGGGGCGGGTCGGGTCAGACGTCATACCGACGAGCACCACCGGATGCGGAGCCAAGGCATCGCAAAGCGCCTGCAGGGAGGAATGTGAGAGAGATTTGCCCTCCCCACGCGACCAAGGATGCACTGCGATGAAATCCGGCAGAGCCTCAGTCCAGCCGGCGGGCGCAGCGCCGGGAGCGAGCTCAAAGGCGATGTCCTCTGGCTCGATGCGGATGCCCAAGGCGCGCGGCAGTTCGAGATAGCGGTCCACCGCATGGGCTCCGGCATTCACTGGCACGGTGTGGTTGTAAAAAAAGCGAGAGCCTTCGCGGGCATCCGAAAGGCCGATGACGATTTGCGATCCACGCCAGCTGCTGACGAGTCCGCTGCGCAGCAGACCCTGAAAATCGAGCACGATCTCGGGTTCCTCACGTGGCAGCGTCATCCAGGTGCGCCGCCAGTTCCAGAAGCGCGCCAGACCGGCGAGGCCGCGAAAGGTTTTGCGCGGGAAGGGGATCACTTCATCGAGCAGCGGGCTGCCCTGCAGGATGGGTGTCCACTCCGTGTTGGCGAGCCAGCGGATTTTCAGCTGCGGATGTGCGTCGCGCAGCGCCTTCACCGCAGGCAGCGTGTGGACGATGTCGCCCAAGGAACTCGGTTTGACGATGAGCGCGGAGCGGAAATCGCGCAGGCTGGGAAGCTGGCGCGTGGCGGCGCTCATTTGCCCAAGGCAAGACGGTCGGCCAGCAGAGAGGGAAGACCAGCGGCGCGGATTTTACCCTGCGCGGTTTCGATGTCGTATTCCAGCCGGCGGATCGAGATCGTCTGCGCCTGCACGTCGTAGATGGCGTAGGCGGCACGCCAGTCGCCGTCGCGGGGCTGGCCGACACTGCCCACATTGACGAAGTATTTCACACCGCGCTGCAGCATGACGTCGGTGCCACGGGCGGCACGCACAGCGTCGTCCTTCTCAAAAATACGCGGCACATGCGTGTGGCCGTAGAAGCACACTTGGGTGAACTGGTAGCTGAAGCTGGCCATCGCATCAAAGCGGTTGGTCACGTAGCCCCAGTTGCCGGGAGAATCGAGTGTGGCGTGAACGATGGTGAAATCGCGCACCTGGCGCACCAGCTTCAGATCCCGCAGCCACTGGCGCTGCTCTTCGCTGAGCTGTTCACGCGTCCAGAGCAGGGCGTTCTGGGCCAGGGGGTTCAATTCTTCGAGGGAACTCTCGCTGGCGGCCCCTTCATCGTGATTGCCGCGCACCACCGGGCAGCCAAGATCCCGCACTGCCTGCAGGCATTCCACCGGGTTGGCTGCGTAGCCGACGATGTCGCCGAGGCAGACGTAATTGGCACAACCCTGTTCCTGAGCGTCCCACAGAACGGTCTGCAGGGCTTCAAGATTGGCGTGGATGTCTCCGAAAATGGCGAATTTCATCGTCTAAGGTTGGCGGCGATTGCTGCACCTTCGGGACATGAGCAGGGAAATCAAGCATTTCAGTATCAGAAACCTACCGTGAGGAAGGGAACCTGGTGTCTGCACCCCTGGCTGGAAAAGCAAACGGGGCGGATCACCCGATCCGCCCCGTCGCTTGATAGAGTCCAACAGCCAGAAGGAACCACTATTTGAAAGTTTTGACTGAACCGTCTCCGGTTCGTTGTCTGCGGGTAGCCTTCCACAGATCGAAAACCATGCGTCAGGTGCTCGTAAATGAGTTGTAAGGAGGATGTGAGAACACCTTGGGGGTGCTGCTATTTCACGTCCGCCAGTCTTTCGTAATAGCGAAATTCCAAGCCTTCCGACTGGCCCACGATTTCCATGAGCTGGAAAAGATGTTCGAAGGGGGGCAGGAGAACATCGCCCTCGTAGGGTTCGGCGATCCAGGTCAGATACAGGCCGTCACACTGGGGCAGGAGTTCCTCGAACACGCGTGCCCCGCCGATGACAAAGACGGTTTCGGCTTCACCGCACACCTGCGGCAGTTCGGCGGCGCTGCGAATGACGGTGAGCCCTTCGCGTGGTGCCATCGTGTGGCTTAAAACAATGTTCTGGCGTCCCGGCAGCGGCCTGCCGATGGAGTCATACGTCGCACGCCCCATGAGGATGGGGTGGCCGAGCGTCGTTCGCTTGAAAAACTTCAAATCCTCCGGGAAATGCCACGGCAGCTTGCCCTCGCGTCCGATGACGCGGTTGCTGGACATGGCGACGATGGCGATGAGGCGCGGCATGGCCGGAGGTTACCAGAGCTCGATCGGCTGATGCGGTTCGGGGCGGATGATTTCCGTCCCGGGGATGGTTTCAGTGAAGCGGCGGGTGAACCACATCTGCGCAGGCTCTTCACCGTGGACGAGCAGGAGCTTCTTGGGCTTCACCTTCTCGATGTATTCGGCGATCTGTTCACGGGAAGCATGGGCGCTGAGGTCAAAGCTCTCGATGCGGGCGTTCAGCGCCACGGCAGGCATGTCCTTGGCGAGTTTGATCATCGTGCCGGGGGTGGCATTGCGGATCTTGTAGCCGGGGGAATCGGGGTCGGTGTAGCCGACGAAGCAGACGGTGTTGCGCGGGTTATCGAGGAATTTCTGCGCGAAGGTGTTGGAGACGGTGTGCTCCGTCATCATGCCGCTGGAGAGCGCGTAGAGGGAGCGCGGGCTGGAAACGATTTCCTGCCGTTTCTTGCTCTTGCGCGGCACGAGCATCTTCATGTCGTCCAGCAGTCGGAAGCCGGGATAGCTGCGGCGGCTGCGGGAGGCGTAGTGATCGTAGAGCACGGTGATCTTGGTGCTCAGACCGCCGATGTAGAGCGGCATCTCAGGGATGAGGCCTTCCTGATGCAGTTCGTGCAGCATCAGCATGACCTCCTGCGTCTTGCCGAGGGCAAAAACGGGGATCATGACGGCGCCACCGGCTTCATGCGTTTCGCGGATCACTCCGGCGAGACGTTCTTTTTCGCCTTTGCGGGAAAAGCCTTCCGGGCGTGCATAATCGCCACGCGTGGTCTCGGCGATCATCACGTCGATGCCGCTGGTGGGGAAGTCGGCGGCGCGGCAGATCGTCTGCGCCTCGAAATTCACGTCACCCGTATAGAACAACGTGTTGCTGCCTTCACGGACCAGGACGCCCGTGGAACCGAGGATGTGACCGGCGTCGAACATCGTGGCCTCCAGATTGGTGTCCGGAATTTCAAACGGGCGGTCGATGTCGCGGTAGATCCATTGGGCGCGGATGTCATCCAGTTCGCGGTGGGTGAAAAGGGGGTATTCCGTGATGCTTTCCTCCTCGCGCTGCTTCGTCATCACGTTGACAGAGTTGTGCAACATCGCTGACGCCAGTTCGCCGGTGATTTCAGTCATCAGCACCGGGGTGTTTGGCTGCTTGCGCTGCAGCACGGGCATGGAGCCGATGTGATCGTGATGCGCATGCGTGATGATCACTGCGTTGGCCGACTTGTGCGGAAGCGGTGCGAAATCCGGGAGGGCTTCGTAGCCTGCGCGTTTCGGGTGCATGCCGGCATCCAGCACGACGCGAGAATCTCCGGCTTCGAGGAGGTAGGAATTGGCGCCGATCTCACGCCGGCGGGTCAGGTTGCGAAAACGCATGCTATATTTTTTTGGGGGAGGGGAGGCCGACACTAGGGGCTTGCCAGTGTTCCACAAGGGCTAATTGAGGGGGCGGCGGTCATATGACGGCGACATGAATCACTGCTGCGACGTCCAGGCCTTTGCCGTTCCTGCCCTCAGGACAGCCAATAAAGAGACTACTTCCTGCGGCCAGCGATTCGCGCAAACACTGTCGATACAGCGATCAGGGCAGCGGGAATCGTCGGCGGACACCAGATCAAACTGGACTGAAAGGCGAGAAAGCAGATGACCAGCGCCGCGAAGATGCACAGCGTGCCACGCAGGATGGCTTTGCTGCGTGGGACAAACAACACCAGCCAAAGCCCCTTCAGTCCGGCGGCACCCCAGATGATCCATTGCGCCCAGGCAGGCAGCAGCCGCAGACGAGGCAGGGCGAGGACCTGAGCGAGCGCCTGGGCATGCAGGCGTGCCAGTCCGCTTTGCGCGTCATCATCGGTTCCAATGACGATCACCTTGTCCCCTGAGAGATTCGCCTTGTCCTGCGGAGACAAGGCATCGGCCAGTTCCGAGGTCATCAAATGGAGCGCATCCACCTCGTGAACGGGCTGTTTCGTGTTGATGACGAATTCACCGGCAGCCGAAAGAGGCACAAAAGCGCCGTTGGAGAGGTAAGCACCCGCTCCAGGACCCAGCAGCAGGCGCTGAGTGGCATACGGCGTCTGGGTGAAACGTGCCAGAGTCTGGGCCAGGACGGTGGGCAGCAGATGGCCGCTCTCCTGCATGGCATAAGCCAGTTTGCCGGCGTTCTTTGCATCAGGCGGCACGGCAATGCCGATTTCTGCCTGTCGGCGGAGCAGGTCGTCCGGCGCAGCAATCAAGGCCCCTAAAGGAGGAACGGATCCAATGTCCCCCTGCACCTTTTGAAAGGGGGGCAGGGAGCTTTCGAGACCGCCCAAAAATGCGGGGGCCTCACGGCTGGCTGCCAGCTGGGCCTCAACGCCCAGAACGGTGCTGGGGAAAGGCACCAGTGCCTGCGCTGCCTCATTCACAAACTCTGGCGAAGGGCGGCCCCAAAACAGAGTTTCAGGAACCACGACCACCGCTGGATTGTAGGCCTGCAAGCCCTTTAGGACCATCTGCCAGTCCAGCGGGCGCGGGGGCCAGCCGGCATATTCCACCTTGTCAGCCACCCGCATCTTCACCAGCACAACTGGCGAGGAGGTCACTGCTTTATCATCGGCCGCGACAAAACGATCCCGCGCATTGGCCACGAGAAAGTCGAGGAACAACTCATCCACGCGCTGGAAACGCCCCGCCTGATGCTCACGATCCAACCAGCAGCCGAGGCTGCCGAGGAGGAGAACGAGGATCAGGGCACGGATCATGGCAGGCAGAGCCCGGCGGACCTCTCCCGGTTAAGGGGCTGGCGTCTCGGCCGGAGCCGGGATGTCAGTGGTTTCGCGCTTGTCGGCGGCAAACTTGAGGCGCTTGTGCTCGTCGTCAAAGGAGACCTTGACGATGTCGCCTTCGCGGATGTCTCCGCGCAGGAGATGCTCGGCCAGCGGGTCTTCGATGTTTTTCTCCACGGCACGGCGCATTGGACGCGCACCATACTGCGGATCAAAACCTTCCTTCATGAGGAACTCGCGGGCGCTGTCGTCCAGGGTGATGTGGATGTTCTTCTTCTTGAGGCGGACAACCACTTTGCTGACTTCGAGATCGACGATCTTGTTGAGCTGCTCCTTCTCGAGCATGCGGAAGATGACGATGTCGTCGAGGCGGTTGAGGAACTCAGGCTTGAAGAACTTCTTCGCAGCTTCGGTGATCTTGCCCTTGATGCCAGCGTTGTCGGCGGCGTCTTCCTGCATGGCCATGAAGCCCAGGCTGGTCTGGCGTTTGATCTGCTCCGCACCGATGTTGGAGGTGAGGATGACGATGGTGTTCCGGAAGTCGATCTTGCGGCCGAAGTTGTCGGTGACCTGGCCTTCTTCCAGAATCTGCAGCAGCAGATGCATGACATCCGGGTGCGCTTTTTCGACTTCGTCGAACAAGATCACGGAGTAAGGGCGACGGCGCACGGCTTCGGAAAGCTGGCCGCCTTCTTCATAACCGACGTATCCCGGAGGCGCACCGATCAGACGGCTGGCGGTGTGCTTCTCCATGTACTCGGACATGTCGATCTGGATCAGCGACTCGGCGGTGCCAAACATGAATTCGGCGAGGTTCTTCGCGAGGAAGGTCTTGCCGACACCGGTCGGGCCGAGGAAGAGGAAAGAGCCGATCGGACGACGCGGGTCCTTCAAGTCAGCGCGGGAACGGCGCAGGGCCTTGCTGATGGCGATGACGGCTTCGTCCTGCCCGATGACCTTGCCCTTGAGCTCGGTTTCCATCTTGAGCAGCTTCTCGGCTTCAGCCTGTTCCATGCGCTGCAGCGGGACGCCAGTCCACTTCGATACGACGGACATGATGTCCTCTTCTGTGACGTCAACGATGCGCTCCTGATTGTTGGTGCGCCAGGCTTCCAGCACGTCATCAAAACGCTTCTTCGCGTTCTTCTCACGGTCACGGAGGCTCGCGGCTTTTTCGAAATCCTGCTCCTTGATGGAACCTTCCTTCTCGACGCGGATCTCTTCGATCTCGGCTTCAATCACCTTGAGTTCGGGCGGGCGGGTCATGGCGGCAATGCGGGCTTTGGAGCCGGCCTCGTCCATGATGTCGATGGCCTTGTCAGGCAGGAAGCGGGAAGGCAGGTAGCGTGAGCTGAGATTCACCGCCGAGCGGAGCGCGTCTTCGCTGTACTTCGCCTTGTGGTGCAGCTCGTATTTGCCACGAAGGCCGAAGAGAATGCGGATGGCGTCCTCGACGGAGGGCTCCTCGATCTTCACGCTCTGGAAGCGGCGTTCGAGCGCGGAGTCCTTCTCGATGTACTTGCGGTATTCATTCAGCGTGGTGGCGCCGACGCATTGCAGTTCCCCACGGCTGAGCGCGGGTTTGATGATGTTGCTGGCATCCATCGCGCCTTCAGCGCCGCCGGCACCCACAATAGTGTGCAGCTCGTCGATGAAGAGAATGACGTTCTTGTTGCGGCGGATTTCATCCATCACCGCCTTGATGCGCTCCTCAAACTGGCCGCGATACTTCGTGCCGGCGACCATGAGTGCGAGGTCGAGGGTGATGACTTTCTTGTCGCGCAGGATTTCAGGAACGTTGCCGGCGGCAATTTCCTGGGCCAGGCCTTCCACGATGGCGGTCTTGCCGACCCCGGCTTCACCGATGAGCACCGGGTTGTTCTTGGTGCGGCGGCAAAGGATCTGGATAACACGGGCGATTTCTTCCGAGCGGCCGATGACGGGGTCCATCTCACCCTTGATGGCGAGCTCGGTGAGGTCGCGACCGAAGGCCTTGAGCGCCGGGGTCTTCTCGTTCTTCTTCTTGTCGCCGGAAGGCGTGTTGCCCGTTGGATTGACGGGTTCGCTTTCCTCCTCCTCCTCTTCGTTCTGGGAGGAGAAGTTGGGGTCAAGTTCCTTGAGGATCTCGCTGCGTGCCTTGTCGAGGTTCACATCGAGGTTGCGCAGCACCTGAGCGGCCACGCCTTCACCTTCGCGGAGGAGGCCGAGCAGGATGTGCTCAGTGCCGACGTAGCTGTGGTTAAGCGCCTTGGCTTCCTTCGAGGCCAGGGCGAGCACCTTCTTCACCCTTGGGGTATAGGGGATGTTGCCGACCATCTTGGTCTCAGGGCCGGAGCCGACCTGCTGCTCCACCTGCATGCGCACGGTCTCGAGGTCGAGGCCGAGCTTGGTCAAAACGTTGACTGCGACCCCCTGGCCGAGTTTGATGAGGCCAAGCAGGAGATGCTCCGTGCCGACGTAATTGTGGTTGAAACGGTCGGCTTCCTTGCGGGCAAGGGCCAGAACCTGTTGGGCGCGTGGAGTGAAATTATTCATCATTAGTAGGGGAGGTGGTGCCTCCATTGTTAGATTGTGATGGTGGAAAGCTACCCGGGCCGTCGATGGATTGCAACCGCGTGCGGGTTAAATCAGCGCGCATGCTGTCACGCTCTTCAGGGGACAATTCTCGCGCAGCATTGAGCTGCAGATGCGCAGGTTGAATTTCAAGCAGAAGCATGTCGATCAGGCTGCGGTCACAGTTCCCGACAAGGTCGAGATCTGCCCCGAGACGCAGCATGGAAAGCAGGTTCAGTGCCTCTTTGGAGGTAAGGATGTGCGCATACCTCAAAATGGCGAAGGCACGCCCGATCTGGTCCTGCAGCATCGTCTGGTGGTCCTCCTTGAGCTTGGCACGGGCTGTCACTTCAGAGCGGACTACTCCTTCGATGACTTTTTCGATCTGGGCGATGATTTCCGGCTCCGCCTCACCCAGCGTGTGCTGGTTGGAGATCTGGAAGAGGTTGCCCAGAGCTTCAGTGCCTTCCCCGTAGAGGCCGCGCACGGCCAAACCGATCTTGCCAATGGCCTTGATCACCGGGTTGATCTGCTCGGTGAGCACCAGGGCCGGCAGATGCAGCATGACGGAGGCTCGCATGCCGGTGCCGAGATTGGTGGGGCAGGCGGTCAGGTAGCCCAGTTTGGGGTCAAACGCATACGGCAGCAGACCTTCCAGCTCCGTGTCCACGCGGTCCACCACTTCAAAGGCGCTGGTAAGGTTGAGCCCCGGGCGGATGCCCTGGATGCGGAAGTGATCCTCCTCATTGATCATGATGGAGATGCTCTGCTTGCGGTCCACGACCACGGCGCAGCCGGATGACCGTGCTGCATGCTCACGGCTGACGAGGTGGCGCTCCACCAGCACCTGTTTGCGGATCTTGCTGAGCTCAGTGTAGTCCTCACTATAGCCGTCCCGCATTTCGGGCAGTTCTTCCACCACCGGGCGTGCACGTTCCAGCAGCTCGATGCGCTGGCGCTCCTGGCTGAAGCCGGGGAAGGGGTAGCCACGAAGATTGCGTGCCAGACGCACGCGCGAGGTCATGACCACGTCGGAGTGCGGCCCCGCGCCTTTCATCCAGTCGGCGGGGTTCTTGATCAAGGTGGCAAAACGCATCATGAGATTACGAAGTTGGACGGTGCAATAGAGATACGCGTTGAAAGATGAGGAAGGATCATTCCAGCTGAGACATCCTTCATTTGGAGGCCTTGGGCTGGAGATTTTCGATCTCGGATTTCAACTTGGCGGCGTCCTCGTAGCGCTCCTCCTTCACGGCCAGATCCAGCTCGGCGCGGAGCTTGGCAATGTCCGGTGGCGGCACGGGAGGAGTCGGCACCGGGGCCGGTGGAGGCGCTTCCTTCAAGGCTGAAGCTCGCTGCCTTGGGAGTATCTGAGGGGCTACAGCGCTGAGGTGGCTCGGGCGCTTGCCCACATGCCGGGTTCCCTTGTGCATGTTGCGCAGCAGCCCGTCCAATCCATCACGGAAGGCGGCATAACATTCCGGACAGCCCATGCGTCCGATCTTCTTCAGCTGGGAGGCCGTGAAGCCGCAGGCGTCACACACGATTTCCATCGTGTCCGACTCCGTTCGGTGGGAGGGGCTTAGAAATGCCTCCGCCAGACCGAAGCCGGTTTCCTCGGTCACGCCTTTGGCCTTGGAGCAGGTTTCACACAGATTCACCGTGGTCATCTGACCGTTGATGATCTGGGTGAGGAACACGGTGGCCTCATTTTCGCAAACGTCGCATTTCATGGATTTAGTCGTGCATGCTATCATGCCACACAAGTGATACGAACGGCAGCACGTACTGGGTATGACAGGTATTCGCGCCCGTCAACCAATGCCCTGAGCCGTCAGCCATTCGTCCAGCTCCCTCTGAAGCTGCGAATGCTTCGCAAAGCTGTAATGAAATGTCCGAAAACCAAGGCGTTTCGCGGTGGCGATGTTGGCCTCCAGATCGTCGATGTAAAACGTGCGCGCGGGGTCCAGATCCAGCTGCGCGGCGGTCTTGAGGAAGATCTCCTCCCCCGGCTTGGCGCAGCGGGCGATGTGCGAGTACACTCCATCTTGGAAATGCTGGAAGATCCCAAACTCGCGCAGGAAGTAGCTTTTGTGCAGCTCGTTGGTGTTGGAGAGCAGGTGCATCGGCAGCTTTCCCTCCAGCGCGGAGAGCGTCGCGTGCATGGGCTCATTCTGGGCAAAGATTTCGCACCAGATGGCCGCGAATTCATCGGGCGAGCCTCGAAACCCCGTCCGCGCCATGCCCTGCCGCACGAACTCCGCGTCATCCATGTCCCCCACCTCATACGGGCCTTTGATGTCATCGAACAATGTCAGCACCGTCTCCGCCGGATGGTCGCACTGCTGCGCCAGTCGCCGGGCGGCGATGCTGAAATCGAAGTCGATGAGGACTTTGCCGATGTCGGAAAGAATAACGGGCTGGGGCATGGCTTTCCTATGCACGCAGGTCTTGCGTGCGCCAGATGAATCCGTGCTGAGAATGACGGGGCGGATTACTTCATCAGCTCGGCGAGCTTTGGACCAATGGCGTCAGCCCAGATCTGATAGCCGGCAGGGGAGAGGTGAAGGAAGTCAGGCATGATCTCCTTGGTGAGGCTGCCGTCGGGCTGCATGAACTTGTCACCGATGTCGAGGAAGAAGACATTCTTGCCGTCGTCGAGTTTGGCGATGATGGCGTTCACCTGCTTCAGTTTGTCGCGGCCTGGATTCGGACTGGCTTTTTCGCCACGTGGGAAAACCGCGAGCAGAAGGATCTTCGCTTGTGGCTGCTTGGCGCGGATGGTTTCGACAATGACAGTGACACCCTTGGCGATGCCTTCGGCGGAATCCGAGCCGGAGTTGTTTGTGCCGATCATGAGCACCACGGCCTTCGGTTTGATGACCTCAAGTTCGCCGTTCTGGATGCGCCACAGCACATGCTGAGTGCGGTCGCCGCCGATGCCGAAATTTGCAGGGGTGTAGCCGGCGAAGGCCTTTGCCCAGACTTCCTTGCCAGCGCCTGCCCAGCCAGCGGTGATCGAGTCGCCCAGGAACACGAGCTGCGCTTTGCCTTCCTTG
Source organism: Prosthecobacter sp. Pr1 (assembly GCF_057652315.1). Classification (NCBI taxonomy): domain Bacteria; kingdom Pseudomonadati; phylum Verrucomicrobiota; class Verrucomicrobiia; order Verrucomicrobiales; family Verrucomicrobiaceae; genus Prosthecobacter; species Prosthecobacter sp. Pr1. The sequence continues at coordinate 96,574 of NZ_JBYFBS010000017.1, read as the reverse complement.
GCGATGTTCACGAACTTCTCATGCGAAGCGATGAAGCCGGGGTTGATCTTGCCATCTTTGCCATACTTCTCCGCAGGCACATCCGGTGGTTGCGGGGGCATGACAACCGCCGGAGCGGCTGGCTTGACGGCAGGAGCCGGGGTCTGTGCCCGGAGGGCGGTGGTGGCAAGCAGGAGCAGGGACAATGCGAGTGATGTAATTTTCATGCATGCGCATTGTGGCGGGCTGCTCGCGGGCAGGCAATCCGAAAGAGCATCTGGTGCCATTCGTTTAGCTAATCCCAGCGGCGTCAGCCTTTCCCGGCCCCTGCACCGCTCAATCCTGGCTGCCAACGTTTTTCCTTCACTGGGATTGACGCGATCTGCCGGTTCTGACTAGCATGACCGGGAATCCCCTAAATTCAACCAACCACAACCACACAATATTATGCCAAGCAATCATGGTGTCGCCTACATGGGTACCGGTAAGGTAGAGGTTCAGAGCATTGATTTCCCGAAACTGGAATTGCGCGAACAAAAGCGCAAATGCCATCACGGAGTCATCCTTAAAGTCGTCAGCACCAACATCTGCGGCTCCGACCAGCACATGGTGCGTGGCCGTACCACCGCACAGAAGGGGCTGATCCTCGGCCATGAAATCACCGGTGAAGTCATCGAGACCGGCCGCGATGTGGAGTTCATCAAGAAAGGGGACATCGTCAGCGTGCCTTTCAACATTGCCTGCGGACGTTGCGCCAACTGCAAAGAAGGCAAGACCGGCATCTGTCTGAATGTGAATCCTGCCCGTCCTGGCGCGGCTTATGGCTACGTGGACATGGGCGGCTGGGTCGGTGGGCAGGCGGAATACGTCATGGTGCCCTACGCTGACTTCAATCTCCTGAAGTTCCCGGATCGCGATCAGGCGTTGGCCAAGATCAAAGACCTCACCCTCCTCTCGGACATTTTCCCCACTGGCTATCACGGCGCCGTCTCCGCAGGAGTGGGCCCGGGTGCGACGGTTTACATCGCCGGTGCCGGCCCTGTCGGTCTCGCCTGTGCGGCTTCCTGTCATCTGCTCGGCGCCGCTGTCGTCATCGTCGGTGATTTGAACAAGGAGCGTCTGGCCCAGGCCCGCCGCTTCGGTTGTGAAACCGTGGACGTTTCCCTCTCTGCCTCCATTCAGGATCAGATCGAAAACATCCTCGGCGTGCCTGAAGTGGACTGCTCGGTGGATTGCGTCGGCTTTGAAGCCCGTGGCTGCGGCCATGACCACAGCAAGGAAGTGCCTGCTCAGGTGCTCAACAGTGTCATGGAACTCACCAAGGCGGGCGGTGCCATCGGCATTCCCGGCCTCTACGTCACGGGTGATCCGGGCGCGGTCGATGAAGCTGCCAAAGTGGGCAGTCTTTCCATCCGCATCGGTCTCGGCTGGGCCAAGAGCCACACCTTCGTCACCGGCCAGTGCCCGGTCATGAAGTATCATCGCCGCCTCATGATGGCGATCCTTCACGACAAGATCAAAATCGCCAAGGCGACCAATGTGCAGGTGATCTCCCTGAAGGGTGCTCCCAAAGGCTACGTGGACTTCGACAAGGGCGCTGCCCGTAAATACGTCATCGACCCTCACGGCATGATCAAAGCCTGATCCGTTTTTGAGAGTTAGGTTGGAAGGCCCTCCTGCTGTGAAGCTGGAGGGCTTTTTCTTGAGTACGACAGACACTCCTGTCTGTCGATCAGCGCCACCACAGTCTCCCCGACAGACAAGAGTGTCTGTCGCACTTTTTACAGTGTCTGAATGAACCGGTCCGCCTCAGCAATGGAGCGGTTCAGCTGATCCAGCAGCCTCTGAATATCTCCCTGAATGTTGTCCGCCGTACCACGCAGCGAGCCAATGGCTGCGGCGTTCAGATTATGCTTCAAATAAAGCACCTGATCGTGAAACTGGCGCAGCACCGGCTCCATCGTAGCCTCAGCCGAGTGCAGGGAACGTGAAAGGGGCTCAAACCGGCTGCGAGTGTCCGCCAGCTTGCGGCGGCTGTCGGCCGCCAGAGAGGCGTTTTCATACTGGCGGATCTCGCTCTCCCATTCGCGGAAGAGATCCCGCGCCACCGTGTCCACCTCGCGGATCTGGCCGCGTACCCGAGTTGCCTGGGCTTCGCAGTCTTCATATTCGCCTTTAAAGCGGTTGTACGCAGACTCGAGATTGCCGCCATTGTAGTTGGTCAGCTTTTTGAGCTGGGTGAGCGCGTCCTGAAACTGTTCACCCGCATCCTTTTGCTCGCCACGAGCTTTCTTGACCGCGCTCTTGAGCAAGTCACGCTTCTCGTAGCCCAGCTTTTCCCAGGCGGCGTAATAGACGGTGTTGCAGGCAGCGAGTGAAACCGCCAGCCCAAGGAGGAAAAGCCGGGAACGCATGCAGAATCAGCCCACGAATTTCAAGGTGCCCACCTGACCTGCGGCCATGGCGGCGTGCTGCGCGTCGGTGCAGGCGGAATTGGTCGGTGCATCGGCCGGAGCTTCGTTCTTTTCGAGCAGGCCGTTGTCATTCATCCAGGCCTCCACTTCAGCACCGCTGATGTCGGCAAGCATGGTGCCGTTGATTTCCACGCAGGGGGACAGCGGCTGGCCGCTCTTTTGTTCCATTTCCCAGCGGAAGGCGGGATTTTTGATGATGTCCTTCTCTTCGAAAGTGAGATCGTATTTGCGGAAGATGGCACGGACGCCTTCGCTCCAGCCACAGTAGGTTTTCAGGTAGGCGGTGATTTTGGGTGTTTGCATAGCGCGTTGGGTTACGCCCTCAGCCTAGCGGACGATGCAGCGAATGCAAATGGGCTGTCGTGGTCGCAGGTGGTTGGAAAATCTCCGCAAAATTCTCAGTGACGGTGATTCAAGAAACCAGTTCAATTGCATCCTAAACAACCTTCTGATTATGAAAGAACGCAGCGCTCTGGCTCTTCCCGGCATTCTCGTCATTTTTGCGGCACTCGGCCTCGTGGCCATCAGCTTTTACCAATTCCCTCAGTACATCCCACTGCTGACAGTTCCAGCGGCCATCATCGGGTTCTTGCTGCTGAAGGGTTTCGTCATCGTTTCTCCCAATGAAGCCGTGGTGCTCACTTTCTTTGGCAAGTACACCGGCAGCCTAGTTAACAACGGGTTCTGGTGGATCAACCCCTTCGCCGGCAGGCAGAAGATCTCCCTCAAAATCGCCAACTTCCAAAGCGAGCAGCTCAAGGTCAACGATGCTCATGGCAATCCGATTGAAATCGCAGCGGTGATCGTCTGGCGTGTGGTGGACTCTGCCAAGGCGACCTTTGCCGTCGAGAACTGCAATAACTTCGTTCGTCTGCAGGGGGAGACGGCACTGCGCCACCTCTCCAATCTTTTCCCCTATGAGCCGCACACGCCCGGGGAAATCGCCCTCCGCAGCCACCCTGTGGACATCGCACGCCAGTTGCGTGCGGAACTTGAGGAACGCACCAGTCTGGCGGGCATTGAGATTTTGGAGGCCCAGCTTAGCCATCTGGCCTACAGCCCGGAAATTGCCCAGGCCATGCTGCGCCGCCAGCAGGCACAGGCGGTTCTCGCCGCGCGCCAGATCATCGTGGATGGTGCCATCGGCATGGTCGAAATGGCGCTGCGCAAGCTTGAAACCGACGGCATCGTGCAGCTCGACGCAGCCTCCAAATCCACCATGGTGAACAATCTGCTCGTCACGCTCGTCTCCGAACATCACATCCAGCCCGTGCTCTCGACAGCGCCAATGAAAAGCTGAGGGGGGCGGCTCCTTACAAGGTCATGCTGCTGACCGGCGCTTCCCGCCAAGTGTCTGCCTCGTTGATCACGAGGTGGAGCGTCGTCATCACAGTCTGTGCCGTGTAAGGTTTGGGCAGGAAGTGCCTGACACCCATCTCGGCCACTTTGGCCGGCCCGCCCAGGTGGGCGACACCGCTGGCCGCGATGATTTTCACATCGGGATTGATGCGCTGGAGCATCTGAATGGTGGCCGGGCCATCCATGACTGGCATCATCATGTCTGTCAGCACCACGGCGATTTCCGCGTTGTGCTGGGTATAAAGCGCCACTGCCTCAGCACCATTGGCGGCCACCAGGGTGCGGTAGTCCAGCGCCTCGAGGGTCTGCCGTGTGGTGGTGCGGATGGCCTCCTCATCATCCACGATCAGGATCAGTTCGCCTTTGCCCAGCGGCATCGGCGGTTCTTCCTTGAGTGGGGATTTAAGGCAGTTGCCCGTATTGGGGACGGCTGGCAGCCAGATGGTAAAGGCGGTCTCCTTGGTGGGTTCGCTGGTGACGGTGACGAAGCCTCCATGGCTCTTGGTGATGCTCAGCACTGTGGACAGACCAAGCCCCGTGCCCTTGCCGATCTCCTTGGTGGTGAAGAAGGGGTCGAAAATCTTGTCCAGGACTTCCGGGGGAATGCCGCTGCCGGTGTCACTCACGCTGATCGTGACATAGGGGCCGGGTTTGGCATCCATTTGCAAGGCTGCTGCGGCCTCGTCCATGACGGAACAGCCGGCAGCGATGGTCAGTGTTCCGCCGTCGGGCATGGCATCACGCGCATTCACGCACAGATTGAGCAGAATTTGATGCAGCTGCGTGGGATCCCCCAGAAATGAAGGCAGTTCGTCAGGCAGTTTGCTGAAACAGCAGATGTTCTTGGGGAAGGTGTCCTGAACGAAGTGCTGGATGTCCTTGATGAGAGGGCCGGCGCGCAATTCCGTCCGTCTGCCCTCCACTCCGCGCGCAAACGTGAGGATCTGCCGCACCAGATCCGCCCCGCGCCTGGCACTGCTTTCAATGTTGCCCAGGATGGAGAGTGTTCGTTCGTTCGTATGGGTGAGTCGCAGCAGCTCGATCGACATGATGATCGGCGTGAGCACGTTGTTAAGGTCATGGGCGATGCCGCCTGCCAGCGTGCCCACACTTTCGATCCGCTGTGCGCGCAGGAACTGCTGCTCCAGCTTCTTCTTCTCAGTGATGTCGGTCACGATGCCGAGGAAGCCGGTGATCTCTCCCTCCTCGTCCAGCATGGCTGTGATATTCAGGGAGACGGAGACGCGGCTGCCATCTTTCCGCACGTAGGTGCATTCCCGTTCTCTTAGGATGCCGCATTTGACATGGGCCACGAACACCTCAAATCCCGGTGCAATGGTCATGCCTGTTTCGCGCGAGACCTCGGCGGCCATGCGCTCCATGTCGGACGCATCATGGAACAGTTCCGGTGTCAGGCTGCCGACAACCTCCTGCCGTAAATACCCGGTGAGCTTTTCTGCTCCGCAGTTGAACGTGGCGATCAGTCCCTTCGTGTTGGTGCTGATGATGCCGCAGGCGGCGCTCTCCAGCACGCCATTTTGCAGATACGTCAGTTCCTGGAGTTTCACACTGGTGTCGATCAGCCGCTCCATGGTGGAGATCTGTCCGCGCGTCAGCAGCAGGGCTGTCATCAAGGCGATGCCTCCTGTCACTCCGATCTGCAACCAGTCCAGCAGCCGGATATGCTCGTTGATGTCCGCATTGACCTGAAGAATTTTTTGGGCGGCCTGATCCAGGGAACCTGCCAGAGCGTCGCAGTCTTCGGTCAGCAATTCTCCCAGGCCCCTCAGCAGAGTGGGGGTGGCGTCGGTGCGGGGATAGAGCCTCCTCATCAGCTTGGCTGCCTTTAAATAGCTTCCATGGGCCTCCTCCAGCTTTTGCAGGATGCTGGCCAGCTGGTTCCCTGTGGCGTGCTTCACCAGCTTGCCAGAATGGAGGGTTTCCTCGCAGGTGTTCATGAGGCCCCAGACGAGATCTATGCGTCCCAGATAGTAAATCTGCAGCGGTGCGGTGCTGCTCTCCGCCTGAAGCATCAGTCGGCTGAGTGTCTGGCTGTCTGCACGCTGCCTCCCCAGCAAATTGACCGCGTTCACCGTCGCGGTACGTTCTTTTTCCAGAGTGGCTCCGATGTTTTCAAACACGACAAAACTGACCAGCAGAAGCAGTGCAGACCCCCCGAAGATGAGCCAAAGACGCCTGAAAAAATGCCGCAAATTGGGCAGCTCCTGGCGCGCCGGCAGGGAGAATACAGGCTTCTTTAAAAAATGGGTCACGCTCATTGCGCGAGACCATAGGTGAATGGCCACGGCCATCCCTTGGCAGTTGGTTCAAAAGAACCTAAGCCTTTGCCTCTAAGTCCGGAATGGATTGGAGAGCTTTGTTAAATGCAGGAAATCACTTCCAACCAAGATTCTGTTTCAAGAATTCAAATGTGCCAACTCCGTGGATGGTGTGAGGGCCGTCGAAGTGCTCGATGGTCGTGCGGTCACCGATGAGGAGCTTGTTGTAAAGCCGGCGCACCTTGGCGAACTCGTAGTTCACCCATTCATCCACGCCCACACCGTCGTTGTGACCGCGCTCGACCATAAAGGGCCTCGGCGCGATGAGGGCGGCCATTTCCGCATAGTTGAAAGTGCGGCCCATGTTCCACTCCCAGATTTCATACTCATGGGTGTGGATGTAGCTCATGGGCATGTCCGTGCTCACGCACTTGCGCACCCATTCATTGAAGTCGCCGCTGCAGATGCTCAGGCAGTAATCCGTCAGCACGGCAGGCGTGCGCATGGCGGATTTTCCACCGTAGCTCAGGCCGTAGAAGGCGATCTTGCCCGGCTGCGTGAACGGTTGCGCCTTCAGCCACTCCAGAATGCGCTGGTGCTGGCCGTTGATGACGCTGTACAGCGTTAGGCCCAGCGGATTGAGCTTCCGCTGCAGCGTGCGAAACGCATCTTTGCCACGGTAGGGATTGTGCGGAGCAAAGGTGATGAAGCCCTGCTCAGCCAGACGCAGCGTGAAAGCCTTGTAGGCTCCGTAGGCGCGGTTGGTCTCATCCGTGGTGATGGTGTCTTCCGGCAGTCCTTCCAGACCATGCTGGCAGACGACGACGGGGCGCTTCTCGCCGGGCTTGAGATCCTTGGGCATGCACAGCCATCCCCAGGCAAAGACATCGTCCCACACATCCATCGTCACCTCATAGATCTTGACCTTGTCAGTCTCACGCACAAAGCGGCTTTTGGCATTCGCTGGCAGGCTCGGATCTGGCAGGCGGCCGATGACTTCATTCCAAAAGCGGTCACGCTCACCGGCGGTATGCTTTTCAAACTCCGCCAGGGTTTTGAGTGGCAGCTTGTCCCAGAATTGTGTTTTGCGCTCCATTTCGGTGCTGACGAGCAGACGTTGCGTGAATGTCTCCAGTTCGCGCACCATGCGCTTCTGGCGCGTGACATCCACTCGGGCATGCTGCTCGTTTTTCTGTGGCATGATCGGCTCGATCCGTTTCACGAGCTGTTCGGCAACTTCTGAGGGCAGCAGATGGGTGACCACATCCTTCAGGCCATGCTCCTCCGTGGCCAGCATCAGCCAGTCACCGGGCACGAGTGCCTTGGCGCGGGCGACCTCGGCCTTGACGGCTTCGAGGGTGGGTTTCGTGATCTTGCCGGGGGCTGCGATTTCACGTTCGCCCGGCTTTGCCTTCGGCGGGCCCTGCACATTCGGGAAGCCGAGGTTTTGCACCACCAGGGGGCGTGGCCCGATGAGGGAGGCCACTTCGGCATCGCCAAAGTCACGCAGCAGGTTGAAGACATTGCGGTAGATCGGCTCGGCCCAAACGCCTTCACGTGGTTCGAAACAACCCCACACATAGACAGAGCTGATGCGCTCGTCGATGGCTCCAGAATACATGGCGATGAGTCCGCCTTCGCCGAGTCCGGCTACAAGCAGCGGCAGCTTCGTCTGCGTGCCGAAGTAATCGACGAGGGAGAGCATCTTCTGCACTTCGTAACCGATGATGTGACGTCCCAGCTCATACGACTGGCGGTAGATCCACTCACGGTGCGGCACGTTGGTTTTCACGCCGAACTTGTCATTGGTGCTGAACTCGCTGCTGCGGCTGATGAGCGCAGGAATGACGATCTCGCAGCCACTATAGGCCAGCATGGCGTCATTCGCCAGCTTCTCGGGATCAGTGTCCGCATCCGGGATGTAGATCACCCGCGCTACTGGCTTGTCTTTCGGCTGAATCAGGATGCCCTCTCCATGCACGCCGTCAAAAACTGGCCAGCGCACCCGCAGGATGCGTGCGGTGTCGGTTTCCGCCAGGAGCGCCGGATTGTTTGTATCACCCACGAGTTCGAGCGCCGTGATAGGCAGGCGCTCGTCCACCGCACCGATGATGGCCTTCAATTTTTCGCGGGTCGGCTTGCGGCCTGTTTTCGACTGGTCGATGAGCCGCAGCGCCATTTTGTCGATCCCCGCCACCATGGTGGCGGAGAAATCGGGATTCGGCTCCAGCGGCTGGGTGCCTGGCAGCACCTGAGCCTGCAATGAGGTGGCAATGAGTAGCGGGAGGAGAGGGCGGATCATGAGAGATCAAACGCCCGCCGGACCTGCCGCCTGTCATGGCTTCTTCTGCTCAAACAGCCAGCTCCAGAACTCTGGGTTGGCATAAGTTTGAGTCCACGAATCATGACCGACGCCCGGGTAGATGGTGAATTTGACCGGCGCGTCGATCTTTTTCAGAGCATCATAAATCTTCTGGCTGTTCTCGATCGGAACCGCGCCGTCTTTGTCGCCATGGAAGATCCAGCAGGGCATGCTTTTGAGACGTTGCGCTGTCACCCAGCGCACACCCGCACCGCCGCAGATGGGAGCGATGGCAGCGTAGGTCTCAGGATACTCAAAAGCGGTCTCCCAGGTGCCAAAGCCTCCCATGCTGATGCCGGTGAGATACACGCGCTTGGGATCGACACGCAGCGTTTTGATCAAGTGTTCGGTGACCGCTTGCACACTGTGCGGATTCCACAGGTTGTTGGGTTCGCATTGCAGGCTGGCGATGATGGCGGGAAATTTCTGCCCGGCAGCCAGCAGCTTCGGCGGTCCGTGTTTCTTGATCAGTTCGAGATCGGTGCCGCGTTCTCCGGAGCCGTGCAGGAACACTACCAGCGGCCATTTTTTATCCTTGTTGTCTGCGTAGCCCTCCGGCTTGCTCAGGAGGTAGCGATAGTTGACCTTGATGACAAAATCACCGCTGTATGAAGCCGGTGTTTGTGTGTCTGCGAGAAGTACGGATGAGGTGGCAAGAATGAAGAAGGCGGCAAGTTTGACCATGAGAACACAACGTCACCCAAGATGGACGCCTTGCCCCTCAGATCACTGCGGCCTCATCTTTCCCGTACCGGGCAGGGCGCTCAGGAAGAAATAGCGCGGCGAGCGCAGGAGATCGCCGACTTCACGAATGGCCATGCAAAAAAGCAGTTCATCAAGCCGGCCGCCAGCCTGGGGATGATTTTTGAGATAACCATCCAGGAAACGGCGCAGGCGCTTGTTGGCATTGAACTCCAAAGGCACGCTGCCGAGGTTCAGCAGCAGCAGGATGACGATGACTCCGGCGGTGACGAAAATGGCGTTCTTCGCTATGAGAATACGTGCGATCATCAATCCCACGATGGCGAAGACAGCGGCCATGGGAATGTAGCGGCTCATGCGGATGCAGCTCTGCCGCCACTTGAGTTCGCTCAAGGACTCGCCGGTCTGCAGCGCATGCGCCGCCTCATGCAGGGCGATGGCCCAAGCGGACAAAGTCGTGCCCTCGGCGACATCCCGACGCAGAAACAGCCGGCGGCGGGTCGGGTCGAAATAATCGGTCACGACAGCGTTGTGCTCGACGATCTGCACGTCCTCCACCCCCTCTGATTTCAGAAACATGAGGGCGATCTCGCTGCCGGTATGCGCGGTGGGGGCATTGGCACGAAAGCCTTTGATCATCATCGATTCATGGCGTGCCTGAGCCCAGCGGGCGACGGCGAGGCCGAGGAAAAGAGCAGCGACAATGAGAATGAAGACCATGAGAGGAAGCGGGGATCACCCTCGCAGCAATACGGGTGCTGGCAAACCATCCATGCGTTGATCTTGCGCCGAGGGGGGAGGCATGATTGCATGGCTGCATGATTCGTTTTGTTATCTTGTGCCTGCTTGCAGCAGGTTTTTCCCAAGCTGAAGACATTCTTGGCCAAGGGGAGTTTCGTTATCGGGTGGTGCCTGGCTGGGGACGTGAGGCGCTTGCGCAGGTGAACGTCAAAAATGGTCACGCAGTGAACATTGATGCAAATGGACGCTTGTTGTTTCTGACTGATGACGTCAGGAACAATGTGGTTGTGCTCGATCCGAAAACGGGGGCCTTGATCAAGCACTGGACGGGGCGCATGCCGGGAGCGCATGGGATGAGTCTGGTGCGGGAAGGGGAGCGCGAGGTGCTCTTCATCACGGACACCCAGCTCCACGAGGTGCGCAAATTGACGCTGGATGGCGAAGAACTGGCGCATTTTGCATGGCCGGAGCAGGCGAAGCTGCATGCGAGCGCGAATGAGTACCGGCCCTCGAAAACGATTCACTTCGCGAACGGGGAGTTCTGCGTGTTTGACGGGTACGGGAAGGACTACATTTTTCACTACAAGCCGGATGGTTCGCTGCTGCGCTGGTGGGGGGGAAATTTGGGGGAAGGGGAGAACCAACTGAAGCATTGGGGGCCGCATGGCGGCGGAATTGATGTGTCGGATTCCGCAAAAACACGGGTGATTATCGCCATGAGCGACCAGCAGGAGATCAAACGTTTTACGGTAGACGGGCAGTTCATCGACAAAATCGCCATGCCCGGCGGGAATCCGAGGGACATCGTGTTTTGGGGGGAGAATGTGATTGTGCCGCATCTGGGTGATCAGTGGCCGAAGGACAAGAACTCCCCCGGCTTCATTTCCATTGTGGACCGGGAGTATCGGATCGTGTCCAACATAGGTGCACCAGCGGCTGTTTATGTGGATGGGGTATTGCAGCCAATGCAGAGCGATCACAAGACCTTCATTCATCCTCATGGCGTGGCTGTGGATGCCGAGGGAAACCTTTACGTGGCGCAGTTTGCTTCGCCGGCGGCACCCCTGCTGAAACTGGAGCGCATCAAGTGAATGCAACTTTTGGCTGGCAGACGGGTTATTAGCCTCAATGAAGACTGAGACCAGCTATCAAGTTGCCAACAGGGTGCAGCGGCGGAAAATGACCGCCATGCGACCTCTGGTCTTCCTATTTACCCTCGCCACGGCTGCTCTCGCTCAGTCGGAAGGTGACAAACCAATGCCGCCGCCTCCGCCGAAACCTGGCGACGGACCACCGCCGTATCGTGACGGCGATCGCCATGGACCTCCGGGCATGGGCAGACCACGTGGGTTTGACGGCTTTGAAAAACTCTCTGAAGTCGAGAAGCAGAAAGTGCGGGCCGCTTTCGAAAAGGCCTGGCAGCGTCCCGAGGTGATCGAATCGCGGGACAGAGCACTGCGGGCGAATGAGGAGATGCGCAACACGCTGCACAACGCACTGAAGGAAATTGATCCTGAAGTCGTGGGCATCCTGGAGAAGATCAAACCGCAGTTTCCGATGGATCAGCGTGGCCTGCCAGAGATGCCGAAGCCGGATTCGCCCAATTTCGCCCACATGGCGGCCATCCGACTCGGGGCTGAATTGCAATCCATCTCACGGCCTGAGCGTCGTGATGAGACGCGGGTTTTCCATGAGCGGCTGCTGCAGCTGCCGCGTGTCAAAGAAGCCCTGGCGAGGCTGGATACACTGCCTACTGCAGAGCGCATGGAGGCCTTCAAAAAATTCCGCGACATCTACCGCGAGGCTGCGGGTCAGGAATTCATGAAATTTCGTGAGCGGGGAGGAGATCCCAAGGACGGGTTCCGCCGTCCGCCAACGGAGCAGGACAAGCCTGCTCCTCCTCCCGGGCAGCCGAAGCCGTAAAACGGATCAATCTCCGCCGCCCGCTTCCTTGCGGCTGTTGCCAAAGGCGTCTTTGACGGCAGCCACGGCATAGTCGCGGTTGAGCTTGGTGATCCAGCGGACGCTGATCTCCTTGGGGCAGGCGGCTTCGCACTCGTATTGATTGGTGCAGTTGCCGAAGCCTTCCTTGTCCATCTGGCGGACCATGCCGAGGGTGCGGCGGTCTTTTTCAGGCTGACCCTGAGGCAGGGAATTGAGCTGGCCGGCTTTCGCGGAGACGAAGAGCATGGCGCTGGCGTTTTTACAGGCGGCCACGCAGGCACCGCAGCCGATGCACTCGGCGGCGTCCATGGCGGAATCAGCGACCTCCTTGCCGATGGGCAGGGCATTGGCGTCCTGTGGAGCGCCGGTGCGGACGCTGACGAAACCGCCGGCCTGCTGGATGCGGTCAAAGGCACCGCGGTCGATCATGAGATCCTTCAAGACCGGGAAGGCGCGCGCGCGGAAGGGCTCGATCCAGATGGTGTCGCCGGTGCGGAACTTGCGCATGTGAAGCTGGCAGGTCGTGGTGGCTTTTTCAGGGCCGTGGGGCACGCCGTTGATCTGCATGGAGCACATGCCGCAGATGCCTTCACGGCAGTCATGGTCAAAGGCCACGGGATCTTCGCCCTTGGAGATGAGGCGCTCGTTGACGATGTCCATCATCTCCAGGAAGGAGGCATGATCGGGAATGTCCGGGGCGTCGATGTCCTGGAAATGACCGGGTTGCGAGCCGTTCTGACGCCAGACTTTGAGGTGCAGATTGAGTTGAGACATGGGGACGGGAAAGAAACGTTATTTGTAGCTGCGGACGGCGAGGTGGACTTCTTCGAAGGTCAGCGGCTCCTTGTTGAGGATGGGCTGGCTGAGGTTGCCGGTGTATTCCCAGGCGGCGGCGTAGCTGAAGTTTTCGTCGTCGCGCTTGGCTTCGCCATCCGGGTATTGATATTCAGAGCGGAAGTGGCCGCCGCAGCTTTCTTCGCGGTGGCGGGCGTCGAGGCAGAGCAGTTCGGCGAACTCCATGAAGTCGGCCACGCGGCCGGCTTTTTCGAGTTCGGGATTGGTGAAGTCGCCGCTGCCGGGGACATTGACGTTCTGCCAGAATTCTTCGCGCAGGGCGGGGATGCGGTTGATGGCCTCGGTAAGGCCTTCCTTGGTGCGGGCCATGCCGCATTTGTCCCAAACGAGGAGACCGAGTTCACGGTGGAAGCTGTCCACGCTGCGCTTGCCCTTGATGTTGAGGAAGCGCTTGGTCTGCGCGGTGCAGTTTTCGACGGCCTTCTTGAATTCAGGATGCTCGGTGGTGATGCTGCCAGGCTTCTGATTCACGAGGTAGTTGGCGATGGTCGTCGGGATGACGAAGTAGCCATCTGCAAGGCCCTGCATGAGCGCGCTGGCGCCGAGGCGGTTCGCGCCGTGGTCGGAGAAGTTCGCCTCGCCGAGCACGTGCAGGCCAGGGAGGTTGCTCATGAGGTTGTAGTCCACCCAGAGGCCGCCCATGGTGTAATGAACGGCGGGGTAGATGCGCATCGGGCGCTTGTAGGCGCTTTCACCGGTGATGCGCTCGTACATGTCAAAGAGGTTGCCGTAACGCTCGGCGATGGTCTTCGCACCGAACTGGCCAATGGCTTCCGCGAAATCGAGATACACGCCGCGACCGCCAGGGCCGACGCCGCGACCGTCATCGCAGGCTTCCTTGGCTGCACGGGAGGAGATGTCACGAGGGGCAAGGTTGCCGAAGCTGGGGTACTTGCGCTCCAGGTAGTAGTCGCGGTCCGCTTCTGGAATTTGATCCGGAGCCTTGCCGCAGTCTTCCTTTTTCTTGGGCACCCAGACGCGACCGTCGTTGCGGAGGGACTCGGACATGAGCGTGAGCTTGCTCTGGTAGTCGCCGCTGACGGGAATGCAGGTCGGGTGGATCTGCGTGTAGCAGGGATTGGCAAAGAACGCACCTTTGCGGTGAGCGCGCCACGTCGCGGTGACGTTGCAGCCCATCGCGTTGGTGGAGAGGTAGAAGACGTTGCCGTAACCGCCGGTGCAAAGCAGCACGGCATCACCTGCGTGAGATTCGATTTTGCCGGTGACGAGATCGCGTGTGACGATGCCCTTGGCGTGGCCGTCCACGGTCACGAGATCGAGCATTTCAGTGCGCGGGTACATCTTCACGCCGCCGGAGGCGATTTCCTTGTTCAGGGCCGAGTAGGCACCGAGCAGAAGCTGCTGTCCGGTCTGACCACGGGCATAAAAGGTGCGGCTCACCTGAGCACCGCCGAAGGAGCGGTTGGCCAGCATGCCGCCGTATTCACGCGCGAAGGGCACGCCCTGCGCCACGCACTGGTCGATGATGTTCACGCTGACTTCGGCGAGACGATGCACGTTGGCCTCACGGGCGCGGAAGTCGCCGCCTTTGACCGTGTCATAGAAAAGACGGTGCACGCTGTCACCGTCGTTCTGATAGTTCTTGGCCGCGTTGATGCCGCCCTGCGCTGCGATGGAGTGGGCACGACGGGCGCTGTCCTGGAAGCAGAAGCACTTCACCTTGTAGCCGAGCTCCGAAAGCGTCGCTGCTGCGGAGGAGCCAGCAAGACCGCTGCCCACGACGAGCACGGTGAACTTGCGTTTGTTCTTCGGATTGATGAGCTTCGAGTCCTGCTTGTGCTTGGACCACTTCGTGGCCATCGGGCCGGAGGGAATGTTGGAATTAAGAGACATGGCGAGTCGCAGAAAAAATTAACGTCCGTAGCCGAAGAAGTAGATGGCGATGGGGATGGAGCAGTTGCCCACGAGGATCAGACCCGCGAAGGCGTAACCGAGTTTCTTGAACAGCGGCTCCGTCTTGTCCGTGGCGACGCCGAGTGTCTGGAACAGGCTGCTGAAGCCGTGGCTGAGGTGGCTGGTGAGCAGTACCATGGCGAGGATGTAGAAGAACACCGCAGGAGCCCAGGAGAAGCCTGCGATGACCATGCGATAGACGTCATGGACGGTTTCGCCGTGGAGCGTGGTCTTGTAGGTGCCGTAGTCGTTGCCGGCGTGGACGGTGAAGTGCAGCAGATGGTAAACGATGAAGGCCAGGATGGTCAGGCCGCTCCAGATCATGATGCGGGAGGATTTGCTGCTCACCTGCGCCTTGTGCTGACCATACTTGTCCAGACGTGCGGCGCGGTTGGCGCGGGTCAGAGAGATGGTAGCAACGATGTGAATCACCACTGCGACCAGCAGGCCGATGCGGGCGATCCAAACACCACCGCCATGCAGCGCGGTCTGAAGCATGTGACCGTATTCATTGATGGCGTCCTTGCCGACAAAGATCAGCAGGTTGCCGATCATGTGGCCAAGCACAAAGCCGATCAGTGCGAGGCCGGTGAGGGCCACAAGAATCTTCTTGCCAATGGAGGAGGCGTAAAATCGCGAAAGGGAGTCAAAAACAGCGCTCATGTGGGGAGGATTTCATCATGGAGATACGATGCGGCTGTGCAAGCCGAGCGTGCAATTTTCCTGAGGAATGTCTGCTGCGAACAGGTCTCAATCCCGCTCCACCGCCATGGCGATGCCCATGCCGCCGCCGATGCAGAGGCTGGCGATGCCGCGTCGCAGGCCGTGATCTTCGAGATAGTGCAGAAGGGTGACCAGCACACGGGCGCCGCTGGCGCCGAGGGGGTGACCGAGGGCGATGGCGCCTCCGCGTGGATTGAGCTTCGCTGTGTCGATATTGAGCTCCTTGATGCAGCCGAGCGCCTGGGCGGCGAAGGCTTCATTGACCTCGATGGCATCGACTTCACCGAGGCTCCAGCCGGTTTGGGCGCAGACTTTGCGAATGGCACCCACGGGACCGAGGCCCATCAAGGCGGGATCACAGCCAACAGCGGCGCAGGCGATGATGCGTGCGCGGGGTTTCAGGCCGTGGCGTGAGACGGCGTCTTCGCTGGCGAGCAGGGCCAAAGCAGCGCCATCATTAATACCTGAGGCATTGCCGGCGGTGACGGTGCCGTCTTTGCGGAAGGCTGGCTTTAGCTTTGATAGGGAATCGACCGTGGTGTCGGCGCGCGGATGCTCGTCATCGGTCAATTCACCGGCGGGAATAATCTCGCGGCTCAAGGCGGCACGACTGGCGGCGACACGGCTCTGGCTGAGTGCGGAGAAGGCATCCTGTTCGGCGCGGGTGATGCTGTGTTTGTCGGCGATGCGTTCAGCGGTTTCGCCCATGCCTATTTTGAGAAGGGGATCGGTGAGACCATCGACGAACATGGCGTCCTGCATGGAAGAATCGCCGAGCTTTTTGCCCCAGCGCAGATCCGTGGCGTAATGCGGGGCGCGGCTCATCATTTCCACGCCGCCGGCGAGCACGAGATCGTTTTCACCACTGCGGATGGCATCGGCGGCGAGCGCGACGGCTTTGAGGGAGGAGCCGCAGGCCATGTTGACGGTGTAGGCGGGCACTTCCTGCGGCAGGCCGAGCTTGAGTCCGATCTGACGCGCCACATTCATACCGCTGCCAGCTTGAAGAACCTGGCCGAGGATGACTTGCTCAATGTGGGCGCGCAATTCCTGTGGAAGCATGGCATCTCCGAGAGCGTGTCCGAGTTCTGCTGCGGTGAGGGCTTTCAAGCCACCGCCGAAACGGCCGATGGGGGTGCGCTTGGCGTCGATGATGTAAACGGGTTTCATGGGATGATGGAGATGGTTTCGGCGAGCAACGGAGTGAACTGCATTTGATCGAGAACGTCGCGCTGCAGATCTAGCCCGCCGGCGATTTCGATGAGGCGGAGGCCGTGCGGGGTGAGTTCAAAGACGGCGCGGTCGGTGACGTAGAGCACCTGTTGGCCCCGGGCGATGGCGGAGGGGCCGTGGAAGCAGACGTGCTGGATGTGATTCACGAACTTGGCGTTTCCCTTTGCCTGAAACGTGCAGCAGAAGACGAGGCGGCGTGCGCACTGGGCGATGTTTACGAAACCGCCGACGCCTGCGAAGCGGTCTGCAAAGCTGGCGACGTTCACGCTGCCTTCGGCATCGATTTCGACGGCGCCGAGCACGCCGATATCGAGCCCACCGCCATCGTAGAAGTCGAATTGGGAAGGCTGGTCGATGATGGCCTCTGGAAAGTGGCTGCAGCCAAAGCTGAGACCGGAGGCGGGCACGCCGCCAGTGGGGCCGCTTTCGACCGTGAGGGTGAATTCGCTCAGGCGGCCGGTTTCCGCAGCGACCATGGCCACGGCTTCGGGAAGGCCGATGCCGAGATTGACGATGTCGCCGTTGCGCACTTCGCGCAGCGCACGCGCGCCGATGCGTTTGCGCTCGGATTCCGGCATTGGGGGCAGGGTGAAAGTGCCGTCACTGGTGACGACGAAGTCCTCGATGAACACTTCGCCAAAGGTCTGGTCATGGTGAATGCCGCCCGAGGTGACGATGTAATCGACCAGAAGGCCGGGGACGCGCACGGATTTGGGATCGGGCAGCTGGTCGACGATCTTTTCGACTTGGGCGATGACGATGCCGCCGTGATTTTTCGCGGCCTGCGCCATCGGCAGCACTTCGCTGATCAGGCCTTCGCGCTCCATGCTGAGATTGCCGCGAGGATCGGCATAGGTGGCGCGGATCAGGGCCACATGGATGGGCATGGGTTTGTAGCGCAGCCAGATTTGGCCATCAAGTTCGATGCGCTCCACGAGTGGTTCGGTGGTGCGTGCGTTCAGCATGCCGCCGCCGTGAATGGGATCGATGAAGGTGTTCAGCCCGACCCGCGTGAACAAGCCGGGACGTTTGGCGGCGATCTCGCGCGTCAGCACGCTCAGCACTCCCTGAGGCAGGTTGTAGGCCTCGACTTCGTTGGCCAGAGCCAGCGCCCCGAGTTTTGGCGCGAGGTTCCAATGGCCGCCGACGATGCGTTTGAGCAAGCCGCGATGGGCGAGGTGGTTCAAGCCGCGCTCTGCGCGGTCTCCCTGACCTGCGCAGTAATAAAGAGTGAGATCGTTTGGCGTGCCGGTTTGCAGGAAGCGCCGCTCCAGGGCGGCAGTGAGCATTTCCGCATGTCCGGCACCGACGAAACCACTGACGGCCACGGTGGCACCGCTGGGAATGGCGGCGATGGCTTCGTCTGCTGTGGCTAGTATGGCTGGGGCGCGCATTGAAACGTTTTTAGAGCATCTGAATGATTTTATATTCCTTGGAGGGGAGGTATGTAGAGGGGCCACTTCATGCTGGCGAAGGGCTTCCGTTGTCCCCTCACCCCGGCCCTCTCCCCGAAGAGGAATATGCGTTGTCGTGAGTCAGGGGCGGGGAGAGGGAGAGCTGTTTTGGAGTATTTAGTCAGCCTCTCCAGCCGCCGTTGATTTCGATTGTCTGGCCGGTGACATACGATGCCAGCGGAGAGCAGAGGAAGAGGACGACATTGGCGACTTCCTCTGTGGTGCCGAAGCGAGCGAGGGGGACGTTTTTGATCATCTCGGCGCGGACATTTTCGGGAATGGTGGCGGCCATGGCGGTATCGATGACGCCGGGGGCGATGGCGTTGGCGCGGATCTGCTTGCGGGCGGCTTCGCGGCTGAGGACGCGCATCATGGCCTGCACGCCGGACTTGGCGGCGGCGTAGTTGGCCTGGCCAAAGAAGCCCTGAATGGCGGCGATGCTGCCGAAGCTGACGATGGCACCGCCATCACGCATGATCTCCAGGGCGTATTTGCAGCAGTAGAACACGCCGGAGAGGTTCACATCGATGACGGCGTCCCATTCATCGAGGCCCATTTTGGCGATGGTGCGGTCCTTGATGATGGCGGCATTGTTCACCAGGAAATCGAGGCCGCCGTGACGGGCCTGGATGTCTCCCATCATGCTCTGCACCTGCTCGGGTTTGGCGACATCTGCAGCAATGATGCTGGCGCTGTCTGTGCGGAGGAGGTTGAGTTCATCGGCGAGGGCTTGAGCGCCTTCCGTGGTGCCGGGGGTGCCGAGGTGGTTGATGACGACCGTGGCGCCTGCACGATGGAAGGTGCGGGCCACCTGCGTGCCGATACCCTGCGATGCGCCGGTGATGAGGGCGACTTTACCTGTGAGATCGATGGAAATCATGTGTGAGGATTTAGGAGACGTCGCCCGACACATCAAGCTTTCCTCTACATGGAGGATCATTTGCCACGTCCTGCAGCCTGTGGCATAAACCGTGCATCATGGTCAAAAAACTCCTCCACACCCGCTACCGGGTGAACGATCTCGAAAAGACGATCAACTTTTACACGCAGGTGCTCGGCCTGAAGGAAGTGCGCCGCCACAAGTCGCCGCGTGGTTCCGAGCTGGTCTTTCTGCAGACACCGAACAGCGATGAACTCATTGAGATTTGCAGCTTTCCCGCCAGCGGGCCGGTGACCTTTTGCAGCGATCTGACGCATCTGGCGTTTGAGGTGGAGAGCATTGAAGAGTTTGCCAAACATGCCGCTGCACTGGGTTATCCGCTCTCGGACGGGCCGACCCCCAGCTCGAGCGGTGTATTTGCTTTCATTGACGCTCCCGAGGGTTATGAGATAGAACTGATCGAATACCGCAAATAATCTCGTAAATACAACTCCATGGACTTTGACTGGATCGGCGCCGCGTTTGACCTCTCACTCCTTCCTCCGAAGGATATTGAGGAGTCGTTTGAGGATCCGTTCTCGATCAAACTGCTGCCGGACGGCCAGGAGGGGAGCGCGGAGGCTCGTTACTACAACCTGGGCAAATCGCTTCAGGGGAAGTCGGTGTTCAGTGTGTTTTGGACCGACGGCAAACACTACCGTGTCATTTTCGCCCGGCTGATGACTCCCGGGGAGCATGACTTTTTCGAGCGCAAGAAGGCGGAAGAACTCTGAACCCACCCAGCACCATCATGGAAACCGCACCTGCCGATTTGAAGCCTGTCCGAGCATGGAAAGATGTGCCGGCATTTGATGGCGACGAAGCCGAAGGACAATTCTGGGCCGCGCACCAGCTGGACGCGCGCCTGATGCAGGCGTCCATCCATCGCGCGGATGTGCGTGAGTCCACCACGATCACGCTGCGGTTTGACCCGCGCATGCTGAGCCGCATCAAGCGGGTGGCCCGCCGCCGCTACCTGAACTACCAGAGCATGATCAAGCAGTGGCTGAGTGAGCGCATGGAGCAGGAACTGAAAGACTGAGGCATAAAAAACCCGCGCTCGGTGAACGAAGCGCGGGTGCAAGTGAGTGTCCTGTCTTAGAGCGAGGACTTGAGAGCGGCGGAGGCGACGAAGCGCACGGTCTTGGAGGCTTTGATTTCCACAGGCTCCTTGGTCTTGGGATTGCGGCCCATGCGTGCGTTGCGGTCCACCGGCTTGAAGGTGCCGAAGCCGATGAGCTGCACGGGGCCCTTTTTCACACCTTTGGTGATGGCGGTCAGCACAGCGTCCAGAGCTTCAGAGGCGGCTCGCTTGGAGGTGTCGCCACCAAGGATTTCCTGCACTGCGTCGATGAGTTGAGCTTTGTTCATGAGCGTGGGTGAGATTCGTTGTTGGATAGAAGGTCAGTCCGTTCCAGAATGCATGTGGCGCGGCGCTTTTTATGGCGCTTTCCGATTCGTTTCACAATCATAAAATCTTTCTTCCTGCCCATGGATCCA
Source organism: Prosthecobacter sp. Pr1 (assembly GCF_057652315.1). Classification (NCBI taxonomy): domain Bacteria; kingdom Pseudomonadati; phylum Verrucomicrobiota; class Verrucomicrobiia; order Verrucomicrobiales; family Verrucomicrobiaceae; genus Prosthecobacter; species Prosthecobacter sp. Pr1. Next base: position 76,136 of record NZ_JBYFBS010000017.1, on the reverse strand, counting down.
TTAAAGAAATTCTTGCTTCCTGAATCACGGCCTTCTGTGGCTGCGGATGTGTTTATTGCCCAAGGAGCCATTGTGCTGGGCGCGGTGGAACTGGGGGCGCAGTCCAGCGTCTGGTTCGGCGCGGTCCTAAGGGGAGACATCAACCGCATCGTGGTGGGTGTGCAAAGCAATGTGCAGGATGGCAGCGTGCTGCATGTGAGCGATGACTGCGCGTGCGTGCTGGGGGATCGCGTGACGGTGGGGCACCGCGCCGTGGTGCATGCCTGCACCGTGGGGGATGAGGTGCTGGTGGGCATGGGGGCGATCATTCTGGACGGTGCGCAGATCGGAGCGCGCAGCATCATTGCGGCGGGAGCTTTGGTGACCAAAAACACGATCATTCCGGAAGGCTCGCTGGTCGTCGGCTCACCGGCACGGGTGGTGCGTGCGCTGTCTCTGGAGGAGCAGCAGGCGAATGCGAAGCTGGCGCTGAAGTATGTCGAGGTCTCGCGGCGTTTCCTGGCCATGGGACTTGGCGGAGGGGTCGTGGAGATCGCCGGGGGGGCTCCAGTTTAGGCGCACAAAAACCCACGGTGTGTGTTGCCATCGGGCTGCGTGCGGTTTTTAATTGGAGTTAATGAACAAGGACGTCATCGAAGTGCAGGTGAGAGCGGTGCTGCCGCTGGAGGGCAGCTTTGCCGTTTTCCTGGGGAATGAAACGAAGGTCTTCGTGATCTACATCGACGAGTCGGTGGGGACGGCGATTTCCATGTTCATGCGGGGGGTCTCCAAAGAGCGGCCGCTGACCCATGATCTGGTGGGGCATCTGCTGCTGGCCTTTGGCGCCAGGGTGGAACGCGTGGTGATCAACAACATCAATGGCAGCGTCTTCCATGCGCGGCTCATCATCTCTGCGGAGAACGAACTGCAGACTACGCGCAAGGTGATCGAACTGGATGCACGCCCGAGCGACAGCATTGCCATGGCGGTGCAGCAAAGCGCGCCGATCTTTGTGGCCAAGTCCGTGTGGGACACGGTGGAGGATGTGAGCGACACGCTGGCCCAGATCGAGAAGAAAGGGCTGGAGGTGCAGCAGGCGGCTGAAGCGGCTGCAGAGGAGGACGAAGATGATGAGGACGACATCGAGGAGTTCAGCGATGAAGACATCAACACCATTGCGGGCCTCGAACCTGGCAAGAGTGAGGATGAATATGACGACGGCTTCGGCGGCGATGACGACGACGAGGAAGGTGAGGAGTGGAAGAAGGCGGATGGCTGATCAGCGCCTCGTCAAAGCGGCGCGGAGTTCCAGGGCCTCACCGTAGCCGGGGGAGATGCGCAAGGCGTGATCGAGTGCGGCGATGGCTTCGGGGATGCGGTTTTGCCGTGCGAGAATGGTGGCGCGGGCATAGGGGATGCCGGGATCGCGGGGATTGGCGAGTTCGCCGCGTTGTAATGCGCCGAGGGCTCCGGGGATGTCGCCCTGGCCGTTTTTGGCGAGGCCCAGATTGTACCAAGCGCGTGACAAACTGGGATCAAGACGGGTGGCTTCCTCCAAAGATTGAATCACGGCCGGGATGTCGCCCGTCTCGCTGAGAGCGAGGCCGAGTTCGTAATGATACTCGGCGTGATTGGGAGCGAGTTTGATGGCATCGCGCAGTTTGGCGATGGCGAGCTGAGTCTGGCCGGTGGTGCTGTACATCATGGCCAGATCGTGATGGAAAGGGGGTGAGTTGGGATCCCAGCGGATGGCGGTTTCCATGTGCTGGGTGGCGGCGGAAAGATTGCGCCGGGCGAACTCGAACTGGGCGAGCTGCATCTGGCCGCTTGGCTGGTCGGCGTTCCAGTTGAGCATGTGCTGCAGGTCCTGGCCGGCGGGGGAGTCGAGGTGCAATCCTTCACGCAAAGACCATGCGGCGGAGACGCGAACGCTGCGTGCCGGGTCATTGAGCAGGGGCTCGATGGCGGAGCGGATCGAGCCGTTTTGCAAGACGGGTTCGAGGGTGCGGATGGCGCTCTCACGTACGAGCGGATGAGCGTGCTGCAACTGGGCGGTCACGGCGGTTTGCACGGCAGGCTGGTCGATCCAGCGGTCGAGGAGCAGTGTGGCGCTGGCTTTCCAGTGGGGGATTTCATCGCTGCTGAGCAGATCCATGAGTCCGCTGCGGGCCTCTTCATTCCCCTGGCGAGCCTGGGCGATGAGCGTGGCGCGGGTGCGCGTTTTGCGGTCCATTTTGGGGCCCCACCACTTTTGGGTGGCTTCGAGCGCCCAGTCGGTGGTTTTGTCGGTGTGGCATTTGTTGCAGGCGTTGGGCACGTTGAACTGCTTGGTGAGCAGCGGATCGGGAATGGTGAAGCCGTGGTCGTGGCGTGGGTGGCGCTGCATGTAAACCGTCTGGGGCATGTGGCAGTTCACGCATTGATTGCCGGTGCTGGCGGTTTGATGGAAGCTGTGCGCTTCAGGCATGATGGGCGGTGCATTGGGGAAGCCGCCGGGGGTGTGGCAGCGCATGCAGAGCTGATTGCCGGGCAGGACGGTCTTCATGCTGTGCATGTCGTGGCAGTCCATGCAGCGCACGCCGGCGTTGTGCATGCGGCTGCTGAGAAAGCTGCTGAACTCGTAGTCTTCTCCGCGAATCTGGCCGTCGGGGTAGAAGGTGTCGGATTGATCGGTGATGGAGAGGCGGTAGTGGTCCCAGAAGGATTCGCCGGGGACGAAATCGCCGGTGACTTCACTGCGGAGGGCGTGGCATCCGGCGCAGTTTTCAATGTGCTGGTCGCGGGTGAATTTGGTGAGGGTGGGATCGCCTTTGGCGCCGGGATGGGCGTGCTGCCAGGTGTTGTGCGGCTTCATGGGGCCGTGGCAGGATTCGCAGCTCACGGACATCTCTGCCATGGTGGTGCGGTAGGCATCGGTCTTGGCGTCGTAATTTTTGCGCAGTCGGGTGTTGTGGCAGGAGGCGCACATCTGGTTCCACACCATGCCGCGACCGGTCCAGTGGCCCCATTCGCCGGGCTTGCGGTCTTCATTGCCATAGACATTGAACCACTCGTTTTTCTTTGGATCGAGGCAGGCTTCCATGGCCTGCAGGCGGCCATGGCCACCATCGACGAGGAACTGGCGCAGTGGATCGTGGCCGATGACGCGTTCGACGCGGTAGGGGGTGATTTTATTGCCAAAGCCGAGGGCGGTCAGTTCGTAGTCACTGCCGTTTTTGCGCACCTCAGTCGTCTGCGAGCCGTGCTGGAAGCTGCGGGTTGGGACGAAGGCCGGGTCGTCGAGCTTGGGGTCGGGTTTGCGTTCCGCGAGGCCGTGGTGGGATCCCTGCCACTTGGCGAACTGATCGGCGTGGCATTCACGGCAGCTTTGGGAGCCGGCGTATTGGGCGAAGGTCGTGTTTTCGTCCGGCATCGTGTAGGGCTCAACCTTCGCGAGGGAGATCGCCACGGGGGCGGCGGGCAGAGGGGTGTACTTTTTCTGCGGCCATAAAGCCCATGCGACCAATGCCACCACGCCTGCGGCAATGCCTCCGAGGAACAACCCGGCCTTCCACGATGATTCGGGTGGTGGCGGGGCGGGTGGGGACTTTTTCTTCATGCGTGCGCCAGACTAGGCGGACGCGACAACGGTGCAAGACGTGGCAAAGAATCAGAAATCGAGGTAGATTTCAGCGCGGCGGTTGTGGCTGCGGCCTTCGGGATCGTCGGTGCCGTCGGATTTTTTGTTCGGGCTGAGCGGCTGGGCTTTGCCGAGGCCGGTGGTTTCCACCTGCTCGGCTGGCACGCCGAGGGCGGCGAGCTGCTTCTTCACCGACTCTGCGCGTCCACGTGAGAGACGGATGTTGTAGTCATCCTCGCCTTTTTCATCGGTGTGGCCGGCGATGCGGAGTTTTTTGGACGGGTCCGCCTTCATCAGGGCGGCGATGACTTCGAGCTGCTTCAGGGCGCGGGGGTGCAGTTCGGCGCGGTCGTATTCAAAGTAGAGGGCGAGAGATTCGCCGCCCTTGGGATTTTTCACGATGGGCGTGTAGGGCACGCCTAGCTTGGAGGCGCTTTTGGCGAAGGCACCGAGGATGTCTGAGAGATTGAGTCCCACGATTTTCCATGGCTGGGCGGTGTCCGCACGCTTGAGCTCCACGCCAAATTCGGTGTTCTGCTGGAGCGACTCCGACTGCACCTGGGCAATGACCCAGGAGACTTCGGGGTTGGCGATGGTCACGATGAGAGGCTTGGCCGGATTCAAAGAATACTGGCCTTCTTCAAAGACGATGCAGAGGCCGAGGAGGCGCTCGACCGGGACTTTTTTATCATCGACAAAAGCGCGTGCGGCATTGAAGTCGTGCTTCAGGAGGTGGCGGACAAAATCACTGGCGAAGGCCAGCGCGTCGGTGCCGTCTTCAACGGTGAAGAGCGGCTTCATGGAGGCTGCAACGACAGGGGCTGGGGGCGTTTTAGATGCCGGAGTGCCAGGTGTGGCTGCGGCTGCAGGAGCCGCAGCAGGGGAAGTGGCCGGCATGGCGGCGATGGCACTGCTCATGGCCTTGGGCAGGGTGGCTTTGGCGATTTTCCAGCCCATTTTTTCATCGCGCTCCAGATCGAGCTGGATGCGCACGGTTTCCTGCGAGCCAGCCATGACAAAGGGAAGGGTGATGCGGGTGCGATTCTCGACAAGGCCGAGCAGCTCCACCTGATCCTCCGCCGCAGGTTTGTAGCCCATGGAGGCGAGCTTTTCGAAGAGCTTGGCGGCGCTGTTTGACTGCTCCGCATCTGAGGCGGCTGCGAGCTTGCCAGCGGTGGCAAAATCTCCCGTGGTAAGACTGCGCACCAGCTGCCTGCCCAGATCCAGCGGGCGGGCGAAGGCAAAGGCCGGAGGTGCAGGCTTAGGAGACTCCGGAGGTTTTACCATGGGTGGCTTGGCAGGGACTGCGGCTGCAGCCGACTTGGCGGCCTCAGCGGCTGACCTGGCGGGTGAGTCGGTGGAGCCAGGAGCTTCGGCCACGGCGTCCTTTTGGGACTGAATTTTCTTCTTGGTAAAGAGGAAGAAAATGGCGGTGCTGAGCGCGAGTGCGCCCACGACGATGAGAACAGGCACAAGACTGCCGCCGTAAACGGATCGGGGAGGGGAGGAGCGGGGCGGTATTTGCATGGCCGGGAGAAAGATGTCCTATAATAGCAGCAAAGATGCCACCACGGCTAGAGATGAATCAAGGGCTATTATCTGCCGTGGCCTGCTCAGCGTTTCTCGTCAGTAGCGTTCGTTGTCTGGCCGTTGCGCATTTTGGCTTTCAGGCGTGACCAGAAGTCATCATCCTGTTTGGAATCGTCCTTGGCGGAGCCAGAGCTGCCTTTGAAGGCGGGCACATCCACACTGGCGGCGCTTGAGCCATCACTGTTGGTGTCCGCCAGCGCCCGACCGTAGGGGGCGAAATTGTTCACCGGCACGGAGTATTTCTGCATGCTTGAAGGCAGGACGCGACGTGCGTTGATAAAGGCCGTCGGGCTGTAGTAGTTGGAAGAATCACGGGCAAACGAGGAGCGGTTCATGCCGATCTGAAGATTCTTGCGCACTTCAAGGTGCAAATGCACCGGGTACATGCCGTTGTTGCCGCCCATGGTGCCGACGAGCTGGCCTTTTTCGACGAGGTCATGGAGCTTGACCTTGCGCTCATGCAGGTGGCCGTAGAGCGAATCCACCATGGCGACTTTGCCATCAGCCTCGCGGAAAATGTGGCGTACCAAGATGCAGTTACCCCAGCCAACACCGATGTTTTGTGACAAAATCACCACGCCACGGCCAATGGAATAAATCGGCTCCCCGAGATCGGTGTCCCCGCCGCCGCGGCCGTTCCAGTCTTCACCCAGATGACCGTTGGGCCAGTAGCCGCGTGCTTTGTAAAAGCCGTCAGCGTCCGGCTTGCCCACAGGAAAATCAAAGCCATCCGCCAGGCGCACGCGAATCGTGGAGCCGGACTGGGCGGCGGCAGGCACCGTCAGGAGCAGCGCGGCGCAGGCACACATCAGCGCGTGCCACCACGAAAAACGGGGGGCGGACAACGAGATGGGAGAATGGGAGGCACTGGCTGGCATGCCGAAGGGATGGAGATGGTAGTCGAAATCGTTGCAAAGGCCAGCCTGAAAACCATTGCGGTGGAAGAGAACGGCGGCTTGCTGCGAATTATCAGGTTCAATGCATTCAGTGAAGTTGCAAACTGCGCCACCCGCCTGATTGTTCCAAGCTCTTTACCACCACCCCCTTTTTCCATACCCGCCATGCCCGACTGGCTTGCGATTATTCTCCTCGGCATCATTGAAGGTGTCACCGAATTCCTTCCCATCTCCTCCACAGGGCACCTTCTCATCCCGCAAAATCTGCACTGGCTGCCGCAGAAAAGCGACTTGTTCAATGTGGTGATCCAGAGCGGTGCGGTGCTGGCGGTGCTGGCGGTTTTCACCCAGCGGCTGAAACATCTGGCCACCACGCTGGGGGATGCCACCACACGGACTTATCTGGCGAAGCTGTTTGTGTCTTTTTTCATCACCGCCGTCGGTGGATTGATCATCAAGAAATTAGACATCAAGCTGCCGGAAACGATTCCGCCGGTGGCGTGGGCCACGTTGATTGGCGGTTTCATCATCCTGGCTTTGGAATTTTTGCACAAAGACAAGGCGGGTACGGCGGACATCACTTGGGCGGTTGTCGTGGCCGTGGCGCTGGCGCAGCTGCTGGCGGCGGTGTTTCCAGGGACCTCGCGTTCGGGGGCCAGCATTCTGATGGCGCTGGCTTTTGGCGTTTCACGGCCTGCCGCCACGGAGTTTTCCTTCCTTTTGGGTATTCCTACTCTGATGGCGGCCGGGGCGTTTAAAATCCTCTCCGTGATCAAGGACGGCAAGGCAGGTGATGAAGACTGGGGCATGGTGGTTCTCGGCACGGTGGTTTCAGCCGTCTCCGCCTTCATCGTGGTGAAGTGGCTCATTCGTTTTGTTCAGGGGCACACGTTCAACGGTTTTGCCTGGTATCGCATCGCGCTTGGCAGTGCGCTGCTGATCTGGGTTTATAATGGGGGAGGACACTGATCATGCTCGCGCTCGCCCGGGGCTGGTTTCGCCGTTCGGTGTTCAAAACCATCCGCTTTCTCAAACATCCGCGCAAGCTGAGGCAAAGCCCGGCCCGGCGGTGGTTTGCACGGCACTTTCTCGACAAGCGCGTGTGGAAGCCCACGCAGCACACGCTTTCCGGCGGCATGGCGGTGGGGATGTTCATCACCCTGCAACTGCTGCCGATCCAGATGCCGACGGCCGTCATTCTGTCCGCGATTTTCCGGGTGAACATCCCCATTGCCATCGCCATGTGCTGGGTGAGCAATCCATTCACCGTGCCGTTCATGGCGTGGCTGGAATATGCCATCGGGAAATGGGTGCTGGCGCTGTACACCACGGTGCCCACCTCACCGTTTCCCAAGCATCTGCCGGAGTCCATGGTGGATGCCTGGATCGTGCTCAAGGAGCATGCGCCGGTCATGCTGATGGGGGGCATCATCCTCGGGGCAGTGGTGTCCCTCGTCAGCTACATCGCCACCTGGAGCTGCTGGGAAATTGGATTGCGCATGGAGATGGCAAAAAAATTGCGGGACGTGAAAGCGGCCGCTGTTTGAAGCATCCATGGGCGAATGAACCTCTTTTTTGCGTGTCGTCAGGCACGAAAAACCTTGTTCCCGCGCATGCTTTGCGTTCTGATCAGGCCATTCATACTCAAAAAATGACCGAAGCTGAACGCAGGATCATCGCCGCCCAGGGCTACGTGGAGCTGGGTCTCTTTGACGAGGCTCGGGTGGAATTGTCACCACTGCCGGCGGAAATGCACAACCGGGTGGATGTGATCGAGATCACGCTGCTCTGCCTCATGGGCGGACACCGGTGGGAAGAGGCCCTGACACTGGCCACCAAGCTCTGCTCCCAGGAACCGATGGAGCCCGGAGGCTTCATCCATGCGGCTTTCTGCCTGCATGAACTCGGGCGCACTGCCGAGGCGGTGGACGTGCTTTCGCGCGGCCCCGCCACTCTGCGAGCCAAACCGGTCTATTATTATAACATGGGCTGCTACAACGCCTGCCTCGGACATCTGGACAAATCTCTCTCCTATCTGAAGCGGGCTTTTGAGATGGACGGTGAACTGCGCCAGCATGCCAGAAGAGACCGCGATCTCGACTGTTTGCGGGCGCAACTAGAGTCCCACCACGCATGAGTTCCCCTGTCAGTTCCGCAAATCTTGAGGCAGTACGTGCCTGGTTCGAAGAGAGCTTCCGCACCCGCTGGGAGATGGGGGCTTCGGTTTCCATCTGGCAGCATGGGCAGGAGGTGCTGAACCTTGCGCATGGTCATCGTGACCGGGCACATACCCGGGAGTGGGACCGCGACACTCTCGTTCCTGTGTGGTCCGCCACCAAAGGCCCTGCCGCCGTGTGCTGCCTGCTGGCGCTGGAGGAGGCGGGCATCCCGCTGGAATGTCCTGTGGCGGAGGTGTGGCCCGAATTTGTCGGCGGTGGAAAGTCGAACATCGCCTTCATTCATCTGCTGTCCCATACAGCCGGCTTGTGCGCGCTGGATGAACGTGCGCCGATCTACAATTACGACGCCGTGGTCGAGGCCCTCGAACGCCAGCGGCCCTTGTGGGAGCCCGGCACGCGGCAGGGCTACCACGCACGCACCTTCGGCTTCCTGCTGGATGAAATCGTGCGCCGTCTCACGGAGGCGGAATCGCTCGGTGAATACTATCGTGAGGTTTTTGGCAGCCCGATGGCGCTCGATTTCTGGATCGGGCTCCCCAGTGCGCAGTGGGACCGCGTCTCGCCGGTCTATCCGGGGAAGATCAGCATTGCCAACAGTGACCAGCCTTTCATCAAAGCTTTCAATACAGCGGGCACACTCACGCAGCGCACGTTCACCTCGCCCTTTGGCCTGAACGCCGTCAGCGATTTCAATCAGAGCGAAATGTGGTCGCGCGGCTACGCGAGCATGGGCGGCGTGGGCAGTGCGCAGGGACTTGCCAAATTTTACGCCATGCTGGCTCAGGGCGGGGTTTGGAACGGCGTGCAGATTGTGCCGGAAACGGTGGTGCGCCGCTTTGAGCAGACGCTCACGCAGGAGGTGGATTCTGTGCTGCTCACTCCAATTGCCTTCTCCACGGGCATGATGCAGGACCCCTTGAACGAGGACCCTGAGTCTGATGGCGGCAAGCTGCGCCAGCATTATGGCCCAAGCCGCCGCGCCTACGGCCACCCCGGTGCGGGGGGGAGTCTTGCCTTTGCGGATCCTGAGAACGGCATCAGCTTTGGCTACACGATGAACCAGATGGAAATCGGTGCACTGCCTGGTGAGCGAGCCCTCGGGCTGGTGCGGGCGCTTTACGGCGGCTGATCATTCGGAGACGTCGTGTTTTCCTTCCTGGATCACGATGTCCTTCATGCCGCTGCCGGTGATTTTGTTGGCCTTCACTCTCTGGGCCTCTCCTGACAGGATGATGCCGTTCTTGCCGGAAGCGTTGATTTCATTTTGCGCGACTGTGTTGCCCTTGGTGCCGGTGGCGATCTGAACGGCGTTGCCCCGGGTACGTTCAAAGACGTTTTGCACGATCAGATTTCCTTCGTTCAGCCCCGGCAGCTTGCACCAGCGCCAGAGGTTGATGCCGGTGGCGCATTCGAGGAATTCGTTGCCCGCGACGAGGCAGTCGTTGGCATCATTCAACTCCACCCCGAGGAGGCAGCGGGCGATGTGGTTGTGCGTGGCGATGGACTTCACGGTGAAGTGATCAAAATCGATCGCCTCATCAGAGGTGTCACGAATGGTGCAGCCGTCGATTTCGGCTGCTTCCACGGAGTACAAGGCGATGCCGCGTCCGTGGCAGTTCTGGATGAAGCAGCGGGAGATGCCGAGCTTCTTCACCTTCGGTCCTGTGGGGCCTTTTTCGTAGCTGTAGGCACCTGAGGCGAACACGGCGCAGAGCTGTGCATGACCGCGAATGGGTGGATCGCCATCCACGCGACCACCATCCAGTGTGAGTTTTTCAATGAGCACGTTTTCGCTGGCTCCGCGAATTTCGATGAGGTTCGGTGCATCCTCGTGGCGAATCAGGGTGCCGTCTGGAACGGGGAATTTGAGTGCAGACTCGAGCTGGATGGTCTCCTTCTCGACGGCTTTCACGATGGCAAGATGGTAGGGCTTGGGCTTTTTGGTGAAGCTGTCGAGCTCGCCATCTGCCTCGATCTTCAAACGCATGCCCGGCTTGAAGCCGCGCTGGGATTTCACCGGGATCGCCGTGGCGCCTGCCGCCGTGGTGCCCGCAGCCAGGGCATAGGCGACGGGCGGAAGTTGCAGCACGGTGTTCTCGGCATCGAGACCGACGATGCGGAGTTTCTTCGCGTCTTTTACGATGAGACCGCGCTCAATGAGATGCACGCCGGGTGGAATGACCACCTCGCCGCCGCCGGCTTTGATGGCCTCATTGATGAAGTGCTGGAGCTCCGTCTCCGGGAGCGCCCGTGCAGACTGGAGGGCGGCGAAAAACAGAACAAGCAGGGCGGTGAATTTCATGGCAAGGGAAAGACGGAGCGAGCAGGGTGAAACTCGCTTTATTTGCCTGATTTCATCTCATGAAGTTTCTATCCCGTCCCGGCTTTTATGCCATCCTCCTGCTCATTGCGGCGATGCTGCTGCTGACGCTGTGGCTGCAATGGAAGATCGATTCGCTGCCGAAGCAGAAAGCGAAACAAGAAACTGCTCCGGCAGCCGTTTCCCATCCACCATGAAGTCTCTCTTTCTTCTGCTCGCCCTGACGCTGACGGTGCAGGCACGCCAGCCCAATGTCATCTTCATCATGGCGGACGATCTTGGTCCCGGGGATCTGGGCTGTTACGGGCAGAAGATCATCAAGACGCCGAACATTGACCGCATGGCGGCCGAGGGCATGCGCTTCACCCAGCATTACTGCGGCAATGCGGTGTGCGCGCCGTCACGCTGTGTGCTGATGAGCGGCCTGCACCCTGGGCATGCTTTCATTCGCGACAACCGGCAGGCGGATGATGCCAAGGGGTTGCCTAAGCTGGGCAAACCCGAGCACGAAGGTCAGTTTCCCATTCCCGCTGACACGGTTCTTATTCCTGAAGTCCTGAAGCCGCTCGGATATACGACGGGTGGTTTTGGCAAGTGGGGCCTGGGTGGGCCGGGGTCCACCGGGGAGCCTCTGAAGCAGGGCTTTGACCGCTGGTTTGGCTACAACTGCCAGGGCGTGGCGCATAACTTTTATCCTACCTACCTGTGGGACAACGACCGCACCATCGAGCTCAAGAATCCGCCCTTCCCTTCGAACGACAAGCTCAGGGCTGATGAAGACCCGTCGAAGCCGGAGAGTTACCGGCGCTTCAAGGGCAGCGAGTACTCGGCTGATCTCATCGCGGAAGAGGCGCTGAAATTCGCCCGTGCCAACAAGGACAAGCCGTTCTTCCTCTACTGGCCCACGACCGTGCCGCACGTGGCGCTGCAGGTGCCGGATGATTCGCTGCAGGAATACCTCGGCAAATTTGATGACCCGCCCTATCCCGGTGGCAACGGCTACCTTCCGCATTTCAAGCCCAAGGCTGCGTATGCCGCGATGATCACGCGCATGGATCGTGAGATTGGGCGCATGCAGGCGCTCATCACGGAACTGGGCCTCGATAAGGACACGATCTTCGTCTTTGTCAGTGACAACGGCCCGGTGAGCGGTACGCACCAGGGACTCGCCGGTACGGACTGCGCTTTCTTCAACTCCAACGAAGGCCGGCGCGATGGCAAAGGCACGCTGTATGAAGGCGGCTTTCGTTCTCCCTGCGTGGTGCGCTGGCAGGGCAGGATCAAGGCCGGAACGACCAGCGACCGTATCACGGGTTTTGAGGACTGGATGCCCACGCTGCTCGACCTCGTGGGTGCCAAGGATCAAACGCCCCGCACCGACGGCATCAGCTTTGCTCCCACGCTGCTGGGCGAAAAACAGCCGGAGCGCGAGTTCCTCTACCGTGAATTCGCCAGCTACGGCGGCCAGCAGATCCTGCGCATGGGCGACTGGAAACTTGTGCGCCGAAATCTTGCCTCCAAAGGCAAGGGGAAGGCCAAAGCTGCCACCGTAACAGAAGAACTCTTTAACATTGCCACGGACCCTGCCGAGACCCACGATGTTGCAAATGACCATCCCGACCTCATCGTGAGGATGAAAACAATCATGGCAGGACAGCATCTGCCAAGTCGGGATTTTCCGATGAGGGTACTGGATCAGTGACAGCAGCTAGAGCAGGCGCTTGCGCTTGAAGTAGACGATGGGCAGGATCGCGGAGAGCACGATCATGATCATGACGAGGAGGAAGGCCCAGCCGTTGGTGGCGGCGGGCAGGCCGACGTTCATGCCGTAGATGCTGGCGATGAGGGTCGGCGGCATGAAGAGCACGCTGGCGACGGTGAAGATCTTGATGATCTGGTTCTGCTGGATGTTGATGAGGCCGAGGGTGGACTCCAGCAGGAAGGTCATTTCCTGGGTCTGCTGGTTGGTGTAGTCGTCCATGCTCTTGATGTCGCGCATGACGCTGCGGAACTGCGCGGCGAGGTCTCCGCGCATCCAGCTGGCGGCGTTGTTGAGGAAATACTGCAGCATGCGGCTGATGCTGAGGAGGCTCTCACGCACGTTGGCGACGAGGGCGCTGCGGCGGCCCAGCAGCTTGACGACATCGCTGAGGTCTTTTTCCATCGCGGCGTGCGCTTTGTGCGGATCGAGGCTGAAGATGTCGCGGCAGATTTTTTTCATGTCGCCTTCGACACCCTGCAGCGCATCGGCAATGCGGGCGACGATGAGCTCCAGCAGGAGGAGGAAAACGGCATCGCTGGTCAGGGGCAGGGTGCACTGGCGCTTCGCCTGATCTGCGAGTATGCGGAAGGACAGCGGATCGGCATAGCGCACGGTGGTGAGGCAGTCGGGCGCGATGACGAAGGAAATGGACGTGTTGTCAGGATCCGGATTGTCCAGTCCGACGGGCAGCCACGCGGTCATGTAGAGCGTGCCCTTCTCGGTGTAGAGTCGGCTGGATTCCTCGATCTCCTGCATTTCTTCACGCGTGGGGAGCTGGTATTCGAGCCATTTTTCCGCTTCCAGCTCCTCGGCACGGCCGGGGTTCAGCAAATCGAGGAAGACGAGATTATCCGGGAACGGATGTGTCTTTTCGTCATTCCAGTCGATGAGCTGTCCTTGCTGTGTGATGAGTCGTACCATGCGTGGGTGCGTGTGCGGGGGTAGCGTGAAGGGTAGTCGCGCAGGCACTGGGTGCCACAGCAAACTCACCCGGATGTGTGTCAGTAACGTGGCGTAGCGGGGTCGACCATGTCCGACCAGGCGTCAATGCCGCCGCTCATGCTCTGGGCACGGGCGAAGCCATGCTGCCGCAGAAACTGGGCGGCGCGGAGGCTGCGCATGCCGTGGTGGCAGTAGATGATGACGTGCTCCTGAGTGTCGGTGAACACCTGGGGCACCAGCTCACCGAAGCGGGAGAGAGGGACGAGCTGCGCGTGCGGCAGGTGGCAGATCTGCCATTCGCTTTCTTCGCGGCAGTCGATGAGCCGGAAGGTGCGCTCGCCGGGATGCTGCAGCAGATTGCTGACATCCGTAGGGTCGATTTCGAGCGGTGTTTCCGGTGTCATGATTTCAGCAGCAGCGAAGCATCAGGGACGAACCGTGACGGGGGTGCCTTTGGAGACGTTGTTGTAAAAAATGGCCGCCATGTGCGGAGGCATGCGGACGCACCCGTGGGAAGCGGCGTAGCCGGGGAGGAATCCCTCGTGCATGCCGATGCCGCCGACGAAGCGCATAAAGTGGTGCATTTTGGAGCCCTCGAACCGTGTGCCGGGAGGAGCCTTGTCCTTGGTGACGTCCACGTTGGCCTGGACGACGTTTCCTGCGCTGTCCACAAAGTCGCCGTAGAGATTGGATTTGTGCCACTGGTCCTTCTCGAAGATCTTGAAGTTGCCAGTTTTGGTGGCGTGCCGTTCGTCGCCAGTGGATAGAGCGGAGACACCCGCGAGCGCACCGCCTTTGTAAAAGTAGGCCTTCTGGTCGCTGATATCGATGATGATGCTGGGCGCGCCGGACATGCCGTCGCCATCCCAGTAGGAGTCCTGGTCGGCGTTGTACAGCGCGGAATGCGGGACGCTTGTGGTGGAGAAGGCTTCGAGGTACTGCGTCTGTCCACGCGAAGACGAACTCTGGCAGGAGGCCAGCAGAGCAAGTGCGGAAAGTAGAGCGAGGCGGACGGCTGGGGGGATTACCAATTGACTCATGCGTAAGTGTTACGTGTGCGCGGCTTGGGAAGCCGCGATTCATATGCCTTGCCGCAGCGCATCTGTCCAGCGTCAATCAATGCACGCCGTGATCGGCGAGGTAGCGTTCCGCTTCGAGGGCGGCGGCACAGCCCTGGCCCGCGGCGGTGATGGCCTGACGATAGACGTGGTCGGCCACGTCACCGGCGGCGAAGAGGCCTTCCGTTTTGGTGCGGGTGCCTTCGGTCTGCAGGATGTAGCCGCCTTCGTCGGTGTCGACGAGATCGCCGAGGAACTGGCCGTTCGGGACGTGGCCGATGGCGACGAAGACGCACTTCAGCTCCAGCTCGCTCTTTTCACCCGTAACGAGGTTTTCGAGGGTCACGGCGCGCATTTCGCCCTTCTCGTCGGTCAGGTATTCGCTGACTGTGGAGTTCCAGACCGGCTTGATCTTCGGATTGGCGAGGGCGCGGTCGGCCATGATTTTCGAGGCGCGCAACTCGTCGCGGCGATGAATCAAATAGACGGTGCTGGCGAATTTGGTGAGGAATCCGGCTTCTTCGCAGGCGCTGTCACCACCGCCGATGACGCAGACGGGGACGTTGCGGTAAAAGGCGCCGTCACAGGTGGCGCAGCTGGTCAGACCGCGACCGATCAGGGCCTTTTCGTTTGGCAGGCCGAGGTGCTTGGGGGAGGCACCGGTGGCAACGATCACTGTATGGGTCTCATAGACGGTGCCGCCATCGGTGTGCACTTCGAAGTGGCCTGCGGCGGTCTTTTTGACGCTGCTGACGAGGGCGTACTCGATGCGGGCGCCGAACTTCTCCGCCTGAGTCTGCATGTTCATCATCAGCTCCGGGCCCATGATGCCGTTCGGGAAGCCGGGGAAGTTTTCGACCTCCGTGGTCGTGGTGAGCTGGCCGCCGGGCATGTTGCCGGAGAGGATCAGGGGCTTCAAGTTCGCGCGGCCGGTGTAGATGGCTGCGGTGTATCCGGCGCAGCCGGTGCCGATGATGATGACGTTTTCCATGAGAAAGGGAGGTTGGGAGGGGAGGTAGAAAGGTCGCGGAAGATGGAAAGGCAAGGCGGGGGTGCAACCAACGCTTTTTACAGACTCGTTGTTGGAGTTTACCGCCTCCCGGCTTATTTCAAAAATAACAACGATGTCCAACCCCGCCACGGATGCCAAGGCCAGCCGCAAATCGCTGGCGACGCTGTTTTTCTGCACAGCGATGCCTATGGGAATGTGGAGCGTGCCGCTGGCGAACGTCTTCAATGCGCACGGCCGGGGGCATCTGGTGCCATGGGTGTTTGCAACGACGGCCCTCGCCGCGTTCATCTCGCCCCTGTTTGTGGGGGCGCTGGCGGATCAAAAGCACTCGCCGGTGCTGCTGCTGCGCTGGCTGACGGCGGCTACGAGCATCGCACTGCTGATCACCTGCGGTTCGCTGGAGTGGGGCTGGAGTGATGTGATGGTACTGATCTGTGCGCAGGTGCACACCTTGGTGGCCACGCCGGTGTGGAGCCTGACGAGCAGCATTGTTTTCTCCCAGTTGCACAACACCAAGCAGCAGTTTGGTCCGCTGCGGGCCTGCGCCACGGCAGGCTGGATGGTGGGATGCTGGGTCGTGAGCTTTGTGCTGCGGGCCGATGCCTCGCTGGTGGCGGGTGTTACCGCAGCGGGATTATGGCTGGTGGTGATGACGCTGACGTGGCGGCTGCCAATGATCCCACCCGGCGAGGTCGTGCAGCACCGCACTTGGAAACAGATCCTTGGCCTGGATGCCCTTGGGCTGCTTGTCCACCGCGATCACCGCGTCGTTTTCCTGACGGCGGCCTTGTACTGCATTCCGCTGGCGGCGTTTTATCCGTACACCTCGCGTCAGTTGCACGACCTGGGGGTGCAGCACATCTCCGCCGTCATATCGCTCGGGCAGACGACGGAGGTGCTGGTCATGCTGCTGCTGGCCGGAGTGATGGCGCGTTTTCGGCTGAAGTGGGTCTTCTTGTCCGGCATCGCGATTTGTGTGGTACGCTACACCTTCAATACGATCAACACGCTGCCCAGCGTGATGTTTGGCACCTTTCTGCACGGCTTTGCCTACACGCTCTACTTCATCACCACCCAGATCTATCTGGAGGAACGCATTGATCCGAAATGGCGGGTGCGCGCGCATGCGCTGCTGGCCATGCTCATGGGCGGCGTGGGCAATCTGATCGGTTACCTCGGCGGCGGCTGGTGGTATGCGGCCTGCACCAAGGGCACGATCACCAACTGGCCCCGTTTCTGGTGGGGTGAGACGGCGCTGACTGCGGCGGTGTGTGTGTTCTTTGCCGTGGCGTATCGAGGGCGGGGCAAGCAATGAGGGATGAACTTGAGAGCCGCCTCTTTTAAAAGGTATACCTCAGGACCTTAAGTTGTGCGTGATCCGCGAGCTTGATGTCGAGCCCATTCCTCGATATGCCGTCGCGAGCCCTGAATCCGTTTTTTGACTGGGTCAGCGTCAGGATCCATCCATCGTCTTTGCCAGGAGGCGCGGGAAGCATCTCTGCCATGCGGATCATGTCGCCCACAGTGGTGCCAGATGGGACATGATAAATGCCCGCCTTCCTGAACCTGCCTAGCACTGTGACGGTGAGGTTGCTTGCGGAAGGGCTGCCGTATTCCTTCGCGTGAAACGGAAAGTGAGAGGCCGTCGATCCACAACTGGCCAAGGAAAGCGCCAGACTCACAGTCAACGCCAGGCGGATGACTGTGAGAGAGTTCATTCCGGTGAAGAAAGCTAGGGCTACGCCAGACCAGCGCGCACGAGCAGAGCCATGGCATCGGGATCGCGGCCCATGAAGTTCTGGAAGAGCTTCGCGGGGTCTTCGGAGTTGCCTTTGCTGAGGATCGTGTCGCGGAACTCGCGGCCCACGGTGGGATTGAGCACGCCTTCCTGCTGGAAGCGGGTGAAGGCATCTGCGTCCAGCACTTCGGCCCACTTGTAGCTGTAGTAGCCGGCGGCATAACCGACGGGGCTGCTGAAGAGATGGCCGAAACGACGTGCCATGGTGGGCTGCTCGGTTTTGAGCTGCATGATGTAGCCTTTCAAAATGGAGCGCGCGAGCTTGTCGAGGTCCACGCCTTCATCGGTGGCGTGGTGCATGTGCAGTTCGAGGTCGAGCTTGCCGAAGGCGAGCTGGCGCATGATGTCGCTGGCGCTGCGGTAGTTCTTGGCGGCGAGCAGCTTTTTGAAGAGGCGCGCAGGGATCGTTTCGCCAGTTTCATGATGGCGGGCGAAGAGATCGAGGCTCTCACGCTCCCAGCAGAAGTTTTCCATGAGCTGCGAGGGCAACTCCACGAAGTCCCAGTAAACACTGACGCCGTTGAGCGAGGGGATCTCCACATTGCCGCAGAGCTGGTGCAGCAGATGTCCGAACTCATGGAAGACGGTGGTGACTTCATCATGCGTGAGCAGCGCAGGCTTGCCATCAACAGGCGGCGTCATGTTGCCGCAGATGAGGCCGAGGTGCAGGCGGCGGTCGCGCTCGCCGCTGGGTGGCACGCCCATTCGGAGATAATTCATCCAGGCACCGCCGCGCTTGGAGTCACGCGGATGCCAGTCGGCATAGAAGGAGCCGATGTGGACGCCCTTCTCATTGCGCACTTCGTAAAATTTCACCTCGGGGTGCCAGACCTCCACAGGGCCTGCTTTGCCGGGCTGGGGGCTGACATTGGCTGGAGCTTCCTTTCCGGGCTCGACGTACACGACCTCGCGGCTGGTGATGCGAAGGTCGAACACTTTTTCGGCCAGCTGGAACATGCCGTTGAGCACCTTGTCGATGGGGAAGAAGGGGCGCAGCTCTTCCTCATCAAAATCGTACTTCGATTTGCGCTGGCGTTCGCTCCAGAAGGAGACTTCCCAGGGCTCGAACAGATCGACGGCCTGGTGGGCGTTGTCGGCGCGGAATTCCTGCAGCTCGATGGTTTCACGCTGGAAGGCCTCATGCACGCGCTCGTAGAGGTCCGTGATGAAACGGAGGGCGCTCTGGCCGTTCTTGGCCATGCGATGGTTCAGCACATGATCGGCGAAGTTCGCCTTGCCCATGATCTGTGCCTTCTCATGACGCAGGCGCAGGATCTTCCAGACGAGCTCGGTGTTGTCGTGTTCGCCGCCGCGGCCAATGCTGCAGGAGCCTTCCCAGACCTGACGGCGGATGCCTTCGTCTTCGAGGTATTCCATGACAGGAATCATCGAGGGGGCCTTCAGAGTGAAGCGATAGACGGGCTTCTCAGGCGTGCCGAGGTTTTTGGCCAGCGCATCCGCCTTGGCGGCTTCGATGGCGGTCTGTGGCAGGCCCTTGAGACGATCCACGTCTTCGATGAGCAGCTCCCACTTGTTCGTGGAATCGAGCACGTTCTCGGAATACTTCTGCGTGTGCTTGGAGAGCTCGGCTTCGATTTCCTCCATGCGCTTCTTCTTGTCCGGCGGCAGATCGGCACCAGCCTCGATGAAGCTTTCCATGGCTTCCTGCAGGGCGCGTTTGCGCACGGGCGTGAGCTGCTTGGCCTCGTCGGTCTTGCTGTAAGTGACAAAGAGGTCCCAGAGATGCTCGTTGAGCGGGATCTTGGCGAAGAAGGAGCTGACTTCCGACAGCATCTTGTTGTGCGCCTCACGCAGGGCGGGGGAGTTGCACAGCGAATCGAGATGGGTGACCAGGCCCCAGGCTTCATTCAGTTCGCGGGTGCATTCGTCGAGCCCGAGCACGACGGAGTCAAAGTTCATCAGCTTGCCGCGGTCCTGATCGATGACGGCATCCAGATTCGCCTGCGCTTTTTCAAGGGCGGCGCGGATGTCGGCTTCGATGTGTTCGGGGGTCAGGGTGGACCAGCGGATGTGAAAGTCCTGGGTGAGGAAAGGGGCTGCCATGGTTGGGGCTTTTTTTTCGCGGGCGTTTGGGGAGGCGGAGTATGGAGTGGATGCGAGGGCCTGCAAATAAGATTGGCATTCAGAAATTGGCTTAAAATGCCGCGAGAATTGACAAAGCCTCCGTGCTTCACAACATGCGCGCACTGTGTCTGATACCACTCCTCTTCGCCGTACTCCTCTACACGCCGTGCATGTGGAAATGGGGGCCCGCATGGTGCCCTTTGCCGGCTGGGACATGCCGGTGCAGTACACCGGCATCGTCGATGAACACAAAGCCGTGCGCCAGAGCGTCGGCGTGTTTGATATTTCCCACATGGGCCAGTTCATCGTGAGCGGCCCCGGTGCCGAGGCTTTTCTGAACCGGGTGCTGACCAACAACATCACCAAGCTGCAGCCCGGCCAGGGGCAGTACACTCTGCTGCTGAACGGACTCGGTGGCGTGATTGATGACCTGATCGCCTACCGCACCAGCGAGCGTGAATTTTACCTCGTCGTGAATGCTTCGCGCATTGATGCGGACTGGGCGCATCTGGAAACCCAGCTCAATAAAGATGATGAGGTGATGATGGCCAACGCGAGTGATTTCACCGCAGGTCTGGCCATTCAGGGACCCAAGGCCCGTGAAGTGGCGGCAGCGGTCTTTGGCAGTTCCTCATCCTTTCCTGAGCACAACACCATCCTCGTCTCCATGACCAGTGAAGGGCCGATGTGGCTGTGCGGCACTGGCTACACCGGGGAGGAAGGCTTTGAGTTTTTCATGCCCATGGAGACGGCGGAGACGTGGTTCCGCAAAATCGTGGATGCCGTGAAGGCAGCTGGTGGCATGCCCTGCGGTCTCGGGGCCCGGGACACGCTGCGGCTTGAGATGGGTTATCCCCTCAATGGCAATGATCTTTCTGAACAGCGCACGCCGCTGCAGGCCGGACTCGGCTTCTTTGTGGATCTGGACAAAGGCGACTTCACAGGTCGTGAAGCGCTGGTAGCGCAAAAAGCCGCCGGACTGCCCGACAAGCTGGCCGCCTTCCGCATGACGGGCGCGGCTCCGCCACCACGGCCGCATTATCCGGTGGCATTCGCAGGTGAGATCATCGGCGAGGTATGCAGCGGCACACAGTCTCCCAGCCTCGGAGCCGGCATCGGCATGGCCTACGTGCCGCTGAGCGCCGCCACGATCGGCAGCACGCTGGAAATCGAAATCCGCGGGCGGCGTTTCCCGGCGGAAGTGGTGAAGAAGCCGTTTTATCGCAAGCCCTCCCTTTAATATTCCCAAACAGACATCCCCATGAGCAACGTCCCCGAAAACCTCCGCTACCGTGACTCCCACGAATGGATCGATCCCACCCAAAGCCCGTCTCCGGTCGGAATCACGGATCATGCGCAGGCGGAACTGACGGACGTGGTCTTTGTGGACCCTCCCAAGGTGGGCACCCAGGTCACTGCGGGGCAGCAGGTGTGCGTGATCGAATCTGTCAAAGCGGCGAGTGATATTTATGCTCCAGTGTCTGGAGAAATCGTGGCCGTCAATGAGGCGCTGACCGGCGACCCGGGTCTTCTCAATCGTGATCCTTATGCCGGTGGCTGGATTTTCAAAATCCAGTCCTCCAATCTTGCGGAGTTTGAGGCATTGATGGACGCCGCCACCTACGGCAAACACATTGCCTGAACCCTGTGTGGTTTTGAGCGGTTGACGCGCTATTTTTTGGCTGCAAAAAGTGACGGATTCGTTACTCGTCACGGAGTTTAGTCCCATGCCTCCCGAAGCATCCTCTTCCATCGCCACCGTCCCAGCCGGCTTTCAGCTCAAGCCGATTGACGCCTATCACCGCCGTCATCGCACCTTTCCGGCCAACGGCTGGGTGGAGCGCATCACCAATCGTCTGCAGGACGTTGTCGAGGCGGTCATTGCGCATTGTTCCATTCACGGTGATCCGCCGATCTATGACTCGCGGCACTTCCCTTGGGTCAAGGGTATTGAGGCAGACTGGCAGAAGGTTCGTGCCGAAGTCGACTCAGTGATGAAATACCGCGATGCGATGCCCAGCTTTCAGGACATCGTGAAGGAGGTCGGCATGATCCAGGGCGATGACCAGTGGAAGACGTTCTTTCTCAAAGGGGTCGGCATGGACTGCGAGGAAAACGCCCGCCACTGCCCGGAGACCATGAAAGTGCTGGCCCAGATCCCCGGCTGCACGACCGGCTTCTTCTCCATCCTTTCTCCGAACAAACACATCCCTGAGCACCGGGGCCCCTTCGCGGGTGTGCTGCGCATGCATCTCGGGCTGATGGTGCCGGAGCCGCGCCACCAGTGTCGCATTCGCATCGCCGATCAGGTCTATGCCTGGCAGGAGGGCAGCGCGATCATCTTTGATGACACTTACAATCACGAAGTCTGGAACGACACCGACGGCTATCGCGTGGTGCTGTTCGTGGATTTCGAGCGTCCGCTGCGGGCGCCGTTCAATTTCCTCAATCACTTGATCTTGAATCTGGCCTCGCTGGCACCGTTTTTGCGCGAAGCGAAGGGCAAGCAGAAGGCCTCCGAGAAAAAATTCTGGGCCTTGTTTGGCAAGTGACACAGGCCCTCGGCTAGATACCGTGGCGGCCTCCTCAAACCGCTCCGATTTCGATGCCTACAAACTTTTCCCGCCGTCACATTGGTCCCTCCGCCGCCGAGGCGGAGAGCATGCTGCAAACGCTCGGCTTCAAAACGCTCGATGAGCTCATCGACCAGGTGGTGCCGGAAGGCATTCGCGTGCGCGAGCCGCTCAATCTGGCACCCCCGCTGACCGAGGAACAGGCGCTGCGCCGCATGCGGCAGATCATGGGACTGAACAAGGTCATGCGCTCGTTCATCGGGCTCGGCTTCCATGACACCTTCACACCGCCGGTCATTCAGCGGAACATCCTCGAAAATCCCGGCTGGTACACAGCCTACACGCCTTATCAGGCGGAGATCGCGCAGGGCCGTCTTGAGGCATTGATCAATTTTCAGACGATGATCCGCGACCTCACGGCGCTGGATGTGGCGAACGCCTCGCTGCTCGATGAAGGCACCGCGTGTGCTGAGGCATTGGGCCTGGCCGTGGCTCAGGTGGCTGGCGCATCACGCGTGTTTGTCTCCGACCAATGCCACCCGCACAACATCGAGGTGGTGCGCACGCGCATGGATGCGCTGGGAATCCGCGTGGAGGTGGGGGATGTGTTGAAATGGAAGCATGATGGCACCAAGGGACTGGCCGCCGTCCTCGTGCAATATCCTGACACGCTGGGGGTCATTCATGATTTTGCCGAACTGGCGAACGAGACTCATGAGGCGGGAGCTTTGCTCGTCGTCAGTGCTGATCTGCTGGCGCTCACAGTGTTGAGGCCACCGGGTGAATTCGGAGCGGACATCTGCGTGGGCAACAGCCAGCGCTTTGGTGTGCCGCTGGGTTTTGGAGGCCCGCATGCTGCCTTCATGGCCGTGCGTGATGCGTTGAAGCGCCGGCTGCCCGGTCGCTTGATCGGTGTTTCCAAGGATGCCTCCGGCAGGCCTGCGTATCGCCTTTCTCTGCAAACACGTGAGCAGCACATTCGCCGCGAGAAAGCCACCAGCAACATCTGCACCGCGCAGGTGCTGCTTGCCGTGATGGCTTCCATGTATGCCGTGTATCACGGGCCGCAGGGACTCAAGACCATTGCGCATCGTGTGCATGGTGCGGCGGTCTGGCTGGCAGGCGAGCTGCTGCGTGCGGGCCTGGATGTGCTGAGTGACGACTTCTTTGACACGCTGAGCGTACGCGTGCCGAACGCTGACGATCTGCTCAAGCGCGCGCTGATCTTTGGAATCAATCTGCGCAAGATCGACGCCACCACGGTGGGGGTCGCTTTGGATGAGCGCGTGCGGGAAGAAGAGCTGCTCAACCTGCTCACGGCCTTTGGCATTTCCAAGGCGCAGCAGCCGCCGGTGCTCGATAATGAAAATCCGCTGCACTGCTCCGCGCGGCACCACCGCAAGTCCGCGTTTCTGACGCATCCGGTGTTCAATTCCTACCACTCCGAGACGGAGATGATGCGCTATCTGCACCGTCTGGAGTCGAAGGACATCGCGCTGAACCGCAGCATGATTCCGCTGGGCTCCTGCACGATGAAGCTGAACGCTGCGGCGGAGATGATGCCACTGAGCTGGCCGGAAGTGAACGGCCTGCACCCCTTCGCGCCGCATGATCAGACCGAGGGCTATCGCTCGATGTTCAGTGACCTCGAAGGCTGGCTGGCTGAATGCACCGGCTTTGATGCGGTGTCGTTGCAGCCGAATGCGGGGTCTCAGGGCGAATATGCCGGCCTGCTGGCGATCAAACGCTTCCACGCCGCGCGTGGCGAGGATCACCGCGATATCTGCCTCATCCCCACCTCGGCGCATGGCACGAACCCGGCCAGCGCGGTGATGAGCGGATTCAAAGTGGTGCCGGTGACCTGTGACAATCAGGGCAACATTTCGGTCGATGATTTGAAGGCGAAACTGGAGGCGAACAAAGACAAGGTGGCTGCGCTGATGGTCACGTATCCTTCAACTCATGGCGTGTTTGAAGAGTCCATTGTCGAAATCTGCCGACTGGTGCATGACCATGGCGGACAGGTGTACATGGACGGCGCCAACATGAATGCGCAGGTAGGACTGACCTCGCCGGGGCGCATCGGCGCGGATGTGTGCCACTTAAATCTGCACAAGACTTTCTGCATTCCGCATGGCGGTGGCGGGCCGGGCGTCGGGCCCATCGCGGTGGCCGCGCATCTGCGTGCGCATCTGCCGGGGCATCACACATGGCAGGCGGACCGCCGTGCAGGAGCGGTTTGCTCCGCTCCCTGGGGCAGCGCCAGCATCTGCACGATCTCCTGGATGTACATCGCCATGATGGGGCCGCGCCTTGTCGATGCCACCAAGTACGCCATCCTCAATGCGAACTATGTCGCCAGAAAGTTGGAGGCGAATTTCCCCACGCTTTACAAAGGCTCCAAGGGCTTCGTCGCGCACGAGTGCATCCTCGACTTCAGTCATTTCCACAAGGTCACCGTGGAAGATGTGGCGAAGCGGTTGATGGATTTTGGTTATCATGCGCCGACGATGAGCTGGCCTGTTTCCGGCACGCTCATGATCGAACCCACGGAGAGCGAGAGCCAGGCCGAGATCGACCGCTTCTGCGAGGCGATGCAGTGCATCCACGCGGAAATGATCGGCGTCGAAAGCAGCACGTATCATCCCACGGACAACACGCTCAAGCAGGCCCCGCACACCGCCGCCGCTGTGACGAAGAGCGACTGGCCGCACGCCTACACGCGTGAAGCCGCCGCCTTCCCGCTGCCGTGGGTGCAGGAGTCCAAGTACTGGCCGCCGGTCTCGCGCATCGACAACGTGTATGGCGACCGCCACCTCGTCTGCACCTGTGTGAGCGTGGAAGAAGCGGCTGCAAGTTGAGGACTTCTCATGCGTTTCACGGCGCATGAAATTCCATCTGGCCGTCCTAGCTGCTCTCGTCTTCGCTGCCGGCATCCGTGCTGCGGATGCGCCGCGTCCGAACATCCTTTTCATCATCTTTGATGACTGGGGCTGGCAGCATGCTGGCGCCTATGGCTGTGACTGGGTGAAGACGCCGAACTTTGACCGCGTGGCGAAGGAAGGAGTGCTGTTTAAGAACGCCTTCACCTCCAATCCGAAGTGCAGTCCGTGCCGCGCTACGATCCTCACGGGACGTAATTCCTGGCAGCTGGAGGAGGCGGTTTGTCATGGCGGCATCTTCCCTCCGAAGTTTGCCGTATATCCCGACCTGCTGGAAAAAGGTGGCTACACCGTGGGCCTCACTGGCAAGGGCTGGGGGCCGGGCGAGTTCAAACTGGAAGGTCGCACGCGCAATCCCGCCGGGCCGGCGTTTGATGAGTTCAAGCAGGAAGTGCCGGCGAAGGGCATCACGACCACGGACTACCCGCGCAATTTCGCGGCCTTTCTGGATAAGCGAAACAAAGCGCAACCCTTCTGTTTCTGGATGGGATTCAAGGAACCGCACCGCTCTTATGAGCTCGATTCCGGTGTTCGTTTGGGCAAGAAACTCGAGGACGTGAAGGTGCCTGGCTACCTGCCGGACAACGCCACGGTGCGTGGTGATCTGGCTGACTACGCGATCGAGGTGGAATGGGGCGACAAGCAGATCGGACAGACGCTTGAGATGCTGGAGCAGTCCGGTCTGCTGGAGGACACGCTGGTAATCGTGACTTCGGATCATGGCATGCCGTTTCCACGGGTGAAGGGGCAGATCTATGAGGACGGGTATCATCTGCCGCTGGCCATGCGCTGGGGGAAGGGGATCAAGCCGGGGCGTGTCGTCGAAGATTTTATCAACGTGCGCGATCTTGCGCCGACCTATCTCGAACTGGCCGGACTGCCGAAGCATGAGCAGATGAGCGGCAGCAGTTTGGTGAACATCCTGCGCAGTGAGAAGAGCGGCTTTGTGGAAGACCGCAAAGTCATGCTGGCTGGCAAGGAGCGCCATGATCTGGGGCGTCCGAACGACTGGGGCTATCCTGTGCGCGCCATCCGCACGCCGGAGTTTTTCTACAGTCACAACTACCACCCGGAGCGCTGGCCCGCGTGCAATCCGGAAACCGGCTACGGCAACTGCGATGATGGCCCGACCAAATCCTGGATCGTGGAAAATAAGGGGTTCTTCTATGATCTCGCGTTTAACTACCGCCCGGAGGAAGAGCTTTATAACATTGCCCAAGATCCTGAATGTCTGAAGAACCTGGCCAACGTGCCCGAGTTCGCCGCGAAGAAGCAGGAACTGCGGGCGAAGCTGGAGGCCACCCTCAAGGAAGAGAAAGACCCGCGCGTGCTGGGCAATGGAGCGATTTTTGACACCTACAAGTACCTCGGCAACCGCAGCAAGAAAGGCTACGCGGAGTGGGAGGCCCGCCAGCGTGGCGTGCCGCTGCCTGAAGCGCCGAAGAAGAAGGGCAAGAAGGACGCAGACGAGTGAGGCACGATGAACTCGACTTTGGTGCGTTTGCGGCGATAACAGCCGCATGCGCTTCCTGACTTTGCTCCTGCTGTTTGTTTCCTGCGGTCTGACTCTTCATGCTGCTGACAAGGCGGCGACGCCAGACGCGCTGGTCGCGGAGCTCTACAAGTCGGAGAAGAAAAAGGCGTCACCGTTTTTCCAAGACAAGGACCGGGCGCTGGTGGACCACTACTTCACGAAAGAACTCGGCGATCTCCTCTGGAAGGACACCATCGACTCCAAAGGTGAAGTCGGCGCGCTTGATGGCGATCCGCTCTACGACGCCCAGGACATGGAGATCAAAAATTTCGTGATCCACCCGGCGAAGACGGAAGAGGGCAAGGCCACCGTCCTGGTGACCTTTGTGAACTTTGAAGAGCAGAAGCGCATCACCTTCCACTGCGTGCAGCAGGGCGGCGCATGGAAGATCAGCGACATCCAGTACGCGGACTATGCGCTGCTGAAGCTCCTCAAGGACAGCGTTGCGAAGTAAGAGCGCTGCCAGCTTATTTGGCGTCGCCTTCTTTTGGTGCTTCCGGCGGACGGCGGAACTTGCTGCCACTTTCCGTGCTGGGGCCAGCAGCACCGGGGAACCCGCCTGATTTGCCCTTGCGCTCCTGCATGGCTTTCATGGCGGCAGCTTTTTCGTCGGGATCGAGGACGCCGTTCTTGTTGGCGTCAAATTTTTGCAGAAGCATCGCCTGCATCGGGCCACCGCCTTTCGTGGGTTCGCCGGGGGAGCCGCCTTTGGGGCCGCCGCCACGGCGTTCCTGCATGGCTTTCATGGCGGCAGCTTTTTCATCGGGATCGAGCGTGCCGTTTTTATTGGCGTCAAACTTCTGCAGCAGCATCTCCTTGATCTTCTCGCGGCCCGGGCCGCCGGTGCCTGCGGCATCGGGGCGTTGTTTCGGGGCGTCTTCGGCATGGGTCAGAGAGAAGCTGACGGTGAGGGCGAGCAGAAAGGAAGGCAGGATTTTCATGGCGCAGTGGTGGGTGCATGCGGTTCAACACCGGAGCCGGGGAATAAGTTTCGCGGCATCTTTCCACGTACACCCGGCTTGCCCTTTTCGCTGAAGCCCTTACTCTCACGGCGGGTCGGTCGGAGTGATCGCTGGTATTTTTGCTGCAAGGCGGAGATGCCAGAGGAAAGTCCGGACACCACAGGGCAGCATGCCACATGAAAGTGTGGGGGCTGCGGTGCAAGCCGCAGTCACAGACAGTATCACAGAAAACAAACCGCCCTCCGTAGTTCGCAAGAGCGAAAGGGGGTAAGGGTGAAACGGCGGGGTAAGAGCCCACCGCCCCAACCGCGAGGAAGGGGGCACGACAAACCTCATGCGGTGCAAGACAGAACAGGAGAAAGGCCCGCCTGGCCGCAAGTCCCGCAAGGGATGGATACCTCCGGGTAATAGTCGCTCCACTGCGCAAGCGGGGGCAGGCTGAGCGATCAGCCTGACAGATAAATGATCACAGCCAGGTGTCGAAGGGCATCGGGGACACAGAATCCGGCTTATGAGGGCCGATCCACAATGAAGGCGTCGGGAGAAATCCCGGCGCCTTCGCCTTTGGTGACACAGGAGCGCGGTGCTGCACAGGCGGTTTCAAAACCTGTCAGATTGCTGGCTTCCATCATCGAGCCCTGCGGCGGCGCAGCGATGCGAGGCCGAGCCCGATGAGAAGGAGGAGCGCGCGGGAGGGTTCCGGCACGACGACGAGGATGCCGCTGGAGGCAAAGAAACTCATGTCCCAAACGAGGCCGCTGGCGGAGATGTCCGGAAGGTCGAGGTCGAATGTGCCATCCCCCGCACCAGTGCGGTAATTGGTGCCAAGATTCGAGGAAGCGTTGAAGGTGGTCTGCCAGTCCACCAAGTTGAAGATTTGCCCGTAGGTCGGAGTGATGCCATTGGCCAGGACGGTGATGGCGGCACCCACGGCCTGAGTGATGCTGCCGGAAGAAATCAGGCGGTCGTGGTCGCCGGTGGAGGCGGTGGCGAAGCCCTGGATGTAAGTGTTGTAGCCGGCGGTGCCGACGTCATTGCCGCCAAAGCTGTTGGTGCTGGTGAAGGTGGGCGTGCCCAGATCAAACACGGTGGTGGAACCGGAGGCGAGAGTGAGATTTCCAGTCACCGTCAGAGTCTGGGTGACATCGCCGCCGGTGGTGCCCATGGAGAGTGTGGCACCGCTGTTGATCGTGGTGGCTCCGGAAACGGTGCCGCCGCCTTGCAGGGTCTGGCCGGACTTCACGGCATAGCCGCCGCTGACGCTGGCCACATCTAATGTGGCACCGCTGGCGACGGTGATGGTGGGAGAGGCATCAATGGAACCTGTACTGCCAAGGCGCAGCGTCCCCGCCTGCACCACGGTGGCGCCGGTGTAGGTGTTCACCGCCGTGAACACCAGGGTGCCGGCACCGGTCTTGGTGACGCCGCCAGCCGTGGGCGTGGAATCGTCATTCGTGACGGTGACCGTGGTGCTGACCACTGCGGCGTTGCTGGTGGTGGTGCCGCTGGTGATGTTGAACTCGCGCTGGCCCCCATCAAGATTCACCTGCGCCACGCCGATCGTGCCACCGCCCGCGTTGATGTTGTTCGTGCCGCTGGCGGTGAGCGTGCCGTCTAGCACCAGTTCACTGCCTTTGGCCGAGGCTGTGGTGCCTTTGGCAAGGCTGATGTTCTGGCCGGTCAGGCTGATGCCACCGTTGCCGGCCACACCTGCGGTGTAGCGGTTCATGCTGGTGGTGCTGTTGCCATTCAGCGCGATGGCAGTCCCCGTGAAGGAGCTGGCAAACTCGGTGTTGTAAACAGTCCAGCGACCGCCGCTGTTGAGACCGATGGTGTTACCGGCGGTGGCTCGAAGTGTTCCGGTGATGGTGACGATGGAACCATTTCCCTGATCCGGATTCACATTGCTGCCAGCGGCGATCTGATAGAGGTTGGCAAAGGTCTCAGTACGGTTGTTGAAGTTGATGGTGCCACCATTGAGCGTGATGGAGGTGGTGTCTGCGAGCTGGTCATTGAGCGTGGTGTAAGCAAGCTTGCCGCCGGAGTTGATCTGGATGTCTCCGGCGATCGCATTCACGCCTGCATTTTTGCCGACTTGAAGAATGCCGGCCGAGATGGTGGTGAGGCCGGTGTAGGTGTTGGCGTCTTCACCGGAAAAAAGCAGTGTACCGCCCCCGGTCTTGGTCAGCCCGGCAGAGCCTGTGCCGACGATGGCAATACCGACGTTGGTGACATCCGTGCTCAATATCGTGGTGACATTCCAGGTGCGCGTGGCGCTGCCGAGATCCACCTGCGCCACACCGACATTGGTGCCATTTTTATTGAAGGTGTTCACACCTGTGGCGGTGACGTTGCCGTTGAGGACGATCTTGCTGCCCTTCGCGGTGGAGTTTCCTGCGTTGCCCGTGTTGAGGCTGATCGTTCGACTCGTTATCGAAAGTCCGCCAGTGCCGACCACGAACTGGGAGATGACGGTGCTGTTGTTGCCAGTCATAGAAAGGGCGGTGCCGCTGCCGGTGAAAACGACTGTATTTGCAGACCAGTTGGCGCCGCTGTTCAGCCCCAGATTGGTGTTGCTGGTGACGGTGAGAGTGTCGGTGATGGTAAAGGTGCCGCCGTTGGAACTGGTGCCGCCATTGTTGGTGCCACCATTCAGGGTGAGATTGCGAATGGTTTCCGTTTGCGCACCAATCCAAAGCGTTCCGGTGTTCAATGTCACGCTGGCCGTGTCAGCGATCTGGTTGGCCGCAGTCCATTGGAGGGTGCCGCCGTCGATGATGACATCTCCATTGATGGCTGCCAGGCCGGCTGTTTTTGACATTTTCAGGGTGCCTGCGGAAACGGTTGTTGTACCGGTATATTCATTGGCCAGGGTGCCACCCAGCACCAGAATGCCAGCACCCGTTTTGGTAAGTCCCTGAGTCCCGGCGACGACGGCGGTGATGGTGGCGGCGCTCGCTGAGTCGAGGTTGACCAGAATGACAGGCGTGTGATCGCCGGTGAGTGTCAGCTTGTTGAGCGCCGTACCTGTGATCGTGTAAGTGCCGGTGCCTGCGGGATTGAACGTGAGGTCGCTGGCGGAAATGGGCGATGTGAGCGTGATGGTGCCCGCCGCGCCGCTGGCATTGCCAAAGGTGGCGCTGTCCGGTGTGGTGTTGCTCCAGACCTGGTAGCTTGAACCATCGTACCACCGGTTGGTGTCCGAGTTGTTCCAGTTTCCCCCGCCGTCCTGAAGTCCTGTGGTGCTGGTGTTTCCATCCCAGATCAAAGTGCTGGCAGCGGTCTGTGATACGAAGGCAAAGAGAATGAGGGCCGGAATGATTCTCCAGGAAGTCAGAACACAAAACATGGGGCAAAAAAGGGGGGCTTTTAATGACACACAACAGCTGCATAGCGATGAGAAACGGGCTTATTCCGAATTAAAAAAATCAAAAACGCATCAGTTAAAGTTCCCAGTTAACGGAATGTGGTGCCATGCACCACAAGTGAGGGGAGCCAAAGAAACCCGACACGCAGTGACCGCTTTCAAAGGCATACCCTGTGCGAGACTGGCGCGCCGTGGGGCACTTCAATCCGAGGTGTCTGGAGCTGGAAACGTGTGGAAGTGAGCAACTGATTACTTCGCAGCTTTTTTCGGCTTGCCACCCTGAGGCACAACCTTCACGGCGTCTGCGGGGATGATCGCTTCGGCAGCGGTCCGAATGGGCAGATCGGCGGGGAGATGCTTCACGAAGAAGTCTTTGTACTGGATCTTCATGGCGGGGCCGACGTGGACCTGCACGGCGATGACGCCTTCAAGGGCGCGACCTTTTTCGTCGAGGTCGATGACGTCCACGGTTTGCACGCCGTCGATCCAGTGCTGGTGGTGATTGCCTTCAACGAGGATGCGGTAGTCGTGCCATTGGTCGGCGGGGAAGTTCTGGATGGGCAGCTTGCCGACGACCCAGGGCTGGCCCTGGGGATCGATGATGACCTTCTCGCCGGTGTGAGCGAGGATGCGGCGGCCACGCTCTTCGTAGAGCATGCCGTTGTAGTCGTCCTTCGCCGGGACAACATCGCACTGATAACCCGTGACGACCCACTCGCCGAGGTCGGGGCGCTCCTGGCCGCGATACTGCAGGCCGCTGTTGCCGCCGGGGGTGACTTTCACCTTCACGCGCAGCTCGAAGTTTTTCACCTTGCCGTCTTTCCAGGTGATGAAGCGGTTGTAGTCCAGTTTGCCATCGGCGACGCCGGTAAGGCAGCCTTCTTCGACGGACCAGTATTTCTCGCTGCCGCTCCAGCCGCTGAGGTCTTTGCCATTGAAGATGGGGGTAAAGCCTTCCGGTGGTGAGGGCGCTTTGTCCTCAGCCGCAAGTGGCAGAACAATGGCGAGTGACAGGAGGCAGAGGGCGGAGCGGAGCATGGTGGTGGAGAGGTGTGCGACTAAACGAAGAAAGAAGCCGACTCTTGTACAATGATTCAACCAAGGCAGTCGATCGCCAGTCCGCAACTCACTCCGGCTTGGCCGAGAGCCGTATGCTGCGCACATTCATCCATGCGCCCGCTTCAGCGCTGCCCACTGGATCGATCCGCAGGCGGAGCATGCCGCCGCGATAGGCAGGGACGGAGGACAGCGGAATAACATGGCGGTGAAATTCATCATCAGCGATGATGGGAAAGGAGATCTTGTTTTCTGACGAGTAGCCCTGTGTCCCATGCTGTTGCCACATCACGGTGCCCTGTTTCTGCTGGGTATGAAATGCGGCATCGATGATGAGATACGGTGCATCTGCCGCCTGCCAGAAAGTCTGCGGGCTGATGAACTGCGGATCGTCCTGCTCAAGCTGTATGTGCAGTTGGTTTTTCACTGGCCAGCCGGTATCGCGGGCGTTTTGGTAGTGCCAGCCCTGGCGATCCTGCGTGAAGCTCCAAGTGGGAGGTCCCTGCGGGCGATGCGTGGCTGCGCGTGCGCGGATCTCCTGCACAGTGCCCAGCACGAGTTCGTAGCGGAATTCATAGAGGATGTTGTGATCGAGAATTTCCAGTGCCTGACCCGCGAGATAGCCGGTGCTGTTGCCATGGGTGTCATTGGGGCCTGGCTTGCCGGCAAAGCCGCCGGTGAAGTGCACGCGCCCCGGAGTGATGAGTCCCAGGCCATAGTCTTTCTCATCCAGCAGCGCCGCCCAGCCCTCGGTGCCGGTCCAGAAAGACCACGGATGGTTGCCCTGAGGGGCGGGCGCTGCGGACACGGCATCCTGGGTGAAGGGCTTGTCATTCATGTAGCTGACCACACGAGGAAATGCGGCATTGGCATAGACGGCGGGAAGCTCCTGCAAACGTGCAGGGTACTGCGTGATGTCGCTGCGTGTGTTGGTGAGCCGCGCCCGTGCCTTCACCACCGCGCCGTCGAGTTCCAGCCAGGAGTCGAAGGTGCATTCTCCCGGCACGTTGTTGAGGGGCCATTGCAGCGGCACGCAGGTGAGGTGGATCTGCTTGCCGTCGTTTTTGTGCGTCACAATGCGGCTGGCATTTTTGAAATCGTCACCTGTCTGAATCGGGTTCCAGCCGATGTGCCGCCAGTGCTCCGCGGGTTTCTGCCCATCCGCTTCAAAGGGCACCGGGCCTGAGTAAAACGAAAGCTGCACCTGCCGCCCCAGGTCGAAGTTGTTGATCACATTGGCACCGTCCTTCACGCTGGCCAGAAAGGTGATGGCACCGCCATGATCAAGATCCACCCCCAGTTTGATGCGGTCATTCTCCAGCCAGCTCATGCGTTCCGCCTGTACAGAGGTGGAAAGAAGCAGAATGGAGAACAGCAGAGGTGCAGGAAGCATGAGTGGTAATGATGCGGCGGCCATCAGATTCGGCAAGAGGTGAAGAAAATGGATGCGGACAGGTGTGTACGCGCTCACTTCGCCCCATGATTTCACTGAACATCATCGCCACGCTGCGCACGTGCTACACCGACAAGTTTGGCGTGCCACGGCAGTCCGGGCTGGTGCCCAGCGCTTGGGGGGTGGTGGAGTTTGAGCCGGCCTATCGGCGCATGGAGGCGGTGCGTGGCATTGAGCAGTTCAGCCACCTGTGGCTCATCACGCAGTTTCACCTGGTCACCGAAGAGCCGACATCTCTTACCGTGCGCCCGCCACGACTCGGGGGCAATGAACGGCGCGGGGTCTTTGCCACGCGCTCACCCTTTCGGCCAAACCGGCTGACCCTCAGCGTGGTGAAGCTGGATCGCGTGGAACTCGAAGGCGATGCCGCGCCGCGCCTGTTTGTTTCAGGCGTCGATCTCGTCGATGGTACGCCCATTCTCGACATCAAACCCTATGTCCGCTTTGCCGATTCGCTGCCCGAAGCGCGCAGCGGTTTCGCGGATGAAGCACCGCAGCGGCTGCCTGTGCGCTGGGACTGCGACAGCAGCGTACCGGATGACGTGCGTGTGATCATTGACGAATCCCTCGCCCTGCAGCCACAGCCTGCTTACCACGACGACGAAGCCCGTGAGTATGCCACGGAGATTGCCGGCTGGCGCGTACGCTGGGCAGCGACGCTCGCAGGGGCGTGTGTGAAATCGTGCGAATGGGTGGGCTGAATTTTTGCGCTTTCATTTTATGACTGACATTGAACTTCCCACACGCGCCGCCACGGAAACAGCCATAGCCCATGGCATCACGCCGGACCGCTGCGACATTCTTCAAAATGGAAGCACGCTGGTGCTGCGCCTCACGGAAACGCTGGTAGCGCGAGTGGTGCAGGATGTGGACGGGCCAAGGCAGGGCACGGAGTGGTTTGCGCGGGAGAACGCGATCGCCCAGCATCTGACGGAGAACGGCGCTCCGGTCATTCCCCTGCACCTTGATCTCCCACCGGGCCCCCATGAGCATCTGGGCTATCCGATGAATTTTTGGCAGTTCGTCACCCGCGTGGATGCCGAGCCTGATCCCCGCGAGATCGGCCGCGCGCTGCACCAATGCCACGACATCATGCGCCGCTTTGATATGCCTCTTCCCAAGCTGGCGATCCTCACGGAAAGCCTCGTGATTTTGCAGGATCGTGAACTGTTTCCTGCAGCCACGCAGCAGATGCTGAGGGATCACCTCACGCGCTCCATTGAGGTTCTCAGCCGCTATCCGCAACAGGCTCTGCATGGAGATGCTCACATGGGCAACCTCATGAACACCACGCGCGGGCTGCTGTGGACCGATTGGGAAGACACCTTCGCAGGGCCCATCGAATGGGATGTGGCCTCCATCATCTGGAATGCGCAGATTTTGGAAGAAGACCACGCCACGGTGCAGGCGATCTGTGATGCGTATTGCGAGGCTGGAGGGAGCATTGACGCCTGCGCCTTGCAGCAAAGTCTCATCGGCCGCGCGGCTGTGATGACCGCCTGGTATCCGATCCTCTACCCGAATCCAAACGAGGAGCGTCAGTCGCGGCTTCAGCGACGCATCGACTGGCTCCAGACATTCACGGATGGAGCCCGCATGGCCGTGGCTTGAACTGCTTCAGCGCTGCTCCCACTTCTGCTTTTCCACTTTCAGATCGATTTCCCAGCGACCCGTTGCGGCGTTTTTCTTCATGTCATGCTGGAGAACATTCGCTCCCGTGCCGGTCAGTTGCATGCCTTTGGGATCGTCAGGAAAGGACCAGCTATGCGTTTTATCATTGAACTTGAGCATCTGGTCAAAGCGCCCGTTGGAACCTGCTACGTAGGCAGCCTGGCCCATCAATGGGCCGGCTTTGATGAGGTCCAGTTCAATCCAATACAAGGCCCGGCGCCCCAGCAATTCCATCTCGATGCCGACCTCAATCAATTGCGATGCCGAACGGAAGAAGGCTGAGCCGGTTTGAATCTTCCGCTCCTTGATGGGGGCATCGAGGGTGTAGCTCACGCGGCCCTCGCTGTCGGTGGTGAGGGTTTTTCCCGCACTCGGAGCGCGTGAATCTTTCTCGCTGCCAATGACCATGCGCACGGTCATGCCAGAAATCGCACGGCCATCCTCGTGCACAAATTGTGCTCTCACCTGAATCGGTTCAGCCGATGTCTGCTGGAGTGCTCCGAAAAGGCAGGTGAGCAGCCCGGTTAAGAAAGAAGAGCTGGAGAGTTTCATGGGGGAGATTTTTGCCACGGCCTGCTGGATATGATAGCGCAAGTTTCGGTCTTGAGTGGTTGGTGGCTGGGTTGTGTTTGACGTTTCGCGGGAAAGCACACATTTTTTGTCACCGCGCATGCGGCGGCGACCACTGGAGGATGACATGAATACTGCAACACTCATCCCTGGAACTACAGACGACACCCAACTCGTGGAACTCAGCCTGCTGGGCGACACACAGGCCTTCGGCCGCATCGTGGAGCGACATCAGTCGCTCGTCTGCGGGCTGGCCTACAGCGCCTGCGGCAATGTGCACGTGAGCGAAGACCTGGCTCAGGAAACCTTTATCACCGCCTGGCAGCAACTGCGCAATCTGCGAGAGAAAGGCAATCTTCGCGGCTGGCTCTGCGGCATTACGCGGCATGTGATCCATAATTTCCTGCGCCGTCAGCAGCGTACACCCACAGCGATGGCGGCAGAACTGGATGAGGTGATGCATCCGGCATCAGGCGAGCTTTCGCCCGATGAGTGCGCGATCAATGAACAGGAAACGGCGATGCTCTGGGGCGCGCTGCAGACTCTGCCATCGAATTATCGAGAACCCATGGTGCTGTATTATCGTCAGCAGGAATCCGTGGGCGCGGTGGCGGAGTCTCTGGGGCTGTCTGAAGACGCGGTGAAGCAGCGTCTGGCGCGTGGCCGTGCGATGCTGGCGGAGCACGTGGAGCGCAGGCTGGGGAACTCACTGCGCCAGACCATGCCTACCGCAGCTTTCACCTGCTGCGTGCTCGCGGCGCTGCCACTGGCCACCACATCTGCCTCCGCCGCCACGGCCGGGGTGACGCTGGTCAAAGGTGGGGCAAGCGGCAAGACCTTCCTGGTCTTTTTGATGAACGGAGTGCTGAGCCCGCTGCTTGCTTTTGTAGCTGCAGGCATCGGCTACAAGGTGAGCATGGACAGCGCGCGGTCCGTGGAAGAGCAGCGGATGATCAAGAAATTGTTCCTGGTTGTGCTGGGAGGGATCCTCTTTTTTTGCGCGTTCACGGTGGTACTCATATACAACGGCAAATGGCTGGCTCTGCAGCATCCTGCCGCATACGTCGCACTGCTGACGGGAATGATCGCTGCATGTTTGCTGTTTTCTTCAGGTGGTTTGGTATGGGCTCTCCGGCAGAACCGGAGAGTGGCATCTCAGGAAGCGGCGGTCAAAGAAGCGCCCAGTTTGTCCATTGGAAAATGGGGCGTGCCGGAACTCGAGTATCGCAGCAAGTTGACGCTGCTGGGGCTGCCTCTTGTGCACTTGCGCTTGGGCCGGAAACGCGGTGAGCCTATACGCCCCGTGAAGGCATGGTTCGCGGTGGGGGACTTTGCCCTCGGCGTGATCGGGGCTTTTGGTGCCTGCACCATTGCGCCCATCAGTCTGGGGGCCTGTTCATTGGGGCTGGTCTCATTGGGCGGATTGGCGACAGGCGTGGCCTGCTGGGGTGGCCTCGGAGTCGGCGTATGGGCCATTGGTGGCTGCGCCCTCGGCTGGAATGCTTACGGCGGCTGTGCCGTGGGCTGGGAAGCAGTGCAGGGCGCCTTGGTTGCCGCTCGTCATTATGCACTGGGTGATGTGGCCGTGGCGCAGCATGTGAATGATGCTGCTGCCAGGGCGGTGATGAAGCAGAGCGTGTTTTTCCAGTTCACCCGCCAGGCGATGAAATACGCGGTCCTGCTCAATATTTTCTGGTTCCTGCCGCTCGTGTTGCTCTGGCGCAAATCACGGCAAATGCGGCGCCAGGCTGCCATGGCATAGCACCGGGTCAGTTGGGTTTCACTGCCGTCAGTCCTGGCACTTTTGAAGGATCATACTTCGCACCCTTCGAGACCTGGATGAGCATCATGCGAACTTTGGTGGGAAAGAACTTTTCGGGATCAGGGCGTTTGTGAGCATGGAGGTTGTGATCGTCTTTGATGACGAGATGCATTTCCTTGATGCCCTGGTCCCAGAGGATGTCGTTGTTTTGCCAGAAGGTGGTCATGTCGAGGTCCTTCTCATGCACGCCGGTGGTCTTATAAACGCCGGTACCGATGCAGCCGTAGCCGTGGTTCTGGCCCTTGTAGGGAATGTAGCAGACGCTCCATGTCGTGGGTTGATCGCCCGCGGGCTTTTCAAGAACTTCAAGCCGCACATGCACGGTGCCATTGCGGTAATCTACGGGTGCCGTCCAGTCCTTGGGGCGTGCAGCATTCAGCATGTCGCCTTTGACATAATAGTGCGACTGATTGGGCTTCGAATTTAAAGCGTCTTCCTGCGTGAAAGTGAAGGTGACATCAAACAGCACGAACTGATCGGCACGGGTGAAGGTTGCGCCAAGGCAGAAGAGGAAAAGTGAGATGAGGAGGGTGCGGCTTTGCATGGTGAGAATCATGGTGGCGGACCTTGTGTGGTCAATGCTGGATGCTGCTTGCGATGTTAATTCATGCGCTGATCGCAACAGCGCCCGGAGTCGTTTCGTTTCGTTTTCATGCGCTCTCCTTTGCTCGTTCTTGCGTTTTGCTCTTCCACCTTTGCGGGTGAACTGATTCACGAAGATTTCACCGCTGCCGGCCTGCCCAAGGGCTGGACCACGGGCGGACGGGCTCATTCCTGGACCGTGGCGGAAGGCGCGCTGCAAGGCGTATGCGCGAAGGATGATGATCACGGGCCTGCGGTTTTCGCGCCTCTGGCAGGACGAGACCTTGCCGTGAGCTGCAAGGTGAAGCTCGATGAAAAAGGCAACTGCCTGATGCTCATCGATGGTGAGTCCGCCTTTGGCGGCTCCGCACATCTGCTGCGCGTGTCCATCTACGGCAACACCCTGGCACTCGCGCAGGATCGCGGCGCTCCGGAGTCGCATATTCAGCAGGGCAAACTGCGCGCCGCACTTGCAAAGGAAGGAAAAAAAGTTCCGCCGCCCACGGCAGAACAACTGGCCGATCCGCAATTCTACCGCACCGAACGACTGGCCAGCATACCGCTGCAGGCGCAACCGGGAACTTGGATCAAGCTGGATGTGTCCTTGAAAGGCAACGACGTGACTGTGCTGGTGAATGACACGCAGAAGCTTTCAGCTCAGGGCACGGTGTTTGATGTGGCGAAGTCACGCCTGGTGTTTCTCATTGGTCAGGGCAAGAAACTGCAGATTGATGATGTACGCGTCAGCGCGCCCTGAGCGGCTGTCAAACAAAGCGGCGCAGGATGCATGATCCTGCGCCGCTGCGGAATGAAGTTTAAAAAAGAACGGTTACTTCGTCGTCGTGGGCTTGAAGTTCTTCACGAACTCCAGGCACTTCGTCACGGCAGGCAGGCTGGTCTCCCAGTCTTTTTCCCATTCGACATCCAGCGGACCCATGAAGCCCTGCTCAGCATAGAGGTTCAGCACGGCGGGGATGTCTGACTGGCCGGTGCCCCAGATCATGTCCTTGGCTTCACGCACGCCGAAGGCGTCGAGGTCCTTGACGTGGCTGTCAAAGATGCGGCCTTTGAGAATCTTGATGGCGTCGGTGGGTTTCACGCCCGAGCGCACCCAGTGGCCGATGTCAGCACAGGAGCCCATGCGGGCATCGCGGTCCTTCACCAGGCTGAGCACATACTCGGGGTCCCAGTAGCGATAGCTGCGATCCAGCGGCTTCTTGGGGTGGTTGTGGATCCCCATCTTGATGTCGTATTCCTTCACCAGTTTTTCGATGAGGTCGAAGGCATCGTCGGCAGGTTCGCTGACGACGAGGCCCACACCCATGTCCTTGCAGAAGTCGAAAATTTTGCGGCATTCCTCCTCGTTGTTCGGCAGGCGCACCACACCATAGCCCACAGGCGTGAGCCCCAGCTCCTTCAGCTTGGCCTTCACCGGAGCACGCTGCTCCGCTGTGGTGTTGTGGTCGAACTTGGACTTCGGATCGGCCTTGGAAAGCAGATGACCGGGGAAAAACTCCACCGTCTTGCCACCAGCGGCGGCGATTTTTTCCAGAGCCGTCATCAAATCAAACGACTTGAAGGTGTAGGCCTGGCAGCCGGCATAGAACTGGCCGACTTTGGCGCTTTCGGGCAGTGTTTGACCGGCCACAGCCAGTGAGGCCGTGCCGAGAAGAAGGGAGAGGAGTGTCTGTCGAATCATGGGGAAAATTGAACGGCAGGCCTGCGCACTTCTTGCAAGCTCGAAAGGAAGCAGAATGCCAAGATTCAAAGCGAATCAAGCCCGGTGCCCCTCAAGATTCGGCATTCTATCCAAGGAGTTTGCTTGCGTGGCAGTTCGGTGAGTTCATTTTCCCGTATATGAAAATTCTGAAGCCTGTTCTTATCACTGCCGTTTTTGCCTTTGGTTTGTGCTTGGAGGTTTCAACGGCTGCGGATGTGAAGGGTGGCAAAGACCATCCGCTGCTCAAGCGCTACGAAGGCTCTACGCTGGCATCGTATGAACAGAAGAACTACGACTCGCTGAAGATGGCGCTGGAGTGCATCGTGTTTGATTACAACGAAGGAAAAATGAAGCCCTTCAAAAAAGTGGAGGTCGAAGGCCGCAAGACCACGCTGTTTTACAATCTGCCTACGGGCATCGGTACGCTGGAAGGCGTGCGCCAGTATGAGAATGAACTGAAGGAAAAAGGATTCGAGATTCTCTTCCGTGCCTCCGGCGAGGAGATCGAGAAGAATAAGGGCGACAATCTGGCGATGGAAGTCTATGGCATGACTCCGGAGAACACGAACCGGGATCATCCGCAGATCATGGCCATGCAGGGGCCGGACAAGACAAAGTCGCACTACCTTGCGACCCGCCTCTCACGTCCTGAAGGGGATGTGTTCTGCTCCGTCTGGTCATTCGAAGCCTCCTGGACTGCTGCCTCGCTGAAGGTTCCTGAGAAGAGCACCCTTGTGCGTGTGGACATCTGCGAAGTGAAACCGATGGAGCAGAGAATGGTGCTGGTGAAGGCGGCAGAAATGGCCAGCCAGATCACCCTCAATGGCAAGGTGGCCCTCTACGGCATCCAGTTTGACACCGACAAAGCCACCATCCGCCCGGACTCCGAAGCCACGCTGGCGGAGATCGCCAAACTCCTCCAGGAAAAGGCGGACCTGCGCGTGCTCGTCGTTGGTCACACGGATACTGAAGGCAGCTTTGAGTACAATCGCAGCCTGTCACAACGGCGTGCAGACTCCGTGGTGGCGAATCTGGCGGACAAAGGCATTTCCAAAGAGCGGCTGTTTCCGGTGGGAATTTCCTTCGCTTCTCCCGTGGCAACGAACGCCACCGAGGAAGGCCGTGCGAAGAACCGCCGAGTCGAACTCGTGGACATGGGCGCGGCAAAAGCCAGGTGAGAAGGCGTGCCCTCGCTCCTGCTGTGAGTGTTATCGGAGCGCCACGAAGTCGCCCTCAAACAGCACGCAGACTTGTTCTGCGTGGATGACCTGCACCTGGAGTTTGAGATGCGCCTTGCCGGTGCTTTGGAAGACTGATTTGAACTCTGCCAGTGCGGTATCATCCGGCCTCATGCACACAGCTCGGAGCATGCCGCCCACCGGGCGCTTGTAGCGGATGTTGCTTTCGCGGATCACGATGTGTGCATTGCGGTCCCCCAGTTGCAGCCAGAGCATGGCATAGCCGGTTAGCGTGGTGAGTGCGCTAAGGCTGCCGCCGAAGGCGGTGCCGAGATGATTGTGATTCGGCTCCAGCGGTGCTGTCACCACGAGCTGTGTGCCGTCGTAGCTTTCCAGCTTTACACCCATCGCCTGCGTGAGCGGGATCTGCTCATGCAGGAAGCGTTCAGTGTCACGCAGAAGGTCGTCGTTCATGGGAACAAAACTGTCGAGATGCCGCTCTAATGCGCAACGATCTTTGAAATGGGGAGGAGTATTCAGAGCCGTTTCATTTCGCCCACCAGGTCGACAGACAAGCCTTGGGGGTGTCAGGCTTGATCAATGTGTCTTCGGAGTAATGCGAGGTGTCATTGAAGAGCATCAAACGCGCACGCACCGGATCTTTGAAGTCTACGACATTCAGTGCCGCAGGGTTTTGATCCAGATTATCCCGATACCGCCGCGGATCGAATCCGAGCAGGGAGCTCAGCAGCAGGCGGATCGTCGCCTTGTGCGAAACGACGATCAATGACTCGCCTTCGTGCTGCCTGACCACTTCCATCAGGGCCGGCAGTGCGCGTGCGGTCACAGCGAGACCGCTCTCGCCTCCTTCAGGAGCAAAGGTGAAAGGATCTTCATCCCAGGCAGCGGCCTCAGCAGGAAACTGCTGCTCCACCTCGGCACGCGTCAGTTGTTCCCAGTGGCCATGCGAGATCTCACGCAGGCCATCACGTGGATGGACCTCCAGCTGATGCGGAGCCGCCAGAATGCGCGCAGTTTCCATCGTGCGATCAAGAGGTGAGGCGTACACCGCCGCCACCGGCAGGCCTTTCAGACGCTGCGCTAGGCGGCCCGCCTGCTCACGGCCTTCATCGGACAGCGGCACATTGGTGGCGCCGGCAAAGCGGTCTTCAGCAGTCAGAATGGTGGCACCGTGACGAATCAGGTAAATGCGAGTGAGAGCCATGAGGCCTGCTTATAGCACAGGCCATCCATGTCTTTCGAGCGGATTTGCATGGATGTGGTGTGTTGTTATCCTGTTGCGATAATAGGAGCCGGGGGAAGTTGACGCACGCCGGGCGTTCGCGTATCGAGGCGCGATGGTGAATACAGAACCCAAAGTCACTGTCGTAATGGCCACCTACAACTGGAGTTCGGTCCTGCCATACTCCATTGGCAGCATCTTGCGCCAGAC
Organism: Prosthecobacter sp. Pr1; assembly: GCF_057652315.1. Classification (NCBI taxonomy): domain Bacteria; kingdom Pseudomonadati; phylum Verrucomicrobiota; class Verrucomicrobiia; order Verrucomicrobiales; family Verrucomicrobiaceae; genus Prosthecobacter; species Prosthecobacter sp. Pr1. Next base: position 34,012 of record NZ_JBYFBS010000017.1, on the reverse strand, counting down.
GCGGACGGATTTTGAACTGTGGGTGGTGGGAGACGCCTGCACGGACGACTCCGAACAAGTGGTGACCGCCATTCAGGACCCGCGTGTGCATTGGTACAATCGGGCGACAAACTTCGGGCAGCAGGGCGGGCCGAACAATGATGGCATCCAGCGCGCACGGGGCGAATACGTCGCCTATCTGGGGCATGATGATCTCTGGCTGCCGCACCATCTGGAATCACTGGTGGCAGCCCTGGACGATGGTGCAGACGTGGCCTGGGGAGCCCTTTCGTTCATTCTGCCGGATCAAAAGCGGGCATTGATGCCGCACAATCCCCAGCGCTATCAGCCCGGCATGTGGATCCCTCCTTCTGGAGTGATGCATCGCAAAAGCCTGGCGCAAAAAGTGGGAGGTTGGCGGTCTTATCGTGAGATCACCATGGATCCTGAAGCGGACTTGCTGGTCCGAATGCATGAGGCCGGAGGCGTGTTTCGCTTTGTGCCCCGGCTCACCGTATTGAAACTGCCTGCGGCTGAACGAAAGAATGTCTATCGTGACAAACCCTGTCATGAGCAGGCGGTATGGACCAAAAGATTGGAAGCCGGAGAGAACATTGAACAAGCAGAGCTGATAGAGCTGGCCACCCATCCTTTCCAGGCAGCAGGCACGTTGATAGGCCTGTGGTTCCGTGCTAAGGCGGACTTCTTCGGCAAACTGTTCCGAGGGTATAAAAAAACGGTGTTTGACCGCCGCCGTAAGTACAAGGGGCTCGTACCCAAATCCTAATTTTCATCCATGAAATCTGAACTTTCCGCCACGCCTGACCGGCAAACCGTCACGCCGCAAGGCCAGCCCGTCCAAACTCTGATCGATGGTGTCAAAGTGCGTCTTGCGGTCACACATCCCGATGAACGAGGTGATCTCTGCGAGGTATACAGCACTGCGTGGGACTTTGATGACGGCCCCATGGTTTACGCCTACTTCGCCAGCATCCGGCCTGGCCAGACGAAGGGCTGGGTCAAACACCTCCTGCAGACCGACCGCCTGTTTATGGCCGTCGGTTCTTTTCGTGTGGCTCTCTACGACGACCGGCCGGATTCTCCCACCTATCAAAAATTGAATGTCCTGTACTTCAGTGATCGGAAGCGCGGACTCGTGCGCATTCCTGCCGGCGTGTATCACGCGGTGCAAAATGTGGGGCATGTAGATGCCAGCTTTATCAACCACCCCACCCGCGCTTACAACCACGCACAGCCGGACAAATACCGGCTGCCGCTCGATACGCCGCTGATCCCTTTCAATTTCGCGCCGACGCTGGGCGGGTAAGGCTGGAAATCACCGCCGCCCGTGATTGAAATCCACCGGCTTGCTGACGGTCGTTGCTCCTTGATTGTGCTCGATCAATGCATTCTTGCAGCTGGGATCCACGACGATGGTCGCTGCCTTGTTTTGGAAAGTGTTGCCGGTGAACTGCAGGTCGTGGCCGTTGGGAGCGAAGGTGACGGCCTCGTTAGGGGCGGAGTCGCCGAGGATGAAGATGTTATCGCGCACAATGATGGGACCGTAGGTCGCGCCAGGCTCATAGATCGTGAAGTAGAGTTCCGGAAACTCGCCCGGTTTGGCCGTGCGGTAGGAGATGCGACCGCGCCGCATGTCGGGCTCGTTCTTGGTCGTGTTGTTCACGAAGACATTGCCCGTCATGACGAAATTGACCGGCTGGTTGATCCACGCGCCGCGCCCGCCATTCCGAAAGGTGTTGCCTGTCATCGTCACGTCTGTGCAGCTTTTTTCCACACTCACCACGCGTGAGCCGTTCGTACCGTCCACGAGATTACCGGTGATCGAGGCGTTCTGGCAGTACTCCGCCAGAAAGAAGGCCCCCATGCGGCTGCCGAGGATGTGGTTGTTTGCGAAGATGATGTTTCGGCTGCGCTGGATGTGCATCGTATCGCCTATGGCGCTGAGCTGGCAGCCGGTGACGCGCACGTCCTTGGCTCCCACAATGTCGAAGGCGCCTTTACCCGGCCCGCTGCCCGTCGGAGCATACGCGGCGAGGTAAGTCGCGCTGATGTTAAAGGCCAGGCTACCGCTGCCGCCACCTTCGAAGCGAACCGTCTCTCCCTTCGGTTGATCGGAAATCTTGATGTGTTCCGGCGTGGATTCGACAACGAAGTATTGGCGGCCACGCACAATATTTTTTGGCAGATCCGCTCCCAGGAAAGTCAGCGCGTCCTTAGGTTCATCGGTTTCGCTGATGGCAAGCGGACGGTTCGTGTTGTCGAACTTTACGAGATCGCCGCTGAAGGTCACCTCTCGCATGAGATCGGTGCGGAAATACTTCTTCGCCCGCTCAACTTCCCATGGCTCGTAGGACTCCGGCCACGTCATGATCTGCCAGAGGTAGCCGTAGTCCCACATGAACTTGCCGCTGCGCAGCAGCGTGCAGCTTTCCAACGCCACGCGCTCGGCGTAGGCCGTCACTTCGCTCTCGCTGCTTTTTCCGGCCAGTCCATGCACTCCGATCACGGCACCGGCCATGCCGTTGGCCTTCACTTCGCGAAACAGAATGTCATGCGTGCCGCCTTCTTTCGTTGTGGTGATCTCGATGCCTTTGGTATTCGCATTGGGCTCCCACAGATTTTCCTTTTGAGCAGGATCAAACACATGACCCACAAACTCCCCTCCCTGCCATGTGAAGTGAGAGATGTTCTCTCCAGCAAACACAACCACACGCGCCTTGTCAGGCAGTGTCTCTGGCAGAATGAATCTGGCCCCATGGGCGAACACGGTCATGTTTGAGTCTAACGGCAGAGGCTTGCTGCCATCGAGATGATAGTCCCCAGCCGGAATCGTCACCACGCCGCCTTTGGCCAGCAGGGCGGCGAGTGTGGCAGAATCATTAGCCCAAGCTGTGATGTGGAGAAGGAGGAGGCAGAGAAAGGGCTTCATGATAAAGGCCAAGTGAACTCAAGGCTTCTTCGCTTTCTGTACCGGTGTGCTGGGCAGGGAAGACACATCCAGTGTGAACGCCTTGGCCGGCTTCTTATCGAGAAGCTGAAGATCGAACCATTCGATCATGCGCTCCGTGTCCTGCGGCATTTCCTGCCAGCCGCCATGCCCCGCGCCTTCGCGGATGACCAGTTCGCACACAGCCCCCTCTTCGTGGCAGCGCTTGAGAAAGCGTTGTGACTGCGTGATCGAAACCTGTGGATCGGCATCGCCATGCACGATGAAGATAGGCGGCTGTCCTTTGTGAACCCAGTAGATTGATGAGAGCTCGCGACCCAATGCCGCGCGTCCTTCCTCCGTCGCCGCCTTCGGACCAAACGCCCCCGCATACGCCGCGAGTTTGCCAATGCCCACCGCGTTGTCGCCCGGCTCGAACCAGTTCAGGTAATCAGTCGGTGGATAAAAGCATGCCACGGCATTCACCGCGCTGCTCTCGCGGTCAATCGGATCAACCGCCTTCGCATCGCCAGGTCCGCCGCGTGTCGCCAGCATCAGGCTCAGGTGCCCGCCTGCGCTGCTGCCAGTGACACCGAGCTTTTGCGGATCCACTCCATAGTCGGCCGCATGAGCACGCACAAAGCGCACTGCACGATTCAGATCCGCCACGATCTCCTCCACCTGAAAACGCGGCTGCGTACCATGCACAACCACAAACGTCGTGTAGCCCGCCTTCGGCCAGCCACCATCGCTGATGCCATTGTGATTCGATTTCCAGCCGCCGCTGATGATCTTGATGATGCCCGCGCCATTTGGCTTCATCGGCTTGAACACATCCATGGTCAGCGCCACGCCATCATGCTTGGTGTAAATGACATCGCGAATGCGCTCCGGTTCCTGTGCATGGAGTGCGGAGGTGATCAGAACGAGGCAGGGACTCAGATGGAGCAGGAGGCGTTTCATGGTTGATTCGTTTGGGGAATGATTTGAGTCAAAAGTGCCTTATTCCGGCCAGTAGATGGCGATTTTCTTTTTCAGGAACTCCACGCTGCGTGCGAGCTGCTCCATGCCATCGACGCCGTCCTCGATGCTGATCCAGCCGTTGAAGCCTTTGCTCTTCAGCTCGGTGAAGATCGCATCGTAGTCATTGAGGCCTTTGCCGATCTCGCCATGGCGCAGCCGCTTCGCATAGCCCTGTGCGCCGCCTTCTTCTTTGCGCAGATCTTCGATGGTGCCTTCCGCCAGATAGCGGTCGCTGGCGTGCATGGTGACGACTCGGTGCGAGACGCGCTTCAGCAGCTCAATCGGGTCCTCGCCCGCGAGGTAGGTGTTGGAAGGGTCATAGTTCACACCGAAGTTCGGGTGGTTCACCGCATCCACGAGTTTGCAGAAGACATCCATCTTCTGCGCGAATTCGGGATATTCCCAGAAGTCGTCCTTGTAGTGATTCTCAATGATCAGCGTGATGCCGCGTTCCTGCGCATAGGGCAGGCAGGCGTAGATGGATTCAGCGGCCAGTTTCACGCCTTCATCCAGCGTCAGTTCAGGACGACGCTGCCCGCTGAGCACGCGGCAGTACGATCCACCGAGCGTGTGCGTCATGTCGATCCAGCGTTTCTGCTTCGCGATTTCTTTGTCGCGGAAAGCAGCATCCGGGTGGGTGAAGTCGGGCGAGCAGCACATCATCGGGATCACCTTGCCGGTGTCCTCGACTTCCTTGCGAAAGCGCGGCCAGTTGCTCTCATCGGACATCTCCAGAAAGCCAGCATACCATTCAAGGCCCTGCACATCGAGTTTGGCGGCGAGCTGAATCCATTCGGAGACGGTCATGGTTCCTTCTTTGCAGAGGGCCTGCATGAAGGCTTTGGGGAAGGCGGCAAGTTTGGGCATGGGGGTTATTTGGAGGGAATGGTGGAGGAATCTTTGGGTGGATTGCGGCCGATGAAAGGATGCTGTTCCAGATCAAACACCTGACCGCTGATGGGACCGCATTCATCGGCCAGCAGCCAGGCTGCGCAGGCGGCGATCTCATCGGGCCAGAGGATGCGTCCGGCGGGAGCGTAGACCTTGGGCAGGTCGGCATACCAGTCTTCGCGCAGGCCGTGTTCGCGTTTGCGCTTGGCCTCGTTTTCCGTGAGCACCCAGCCGGGATTGATCTGGTTCACCCGCACGCCGTCTTCGCGCATGAGCGTATCGCCCAGATTGCGGGTCAGGGTCATGAGCGCACCTTTGCTGACGCTGTACGGCATGAGGTTGGGCTCGCCGCTGTAGGCGTTCACGCTGCCGATGTTAATGACACTGCCATGTGTTTCGCGCAGGTGCGGAAGCGCGGCGCGGATGATGAGGTAAGGCACCACGCAGTTGATCTCCAGCATGCGGCGGAACCATGCTCCGTCCGTGGTTTGAAGATTCCCTGTGCCCACCTGCGCGGCGTTGTTGACGACCGCATCAATTTTACCAAAAGCCTTGATAGCGTGATCCACCAGCAACTGCGGCGCGGCTTCGTCAGCGAGATCTTTGATGACGAGAGCGGCATTCTCCGTGCCGAGTTCAGCCACGGTTTGCTCTCCCAGATCCTGCTCAAGACCATGGATAAGCACGCGTGCTCCTTCTGCGACGCAGCGTTTGGCGATGGCTTTGCCGATGCCTGTGACGCTGCCGGTGACGATGATGACTTTGTTTTGAAGACGGGACATGTTTTAAGAATCAGTAAAAGGACCGGAATTTTGTTGGGAGAGAGCCTCACGTACGCGCTGACCGTTCAGCGATGCGACCGAAGCTTTCTGCTTCAAACTCATCGCCGCCGCACAACCCGCCGCCTCGCCCAGTGCCATGGCGGTCACCGTCACACGGGTGGAGGCATGCGCGCCACGGGTGGCACTGTGGCAGCGGCCCGCGACGAGCAGGTTCTCGATCTGCTGCGGCACGAGCGAGCGATACGGAATGTCATAGGGCCCGGGCTGCACCTTCTTGGGATCAAAGTCATTCGCACTGCCAACAACGGTCTTGTTCGGGTGCAGATCGAGATACCAGCAGCCGGTGGCAATCGCATCGTCAAAGCGGCGGCCCTGCATGATTTCCTTCTCGTTCAAAATGTGCTGCCCGATGAGCCTGCGCGATTCACGCACGCCGATCCAAGGATAGGCTTCGAGAAAATAGGAGTCCGCAAAGGCGGGAATATCACGCTTCCACGCACGATGCATGGCCAGCGCATCCGCCCGGCCCTGCATCTCCGCGCGGCTCAAATCTGCGGCATCGGTGGGATTCGCTGGAACACGCACGCCGTGGACGTAAACCTCGTCGTTGGAATACATGAACATCACTCCCGGCCCGTAAAAGTGCGGCAGTTCTCCTAGTTCCTGCGCTTTCAGCAACGCAGCACGGCAGAGCTTGCTGATGTCCGGCACACGCTGGACCTTGCCGATGCGGAAATGCAGCGTCAGCGGCTGCACCTCGGCACTTTGTTCAGTGGGCGCACCCGCACGGGCTGCCACATCGGCATCGCCGGTGCAGTCGATGACCACCTTGGGCTTGATGCGCACCAGTCCGTCCTTGTTCGCGATCACCACCGAGGTCACACGGCCATTGGAGGACTCCGCATCACACACAAACGAATTGAACAGCACCGTCAGCTTGTCGCCGCAGGCCTGCAGTTCACGGTCCAACAGCACCTTGAACTCAAAGGTGTTTGGGATTGTGGGGTTGTGCGGTTTGATCTCCTTGGCATCCGCCTTGCACACGCCAGTCTTGGTCAGCAACTCCAGGGCAACGCCACGCACGACCACGCGATGTGTCTTGATGTCCGCAATTCCATCAAAGTAGGGCAGCCCCACACTGGTGATGATGCCACCTGCAAACGGGGCCTTTTCCACCAGCATCGTCTTGGCTCCATTGCGTGCGGCGCTCAGTGCCGCCGCCGTGCCTGCGCAGCCACCGCCGCATACCAGCACATCCGTCTCGATCTCGCGCATGGGGGCCTTCACAAGCACCTGATCCGCCGCCACCGCAGATGCCATGGGGGCCACCGCCGCGACGGCAGACGCCTTCACGAAGGCACGTCGCGTGCTCTGGTCACTGCTGGTTGGGTTGGGATTCATAACAGTGAGCATAACGGAGACACGCCCTTCAGTTCCACGACAAAGTCTGTGTGAAATACGTCAATGATTTTAAGCTTGGGCAAATTCCCCGTTTCACATATGATTTTTCCATGAAAATCACCCGTAAAGGCCATGGTTTTACGTTGATAGAGTTGCTCGTTGTCATCGGCATCATTGCCTTGCTTGCAGCCTTGGTGCTTGGCAGCGGGAATTCGGGCTCTGCGAGGAGGAATGTGACGCGGAGTGCCATGCAGCCGATCGAGGCCGCTTTGGACCGTTATCGCGTAGAGCACGGCGAATACCCCGAACCGGTAAATGCGGACGAAACGGCCGAGATCGTGCCTGGGAAGATCTATCGAATCGGGGCCGCCAGGTGCCTGTATCAAGCTCTGCGTGGAGACGGCAGTGATGCAATCAAGGGGGCCGGTTCCGCAGAAGCTCAGTCAGATGGAAAAGTCAGCACAGAAGAGGTCAAAAGCGTCATAATCCAAGACCTTCCGGAGGTCTTTCGGCGCAAGGTGGGCGGCAGCTACATTCTCGTCGATGCCTTCGGGCGTCCGTTTCAATACATCAAGGCCGACAGCGAAAAGAAAAACACCATCAATAGCACCTACGACCTCTGGTCCTATGCTGAAGACGACAAGAACGTCATGGCCAAATCCAAAGACACCGAGGCCAATGCCAGCCTCGGCGCCAAATGGATCAAAAACTGGTGAGAGGGAAACTCGTCTGATTATTTCGCCACGCCCTTAATGCTGAAGTCGTCGTACTTCACGTCAATGCGGTTGGTGGTGAGACTCACGACCGTCTTGTGATCATGCGCGACACCGGGGGACTGGAAACTGCTGACGACCTTGCCGTCGATGCTGGTTTCCACCACATCATTCTGGGTGCGCACGGTGAGTGTGTGCCACTCTTTCAGCGACACCGTGGTGGGTGCCGACTTCGTCCACTTCAGCATGTTGGCCTTGTCCTCGGCGGTCAGCGTGGGTGGCACTGTCTTCTTGCGTGTGTAAATGTCGTTGCTGAAGGTGCCAGCCTTGGCGTCGGCAACGACCACTGCCTTCGGATTCACCGAGATGCTGCAAATGTGCCCTGCGTGAGCGCCTTTGTAGTCCTTGTCATCGAGCCAGACATTGAAGCCTTTTGCCTGATCGCTGACGAACTGGAACTTCACAGACACTTCCAGATCCGTCTCAGGAGCGATTCGGATCACATCCACCGCCGCGTGATCCGACTCCGGCGCTGTGATGCCCACCAGCACGCCGTCTTTCACCACGCTGGAGCTCTTGTAATGGCCCCAGGCTTTGCCGAAACCGTCGGCTGCGAAGTCATCCGAGAAAATGACGCGTGGATAATCGAGGGCAAATGCGGAGGTCGCCAGGAGGGCGAGGCAGAGAATGGATTTCATGGTGGTGGTGGGTGAAGAAAGAAGAACGGCAGAGCACCGTCCATCACACAGGCTATTTGACGAACTTCTTCACAAAGTCCAGCACCGAGCGGGTGAAGGTCCATTGCCCCGTTTCTGGCAGGCACTGCGATGGGGTGCTCGCCCAAGACAGTGCCACAGCCGACAAAAATCGCATGCTCATGCGATTTTAAAGGATGGGGGATGATCCGGCGATCACACCGGACGCAGCACGCTCTTCACGACTTCGCCCTTGTGCATCTTCTCAAAGGCTTCGTGCCATTCGGTCACGGGCCAGACACCACCGATGATCGGCTTCACATCAAACTGACCACTGCTGAGCAGGGCGATGACGCGCTCCCAGATCGGCCAGTTGTGGCTGAAGCTGCCTTGCAGCGTGATGTTCTTCTGCACCAGCGGGTCGAGATTGAAGCCGAGCGGCTGAGGGCCCCAGCCCACCTTGCTGATCCATCCGGCCGGGCGCACGATGTCGAGCGCGATTTTGAGCGTGATGCTCGCACCTGCAGCGTCAATCACTCCATCGCAGCCCAATCCGTCACGGGCGGTGGCCCAGGGCTTCGCATCACCGATGATGACTTCGCAGCCGTATTGCTTCGCGATTTCCAAACGATGCGCATCCTGCGGCAGGCCGACAATGGCGACCTGTGCACCGCAAAGGCGAGCCATGGCAGCGCAGAGAATGCCGATGGTACCAGGGCCGAGCACGACGACGCGGTCACCAGGTTCAATGCGCGCATTCTTCACCACGGCGCTGTAGGCCACGCAGCAGGGTTCGGTGAGGCAGGCCTGCTCAAAGGGAAGCTGATCTGGCACGTGATGCAGAATGCGGCTGGGCACGCGCACATACTTCGTCATGGCTCCATTGACCCCGTAGCCGAAGCCCTTGCGGGTCGGGTCCAGGTTGTAAAGTCCCCGCTTCGTCATCGGATTGTTCGGGCTGATGATGGCGGCGGTTTCGGAGACGACGCGGTCGCCTTCCTTCCAGCCTTCCACATCCTTGCCCACTTCGACGATGCGTCCGCCGAACTCATGGCCGAGCACGACCGGATAGTTCACTGGCCAGGAGTGGTCGGCGGTCCACTGATGCAGATCGGAGCCACAAACGCCGACATTCGCGACTTCGAGGAGCACGTCCTCGCTGCCGATGGTAGGCGTTTCGATTTCACGGACTTCGACGGAGCCTTTTTCAGGCGCGTAATTGACGACGGCGGCGGATTTCATGGTTGGGAAAAGGAGGTTGAATATTAAAACGCAGGAACGTCCTGAGCATGCACGGCTTCGCAAATCATGCGCAGCGAAGCTTCGAGATTGCCGTCCGCCGTTTTGAAGGCATCGGCGTCGATGGTGAGAGGGGCGCCGAGGACGACCAGCGGGGCACCGTATTGAGGGCACTTGATGGCCTGCTCCAGGCTGAGACCGCCCACTGCCTGGACGGGGATTTTGACGGCGTTGCACACTTCACGGAGCTGATCCAGCGGGCTCGGCATGCGTTTGCCCGCAGCGGCGATGCCCCGGCGCTCATCGTAACCGATGTGATGGATGATGTAGTCGCAGCCGAGGTCTTCGAGAAACTTCGCGCCTTCGATCATGCTTTCGCAGACCATGTTGTCGCCCATGACCTTGCAGCCGAAGTCGGCACCGGCTTTGACAACGCACTTGATCGTCTCGGCATGAGCACGGGCCATGACGACAACATGGGTGGCACCAGCCTTGGCCATCATTTCGGCCTCCAAGTAGCCGCCATCCATCGTTTTCAAGTCAGCGACGATGGGCGTATTTGGGAAAGCTTTTCTCAGGGCGCGCACACCGTGGAGGCCTTCGGCAAGGATGAGAGGCGTTCCGGCTTCCAGCCAGTCCACACCGGCGCGCATGGCCAGGGCGGCGGTTTCGAGCGCTTCGTCGATGTTGGTGAGGTCGAGGGAAATTTGAACGATGGGTTTCATGGGCGGTTGTGGGGACCAGATTAACGCAGAACACGGCGTCGTCGTCACGACAAAGATCATGCGAAATGCGACAGGCGGGCACGGCCGGGTGATTTGCCAAAATGACGCCGATAACAACGGATGAAGTAGTTGGCATCACGGAAACCGCAGGCATGCGCGATCTCCGTGATATTGAGCTGCGGATCTTTTAGCAGAGGCCTTGAACGTTCCAGCCGTGCGTGCAGCATGTAATCGAGGAAGGACTGCTCGCTGAAGTCGCGGAACAGCCGGGAGACATGGTTGGGATGAAGATGCAGAAAGTCCGCCACCTCCTGCCGCCCGATGGGGTGATGGAGGTTTTCCTGCACAAACTGGCAGGCGGCCAGCCAGGTGAAGCGCGCCTTGCCAGCTTTTGTTACCGCTGGCTCGGGCTGCTCAGAGATCTCGGCGGTCTTGATGAGGAGGAGTTCCACGAGTCGACGTGCGGCGAGGTCATCGGGTGGTAAACCACGCCGGTTTTGCAAAGCTTGGAAGAAATGCCTGCCGTCCTCATCCAGCACCCGTGAGTCATGGTGAGTCTGAAGAAACCGATGGCCTCCACGGCCTTTCTTTGCCAGCAGGTATCGCGTCATCTCAGGCGTGAAGACGAAACCGATGGCAAGATAGTGCGCTGTAGTGTGCGGCTCCATCAGTGCCTGGGGCGCTGCGACGATGGCGTCGCCGCGCTGAAGCGTGATGACTTCCAGGCGCTGCTGCCGCAATACGGTGTAGCGGCCTGTGCCGGCTAGGCAGATGGAGAACCGCGGGCTGTCATGCACGGGCAGCCCACCCCGCAGGGCTGGAGAACCTGATTCCAGCGCCAGATAAACACGTTTGGGCCAGCCTCGCCTGAGAAGGCGGTGTATCCACTGGGGCCAGCGGCTGGCAGGGGCGTGAGCTTCGGACATATTGCGTTTGTGCTATCTTTGTTAGCATCTTCCACTGGGAAGCTGGGCTGGGAGGCAGCAAACTGCAACGCGTACCAACCATCCATGAAACCCCAATCTGCCGATTTTTCCCGACGTCACTTTTTACGTGCTGCTCTTGCTGGCCCCGGGCTGCTGCCTGCGGCCACATGGGTGTCTGCTTCGGAAAGCAAGAGCGATGCAGTGAACTTTGATGAACCCAACCGCAGTGTGACGCTGGTGCATGATGCGGACGTCATTGTCTGCGGTGCGGGCCCGGCGGGTGTGGCGGCTGCGGTCGCTGCGGCTCGGGCGGGCGCACGGGTGCGTTTGTTTGAAACGAATGGCTGCCTCGGCGGTGTCTGGACGGCCGGCTTGCTCACGTGGATCTTTGATTTCGACAAACCCGGCTTCACCCGGGAGATCACGCGGCTGCTTGATGAGCGCGGTGCACGCCGTGGCGGCGATCCAGGGCGCTTTGTCTATGAACCGGACGAAATGAAGCTGCTGCTGGAGGATCTGTGCACTGAGGCAGGGGTGAAGTTTCGCCTGCAAACGCGGGTGGTAGCGGCCTATCGCGAAGGACGGCAGCTCACCACGGTCATCACGGAATCACGCTCGGGCCGTGAGGCCTGGCAGGCTCCGGTGTTCATCGACACCACGGGCGATGGCGTGCTGGGAGCACTGGCTGGCTGCGGCTGGGATCTGGGCAGGATGGGGCAGGGAGACAAGTCTGCGGAGTGCGTCTGCCAGCCGCTCACCATGAATGCCCTGGCCGTCGTGCGGGATGTGACGCAGATGGGAAAATACATCTCCTTTTATCAGGGCGACCTCAAGTGGCACGTGGAGGCAACAGCCAACTTCAAAGCGGAAATTCAGCGCGCAGGCGTGGATCCCTCCTATGGCATGCCGACCATTTTTCATGTGCGCGACAACATCGTGCTGCTGATGCTGAACCACGAATACGGCGTACGCCCCGATGATACCGACGCCATGACCACCGCCACGGTGCGCGCACGCAAGGAGATCTTCACCATCACCCGCGCTCTGCGGAAACTGGGTGGCGTGTGGGACGGCCTGCAGGTGGTGGCCACGGCGGAGCAGATCGGCGTGCGTGATGGCAGGCGCATTCACGGCCGTTATGTGGTGAAAACGGAGGATCTCACCCAGGGGGCACGCCATCCTGATGCTGTGGCACGGGTGACCTTTGGCGTGGACATTCATGCCAAGAGCAAGGCGGACAACGACAAGCTGACCATCGAGCGCGGTGGCGTGAAGAAGTTCACTCCCTACGACATCCCTCTCCGTGCGCTCATCGCGAAGGATGTGGACGGTCTCATGATGGCAGGACGCTGCATCAGCGGGGATTTTGTGGCACATGCGAGCTATCGGGTGACGGGCAATGCCGTGGCCATGGGGGAGGCTGCCGGAGTCGCCGCAGCCCTGGCCGCGCTGCACAAGCAGCAGCCTCATGAGGTGGCTTGGGAAGACTGCCGGGTGATGCTGGAAAAGATCGTGCGCTGAGGCAAGCAGGGGAGTTGCGCAAGGCTTGCGCTACGCCATCCTGTTTTCTGTGACGACCCCCCGGCGATCTGATGTGCCTCTGAGACCCCGCGTGCGCCCCAAGCGCTCGGCGGAAGAAGTTGCCCGCTGGAGGAAGCAACGGGCTGCATGGATGGCATCACTGGAGCCTACCCTGCTGTTCCAACGACTGTTTGACCACATCCCGGGCGTTTACTTTTTCGCCAAGAACAAGGCCGGGCATCTCATGTTTGCCAGCGAGGGGCTGATGCAGCGCTACCAGATGCCGGATGATTCGGAGATCATCGGGCGCACGGACTTCGACCTGAACCCGGACACCATGGCGCAGGCTTATGTGGATGACGACAAGCGCATCCTGGCCGGCAAGGCGGACGTGATCGAACGCGTCGAGCTGTGGTGGGACTCCCAGGGCATCCCGGACTGGTTTCTGGTGACGAAGCTGCCGCTCTTTGACTCCAAACGCCGGGTGCAGGGTGTCATGGGCACCTTAAGGCGTCCTGATGAAGCGGAGCGCAGATTGCCGGTGTTTCAGACCGTGGCGCAGGCGGTGGAGATCATCCGGCATGATTACGCGAAACCGCTCTTGATTGAAGATGTGGCGAAATCCTGCGGCCAGTCGCTGCGTCAGCTGCAGCGGCGGTTTCAAAGCGCCTTTGGCATCACCCCGCAGGAGTTCCTGATCAAGACTCGGGTGCTGGCGGCAGTGCGTCTCTTGGAACGCACGACGCTGACCGCCAGCGAGGTGGCGGAGCAGTGCGGCTTTGTGGATGCGAGCAGCTTCACCCAGCATTTCCGCAAACGCATGGGCGAGTCGCCGGCGGTGTATCGGCGTGCGCGACGATGAAACTCAGTGCAACTCGTCGCACAAGGCCAGCGCCTTCAGGGCATGAGCCGTGGCGATGTAGGTGATGTAGCTGTAGTTGCCACGATAGAGAGACTGCATCCACCAGCGGCCGGAGACGCGCTGCTCCTTTTTTAGCCAGGCGAGCCCGCGCTGGATGCGCTCATCGCTGGTGGGGATGTTGTTTTGACGCATTAGGACGATGGCAAAAGCGGTCATGTAAGCATCGCTTTCCGGCTTCGCGGCGTCAGGCAGGCCATTGATGAGTTTCAACACGGTGTCGCTCATTTTAAAGTGCCAGTCACCCACGGAGGACGTGTCGCGCAGAGACCAGCCGCCATCGGCATGCTGTTTGGAGGACAGCAGAGTCAGCGCGGCATCGCGCTGGGTCTGGGGCACGAGTTCGGGCATGTAATGCGCAAGCTGGAGGCGCAGGATGCGGTCGAAGTCATTCTTTGGCGGCGCATTGCGCAGCCATGCCTTCATTTTCTCGACGCGTGCGAGCAGTTCGGGATCTTTGAGATTGGCGAGCCAGCCGGGCGCAGCGGTGGCTGCGCGGGCGGCCTGCAGCGTGAGTTCAAAGTCGGTGGTGATGTGTGGGATTTCGACCTCGCCATAGCTGACGAAGGAGCCGTCGGCGGACTGACGCATGAGCATTTCCTGCAAGGAGCGCTCCGTGTGGGGAGAGAGTTTTCCTGTCACATGCTTGTCCCACTCGGCGAGACCCATGGAGCGCCAGATGCTCGACCAAGAGCCGCCGTAGTATTTGATGCCATCCTTTTCCGTTTCTTTCTGCGGCTTGACCTCTGCGGGCACGGTTTTGACGAAGTCTGCCAGCACCTCCTCCAGTGGCATGCCGAGCTGTTTGGACAAAGCCGGGCGCTCGCTCAGGTACGGGCCGGTGGTGTGGCAGTTCACGCAGGTTTTCTCGCGCACCCAGCAGATGGCGCCATCATCGAGGTATTTGGCGGCAGCTTTGATGGTGTCCGGGCCAAAGGCCTTCACTTTAGGCTCATCAGCCGTCGCCCGACTGACCTGAATACCCTGGGTCTGATATTGAAACTCGGGCTTGGGCTTCGGGTCAGCCGCGACAACCAAGGAGCTGGTCAGCAGGAGGAGAAAGGCGTGCTTCATGCACGGGCTTGTACGCTGCGACTCCCGGCAATCAATCGTCCGAGCGGAATTGAGTCGTCTTCATAGAGCCAGCGGCGGAACGCGGTGGCAATCTGCGGCCATTCATGGTCAAGCATGGCAAACCATGCGGTGTCGCGGTTTTCGCCCTTGATGATCATGTGCTGGCGGAAGATGCCTTCAAAGGTGAAGCCGAGGCGCAGGGCGGCATTGCGGCTGGGTTCATTGCGTGCATCGCATTTCCATTCCATGCGCCGGTAGCCGAGGTCCTCAAAGCAGTGACGCAGCAGCAGGTAGCAGGCTTCGGTGTTGGTCTTGGTGCGCTGTGCTGCGGGCGCATACCAGATGTTGCCCAGTTCTGCCACGCCATGCTCGGCGCGGATGCTCATGAGGGAGATGCTGCCGAGACAATGCTGAGCAGCAGCGTCACGCACGGTGAAGGCGATCACGTTCGGTGTGGCCTGCCATTCACGCAGGAAGGCGGCCTGGTCCTGGGCATCAGCAAACGGTCCGCGAGGCATGTGGCGCCACAGTTTGCGTGTGGTTTCATCGACATGCGAAATGGCAAACAGTTCTGCCACATCCGCCGCGACATCGAGTGGTGTGAGCGTGATGAAGCGGCCATCGAAGCGCTGGGGTGTGGGCTGCGGTTTCATGTCAGTTTCTGGGTTTCACGATCACGTCCGTTTTGATCGAATTGGCAATGAAGCATTGTTCGTGGGCAAGGTGATGCAAATGATCGCATTCGGTGGAAGTGGGCTGCTGGTCGCCGCTCCAAATGATGAGGGGACGCAAGGTGATCTGGCTGATCCAGAGCACTCCGCGTTCGTTTTGCGTCATGATGCCTTCTGCTGCATCGTCATAGCTCTCGGGGAGGAAGCCGGCGTCACAGGCCACGTGGAGGAACCAGAGCATGTGGCAGCTGGAGACGGATGCGATGAACATCTCTTCGGGGTCGATGCCTGCGGGGTTTGACCAAGGTACAGGCACAATCTGCGGGGAGGGAGAACCGGGCACGATGGCACCACCGTCGAAATGAAGTGCATGTTCGCGCGAGTAATGGCGATTGAGGAAATCAGGGCCTTGGTTTTTCCAGCGGACGGTGGCGGTGTGGGCGGACATCAAAGTCTCTCCTTCATCATTTTGGCCGTGTCGCGATCGGTCTGATCCGGGCTGTTTTGTAGCATGGCGATGACAGATGGTGCATCTTTTGGACGGTTTTGGCTGAGCTTGAACTTGCCTTCGATGCGGGTGATTTCGATTTCGATGCCGACGATTCCTTTCATAAGGCCATCGCGGAATTCGGCGGACATGATGCCGTGCCAGCGGCTGGGACGTCCGGTTTCGTAAAATTCGACGAGATCGTGCAGCATTTGCACAAATCGGTCATGGTCAGTGACGATGCGTGGAATGCCGTAGGCATGGACGGCGGTGTAGTTCCAGGTGGGGACGGCTGGCTCGGTGACATACCAGGCCGGGGAAATGTAGGCGTGGGGGCCGGTGAAGATGACGAGGACTTCGGAGTTGGAAAAATGGCGCCATTGAGGGTTGGCGCGGGCCATGTGGGAGAGCAGACAACCGTGCGATCCTTGTGTCGGATTCAGCAAAACGGGCATGTGCGTGGCTTGCGGAACTTTGCCGTCGTGTGACACGATGGTGGCAAAGCTGTGCTGGCGCATAAAAGCATTCAGCGTGTCGCGGTCATCGATCTTGAAGTCAGGGGGTGTGTACATTTGACGGGCTACTTCCTGACTTCTGGCAGGGCGGGGATGGGGGTGATGTCGACGGGGGTGTCTTCGCCACGGAGAGTGTTGCCAATAAAGGTTTTGGCGCGGGCGATGACTTCGGGATGGCCGACGGAACCGTGGCCGCCATCGGTGATGGGGACGAGAAGGGAGGGGACACCGGCTTGTTTCAGGGCGGCGTGGATGGCTTCGGCGTGGAGGAAGGCGACGCGTTTGTCGGCGGTGCCGTGGAAGGTGATGAAGGGCGGGTCGTCGTCGGTGATATAAGTCACGGGGGAGGCGGCGAGGGCTTCGGCGTGTTTTTCTTCGTAGTTGCCGCCGAGCAGGCCGATGACGGCATCGTCTTTGAGGATGGGCTTCATGTCTTTGTCGAACATGAGGGCCTGAGTGAAGTCTTCGGGGCCACAGAGATTGACGACGCATTGGACGCGGCTGCTGAAGGAGGTGCTGGGGCCGAGGTCGCCTTCGAGTTCTTTGATGTCGCCGCTGGTGCCGATGAGGGAGGAGAGATGGCCGCCAGCGGAGCTGCCCATGACGGCGATTTTGTCGGGGTCGAGATTGTATTCTTTGGCGTGAGCGCGGATCCAGCGGATGGCGGCTTTGCAGTCATGAATTTGTGCGGGCCAGCGGGCTTCTTTGGTGAGACGATAGCCGACGGTAACGGAAGCGTAGTCGCCGGTGCGAGCGAACTGGATGGCGGCGGCGGCGTAGCCGAGGCGGTCGCCATTGACCCAGCCACCGCCGTGAATGAGGGCGACGACGGGAAGGGGTTTGTCGGTGTTGCGCTTCTTGGGGAGGTAGAGATCGACCTTCTGTTTGGGGTTTTCGTTGCCGGCGTAGGGCTGATCGAGGCGGAGTTCGACCTGGCTTTTCTCGGCGGCGTTTTGCGCGTTCTGTTTTTGTGCGCTGAGGTCCTGGGCCAGGCTGGTGGAGACGAGGAAGAGCAGAAGGAGATGTTTCATGATGGGAGGAAAACGTGGGTGGTGATGCAAACTAGCTGCGGGCTGGCAGATGCAGTTTCTTGGAGAAATACATTTTGCTGTGTCCGTGCGAGTCCCAGTCCGGGATGTGGCCGACTCGTTCGAAGCCGTGAGCCTGGTAAAACTGCGGGGCCTGATATTCCATGGTATCGACATAGACGTGTTTGCAGCCGCGTTCGAGGGCGAGGCGTTCGGCTTCTGCGAGCAGGGCGGCGCCGATGCCTTTGAAGCGCCATTCGGGATGGACGGACATGATGGAGATGCGCAGCCAGGATAGCTGGGTTTCAGCGAAGAGGCCGCCTACTGTTTCGCCGTCGGCATGAGTGAGAAGGATGAGGGGCTGGGATGCGTGCTCAGGCTGTTGCAGCTTCTCCATGAATGTCGGATTCACCGCCCCGTTGTGTTCGCGGAGCCATTGGCGTACGAGGTCGCAGCCGGGGGCTGAGGTGTCGGAGGCGTTGGTCAAGCTCCAACCGATGTTTGATGGGCAGGGATCATTCATGATGCCTGGCTGCGATAAACCTGCAGCAGATCGGTGACGAGAATGCCGTCGATGCGCATGCCTTCGTAGCAGGCGTTGTCAATGCTCATGTGGGAGCAGTTGGCGTTGGAGATGACTGCGCCAGTGAGGTTCACGTCCTCCCAATGTGCGGAGGACAGATTCACATCGACAAAGCGGGCTCCTGAGAGATTCACATCGTGGAATTTGGCGGAGCTGAGCCGGGTGTTGAGGAATTCGGCACCACTCAGGTCGGCGTTTTCAGTTTTGGATGGCATGGCCGTTCAGGATTGTGAGTCGAGTGTTTTGGGAGGCGGTGGTTTCGCCGATGTCATCGAAAATGAAGATGCCGACGTTCATGGAAGTTTGGTGATGAACCACTCGACGGTGGCGGAGAGGGTGTGGGCGCCGGATTCGTCGTGGAGTTCGACGGAGATGCTGACGATGGCGCGGCCTTTGGCGGCGAGGTCGGTGCGGAGTTGATCCAGCGTTTCGGGTGGCGTGGAAACGGTGGAGGTGAGGGAGCCGTGGGCGGGTTTGCGGAATTTGGATTCGAGTCGGCGGACGACGGGGATGACGGCTGAGTCGGGGCCGAGGGAGCGGAGGAGGAATTCGCCGCTGGAGGCTTCGGCGAGAGCGAGCTGGGCGCTGGCGTGGACGGTGCCGAGGTGGTTGAGGTAGTTGGGGCCTGCGGAAAGGCGGAGGAGTTGCGCGGGATCGGGGGATGATTCGAGGCCGAGGAAGCGGTTGAAGGGGAGCTCGGTGACGCTGTGCTTCATGGGGCAGAGGTGTGTGTCGTCCTGTTACTGATCCGGCGCAGGTGGATTGACCGCCGATACGAATGCAGAGAAATGACTGCGAACAAGCGCGAATCAGAGTCAAATCCGGGGCGCTTAGAGCATTTTAAATTCTGACGTGGCCTGGCAGAAGAGTCTGTTAAGTGATATGGACATGGTCCGTCTGTCTGGGGTGAATTGGAAAGCGCTGATCGACAGACAGGAGTGTCTGTCGTACTTCAATCCATCTGCGCAGCACTGTTTTGTCACACCTTCCAGTCGTCACGTGGTGCGGGGCCGTGCATGAGGGCGGTGGCTTCTTCGTCGCCGAGGATGCTGCGGGTGACGGGATCGATGGTGAGGCTGCGATTCACGTGAAGGGCGATGTTGCCAAAGTGCATGGTCTCGGTGAGGCGGCCGCCGTAGGCGAAGTTGGAGCGGCAGGTTTCCTGGCCTTTGATGGCGAGCAGCCAGTTGTCCCAGTGGTTGGAGCGCTTCAAATTTACCTTGGGCAGTGAGGTGCTGAGCTCCTGCATTTTGGCTTCGGGAATCACGCGGGGTGTGCCGGCGTGGGTGCCCATGAGGACGGTGGCTTTGCTGCCGTGAATGAGCGTGCCGCCATCCGGGAAGGTGCGTGCGGCATCGAGTTCTGGCGGGCGTTTCAAGGCGTGGTCGGCGCCATGGTACCAATGCAGCTTGAACTCGCCGCGTGTCGCACTGGCGGGAAAGGTGTAGGTGATCTTGACCTTGGCTGGGAAGGAGAGCTTGCTGGGGCCTGACGATTCGATCTCCACGCGGCTAGGGCAGTCGAGACCCCACACGTGATACGGCGCGTCCATGTTGTGGCAGGCCCAGTCGCCGAGCGTGCCGTTGCCAAACTCAAACCAGCCGCGCCACTGCGCGGGCAGATACTTGGAGCTGTAAGGCACACTTGCGGCGGGGCCGAGCCATTGATTCCAATCAAGACCGGCGGGCACCGGCTCCTCCGCGGGGCGTGCATCAGGGTAGCTCCAGATCGGGCCCGCCCAGCAGTGGGCTTCGTTCACATTCCCCAGCACACCGGCTTTCACCCACTCTTCGAGCACGAGGATGCCGCCGCCGGAGTGGCCTTGATTGCCCATCTGGCAGGCGAGCTTCGTCTGCTGCTCCAGGGCCATCAAATCACGTGCCTCGGCGATGCTGTGAGTCAGCGGCTTTTCGAGGTACACCGGCTTTCCGGCCTGCATGCAGGTCTTGGCCGTGAAGTGATGCGTGTGGTCTGGTGTGGAGATGATGATGCCGTCAATGCTCTTGCCGTGCTGATCGAGCATCTTGCGGAAGTCGGAGACAAAGGGCACGGCTGGGTTGGCTTTGCGTGACTCTGTGGCCCGGACTTCATGCACATCTGCAAAGGCGGCGAAGTTCACGCTGTCGTTGTTTTGCAGGCTTTGCACGGCGTGCCAGCCTTTGCCCCCAGCTCCGACGAAGGCGATGCTGAGTTTCTCATTGGCTCCGAAAACGGAACGCGGGAGGATTTGCACACCGGCGAAGGCAGCGGCGGTTTGGCTGAGGAAGTGACGACGGTTGATCATGGAGTGCGGGTGATGCTGGAATGGTTTAAACCAGAGGCTGCGTGAGTGCACGGGATTGAGACGGGCAAAATGCCTGGCTACAATGGCATTCGGCTAAGGAAGGTGAACACTGAGCGGAAGAGAGTGATAGAAATAACTGAGGAGCGCGGACTTCCAGTCCGCAGCAGGTCGTGCGCAGAGTAAGAAGTCATCCACACTGCAGGTGGCAAGCAGGATGGCACGCTGGAGGCTGCGAAGCTAAAGAGACGCGCGGCAGCATGGGTGAACGCGGAGTGCTGCGGACTGGAAGTCCGCGCTCCGGGACGCTTTGGCAAGTTACGATCCCCAGTGAACCACTTCACCCCTCCAGGCCCAGCTTGCGGCGGCCTGCGTCGGTGAGGCGGTTGGAGGACCAGGCGGGGTCCCAGACTTGTTCGACGACGACGTGTTTGACGCCGGGGACTTTGAGCAGTTGGGGCTCGACGGGCTTGGAGTTGCCGCCGGAGCCGAAGGTGAAGAAGCCGAGCCGGGGGCGGCCGCGATGGGGCATGGACATGATGACGTGGACGGTGTCGCCACGGACGCGGATGTCGTGCACGAGGCCGAGGTCCACGACGCTGATGTCGGCGGTGTACAACTGCTCGTCTTTGCATTCGCGCAGGGCTTCCCACAGGGCTTGCTTGGAGATGGGGCTGTCGCCGGCTTCACCGGGGCGGGCGAGGCGTGTGGTGGGCTTGGGCGGTGTGATGTTGCGCGGGATTTCGCCGGGGGAAAGGTGGAGGGGATTGGCGAGGCAGTGGCGCAGGGACTCCAGCTTCGCGGGGCCTTCGGCGGCGGTGAAGGGGATGGCGACGTAGGCGTTCTTTTGGTGGAGCACGGCTCCGGCGGGGACGACTTTCTGGGGCAAGGGATAGCGGCTCCAGACATGGCCGTGCCAGCGGTAGAACATCTGCGGCGAGCCTGAATGTTTGGGCTCGGGCATGCCCTGGGCGGTGTGCTCGAGGTAGAGGGCGACGAAGGAGTCTTTGCTGTCTTTGTTGGCAAAGCCGACGGCCCAGATGTTGTCGCGCTGCTTGGGATCGACGGGTCCGCTTTGCAGTTTGCCATCGGCACCCATCCAGAGCATCTCGGTGAAGGACTGACCGGAGAAGACCCACTCGTCATCGCGCAGGGCGGCGGCTTCGAATTCCTTGATGACATGCATGCGGCCGATCTTATGGAACCAGGGGATGCCGGCGTAAAAACGGTACTCGACCTCGATGTGCAGGCGGCTGGGGGAGAAGACGGGATGAACGGGAGAATACGGAAAGCCCCAGCGCCGCACGATGGTGCAGAGGGGGCCGCGAATGACTTCGTAATCGGGGCAGCGCTCCCACAGGGTGATGCGCAGCTTTTGAAAATGACCGGCGGCGGCGTAGTCGTGGGCCCAGTCAATGCCCGGGGGCTCGCCGTGGCCTTCGCCGCCGGCGAAGAGTTCGAGGCCGTGCTCACGCTTGAGAGTCATTCGCTCAAGCTGTCCCATCTGACGGGAGAGGGAGGCCTTGTAGGCGTCGTTTTCGATATCGAGCGCGTAGCCTTCGCCGCGCGTTTCGAGGTCGGTCAGATAGGCGGGCAGCTCGGCATCGGGGTTGCCATAGAAGAGGAGGTAGGTCTGGCGCAAATGCGCGGCGCCTTCGGCCATGAAGAGCACGTGGGCTTGGCGCTCCTTGCCGCGGCGAACTTCGCTGTGGGTCTGGCTGGGCACCTCGATGAGGCTTTGATCGGGCTGGATGCGGGCGACACGGATTTCGCGGGTGAGTGAGACGGATTGCTCCGCCGAACAACTGAGGAGGACCTCCACGGGCTCGGGCGCGCGATCCAGTCCGATGGTTTCATCGAGGGTCAGCACTTTGCAGAACTGCCAGCCGGAAGCCCAGGTGCGCCAGGCGGGAGGCAGCGATGATGCGGTCACAAACTGAGCGGTGGGGACGAATGGGGTGCCGTGGTCTTCGCCTTCCGCCTGAGCCTGCAGGGTGGTGCTGCGCAGTGAATCGGTGAGCGAGCGGACGAGGCGGAAGTCCTTGTTTTTCCAGGCTTCTTCCAGCAGGCGAAGCTTTGTTTCAAAGCTGTCGGTCTTTTCCCAGTAGGTGTTTTCGCTCATGTTATTTGGTGGTAGAATTTGCCGCTGCCAACGATGAGGCCGTGGTGAGTGCCGCCGGGGAAAGAAGTTTGGTGAGGCCGAGGCGGATGGTTGGGGAGGGGTGGGGCATGGCGGGCGCTTTTCCAATGAAGGCATCAGAGTGATGTTCAGACAAAGAGCGGCGCTGAAGCGGCATCCTTTCGAATTTCAGGAGCTTGGCGATGAAATGCCGGTGATGAGTGGTGCTTGGTCAGGGCACGGCATCGTGCGCGCTTTTGTCATCGCCGAGACATGGGCGACAAGGCGGTTTTGTGTCACCGCTACGCGGTTCCACGGATGGGAATGACCGTGGATGTGGGAACCGTGGGTTGGCACCCACGGCTACTGTTATGTCACCGCTACGCGGTTCAGAAGTGAGGGAACTTCCCCAAAGGTGGTTTGGTCAGGGCTAGAGTATGAAACGGCTAACTAAAAGCGCAGCGACCCTTCTGAAGGACAAAAGGACGAAAGGGACTGAAAGGACGGTGAATGCGGCGTGAGGTGGCAAATAAAACGGTGCATTGGCTCTCACCCGGCCTTTGACTTCGTCCATCTTCGCTACGCGACGGTTCCCCGAAGGTATCATGTTGCAGTGCTACTCTCGACGGGGAGAGGAGTAATGCTTTGTGGCTTCGATTTACTTTTGAAGTGGTTTAACGCTTCTCTTTCTCCGCTTCACTTGGACTTAGCGGCTCGAGTTTCAGGTTGTCGATGAAGAAGGCGGTTTTGGTGGTGCCGAGGGCGCTGAAGAGGAGGTGGCCGGCGTTGGTCCAGGCGGGTTTGCACTTGAGGTCGGGGTAGGAGTGCTTGGTGCCGTCCTGACGGGTGATGTCGAGGGACCATTGGCCGGAGGCGGTGGTGGCGGTGAGGGAGACGCGGAACCATTCGCCGGCGGGGATGCTTACTAATTGGACTTTGCCGTCGGTGCTGGCGGAGAGCTGGCCTTTTTGCCAGCGGAGGTAGGGGCCGTTGCCGAAGTCGAGGTTTTTGCCGCGGATCTCGAAGAACCAGTCGGCGCCGGGCTGGGCCATGACATCGAACTCGATGTGGAAGGTGCCGGTGTCCCAGGTGGTGGGGTAGATGTCGAGGATGGGATCGTAGCTGTGTTTGAGATCGGGGGCGTCCTGGATTTTGAGGGCGCGCTTGGAGCCGGGGGTGAAGGGGGAGGAGGTTTCGTCGGTGGTGGCGATGGATTCGCCCTTGTTTTCGTGGGTGTATTTGGCACCGCGAATGCCGAGGGTGCCGAGGCCGGCGTGCTCGAAGTCTTGATTGATTTTGTATGCGGGTGCGGGCCAGGGTTTGGCGTCGGTGTCCCAGGTGGGGTAGTCTTGGCCCTTTGCGGCGAGGGTGCGCCATGTGGTGTCATCTTTTTTCACGCCGGCGAGGGTGAGGTCCCAGGGCTTGAAGCCGATTTTTTCGGCGGGGGAGTTGGGCTTGAGGCGGAAGTCGCGCTTGGCGAGGTCTTCGAAGAGGGGATCGGCAAAGAGGCTGTCTTTGTCGCGGCCCATCTTGCGCCATTCTTCCCAGGTGAATTTGGTTTTGGTGAGGGTGGCGGGGATTTTGCCGTCGGTGGGCCAGTAGAGATTTTTGCGGAAGACGAGGCTGTCTTTGGGATCGCCGCGCTCGGGTTTGTCGAAGAACTTCCAGTTCCATTCGCCACCGTCGAGGAGGGGGGATGCGGGATCCCAGACGACGATGTTGTTCATGTAACGGAAGCGGAGGCGGGCTTCGTTGCGGGAGGCCTGGATCTGGGCGGTGTGGCCGAAGGCGAAGATGTTGTTTCGGACGGTGTTGAAGTAGCCGTAGTGCTGATGGAATCCGGCGTTCCAGGTGTCGTGCACGAGGTTGTTTTCCATGAGGGTGTCGGCGCTGCCTTCGTCATTGTAGAGGCCCCAACCGCCGTAGCGATGGCTGGCGATGTGGTGGACGTGATTGCCACTGACGATGGTGCCGGGGGAGGTGCCGAGGCCGTAGTAGCCGCCCATGTCGCTGAGGTAGGCCCAGCCGAGGTGGTGGATGTGATTGTTTTCGACGAGGGTCTCGCGGGAGGCGGTGTCGCCGTAGCCCCAATTCCATCCGGCGCTGATGCCGGTGTAGTAGAGGTCTGCGATGTCGCAATGGCGGACGGTGCAGAACTGGGTGTGGGTGAAGACGACGCCGCAGGCGCTGGGGTGAAGGCGGCCGCCGTGGTGGATGATGGAGTCGTCGACGGTGATGTGATGATTGACGCGCTCATCGGCAGGGCGTGCGATTTCGCCGACGTAGACACCGCCGCCGCCGAGGTCGTGCATGTGACAGTGGGTGACAGTGGAGTTTGAGCAGCCGTTTTTGAACCAGAGGGCGTGGAGGCCGGTGTGGGAGATCTCGCAATGGGTGAAGTGGATGGCGCTGGAGTCTTCGATCTCGATGCTGCCATCGCTGGTGGTGGCGGCCTGGCCATCGTGCAGGCCGTCGGCGGGGTAGAGGTGATTGCTGTATTGAAAGGAGATGCCTTCGAAGCTGACATCGTGCGCACCTTTGATGGAGAGGAATTTGTCGATAACGGGGGCGATGACTTCGGACTTGGTCATGTCTTCGCCGGGGAGGGGCATGTAGAGGACTTCGCCTTTGGCTTGATCGAGGAACCACTCGCCGGGGGCATCGAGGGCGGCGCGGAAGTTTTCGACCCACCAGCGCTGGTCGGGTTCGAACTCGACGAAGGGATAGCGGGAGCGGCCTTTGATGCGGACGGCGAGGGTGTCGTCGTTGAGGTCTTTGATGCGGCACTGACCGACGGCCCAGGCGTGGGTGACGGTGAGGAGGACGCTGTCGCGCTCGGTTGGTGGGATGGATTTGAGGACGTCGTACTGCTCCTGAGCGATGGAGAAGGCGTGGAAGTTCATGTTCTCCTTGAGTTCTGGGAACACGCCGGCACCGACGGCTTCGGTGATGTGGTAGTAGCCTTTGTTCGGCGAGCGGGCGAGGGTGGCGCGGCGGCCGTTGATCCAGAGCTGTTCGAACTTCCAGGCTTTGTCGGGGAGGGTGGCTTTCCAGAGGCCGGAGTCGGTTTTTTGCCAGCCGGTGATGGGTTTGCCGGCGGTGAAGGTGGCGTTGGTGCCGGTCCAGGTGACCAGGGAGTCGTCTTTGCCGAGGGTGAGGGTTTCGGTGAGGGGATAGACGCCGGGGGCTACGATGATGCGGGCGGGCTTGGTGGCGGAGCGTGCGGCATCGCGAGCGGCCTGCGGGGTGGAGATGGGGCCGGTGGGGGAAAGGTGGACGTCTGCGGCGGCGGAGAGCGAGGCGGCGCAGAGTGAAAAAGCGAGGAGTCGGGACAGCATGGGGCAGTGAAGCGGAGGGTGCTCCACTTCATGCCTCATGTGCGAAGCGCATACAAGCGCCGGCGTGCTGCGCGGAATTGCCAGTTTACTGCATCATCTGGCGCACCGTGGAGGAGACAGGGTAAATCCAAGCGATCTCCTCGGGGCTCAGGGTGACTGGCGGGTAGAGAGGGTTCAGGCTGGAAAGGACGATGGAGTGGCCGTGGTCTGCGGTGCTGTAGACGCGGAAGAGGACATCACCTCCGAGGCTGTCGCTGAGGCGTGCGACGACGCGGTTGCCGGTGTGCGGGAGGCTGTTGGGATAGAGGATGGCGAGTTCGCCATCGTGGTGCTGGGGGAGCATGGCATCGCCAGCGAGGCGCATGGCGAAGGCATCGGGATCTGTCACGCTGAAGGCGAAGTGCTCGGCGGCGGCGAAGGCTGCCTGAGCAGGCGATGCCAGTTCACGCGCGGCAGGGATGGTGAGCACGGGGAGGAGGGCGATGCGCGGGGTGACAGGCGCTGGAGCCGCAGGCATCGAGAAGGCGGGAGTGTGCGCCACAGCGGGTGCTGCGGGTGCAAGGGCTGGCTGCGGTGGCGTGCTGGTGGTGCTGACGGTTGTGTGCTCTGAGGCAATGGCGGTGGCGGCGGCTGATGCGGTTTGAATCTCGGCTTCGAGTTTTTCGATCAGCTTGATGACGGGCAGGGAGGCGTGGGCGCCATTTTCGATTTTGGTGACGTACTGGCGGGAGACGCCGAGGCGCTGGGCAAGTTTTGGACGAGTGACGCCCATTTTTTCACGCAGGGCGGCGACACGCAGAGCGAAGGTGTTTTTTTCGCGGATGACGGGCTTCTCGGCGGGTTTGACTGCGGGCGCGGGTGCAGGTGCTGGCTCCGGCTGCACCAAGCGGTCGAGAGCTTCAATGGCTGCGGGTGGGAGACCAGCCATTTCGGGGGGGGAAGAGGTGGTGTCAGGCTGTGGCATGTGCATGGCGAGCTGTTTGAGGTTGGCGGCAGCTTCGAGTTTTTCGATCAATTGGAACACAGGTCTGGAGGGAGCCTGGCGGCCTTTTTCCAAGACGGTGACGTAACTGCGACCCACGCCGAGCCAGTGGGCGAGCTCGGGCTTTGAGACACGCAGCTTTTGGCGCAGTGAAAGGCAGCGGGCAGGGAAACCGACAAGCTTTTCTTCAGAGACTGGGGAGTGTGGCATAGAAGGAGGGGGTGAGGACGGTGTGCGACTGACATGCCGGGGGGGATTTGGCACGATGAAATCCCTATGCATAATCTGCGCCAAAAACGTGCCGGGTGTCCGCTCCGAGGGCAAAAGGAACAAAAGTACCAGACACAGGCACAATGGACCGTCGATTTTCATGCCGAGTCTCTTTTTGTGCATGGTCAGGGGACCGGCGGTCTGGCAAGGGGCGGCTACGAAGCTCTAGGGGAGATGGCCGACTGGCAAAGTGAGCAATGGTGATTTTACTCGCTGTTAGGGCGCGTATCGGTAACAGTCCGCCGCCTTTTTCATGTCCCAGGAATCCTCAGCCCAGCATCAACCCCCGTTTGACGTCCCAAGCGTCGAGGAGATGGCCGCATTGCTGCCGCAGTATGCGTTTGAAAAGCTCGCGGCCTTTGGTGGCATGGGGGCGGTGTATCGTGGGCGGCAGGTGAGCCTGGACCGGCCGGTGGCGATCAAAATTTTGCCGCCTGAATTTGGCAGGCAGGAGGACTTTGCGGATCGATTCAAATCCGAGGCGCGTGCGATGGCGAAGCTGAACCACACGCACATCGTGGGTGTGTATGACTTTGGCATCACCAAAGAGGGGCACCTGTATCTGGTGATGGAGTGGGTGGAAGGGCAGACGCTGCACACGCTTATTCATAAAGGCAGCATTCCGGTGCGGAAAGCCGCGAGCCTGGCGATGCAGCTGTGTGACGCGCTGGCCTTTGCGCATCACAACAAAATCCTTCATCGCGACATCAAGCCGGGGAACATCATGATCAGCGAGGATGATCAGGTGAAGGTGGCGGACTTTGGACTGGCACGGCCGATCACGGGTGAGGCGGAGGAGAATCCCTTCGGCACGCCGGACTACGCGGCCCCGGAAATTTTAGGCAAGGGCGCGGTGGACCAGCGGGCGGACATTTTCGCCGCGGGTGTGGTTTTGTACGAAATGCTGACGGGGCGGGTGCCGCAGCAGCCACGGCGTTCGGTGACGGAGTTTGCCCCCTTGTCTCCGAAATGGGATGAGTTGATCGACCGGGCTACGCATGCGGATCCCTCGAAGCGCTTTCAGGATGTGGGCGAATTTCGTGCGCATATTGCGATGCTGATCAACCAAGGTGCACAGCCGGTGAAGGTGGTGGCCGTGGAGGAGGACGAGCCTCAGGGCAAAGCGGCATTGAAGCCGCTGCATCTGGTGCTGATCGGGGCTGCGGTGATTGTCATCGGCATTGTGGGCGGGATGATGTTCAAAGGCGGGGCTGCGCCGGAGGCGCCTGTGACCACGGAGAAGGAGACAGTGGCCGCCACTCCGAAGGCTGATGAGCCTGAGCTGCAGCCGAAGATTAAAGAGGAGAAGGAGCCGGCCAAAAAGGGGGAGCCGGTGGTGGTGGTGCCCGCTGTGGAACCGGAGATGAAAGCGCCGGAACCTGCGCCGAATGTTGAGAAGATGGTCGCCGTGGCGCCTGTGCCCGCACCTGCTCCGATGCCCGCACCTGCGCCCGCACCAGTGGTGATGCCAACCGTGGTGCCGGTGCCGGAAACTCCGCAGGAGTTGATCCAGCAGCTGGAGAAGCGTGATGCAGAGCTGGCGCTGATGGTCAGTGACTTCGCTGCAGAATGGCTGATCAACATGGAAACAGGCACTGATTCTGAAATGCAGAGCCTGGCTGACAAATACATCCCGGCGCTGCAACGCGGTCTGACCGGCCTGATGCCGCAGCAGCGTGATTTTGTGCTGAGTGAAATCTCCCACATTGCGAATCATGAGCCGCTGGACGAGCCGGATCAGCTCTGGCCGGATACGCTCAAGACGCTGCGCAAGGCCTACGACGCGCAGCGCGAGGCGATCCAAGGGCGTGCGAGCATGGCAGCGCAGAAAATGCGTGCGGCCCAGTGCGAGCTTGTTTTGCAGAAGGCCCGTGAGCGTGCGGCCGCAGGCAAGGCGGAGGCCGCGAAGCGTGCGGAAATCGTGGCGGCAGAACTGGCGAAGCTGAAGACGGCACCGTCCATGAAAGCCTTGATAGAAAGCGTGGGTGGCGCAACTGGGGCAGGCACTGTACCGACGACGGCCGCAGAGCCGGTGCGTTGAGCGGTCATTACAGGACGGAACAGCTAGGAAATTTTCCTCGCGGCAGAAGCTGTAGAAGGTTATGGATCAGGAATGTCCGAAGAAACTACCCCCAGCGAGCTGCCTTCGTTTGATGTCCCGAGCCTGGAGGCGATGAACGCCTACCTGCCGCAGTTTCAGTTTGAAAAACTGGCGGCATGCGGAGGCATGGGGGCAGTGTACAAGGCGTATCAGGAGAGCCTGGACCGGCGGGTGGCGGTGAAGATTTTGCCGCCGGAGTTTGGGGCCGAAAAGGAATTCACCGATCGTTTCAAGATCGAGGCGCGTGCGATGGCGAAGCTAAATCACACGAACATTGTGGGTGTGTATGACTTTGGCATCACGGCGGGAGGGCACCTGTATCTGGTGATGGAATGGATTGAGGGACGCTCACTGCACGATCTCATTCACAATGGGACTCTTTCGCTGCGGAAGGCGACCAACCTGGCGATGCAGCTGTGTGAGGCGCTGACCTTTGCGCATGATCATCAGATCATTCATCGTGACATCAAGCCGGGCAACATCATGGTCAATGACAGCGACCATGTGAAGGTGGCGGACTTTGGACTGGCGCGGCCGGTTTCCGACGAAGCGGAGCAGGAGAACCCCTTTGGTACGCCGGATTATGCCGCGCCGGAGATTCGTGGTGGCAGCGTGGTGGACCACCGGGTGGACATTTACGCCGCAGGTGTGGTGCTCTATGAGAT
Organism: Prosthecobacter sp. Pr1; assembly: GCF_057652315.1. Taxonomy (NCBI): domain Bacteria; kingdom Pseudomonadati; phylum Verrucomicrobiota; class Verrucomicrobiia; order Verrucomicrobiales; family Verrucomicrobiaceae; genus Prosthecobacter; species Prosthecobacter sp. Pr1. The sequence continues at coordinate 4,137 of NZ_JBYFBS010000017.1, read as the reverse complement.
GCTGACGGGTACGATTCCGGGGGAGCCGCGGCGGTCGGTCACGGAGTTTGCCAAAATCTCGACGCGGTGGGACAGCATCATCGCCAAAGCCATCGACCCCGATCCGGATAAGCGGTATCAGGATGCGGGAGAGCTTCGTGCGCACATCAATGTGGCGATGAAGCAGGCGACCGAGCCTGAAGCGGTGCCCGGCGATGTCATGGCCATCGATCTAGGCATCGGCATGGGGACAGCCTCGAGAGCCGGCATGGGTGCGGGCTTGGGGGCAGGGTTACGTTTGGGGGCGGCTGCTCCGGCGGCCCCTGCTGCAGCGGCACCAGCACCTGCCGTGCGTGCACCGGGTCCGAGTGTGCCGCGCGCGCCGGGTGTGCGCGCGCCAGGCGTGCCGGCGGTGGTGGAGAAAAAGAAAGCTGCTCCGCCACCCAAGCCGGCGGTTGGAATGACGCCGCAGCAGCAACAGCTCATGCTGGTCATCGGGGTGGTGGCTGTGGTGGTGGTCGGGTTTTTGGCATTGATCTTCTGGCCCTCTTCCAAGAGTGCGTCACGCAGCTCGTCAGCCGGAGCTCAGGCCACGCCGGATGAAATTCAGGAGGTGATGCAAAACCTGGAGCAGCAGGATGCCGAGCTGGCGAGGCTGGTGAACTCGTTTGCCCACGACTGGGCGGCTACGGGAGCGGATAAAAGCCCCACCTCGCCCGTGGCCGAAAAGCTGCGCAAGGCGCACAATGCCGCGGTGCAGGCCAAGGCCAAGGACCGCATGGAGGCGGCAAGGCGCGCAGAGATTGTGGCTGCGGAGATGGCGAAGCTGAGCGGCGCGCCGTCGTTGAAGGCGCTCAAGCAGGCGGCCGAGAGATAGACTGGTCTAAAAAAAAGCCGCCACCCGTTTCCGGGTGACGGCGTGGTTTTGACCGGGGTTATTCGCCTTTGCAGCAGTCCTTGCCGCAGGCCTTGCCCTTTTCTTTGCAGCAGGCGGCGCAGTTGTCCTTGCAGCACTTTTCACAGGCCTTGCCGGCGGCAAGAGCGGTGCTGGAGAGGGTGGCGACGGAGGCTGCGGCGATGAGCATGAGGATGGTTTTCATAGTGTTGGATGTGTTGTGTTTTGAAGTGCCTGCTTTGAATTGGCGGCATGCAGCGCAGGCGTGCGCATGCCGGTGTGCCATGGAGTGGCGGTTGAACTGGCGGTGAGGCCAGACGACCGGGCAGCCGGTCTAGGTGGCGGCGCATTTAGTGGCCGCGCGGAATCGAGTCATTGCCCGGAGCGTCTGGCTTCCAGACGCATGGCGCGTGGCTTCAAATCAAGAGGGCGCAATGCCGCGAATAGAGCGGGGCGGTGCGCAAGGGCGGCCCGTGGTCGTGACGGGGCGCATAAACGGCCAAAGCTCCTGAGGTGGGGCTGAAAGGCGAAAGGGCGTGCCAAAGGGGGGTGGCCAGCAGTTTTAAAGCGGGGGCCGGGGCGTTGACGAAGGTGGCGGCGACATCGCGCGCGGTTTCATGCTTGGCGCAGGGGCAGTTTGGCTCCTGGGAATGCTCGGAGGCCGGGTGCTGTTTTTTGGCGCAGCAGCTGGCGACCTCTTCCTGCTGGGGAGCTGTGATGCAGCACCAGCACATCGGAAGGCCGATGCAGAGGGTGAGGATCAGGGCTGTGAGGCGGGAGAGCATGAATGGTCAGATGATAGAACGTGAGAATTTATTCAATGGTTGCAAGCAATGAGTGTGCAGATCGTGCATGGGAGTGTGCGAGGTGAATGACAGAAGGTGCGATCGAGGGCCTCCTGCCGGGGGGGCTATGCCGCGGGTTTAGTAAAAGGAAACTTGGCCCGAGAGTGCCAAAGGGGTTGCTAGAACAACGGTGCGGCAGCCCATGGGCAGACTATGAGTCTCGGATTGCGACGATTACCACGCCCTGCCGACTGTGCATGGCATGGAAATCGAGGTGGAAATGAAAATTGCACATCACAAAACTTAACATTAGCAGATTCACGGCGTACAAGACATGGAAATGCTGATTGCGGAGGTGGCGAGAATGACTAAAAGCTATGAGAATGACTCTCTTAAGCGGACGGATCCTTGATCCTTTGAAGTTGCCAAAATCACTCTGGGATCCTGATCATATCGAAACAGGGGCGACCCAGGCCGGGCTTCTACGGTTGCCAGAAAAATTAGCCGTCGAATATGAGCAAATGATCAATCGTCTCAATTTGAGCGGTTTAGCAAGGTTAAGAGACTCTGCCGATCCTCCCGTTGGAGGCCTGTCACAGGCTGACACGGACAAGCATTTTGCTCAAGCGTTTGATGGCTCAGCAGCGAGAGCCCAGCTTGCGCTGATGGATCCATTAAATAAGGCGGTCAAGGCATCTAATAACTTGGTCAGAACTCTTGCCGGAAATCGCGTAACACTCACAGATGCACCATGCGGTGCTGGTGCTGCTGCACTATCCTTTTTGAGTACTATCTGTCAATTGCGTGGTTCAAACGTCTTGCCCAGGGAGCCTTTAGACGTGCATTTGATCGGGGGTGAACTCTCACAACCCGCTCGAATTTATGCGCAAATGTTAGCTGATCAAATTTCTCCGGCGTTGCGAGATCAAGCCATCAATCTGACAACGGAATTTTTATCGTGGGATGTTACTAACGCGCTTAGTACGACAGACCTTATACATAAGGTCAGCGTAGCATGGGGTTCCCAATCCAAGCGTCTTCTTGTAATTGCTAACTTCAATGGGTTCCTGGTGAGGGAAAGCAAGCAAAAGGACGCTGAACCTCAGCTAGAAGAATTGTTCCGCTATTGTTCTGGAAGTGATAGCTACGCGCTTTGGATTGAGCCCGATATGAAGCGAGCAACTGGCAATGGAGGGCTTTTTCATTGGCTAGGAACCCGAATTGCAACGGCTTGGAAGAAGTATGTTGTTCATGTCAAAGACGCTGAAACAAGTGAGCCCGTGTCGACATATTCCAGTCGGTTCGAGTTGCCGCTTCAATCTCCCGGCACCGCCCGCGTGGGTCTAAGTTTTATTTCGTTAGATCTTAAACGGCAATGAAGACTAATCGCGCCGGAATTCTCGCAGTGCGAGCTGTAAATCAGTATCGTCGACGAGACGTGTTGACCTATTTAAGTCTTTGATATTATTTAGAGAATTCTGCCGCGCGCACGGATATTTGGGTGAAGCATGTCGCGACTGATCTAGCAGCTACACGAAAGAATTTTCCGTATTTCAATGCCCTCCATTTCAAGGAAGTTATTTCTAATAATGACATTCTTCATCGTTACTTTCATCTTCCTGGAGCCAATGAGGCACTAGCTGAGGCGGCGCTTCTCGACGAATGTTCTAAACATGCTTCAGTTTTCGAGAACCCCCATTGTGTTTTTAGTTACGCTTTGACTTCTGGGTCTGATCGAGTTGGTATTTTTCAACCTTATTTTGCTGGCCTGAAAGAGCGGCATATTGGAATTGCTAAAGCGGCGCGTGACTATCCTTCGGGGGTAGTTCAATATATAGACATCAAAAAATTTTACCCCTCGATAAGCCGTGAGAGTGCTTCGAATGTCTGGGCTAAATATAGCCGAAAAGCTGGTCTCGATGACCGTTGGGTTGTGCTGGGGCATAAAATTATTGACGACCACACTTCAGTCCCAAGGAGCGGTGAACATGGCATTCTGACCGGTCCGATGTTCAGTCACCTAATCGCCAATATTTTTCTACGTGAGTTAGATGTTGCGTTCTCTGGCATAAGCGATGTACATTATTTTAGGTATGTGGATGATATGATCATTGTTGGTGATGGTGATTTTGTTGATCAGGCGATAGTGACTATTGAGCGAGAGTTAAACAAGCTGGGACTTCAATTGCATGAGGAAGGCAGTGAGAAGAGACTTCGCGTTTCGACTGCTGAATGGCTTATTTCGGAGAAGGATTGGATGCAATCAACTCCCAAGCCTTCATGGGCAAGCTTTGTTGGCGACTTGAAACGGTATCTTCTGCTTAATGAGGGGGACCATGAACTTCTACGGCAGATGTTTTACGGGGATGATTTCCGACTTCCAATTTTGGACTATCGTAGCGCTGTGGCAGAGGCGACTTGGCTCACTCGTTTTACCGTGCTGGCAAGAAATAGGTGGTTTAGAAAGAAAGCGAAAAC